>NZ_CP107964.1:6528847-7140129 GCF_041434935.1 Kitasatospora sp. NBC_00374 | reverse complement strand
GGAGAAGGTCTCCAGGCCGGCCACGTCGTCGGTCAGGCCCCAGGCGCCGAGCAGGGCGGCGTGCGGGTCGATCCCGACGCAGAGCCGGCCGCGGGTGTCGAGGGCGTGGCGCAGGCGGGTACCGAAGGGGGCGAGGGTCATGGGGTCCTTCCAGCAGGGGTTGCGGGGCGGTGGGCCAGACCCACCGCCTCGGAGAACGTGGCGAGGTCCCGGGCCGCCAGCTCGGCGCGCAGCTCGTCCAGGATGCGCAGCGGGGCGGTCGGGTCGTTGAACAGGGTGGTGCCGACGGCGACGCCGCTCGCGCCGGCGAGGGCGAACTCCAGGGCGTCCCGGCCGGTGCGCAGGCCGCCCATGCCGATGATCGGCACCGGCGGCATCCGGCCGGCCAGCATCGCGGCGTGGACCTGGTAGACGCAGCGGACGGCGATCGGGCGGACGGCCGGGCCGGAGAGGCCGCCGGTGACGCCCGCCAGGGCCGGGCGCAGGGTGTCCAGGTCGATGCCCAGGCCGAGGGTGGTGTTGATCATCGAGAGACCGTCGGCGCCGGCCTGGACGCAGGCGGCGGCGATCTCCGTGATCGAGGTGACGTCGGGCGAGAGCTTGGCGTGGACGGGCAGCGCCGCCTCGGCCGTCTCGCGCACGGCGCGGACCACGTCGTAGGAGGTGGCCGGGTTGGCGGCGAAGACCAGGCCGCGGTCGGCGGCGTTCGGGCAGGAGATGTTGACCTCGATGCCGATCACCCCGGGCTGCCCGTTCAGGCGGGCGGCCACCTCGGCGAACTCCTCCAGCCGCTCCCCCGCGATCGAGACCAGGACCCGCGCGCCGCGCTCGGCCAGCCAGGGCAGTTCGTCCCGGACGAAGGCTTCGATGCCGGAGCCCTGGAGGCCGATCGAGTTGAGCATCCCGGACGGGGTCTCGGCCATCCGCGGGGTGGCCGAGCCGGCCCGCGGCCGGAGCATGATCGTCTTGGTGGTGATCGAGCCGAGCCCGTCCAGCGGGACGAACTTGGCCAGCTCCCGGCCGTACCCGGCGCAGCCGGAGGCGGTGGTGAGCGGGTTCGGCAGGGTGATCGGGCCGAACGGGACGGAGAGGTCGACGTCCTCGGGGGTCATCGGGCGCCCGCCCCCGTCCCCCGCGCACCTTCCAGATCGGGCGGTACGGTGCCGATCTCGGCCCAGCGCACCCGGGCCCCGTCGAAGACCGGGCCGTCGGTGCAGGTGCGGGTGAAGCGGCTCACGCCGTCCGCGCCGACCACCGGCAGCACGCAGGTCATGCAGATCCCGGTGCCGCAGGCCATCGCCTCCTCCACCGACGTCCAGCAGCGGGCGCCCAGGTCGAGCGAGATCCGGCTGACGGTCGCGAGCATCGGCATCGGGCCGCAGGCGTAGACGACCCGGGCGTCGATCGCCCCGATCGCCTGGGCGAGCGGGTCGGTGGCCCGGCCCGTGAGGCCGGCCGAGCCGTCCTCGGTGACCACCAGGACGTCCGGGGTGAGCGCCCGGGCCCGCTCGACGCCGAACAGCCGGCCGGCGTCCGCCGCGGCCAGGATGAAGCCCACCTGGCCGCCGGTGCGCCGGATCTCCTCGGCGAGCGCGAACAGCGGCGCGGCGCCGTAGCCGCCGGCCACCAGCAGCGCGCTGACCGGGCCCTCGGGCAGCGGGAACGGCGTCCCCAGCGGGGCGATCAGGCTCAGCCGCTCCCCGACCGCGGCCCGGGCCAGCTCCCGGCTGCCCGCGCCGCGCTCGGCGACCACCAGCTCCACGGTGCCGGCGGCCGGGTCCGCCCGGTGGATCGCGAAGGCCCGGCGCAGCAGCATCGACGAGTGCGGGCCGCCGACCGCGAGGGTCGCGAAGTGGCCCGGTCTCACCCGGGAGGCCGCCTCGGGGGCGTGCAGGACGAGCCTGCGGTACACCCCTTCGGGGGTGCTGGCGAGCACCTCGGCGTCGGTCTGGACGGGGTGGGCCATCGTGGTTCACCTTTCGGCCGGCCGGTACGACGGTCTGAACTCTCCCAAACCGGCACGGACACTGTCACTTCGCCCTCGGGCTACTTCGCCTTCGCCGTGCCCACGGCCTCGGCGACGGTCCGGTGACCGCTGGCCCGCAGCCGGTCCGCCAGGCCCTTGTGCATCCGGCGCATCCAGAACGGGCCCTCGTAGACGAAGGCGCTGTAGCCCTGGACCAGGTCGGCGCCGTGCAGGATCCGCTGCCAGGCGTCCTCGGCGGTCTCGATGCCGCCGACCGAGATCAGCGCCAGCCGGCCCTCGGTGCGGGCCCGCAGCCGCTGCAGGACCTCCAGCGAGCGGTCCTTGAGCGGCGCGCCGGACAGGCCGCCGGCGCCGATCTCCTCGATCCGGGCGGCGCTCTCGCGCAGGCCCTCGCGGCCGATCGTGGTGTTGGTGGCGATGATGCCGTCCAGGCCGAGCTGGAGGGCCATGTCGGCGATCTCGTCGATGTCCTCGTCCGCCAGGTCGGGGGCGATCTTCACGAGCAGCGGCACGTGGTGCGCGACGGCGGCGTCGGCGGCCTTGCGGACGTCCCACAGCAGCGGGCCGAGCACCTGGACGGCCTGCAGGTTGCGCAGCCCCGGGGTGTTCGGCGAGCTGACGTTGACCACCAGGTAGTCGGCGTAGGGGGCGAGCCGCTCGGTGCTCTTGAGGTAGTCGGCGGTGGCGTCGGCCTCCTCGACCACCTTGGTCTTGCCGATGTTGACGCCGATCACCGGGGTGGAGGTGGTGTGCGGGCGCTTGGCGAGACGGGCCGCGACCCGGGCGGAGCCCTGGTTGTTGAAGCCCATCCGGTTGATCAGCGCGCGGTCCTCGACCAGCCGGAACAGCCGCGGCGCCGGGTTGCCGGGCTGCGGCTCGCCGGTGACCGTGCCGATCTCGACGAAGTCGAAGCCGAGCATGGACAGGCCGTCGATGCCGATGCCGTTCTTGTCGAAGCCCGCGCCGAGGCCGAACGGGCCGGGCAGGTCGAGGCCGAGCGCGGTGGTGCGCAGCGAACGGTCCCGCGGGGCGAGCACCAGCCGGACCAGCTGCCGCAGGCCGGGGACGGAGGCGGCCAGCCGGATCCAGAAGAAGGCCAGGTGGTGGGCCTTCTCCGGGTCCATCTTCCGGAAGACGAGGTTGAACAGGGTCTTGTACACGGGCGGGGGTGCGCCTTCCTGGGACGACAGCTGAAGGACATGGGAAGTGGGGGGCACCCGGTCGCGGTGCCCCCCACTAGGGTCGTGCTACTTGCGCCCGGCGTTGATCAGCGCCGCGTGCTCCTGCAGCGACATCACCCCGACCTCGCCGCGGGTGAGCGCGTCGATGCCCTGAACGGCCGCACCCATCGCCTGGACGGTGGTCAGGCAGGGGACGCCGCGGGAGACGGCCGCGGTGCGGATCTCGTAGCCGTCGAGGCGGCCGCCGGTGCCGTACGGCGTGTTGATGATGAGGTCCACCTCGCCGTCGTGGATCAGCTGGACGATGGTCCGCTCGCCGTTCGGGCCCTCACCCTCGCTGTGCTTGCGCACGATGGTGGACGGGATGCCGCCGCGCTGGAGCACCTCGGCGGTGCCGGCGGTGGCGAGCACCTCGAAGCCCAGCTCCACCAGCGCGCGGGCCGGGAAGACCAGGTTGCGCTTGTCGCGGTTGGCGACCGAGACGAAGACCTTGCCCTTGGTGGGCAGCGCGCCGTAGGCGCCGGCCTGGGCCTTGGCGTAGGAGGTGCCGAAGACCTTGTCGATGCCCATGACCTCGCCGGTGGAGCGCATCTCCGGGCCGAGCACGGTGTCGACGCCGCGCCCGTGGATGTCGCGGAAGCGGCTCCACGGCATCACGGCCTCCTTGACCGAGATCGGGCAGTCGGCGGGCAGGGTGCCGCCGTCGCCCTCGGCCGGCAGCAGGCCCTCGGTGCGCAGCTCGGCGATGGTGGCGCCGAGCGAGATCCGGGCGGCGGCCTTGGCCAGCGGGACGGCCGTCGCCTTGGAGGTGAACGGCACGGTCCGCGAGGCGCGCGGGTTGGCCTCCAGGACGTACAGGATGTCGCCGGAGAGCGCGAACTGGATGTTGATCAGGCCGCGTACCCCGACGCCGCGGGCGATGGCCTCGGTGGAGGTCCGCAGCCGCTTGATGTCGTAGCCGCCCAGGGTGATCGGGGGCAGCGCGCAGGCCGAGTCGCCGGAGTGGATGCCGGCCTCCTCGATGTGCTCCATGACGCCGCCGAGGTAGAGCTCGGTGCCGTCGAAGAGCGCGTCGACGTCGATCTCCACCGCGTCGTCCAGGAAGCGGTCGATCAGCACCGGGTGCTCGGAGATCAGGCCGGCGTGCCGCTCCAGGTACGAGGCGAGCGAGGCCTCGTCGTAGACGATCTCCATGCCGCGGCCGCCGAGCACGTACGAGGGCCGGGCGAGCACCGGGTAGCCGATCTCGTCGGCGATCGCCTTGGCCTCCTCGAAGGAGAAGGCGGTGCCGTGCTTGGGGGCGGGCAGCCCGGCGTCGCGCAGGACGCGGCCGAAGGCGCCGCGCTCCTCGGCCAGGTCGATCGCCTCGGGCTGGGTGCCGACGATCGGCACGCCGTTGTCCTTGAGCGCCTGGGCGAGGCCCAGCGGGGTCTGGCCGCCGAGCTGGACGATGACGCCCGCGAGCGGGCCGGCCTGCTGCTCGGCGTGGACGATCTCCAGCACGTCCTCCAGGGTGAGCGGCTCGAAGTAGAGCCGGTCGGAGGTGTCGTAGTCGGTGGAGACGGTCTCCGGGTTGCAGTTGACCATGACGGTCTCGTACCCGGCCTCGGCCAGCGCGAAGGAGGCGTGCACGCAGGAGTAGTCGAACTCGATGCCCTGGCCGATCCGGTTCGGGCCGGAGCCCAGGATGATCACGGCGGGCTTGGTGCGGCTCGCGACCTCGGTCTCCTCGTCGTAGGACGAGTAGAAGTACGGGGTCTTGGCGGCGAACTCGGCGGCGCAGGTGTCGACGGTCTTGAAGACCGGGCGGATGCCGAGCGCGTGCCGGACCTCGCGGACCACGTCCGGCCGCAGGCCGCGGATCTCGCCGATCTGCTGGTCGGAGAAGCCGTGCCGCTTGGCGTGGCGCAGCAGCTCGGGGTGGAGCTTGTCGGCCTCGGCCAGCTCGGCGGCGATCTCGTCCAGCAGGAAGAGCTGGTCGACGAACCACGGGTCGATCCTGGTGGCCTCGAACACCTCCTCCTGGGTGGCGCCGGCCCGGATGGCCTGCATGACGGTGTTGATCCGGCCGTCGGTGGGCACCTGGGCCTTGACCAGCAGCTCGGCCTTGTCGCCGGGCTCGCCGGTCCAGGTGAACTGCGAGCCCTTCTTCTCCAGCGAGCGCAGCGCCTTGTTGAGCGCCTCGGGGAAGTTGCGGCCCATGGCCATGGCCTCGCCGACCGACTTCATGGTGGTGGTCAGCGTGGCGTCGGCGCTCGGGAACTTCTCGAACGCGAACCGCGGGACCTTCACCACGATGTAGTCGAGGGTCGGCTCGAAGGAGGCCGGGGTCTGCTCGGTGATGTCGTTGGGGATCTCGTCCAGGGTGTAGCCGACGGCCAGCTTGGCGGCGATCTTGGCGATCGGGAAGCCGGTGGCCTTGGAGGCGAGCGCCGAGGAGCGGGAGACCCGCGGGTTCATCTCGATCACGATGATCCGGCCGTCGTCCGGGTTGATCGCGAACTGGATGTTGCAGCCGCCGGTGTCGACGCCGACCTCGCGGATGATCGCGATGCCGATGTCGCGCAGCGTCTGGTACTCGCGGTCGGTCAGGGTCATCGCCGGGGCGACGGTGATGGAGTCGCCGGTGTGCACGCCCATCGGGTCGAAGTTCTCGATCGAGCAGACGACCACGACGTTGTCGTTCTTGTCGCGCATCAGCTCCAGCTCGTACTCCTTCCAGCCGAGGATGGACTCCTCCAGGAGCACCTCGGTGGTCGGCGAGAGGGCCAGGCCCTGGCCGGCGATCCGGCGCAGGTCCTCCTCGTCGTGGGCGAAACCGGAGCCGGCACCGCCCATGGTGAAGGAGGGGCGGACCACGACCGGGTAGCCGCCGAGGGTCTCGACGCCCGCCATGATCTCGTCCATCGAGTGGCAGATCACCGAGCGGGCGGACTCGCCGTGGCCGATCCGGGCGTTGACGGCCTCGACCACGCCCTTGAACAGCTGGCGGTCCTCGCCCTTGTGGATCGCCTCGACGTTGGCGCCGATCAGCTCGACGCCGTACTTGTCGAGGGTGCCGTTCTCGTGCAGCGAGATCGCGGTGTTGAGCGCGGTCTGCCCGCCGAGGGTCGGCAGCAGGACGTCGGGGCGCTCCTTGGCGATGATCTTCTCGACGAAGTCCGGGGTGATCGGCTCGACGTAGGTCGCGTCGGCGATCTCCGGGTCGGTCATGATGGTGGCCGGGTTGGAGTTCACCAGGATGACCCGCAGGCCCTCGGACCGCAGGACGCGGCACGCCTGGGTGCCGGAGTAGTCGAACTCCGCCGCCTGGCCGATCACGATCGGGCCGGACCCGATGACCAGGACGGACTTGATGTCAGTGCGCTTCGGCACGGGTCAGCTCCCTGTGGTGGTGCGGGCCGGGGCACCGGCCATCAAGTCGACAAACCGATCGAAGAGGTACGCGGCGTCGTGCGGACCGGCCGCGGCCTCCGGGTGGTACTGCACGCTGAACGCCGGGGTGTCCAGGCACTGAAGGCCCTCGACCACGTTGTCGTTCAGGCAGACGTGGGAGACCTCGGCGCGGCCGTACGGCGTGTCGCTGACCTTGTCCAGCGGCGCCTCGACGGCGAAGCCGTGGTTGTGCGCGGTGACCTCGACCTTGCCGGTGGTGCGGTCCTGCACCGGCTGGTTGATGCCGCGGTGGCCGTACTTCAGCTTGTAGGTGCCGAAGCCGAGGGCGCGGCCGAGGATCTGGTTGCCGAAGCAGATGCCGAACAGCGGGGTCCTGCGC
Organism: Kitasatospora sp. NBC_00374; assembly: GCF_041434935.1. Taxonomy (NCBI): domain Bacteria; kingdom Bacillati; phylum Actinomycetota; class Actinomycetes; order Kitasatosporales; family Streptomycetaceae; genus Kitasatospora; species Kitasatospora sp. NBC_00374. The sequence goes on along the minus strand of NZ_CP107964.1, from coordinate 7,133,186 downwards.
TCCAGCACGCCGCGCATGACCGCGACCTGGTGGTCGGCGGTGGCCGGGTCGCCCGGGCCGTTGGAGAAGAACACGCCGTCCGGGTCGACCGCGTAGACGTCCTCGACGGTCGAGTCGGCGGGCAGCACGTGCACCTCGATGCCGCGCTCGGCCATCCGCTGCGGGGTCATCGCCTTGATGCCGAGGTCGATCGCGGCGACGGTGAAGCGCTTGGTGCCGACGGCCGGGACGATGTACGGCTCGGTGGTGGCGACCTCGGCGCAGAGGTCCGCGCCCTTCATCTCGGGCGCCTCGTTGACCCGGGCCAGCAGCGCGGCCTCGTCCGCCAGCGCGGGGCCGGAGAAGATGCCGACCCGCATGGCACCGCGCTCGCGCAGGTGCCGGGTGAGCGCCCGGGTGTCGATGCCGGAGATGCCGACGACGCCCTGCGTCGCGAGCTCCTCGTCCAGCGAGCGCTGCGAGCGCCAGTTGGACGGGACCCGGGCGGGGTCGCGGACGACGTAGCCGGCGACCCAGATCCGCTTCGACTCCGGGTCCTCGTCGTTGACGCCGGTGTTGCCGACGTGCGGGGCCGTCATGACGACGACCTGGCGGTGGTAGGAGGGGTCGGTGAGGGTCTCCTGGTAGCCGGACATGCCGGTGTTGAAGACGGCCTCGCCGAAGGTCTCGCCGATCGCGCCGTAGGCCTGGCCGCGGAAGGTCCGGCCGTCCTCCAGGACGAGCACGGCGGGCACTCGCTCCCGCCTCAAGCGCTGAGTGGTGGGGGCAGGTGCGGTCATGATGCGGTGCCTTCCGTCTGCTGCGTGCGGGTGGAGAGTTCGAGGATCGCGGCGACCCAGGCCGCGTGCCGGTCCGGCGAGTCCAGCCGGACGCCGGACTCCAGGCCGGTGGTGCCCAGGCGCCAGCCGATGACCAGGAGACCGGAGGGGACGACCTTGCCCGCGATACCGGAGTCGAGGCGGGCGCCGGCCAGCACCTCGACCGGGATCCACAGGTCGGTGCCGCCCGGGCGGCGGACCAGCAGGCCGCGCTCGGTGAGGGTGAGGTCGGCGAGGCTGCGGGTGCCCAGGTCGTGGGCGACCACCCGGTCCAGCCAGTTCCCGGCGGTGGTGGTGCCGTGGTAGCGGCCGGCGGCGGTGAGCGTGGCCGGGCCGGGGTCGGCCGGGACCTCGGGCAGCGGCGGCAGGTCGGACTGCAGGGTGCGGCGCCAGTTCCAGCCCTGCCGCATCAGCCAGTAGACCAGCCCGACCACGACCGCCAGGCCGACCGTCCAGCCGATGTAGCCCGGCCAGTTGGTGACCTGGGCCTGCCCCGCGGAGAGGAGGCCGCTCACGCGAGATCGCCCTGCTCGGCCAGCTCGCCGGCCAGCACCGTGGCGGTGCCGCGCAGGAAGGTGGCGTGCACCCGCCCGGGCAGGTCCAGGCCTCGGTAGGGGGTGTTTCGGCTGCGCGTCGCAAAGCTGTCCGGGTCCACGGTCCCACGGTACGCGGGATCGAAGAGCACCAGGTTGGCCGGTTCACCGACCGAGACGGGCCTTCCGTGGCCGGTCAGACGGCCGATCCGGGCCGGGCGGTGGGACATCCGGTCGGCCACACCCTCCCAGTTCAGCAGGCCGGTGTCGACCATGGTCTGCTGCACGACCGACAGCGCGGTCTCCAGGCCGACCATGCCCATCGCGGCGACCGCCCACTCGCAGTCCTTGTCCTCCGCCGGGTGCGGGGCGTGGTCGGTGGCGACGGCGTCGATGGTGCCGTCGGCCAGCGCGGCGCGCAGCGCCTCCACGTCCGCGGCGGTGCGCAGCGGCGGGTTGACCTTGTAGACCGGGTCGTAGCTGCGGACCAGCTCGTCGGTGAGCAGCAGGTGGTGCGGGGTCACCTCGGCGGTGACGTCCCAGCCCTTGGCCTTGGCCCAGCGGACGATCTCGACCGATCCGGCCGTGGAGAGGTGGCAGACGTGCAGCCGGGAGCCGACGTGGGCGGCGAGCAGCACGTCGCGGGCGATGATCGCCTCCTCGGCGACGGCCGGCCAGCCGCCGAGCCCGAGCTCGCCGGAGACCTGGCCCTCGTTCATCTGGGCGCCCTCGGTGAGCCGGGGCTCCTGGGCGTGCTGGGCGACGACGCCGTCGAACGCCTTCACGTACTCCAGCGCGCGGCGCATGATCACCGCGTCGTCGACGCACTTGCCGTCGTCGGAGAAGACCCGCACGCCGGCGGCGGAGTCGTGCATGGCGCCGAGCTCGGCGAGCTTCTTGCCCTCCAGGCCCACGGTGACGGCGCCGACCGGCCGCACGTCGCAGTAGCCGGACTCCTGGCCGAGCCGCCAGACCTGCTCGACCACGCCGGCGGTGTCGGCCACCGGGAAGGTGTTGGCCATCGCGTGCACGGCGGTGTAGCCGCCCTTGGCGGCGGCCTGGGTGCCGGTCAGCACGGTCTCGGCGTCCTCGCGGCCGGGCTCGCGCAGGTGGGTGTGCAGGTCGACCAGGCCGGGCAGGGCGATCAGCCCGTGGCCGTCGATGTCGATGTCCGCCTCGGCGGTCAGGCCGGTGCCGATCTCCCGGAACACGCCGTCGGCGATGAGGATGTCCTGGGGCGCACCGCCGAGGATCTGGACGTTGCGGATCAGGTAGCTCGTCACTTGGCGGCCTCCGGGTTGTCGGTACGGGTGGTGTCGGCGGAGGCGTCGGCGAAGACCGCCCCGCCGAGCAGGAGGTAGAGCACGGCCATCCGGGTGGAGACGCCGTTGGCGACCTGCTCGACCGCGGTGCAGCGCGGGGAGTCGGCGACCTCGGCGGTGATCTCCATGCCGCGGACCATCGGGCCGGGGTGCATCACGATGGCGTGCTCGGGCAGCTGGGCCATCCGCAGGCCGTCCATGCCGTAGCGCCGGGAGTACTCGCGCTCGGTCGGGAAGAACGCGGCGTTCATCCGCTCGCGCTGGACCCGCAGCATCATCAGCGCGTCGGTCTTGGGCAGCACCGCGTCCAGGTCGTACGAGATCTGGCAGGGCCAGTTCTCGATGCCGATCGGGAGCAGGGTCGGCGGGGCGACGAAGGTGACCTCGGCGCCGAGGGTGGTCAGCAGGTGGACGTTGGAGCGGGCCACCCGGCTGTGCAGGATGTCGCCGACGATGGTGACCCGGCGGCCCGCCAGGTCGTGCCCGGCGCCGGGGTTGAGGTGGCGGCGGATGGTGAAGGCGTCGAGCAGCGCCTGGGTGGGGTGCTCGTGGGTGCCGTCGCCGGCGTTGATGACGCTGCCGTGCAGCCAGTCGGACTGGGCGAGCCGGGCGGGCGCGCCGGAGGCGTGGTGCCGGATGACGACGGCGTCGGCGCCCATCGCCTGCAGGGTCAGCGCGGTGTCCTTCAGGCTCTCGCCCTTGGAGACCGACGAGCCCTTGGCGGAGAAGTTGATGACGTCCGCGGACAGCCGCTTCTCGGCGACCTCGAAGGAGGTCTTGGTGCGGGTGGAGTCCTCGAAGAAGAGGTTGACGACGGTGCGGCCGCGCAGCGTGGGCAGCTTCTTGACGGACCGTCCGGAGAGGTGGGCCAGCTCCTCGGCGGTGTCCAGGATGAGCAGCGCGTCGTCGCGGCTGAGGTCGGCGGTGGAGACGAGATGGCGCTTCACGGCGGTCACTCCGGGAGGGGCTGGTCGGACGGCTGGGCGGCGAGCGCCTGGGAGGAGCGGGCCGCGTAGTCGCGGTCGCCGACCAGGACGGCGTCGCGGCCGTCGGTGTCGGCGAGCTGGACCTGGACGGCCTCGCGCAGCGAGGTGGGCAGGTTCTTGCCCACGTAGTCGGCGCGGATCGGCAGCTCGCGGTGGCCGCGGTCGACCAGGACGGCGAGCTGGACGGCGCGCGGGCGGCCGATGTCGCTCAGGGCGTCCAGGGCGGCCCGGATGGTGCGGCCGGAGAACAGCACGTCGTCGACCAGGATGACCAGCTTGCCGTCGATGCCCTCGGCGGGGATCTCGGTGTGCTCCAGCGCGCGGGCCGGCTTCAGCCGCAGGTCGTCCCGGTACATGGTGATGTCGAGGGTGCCGAGCGGGATCTCGCGGCCGGCGACCTGGTTCAGCCGGGACTGCAGCCGGCGGGCGAGGTGGACGCCGCGGGTGTGGATGCCGAGCAGCACCACGTCGTCGGCGCCCTTGGCGCGTTCGACGATCTCGTGGGCGATCCGGGTGACGATCCGGGTGATGTCCCCGGCGTCGAGCACCTGGTGCGGCGGGCGCGGCGCGGATGAGTTGTGTGTGGTCATGCCGAAGCGGACCTCCTTCCCCGCCTCACTGGACGGGCCTTAAAGGATGCCTGGGAGTGCACTCCCGACCGTGGCGGAAGCCTCGCCCATGGTAGCAGTGCGCCCACCTGCGTTCAGGACCGGATGGTTCCGCTTTGCCCGTTCGGCCGTACCTCGGCGGTTCACGGAGCGGCCGGGAGCTATTCGCACGACTGCCCCATTCGGCTTGACGCGACTACCTCACTCTACGTAACCTCACAGTGAGTTACGAGACCGCCTCCGTACCCACCGGTACGGCCGGCCGGATCCGCGGTCATCACCCGCTCGCTCGTGGCTCACCACTGAACGCGAAGCAATCTCGTCCGGGGAGATCTATGTCCAGCGACTACGCGAAGCAACTCGGGGCCAAGCTCCGGGCGATCCGCACTCAGCAGGGTCTCTCCCTGCACGGCGTCGAGGAGAAGTCCCAGGGTCGCTGGAAGGCAGTCGTCGTCGGCTCGTACGAGCGTGGCGACCGCGCGGTGACGGTGCAGCGCCTGGCCGAGCTGGCCGAGTTCTACGGCGTCCCGGTCCAGGAGCTGCTGCCCGGCGGGACTCCGGGCGGTGCGGCCGAGCCGCCGCCGCGCCTGGTCCTCGACCTGGAGAGACTGACTCAGGTGCCGTCCGAGAAGGCCGGCCCGCTCCAGCGCTATGCGGCCACCATCCAGAGCCAGCGCGGCGACTACAACGGCAAGGTGCTCTCGATCCGCCAGGACGACCTGCGCACCCTCGCCGTGATCTACGACCAGTCGCCGTCGATCCTCACCGAGCAGCTGATCAGCTGGGGCGTCCTCAACCCCGACGCCCGCCGCGCGGTCCGCGAGGAGGACGCGGGCTGACGCCCAGCGGCCAGCAGAAACGTCACGGCGGGGCGTGCGGCATCGGCCGCACACCCCGCCGTCGCGCTGTCCGGGCCCAGGCCCGGCGGCGCTGTCAGCACACCGAGCCGAGGCTGAACCCCGGCCGGGCCTCCACACCGTCCAGCTCGACGGCCGCCGGCGCATAGCCGAACCCGGTGCTCTGCCAGGCCCAGGCGACCTGCCGGTACTCGCCGCAGGAGCCCGCGGAGCCCTGCGAGCCGTGCAGCAGCGCCGCCCCCGGCAGCTCCCGGGCCAGGCCCGCGCAGAGTACGGCGCACACCAGGTCCAGGTCCTCGTCGTTGATCCGCACCACGCCGTCCTCCCAGCGCAGGATCCGGGCGTCCGCCTGCAGCCGCCCGCCGGGCGCGTCCACCACGCAGTGGAACTGGAACGTGCCGGCGCCGGCCCCCACCAGCATCCGCCGGAAGATCTCGGAGCCCTGCTCGTACGCCTGCCGGATCTGCGGCGGCAGCTGCTCCTGCGCGGCGCACAGCCCGCCGTCCAGCAGCAGGTCGGCGTGGCGCAGCGTCAGCCCGCCCTCGCGGGCCCGCACCAGGCGCGGGAGGAAGTCGCCCACCAGGTCCTCACCCTGGTAGGGCAGCAGCTGGGTCTGCAGCGGGGGGTTGACCAGGTAGCGGTCCCGGGCGGTCTGCTCCGCCGGGTCGAGCCCGTGCAGCAGGCAGAAGTCGGCGAAGTCCCCCGGGTGGAACATCCGGGCCTGGACGGTGCCGAAGACCCGGCGCGCCTCGGTCAGCAGGGCGGCGGTGTCCACCAGGTAGCCGGCGTGGTCGGCGGCCTCGGTCAGCCCCCAGGGCCGGGCCAGCTCGAAGTCCTCGGGGCTGGTCAGGATGCCGGTGACGAAGGCCTCCTCGGGCCTGCGGCCGCCCGCCCCGGCGGAGGTGCAGCGGGAGGACCGGGGGGTGCGGCTGTTGCGGGGCATCGGGGCTCCTGGGGCGGGGGGTCGACGGGCGCGGCCGGGTGCGCCGCTGCCCCTCTTCCTCCCCACCCCCACGCGCCGCACACGTACGGGGTGTCACAGCAATGTAACCGAGTGCGACGAACGCGCGTGCTACCGCCCCCTCGGGGCCCGGGCCAGCTGGCGGGACTGCGCGACCAGGCGGCCCGTCGAGTCCCAGACCTCGGCGTCCTCCTCGAAGTAGCCGCCGGCCAGGTTGCGGGTGGCGTGGCTGACCCGCAGCCAGCCCGGCGCCGGCTTCGCCCGCAGGTGGACGGTGAGCTCGATGGTCGGCGCCCAGCCGGGGATACCGAGGTCGAAGGTGACCGGCGGCAGCGCGTCGGCCACCAGGAGCAGCAGCAGCGGGTCCGGTTCGCGGCCGTCGGCGAGCTTGAACCAGCCCTGGATCCGGCCCTCCTCCGAGGGCCGGCCGAGCGCCCAGCCGATGGTGGCCGGGTCGAGCCGCAGGTCGAAGCGGGCCAGCAGGGCGGCCTGCTCGATCAGCTCCTTCGGCGCGTGCTCGACGCCGATGCAGTCCTCGGGCGGGGGCATGACCGGCGGCCGTGCGCTGGTGCGGACCTCGCCGGTGTGCGCGGCCAGGTCGCCGTAGGTGGCCAGCACCCGCAGCCGCTCCTCGCCGTCCTGGGTCAGCGAGGCGGTGCCGGTGGACAGCGAACGGCCCTGCCGGACCAGCTCGGTGGCCACGCTCGCCGGGCCGGGTCTGGCGGCGGACAGGTAGTACCCGCTGATCGACACCGGGTCGGGGTGCTCCCCGTGCCGCAGCGACAGCGCGTGGCCCGCGACCGCGAGCAGCAGGCCGCCGTTGATCCCGCCGCCGATCTGCCAGCCGGCGTCCAGCTCGGCCGCGTACCGGCCCGGCCCGTCGGCCTGGGGGGTCAGGGCGATGCCCCGGTCGAACTCGCTGCGTACCGCGGTGGTCATGGGTGCTGTCCTTCGCTGCGACGGTCCTGCCCGACTCCTCATTACTGATGAGTAGCCTACGCCGCGGCCCCGTACCCGGGCCAGCAACGCGTGAAGGCCGCCGGACCTGGGTCCGGCGGCCTTCACGCGCGGGACGTCAGTCCCGACGGATGGTCGGCTTCAGCTCCATGAAGCGGGCCAGCAGGCCGTTCACGAAGGCGGGCGACTCGTCCGTGGAGTATTCCTTGGCGATCTCGACGGCCTCGTCGACCACGACCGCGTCCGGGACACCGTCCTCCCAGATCAGCTCGTAGGTGCCGAGCCGCAGGACGTTGCGGTCCGCGACCGGCATCCGGTCGATCGTCCAGCCGACGGCGTAGGTCGCGATCAGCTCGTCGATCCGGCGGGCGTACTGCGTGTAGCCCTCGACCAACTGCATGGTGTACTCGGCGACCTGCGGGATGCCCTCGTCCGGCTTGGGCTCGCGTGCGCGGGCCACCCAGTCGGCGAGCACCTGCTCCGGGGAGACACCGCGGTGATCCGCCTCGAACAGGATCTGGAAAGCCCTGGTGCGGGCCTTGCTGCGTGCAGCCGCCACGGTTACTTGTTCACCCGGCCGAGGTAGCTGCCGTCGCGGGTGTCGACCTTGATCTTCTCACCGGTGACGATGAACAGCGGGACCTGGATCTCGGCACCGGTCTCCAGGGTGGCCGGCTTGGAGCCACCGGTGGAGCGGTCGCCCTGGACGCCCGGCTCGGTGTGGTCGATCAGCAGCTCGACCGAGGCCGGCAGCTCGATGTACAGGGGGGCGCCCTCGTAGACGGCGACCAGGGCCTCGAAGCCCTCCAGCAGGTACTTGGACGCGTCGCCGACGACGTCGGGGCTGATGAACAGCTGGTCGTAGGTGTCCGTGTCCATGAACACGAACTGCTCGCCGTCCTTGTAGGAGAACTGCATGCCGCGCTTGTCGACGTTGGCGGTCTCGACCTTGGTGCCCGCGTTGAAGGTCTTGTCGACGACCTTGCCGGTCAGGACCTCCTTCAGCTTGGTGCGCACGAAGGCCGGGCCCTTGCCGGGCTTGACGTGCTGGAACTCGACGACGGACCAGAGCTTGCCGCCGTCAAGCTTGAGGACCATGCCGTTCTTGAGATCGTTCGTGGAAGCCACGGGCGCACTAACTCCTGGATATAGCTGTCAAGGAACCAAGAAGGATGCGCAACCTGCCGCCGGGCCGGGGCCGCGGACTACAGGGCGAGGAGCTCCTTGGTCGTTATGGTGAGCAGCTCGGGCCCGCCCTCCTCAGGGGGGCGCACCACGAGCGTGTCCTCGATCCGGACCCCGCCCTTGCCCGGGAGGTGGACTCCTGGACCGACGGTGACCGGCACGCGATTGTCCAGTTTACCCATGTCGGCGGGGCCCAGGCGCGGCGCCTCCCGGATCTCCAGCCCGATTCCGTGTCCGACCGGATGCACGGAGCGCTCGGCGTGACCGGCCGCCTGGAGGATCGAACGGGCCGCGTCGTCCGGCACGTGCTGCGGGACCCCCGGCCCGAGCGCCTCACGACCGGCCCGCTGGGCGTGGAAGACCAGCCGGTGCAGCTCCACCTGCCAGGGCGCCGGAGCCGCGCCGATCACGAAGGTCCGCGCGGTGGAGACCCCGTAGCCGCGGTACTGCGCGCCGAGCACCACGGTGAGGAAGTCGCCCTCCTCGACCCGGCGGTCGGTCGGCTGGTGCTTCTCCAGGCCCGAGTGGGCGCCGGTGCCGACCGAGACCGGGAAGGAGGCCCGGTCCGCGCCGTGGTCGATCATGCGGCGCTCCAGTTCCATCGCCAGGTGCCGCTCCGTCCGGCCGACCAGGATCGACTCCAGCAGCTCGCCGAGCGCCTGGTCGGCGATCTCGGCCGCGATCCGCAGGTCGGCGATCTCGTGCTCGTCCTTCACCACCCGCAGCCGCTCGACCGCCTGGTCGAGGTCCAGCAGCCGGACCCCGGCCGCCGCCCCGGCCACCGCGCGGTGGCGGCTGACCGTGAGGTCGTGCTCCTCCACCGCCAGGTCGGCGACCCTGAGCCGGACGGCGGCCTCGGCCAGGGCCGGAGCCGTGTCGGCCAGCGGCGGGACGGGCAGCCGGGCGACGTCCTCGGGCATCAGGTGCTCGCCGGTGTCGTCCGGGGGGAGGTCCTCCGGGACGGCCAGCAGCACCCGTTCCCGGGTGAGCAGCACGCTCGCCCCGCAGGGCGGGCAGCCGGTCAGGTAACGGACGTTGGCGGCCCTGGTGACCAGCACCGCGTCGGCCCCGGAGGCACTGCAGTACTCCCGGAGACGTTCTCGTCGGGCCGCGTGCGCATCGGACATGGGTCGAGCGTACGAACCACGGCGGCCGGGCGCCCGTCGAGCCGATCGGACGGGGCTCGGACGGGGCCCGGACCGGGCCCGGGGGTGGTGCTACTCGTGCCGCAGGGCGCCCGTTCCGGTGGTCCGCCAGAGCACCGGGAGGGTGAGCGCGGTGACGCCTAGGATCCCGGCCGCCGCGGCGCCCGCCATGGCGAGGCCCCCTTCCCAGGCGACCTGCTGCGGCAGACCGGCCAGCTGGAGCAGCAGGCGGCCGACCCCGGTGCCGATGCCGACCGCCAGGACCAGGCCGAGCCCCATCGGCAGCGCGCTCTGCCACAGCAGCGACAGGCCGAGGGTGCGCCGCGGCGTACCGAGGGCCAGCAGGCAGGCCAGCGCCCGCCGGCGCTCGCGCAGCTGCTCCAGCAGGCTCACCAGCATGCTCAGCGAGATCAGCAGCAGGGTGGCCACCACCGCGGCGGTGAGCGCCCGGCGGACGCTGTTGAAGGCGCGGTCCGGCGCGAAGACCTGCTCGTCGGGGAGGAACAGCCGGGCCCGGGGGTCGATCCGGTGGACGGCGGTGCGCAGGACCTCCCGGGCGTCCGGCACCGCGGTGTCGAGCTCCACGTCGACCTGGGCGTCCTGGCCGGTCAGGACGCCGGCCGGAACGGCGGCGGGGGTGACCAGCAGGACCCCGGCCGGGTCGGCGGGGAGCGCGCGGGAACGCCCCGGCACGGACGGCAGCGTCGCCGGGAGCCGCCAGGCCGGCGCTGCCGCGCCGGCCAGGTCGGCCGTGACCTCGGCGCCGGGCTGCGGGCCTGCCCCGGCGGCGCCGGCCGAGCCCGTCCCCGTGACCTGGAAGCCGTCGCCGTCGGCGCAGGAGGGCAGGTCGGCCAGCTCCTTGAGGTCGGCGCAGGCACCGACCAGCGCGAGGGACGTCCGGTTCGGGTCCCGGTGGGCGCCGTGCAGGTAGATCGGGACGTAGCCGACGGCCGACCGCGCCCCGTCCCCGGCCCGCAGCCGGGCGGCCAGCTCCGCGGCGGATCCGCCGGCCCCCGCGAACCTGGCCCGGGCCTGGACCCCCACGACGCCGGTGCTCCCGCCCGCGTGCGGGCCGCGGGAGCTGTGCTGGTCGGCGATCGCGCCGAACAGGGTCTGCAGGACGACGGCGCCGGCGACCGCGACCAGCGTGCCGGCCGTGGCGCGGGCGGCGCCGCCGCCGCTGAGCCGCAGACGGCCGAGGGCCAGCTGAAGGGAGGGCGGACCGAAGGAGAGGTCACGGACGGTCAGGTCGAGCAGGGCCGGCAGCAGGGCGGCGATGCCGGTGAGCAGCAGGACCAGCCCGGCCACCACGATCGCCAGGTCGAGCGGCTCGACGCCGAGGTCGACCCCCCGTGGCGTCTGGGAGAGCAGCAGGCCCCCGGTGGCGGGCAGGGCCAGCCGCCACCACAGCCTGCGGCGGGTCCGGTCGCTGCCGCGCACCACGCCGAGCGGCTCCGCGACGATCCCGCGCATCGCGAGCAGCGCGGCCGCGACCGCGAGCGCCGGCACGGCCGCCATCACGGCGGCGGCCAGCAGCGGGTCCGGGTCGATGTCGGCCGCGAAGACGCTGAGGCCCTCGATGGTCACCGACTCGGCGAGCCGCCCGGCCACCCCGAACAGCAGCCAGCCGACCGCCAGCCCGGTCAGCGCCCCGGCCAGCGCCTCCCCCGCCGCGATCCGGGCGGTCATCGACCGGTCCGCGCCGACCAGCCGCAGCGCGGCCAGCCTGCGGTCGCGGGCCTCCCCGCCGAACCGGGTCGCCGCGGCGACGAACACCGCGACCGGGGTGAGCAGCACCACGATGCCGGTCACGCTGAGCAGGACCAGCTCGGGCTCCAGCTGCCGGGGCGGATAGGAGTCGCCGAAGGACTCGATCCGCATCGCGCCGCGGTCGGGGCTCAGGTCCTCGGCACCGAGGATGAAGGTGAGGTCGCCGGGGCCGACCAGGCCGCTGTCGGCGATCCGGCCGCCGACCGGGTGGTCGAGGCGCTGCTTCAGCAGCCGTCCGTCGGCCGAGTCGAGCAGTTTCGCCAGCGCCGGCGAGACGGCCATCTCGCCGGGCTTCGGATAGCCGGTCAGGCCGGGTGGCAGCGGCGCCTGCGGCCCCTCCGGCTGCATGATCCGGCCGCGCACCTCGGAGCCGTGGTAGGCGGTGGAGGCGTCCATCAGCAGCAGGGTGCCGGGGCCGGGGGCGAGACCGTCGTCGGCGTGCATGGTGTCGACCAGGGCGTGGATCCGGTCGTCACGGTGGTGCTTCATGGTCTGGAACGAGGACGCGAAGAGCAGTGTGGCGACCCCGAGCCCGACGCCGACGGCGGTCAGCAGGGTGCGGGCCAGGCTGTTCCGGCCGCCGGTGAAGGCGAGTCGCAGACCGATGCCGACCTGGCCCAGGCGGCGCAGCCGTACGGTCTGCAGCCGTACGGTCGGGGTCGGCCGGTCGGCGGTGGGCGGGGCGGGCTGGTTCACGGTGCCCTCTCCGGGGATCGGGGGCCGCCGGTGACGAGACGGGCGGCGTGGTCGGGTGCGGTGGAGACGGTCCACAGGACGCGGACCAGCCGTCGGCCGTCGTCCATCGGCCCGGCGGTCCGGTCGTCGGGGGCGGGCCCACCCGCCCAGGAGACGGTGGCGAGCAGCACCGTGACCGCGGCGAGGCCGAGGACGGGCGCGGCCGAGGCGGGCCGGGCCCCGGCGGGTGCTCGGCGGGTCACCGGCCGGCCCCTCGGCCGTCGGCGCGGTCGTCGGTGCGGCCGTCGCGCATGACGACCTCGCGGTCGGTGTACGCGGCGACCCGCGGCTCGTGGGTGACCAGCACCACGGCGGCGCCGGACTCCTTGACGGCGGCCCGCAGCAGTCGCAGCACGCGCTCGCCGTTGAGCGAGTCCAGCGCGCCGGTCGGCTCGTCGGCGAAGACCACCCGCGGGCCGGTGACCAGCGCCCGGGCGACCGCCACCCGCTGCCCCTGGCCGCCGGATATCTCACCGGGTCGCTGGCCGGCGGTGTCGCCGACCTCCAACTGGTCGAGCCAGGTGCGGGCATGGGCCTCGGCGGCCCGGCGGCGCATGCCGTTCAGCCGCAGCGGCAGCGCGACGTTCTCCAGGCAGGACAGCTCGGGGACGAGCTGTCCGAACTGGAACAGGAAGCCGAAGTCGGTACGGCGCAGCGCGCTCCGCCGGGAGTCCGAGAGGTCGGCCAGATCCTGCCCGCGGTAGGTCACGGTCCCGGCGTCCGGCCGGACGATTCCGGCCAGGGACTGCAGCAGGGTGGACTTGCCGGAGCCGGAGGCGCCCATCACGGCGAGCAGCTCGCCCGGCATGAGGGCGAGCGAGGCGCCGTCCAGCGCGCTGGTCGGGCCGTAGTTCTTGACCAGGCCGGTCGCGGTGAGCAGTGCGCCGGGACGGGCCGGGGGCTGCTCCGCGGGCCGGGCCCGGTGGTCGGCGAGCTCGTCGGCCGCTTCGACGGGGGAGATCCTCATGCCGGCCGCACCTCCCGGGTGAGCTCGTCCAGCCGGGCGCTGGTCAGTTCCAGCCAGCGCAGGTCCGCCTCCAGGTGGAACAGCGCGTGGTCGCAGATCAGCTGGTCGGCCAGATCGCCGTCGGCCTTGCGGCGCGTCAGTTCGCGCATCTGCCGCAGGTGCTCGGAGCGCTGGACGTCGAGCACCTCGTACGGCCGGCGGCCGGTCAGCACGGCCAGGACGACCTTGGTGTAGAGGGTGTTCTGCAGGTAGGGCTCCGGGCTCTCCGGGCGGGCCAGCCAGTCGGCGACGTCGGTGACGCCCGCCTCGGTGATGGCGTAGCGCTTGCGCTCGGGCCCGTCGCCCGGCTCGACGCCCTCGACCTCGACCAGGCCGTTCTTCAGCAGCCGGGAGAGGGTCGAGTAGACCTGGCCGTAGGCGAGGGAGCGGGTGCGGCCGAACTGCTCGTCGTAGGCGCGTTTCAGGTCGTAGCCGTGGCGCGGATGGGACTCCAGGAGCCCGAGGATGGTGTGTCCGAGTGACATGGCAGCGACTATACCCCCGAGGTATACACCGAGTGCATACGCCTCGGTGGAAGTGGCGTGTCGACCCGGGAATGATTCGCCGGCCCGGCCGGTTGTGACCCTATGACAATGACTTCCATTGCCAACAGAAGGAGGAACGATGGCCCGCAGCGACCTGCGCCCGATCGTCACCCTGCGCTCGACGGCCGGCACCGGCTACACCTACGTCACCCGCAAGAGCCGCCGAAACGACCCCGACCGGCTGGAGATCCGCAAGTTCGACCCGGTCGCCGGAGCACACGTGCTCTTCCGCGAACAGCGCTGACCCGACTCCCCACCCCGCACACAGCCGAAGGAGCGACGACATGAACCACGGCATCCACCCCGAGTACCGCCCGGTGGTCTTCCGCGACCGGTCCGGCGAGTTCGCCTTCCTCACCCGCTCGACGCTCTCCAGCAGCCGCACGGTGGAGTGGACCGACGGTCACAGCTACCCCGTGATCGACGTCGAGACCTCCTCGGCCAGCCACCCGGTCTACACCGGCAAGGCCCGGATCCTCGACACCGCCGGCCGGATCGAGCAGTACCGCCGCCGCTACGGACAGAGCTGACCCCTCACCGGGCTGCGCCGCAGGCCACGGGCCCGGCGCAGCCCGTGCGGCTGTTCAGCCCGTGACGACGAACCGGACGAACGCCGCCCACGCCTCGGGAGTGACCGCGAGCTGCGGGCCCTGGCGGTTCTTCGAGTCCCGGACCCGGACGGCGTTGTCGGAGAAGGCGACCTCGACGCAGTTGCCACCCTCGTCGCCGCTGTAACTGCTCTTGAACCACTCGTGATTGTCCGCCTGGACGGTCATAGTGCCCCCAGCAGCTTCTCGATCAGGTTGAGCGACTCCCACGGTGTGAGCGCCTGTCCCCGCATGCTTCCATACTTCGCCGCGAGCACACGTACCTCATCCGGACTGGTGATCAGACGGCTGATGTGCTGCACCTCGACGTAGCCGAGCTGCGCCCTTCCGCGCGGCGTCAGAAGGGTGAACGGGCCTCCCATGCCCGCGTGTTCGACCCGGTCGGTCGGCATCACCTGAAGCTCGATGTTGCGCTGCCGCCCGAGGTTCAGCAATCGCTCCAGCTGCGCCCTCCATACATCCTGGCCACCGAAGGGCTGCTGGAGAACGGACTCCTGGATGATCGAGCTGACCATGGGGGCGGGCCATCGCGACAGGATGTCCTGCCGCGCGAGCCTCGCGGTCACACGCTGCTCGACGGTCTCCTCGTCCAGCAGCGGTCTGCGCCCGGCAAAGATGGCCCTGGCGTAGCCGACCGTCTGAAACAGCCCCGGGACGGCCTGGTTGCTGTACTCGTACAGCTCGACCGCCTCCGCCTCCAGCCGGGCGTAGTCCCGGAACCACGCCGGATGCCGTACCCGGGACCGCGCCTTCGCCCGCGCCACATCCTCCGCCGTCGCCTTCAGCAGGCCGCCCGCGCCGAGCAGTTCGTCGGCCGCGTCCAGGAATTCGGGCTGTGGGGTCCGGCGCCCGCGTTCCAGGGAGGAGATCTGGTCCTCGCCGTATCCCAGACGGTCGCCCAGCTCCTTCTGGGTCAGGCCGGCCCGTTCGCGCAGCAGCCTGACCTGCCGCCCGACCGCGCGGAAGAGGTCCGCCGCGCCGTCCTCGTCCTGCTGGGGCTCGGGACGGCGTGGCTCGCCCACGACCGGCTCCCGGTCAACCGTCCGGTCGGACATCGCTCCACCCCGCACTTCGCCGATACGACCGCCGAGCCGGACATGCAACCGTCTGCGCCGGTACAGCTGCTGTGCGTACCGGTCCGACTCCTGGCAAGCGTACGACCGGCCGGGCACGCTCGGTGACGTGAACTCAGAAATCACCCCTCAGCTGGCCGGTCGGTTCGCCTCGTCCCGGCGCGGCGCGAGTCTGGCCCGGCGGGCCGCCGAGCAGTGCCTCACGGAGTGGGGCTGGCCTCGCACGACGGACGCCTTCCAGGCGGCCTCGCTGGTCGTCATCGAGCTCGCCGCCAACGCCGTCACCCACGGGCACGTCCCCGGGCGGGACTTCCTGCTCCGGCTGGCCCTGCGGGTCGACGGGGCCGGGCCGGCCACGCTCCGTGTCGAGGTGTCGGACTCCCGCGGCGAGCGGCTGCCCCGGCCCGCCACCGGGAGGGAGGGCGCCGAGTCCGGCCGGGGCCTGGTACTGGTCCGGGCGCTCACCTGCGGGTGGGGCAGTGTGCCGCGTCCGCCGTCCGGGAAGACCGTGTGGGCCGAGATCCCCGTCCCGGAGGGGCTCGCGGGGGCGACGGTCAGGAGTAGCGGGTGATCAGGCCCCGGCGGCGGAAGGAGCGGAGCATCCGGGCGAGGCCGAGCATTCCGGCGCCGAGCAGGAGGGCCGTCCCGCCGGTGGCGAGGGCCAGTTCCCGCCAGGGCATGCCGTGGCCCGCGGCGAGCGCCCGGCCGACCGCGAAGACATGGGTGGTGGACAGTGCCTCGGCGACCGGCCGCAGTGGCGCCGGGAGGGTGGACACCGGGTAGAAGACGCCGGACAGCGGCATCACCACCGACAGGGCGCCCCAGACCAGGGCCTCGGCCCCGCTGCCGTAGCGCAGGACCAGGCCGACGACCAGCAGCGCGACGGCCCACCCGCAGGCGAGCAGCAGGGCGGCCACCGGGAGCAGCCCCAGGCCGAGCGAGGTGACGTCGAACGCGTAGGCGGCGAGGGCGAGTCCGGCCACGGCGGTGGTGCTGACCGCCGTCCGCAGCAGGGCGAACAGTCCGACCCCGGCGAGGTACTCCCAGCCCCGCAGCGGGGTGGTGAGCAGACCGAGCACGTTCCGGGACCAGGTCTCCTCCAGGAAGCCGGTGGCCAGCGAGATCTGGGTCTGGTGCACCAGGTGCCACAGCACCGTCCCGCTGAGCAGGAAGACCCCGAGGTCGGTGCCGGTGGAGCCGCCCGCGTCGGCCGCGAACAGGCCGATCGAGCCATAGAGCAGGGTGTCGACGGCGGGCCAGACCAGCACGTCGAAGAGCCGGTGCGGGCTGCGGCTCAGCACCAGCCAGTGGCGGCGGGTGACGGCGCGGATCCGGTACAGGGCGGCGGGGCCGGGTGCGCGGCGGGCGGACAGGTCGAGGCTCACGCGGCGTCCCCCCGGGCCCGGTCGCGTTCGGCGGCCAGGTGCAGGAAGACGCCTTCCAGGTCCTGGCGCCCGTAGCGGCGGGCGATCTCGGCGGGGGTGCCGTCGGCCGCCACCCGGCCGGCCGCGAGGAACACCACCCGCTCGCAGAGCCGTTCGACCTCCACCATGTCGTGGCTGGTCACCAGGAGCGCCGTGCCGTGCTCGGCGGCCAGGGCGAGCAGCGCGGTGCGCACCCGCAGGGCCGTCTCGGGGTCGAGCGAGGCGGTCGGCTCGTCCAGGACGAGCAGCCGGGGCGCGTGCAGGGCCGCCTTGGCGATGCCGACCAGGGTCCGCTGGCCGCTGGAGAGTTCGGTGCCGATCGCGGCGGCGAGGCGGGTCAGGCCGAAGCGTTCCAGGGCCGCGTCGACGGCTGCGGCGGGGTGCCGCAGGCCGTACAGGTCGGCGAACAGGCGAAGGTACTCGCGGACCCGCAGCCGGTCCGGGAGCGGGAGGTACCCGGCGACGAAGCCGACCGCCTGCATGGCGGCCGGGCGGGCCGCGGGCAGGCGGTGGCCGAGGATGTCGACGCTGCCGCCGTCGGGTTCGACGGCGCCCAGGCACATCAGCAGGGTGGTGGTCTTGCCCGCGCCGTTCGGCCCGAGCAGGCCGACCCGCTCCCCCGCGTGGACGGTCAGGTCGACGCCGTCGACGGCGCGGCCGCGGCGGTACTCCTTCACCAGGCCGCGGGCGGTGAGGATCCGCCCGGTCGGGCTCATCCGCGGACCTCCAGCGACCAGACGAGCTCGGCGCGCAGCGGGCCGGTGCGGGCCAGCAGGCTGCCGTGGTCGGCCGCGAGCGGGGCGAGCTGGGAGGCGTGGCACAGCACGGCCTCGCGCTTTGCGGCCCACTGCGCGTCGGTCAGCCGCAGATGGTGGCGGACGGTGGTGCGGTGGGTGCGCAGCAGGTCCTGGTAGGCGAGGCCGCACATCGGGCTGCGGGCCAGCGCCCGGTCGGCCTCGTCGGTGCCCCACTCGGGGAGGTGGCCGGTGTACGGCAGGTCGGCGTAGAGCAGCGGCGGGGGCGCGCCGAGGGCGGCGCGTACGGCCAGCGCCCGGTCGCGGACGCGTTGGTGGTCGGGCTGGTTGGAGCCGACCGGGACGAGCACCGCGGCGTCTCTCGGCAGGGCCGCCAACAGCCGGTCGATGCCGGTGGGTTCGGCGCCGTCGCCGTAGGGGCCGTCCGGGTGGTCGAGGACCAGCTGGTGGGCGCCGAGGAGCAGGCAGGCCCGGGCGTCCTCCGCCAGTCGGGCCCGGTGGGCCTCCCGCGGGGTGGAGAAGCCGCAGGTGCTGTCCCACCAGGAGACCGGGTGGTGGGCGGCGGGTGCGCCGCCGAAGACGGTGACCACGGCGACGGGGCCGGGAAGCCCGGGGATCAGGCCGGCCAGGGAGAGCGCGGCGTCGTCGAAGTGCGGGGAGAGGATGACGGTACGCCAGGTCGGGTGGTTCATCGGTGCCGTTCTCCGGGGGACGGTCGGTGCGGGGGTTCGAGCAGGGCCGGCCCGCGTCGGTACAGGGCGGCGAGGGCCTCGTCCCACTGGGTGTCGTCGCCCTGCCAGCGGCCGGGGGCGGCGGCGACCGTGCCCCAGGCGATGCCGGGCGGGAGACGGTGGGCGTCCTCGGGCGGGGTGCGGCGCAGCCACAGCAGGTCGAAGCGGTGGCCGGGGTGTTCGGCGGCCATGGTCGCGCGCAGGCGGCGCAGGTCGTCGGCGGTCAGTTCGTCGAAGGCGTCGTGGTGGACGTAGAGCACCCGGTGAGCGGAGCCGGCCAGGGTCTGCCAGCGCTCGGCGAGAGCCGTGAACTTCGTCCTTACGGCCGGGAGTTGGCGGTCGATGTCGGCCTGGGTGAGCGGCCCGGGAGCGGCCGGGTGGAACTCGTGGAAGAACCTGATGTCACTGCCCCGGTCGAGCGCGCAACGGC
Source organism: Kitasatospora sp. NBC_00374 (assembly GCF_041434935.1). NCBI lineage: Bacteria > Bacillati > Actinomycetota > Actinomycetes > Kitasatosporales > Streptomycetaceae > Kitasatospora > Kitasatospora sp. NBC_00374. The sequence goes on along the minus strand of NZ_CP107964.1, from coordinate 7,114,737 downwards.
CCTCGTCGAAGGGTTCGACCAGGCCGGGGCGCAGCACGTTCCGGAAGCCGGCCGCGACGGTCTCGACCACCGACTCGAAGTCGAGGTCGAGCCAGTCGAAGAAGTGGGCCCGGTCGCTGCCGGTGATCCGGCGCAGCTGGTAGGTGGATTCGCAGTGGTAGCCGAGCCCGACGCAGTGGTCGTACACCGTTCACACCCGGCCCGGGCGCAGCGGTCCGCTCCAGGTGCGGCCGGTGAGGTACTCGGCCGCGGCGGCCGCGTTGGCCAGGCCGGCGCCCCCGGCGAGCAGGGTCGGGCCGTCGACCGTGTGCGGCGGGAGGCCGAACTCCACGGTGACCAGGTCGGGGCGGCGGGCACGCAGGGCATGCAGGGCGTCCCGCTGCCACGGGTCGCGGTGGGCGTCGCGGACGGCGACCGCGAGGGGGCCCGTGGCGGGGAGCGGGATCAGCGCCGGGTCGGTGCCGGCGTCGACCTCGGTGCCGCCGGCGAGTGCGCGGAGCGCGGCCAGCGGCGCGGCGAGGCCCCAGGGCGCCTCGCCGACGGCGAGGTTGGCGGTGGCGCCGAGGCGGACGGTGTGGACCGCCCGGGGCTCGTCCGGCGGCGTCAGCCCGTGCGTCCGGAGGGCGCGGCGGGCCGCCTCCAGGCCGACGGCCGGGTCGGGCTCGGGCGCGGTGGCCCGGGGGTGGGCCCAGGCCCGCAGGTCGGCCACGGCTGCGGCGGCCTCGTTGAGCCGCTGCTCCGGCAGGCTGCCGTCGAGCAGGGCCCGGTCGACGGCGGCGTGGATCTCCGGGAGGAGCTTCTCCGCGTCCGGGGAGCCGAGCAGGACGAGGTCGCAGCCGGCGGCCAGGGCCGCCACGGCGGCGCCGCCGAAACCCCAGCGGCCCGCGATCGGGGCCATGTCCAGGGCGTCGGTGACGATGACGCCGCGGAAGCCGAGCCGTTCGCGCAGCAGGCCGGTGAGGACGGCACGGCTGAGGGTGGCGGGCAGCGCGTCGAGGCCGGGCAGCCGGATGTGGCCGGTCATCACCAGCCGGGCACCGGCGGCGATACCCGCGGCGAACGGGGGCAGGTCGAGGACGGCCAGCGCGTCGAGGTCGCGGTCGACGTCCGGCAGTGCGGTGTGCGAGTCGGTCCGGGTGTCGCCGTGGCCGGGGAAGTGCTTGAGGGTGGCGGCGACGCCGTACCGCTGCAGCCCGGTGACGAAGGCGGCGGTGTGCCGGGCGACCAGATCGGGGTCGGCGCCGAACGAACGGACTCCGATGATCGGGTTGTCCGGGCGGGAGTTGACGTCCGCGCAGGGGGCGAGGCAGAGGTTGATCCCGGCCGCGGTCAGGTCCGCGGCGATGGCGGCGGCGACCCGGCGGGTCAGCTCCGGGTCGTCGACGGCGCCCAGCGCGTGGTTGCCCGGGTACGCGCTGCCGGTGAGGTAGTCCAGGCGGGTGACGTCGCCGCCCTCCTCGTCCAACGCGATCAGCAGGTCGGGGCGCACGGCCCGCAGCCGGTCGGTGATGTCCGCGCGGAGCGGGCCGCGGGCGTCGAGCAGGTTGGTGCCGAACAGGGCGACGCCGGCGAGGCCCTCGTCCGCGGCGCGCAGGATCCAGTCGGCGGGGGTTCGGCCCGCGTAGGCGGGCAGCAGGCAGGAGTTGACGAGGGTGGCGGTGGCGCTGCGGAGCATGTCGGGGTGGTGCCTTCCTGGGGCCGGGCGGGTCAGGGTGGCGGCCGGTGCGGCGGCGTGGGTCGAGCGGCGGCCGGTGCGGCGGCGTGGGTCGAGCGGCGGCCGGTGCGGCGGCGTGGGTCGAGCGGCGGCCGGTGCGGCGGCGTGGGTCGAGCGGCGGACGGTGCGGCGGCGTGGCCGGGCGGGCGGGCGGACGGTGGTGCCGGGGCGAGGTGTCAGGGGGTTCGGCGCAGCAGGACGCCGACGCTGCCGCGCTTGCTGAGGTACGCGCGGCCGCCGCAGACCGCTTCCAGGCGCGGGCCGACCAGTTCGGTCTCCTCGGCGGCCTGCCAGTGCGGGGACGCGGTGAGCCATGGGTGCAGCCGGGTGCGCAGGGCCTCGGGTTCGAGGGCGACGAAGACCAGGTCGGTGGGGAGCCGGTCGATCAGCTGGAGGTCCTGGCCGTAGTAGAGCATCTCGATCAGCAGGTAGGCGGGTGCGGCCGGCCCGTCCGCCTTGGCCAGGGCGGCGAGTTCGGCGTCGTCGGCCTCCGCCTCGGGGATGGCGGCGAGGGCGGTGGCGAGGCGGTCGCGGAACCGCGGGTTGGGTTCGGTGGCCAGCACGCGGTGGCCGGCGAAGGCCAGTCTGCGGGTGAGCGCCCCTTCGCAGGCGCCGACCTCGACCAGGCGGCCGACGCCGGGCGGGCAGTGGCGGGAGACCCAGGCGGCGGTGGCGTCCAGCCGGTCCGCCTCGTAGCCGGAGGTGTCGAACTCCCAGGGGTCGGCCACCGAGGCGGCCTCCTCGCCCAGGCTGGCGAGGAGTGCGAAGAGGCGGTCGCGCTCCTCCTCGGTGGCCTCGAAGTACCGCTCGGCGGCGGGCACCCGCGCGGTGTACACCATGTGCTGGGGGTGGTCCGAGCCGAGCAGGTGGGCGCACCGGCCGTTGACGAACGCCAGCTTGGCGGCGACGAGTTCGCGGCTCAGCGGGCGGTCGAGGTCGCTGACGAACTGGAGGAAGGGCGAGTAGCCGACGGCGTGCCGCACCGGCGGCGGGGCGTCGAGGCGGGCGGCGGCCCGGGCGGCCTCCCGGCCGAGGGCGCCCCGGCTGCGGCGGTTGTCGGCCGGGGAGTGGGTCCAGAGCCGGGCGGGCCGGGCGGCGCGGGCGCGGGTGATCAGGTCGGCCAGGGTGTCGGGGTCGGGTGGCCCGGCGGGGCGTCCGGCGGGGCCGACCAGGGGGCCGAGGAGGGCGAGGCGCTCGGCGGGGCCGGTGCCGGCGGGCAGGGTGAGCAGGGTGCCCGACTCGGCCACGAGCACCCGGGTTTCGGCTCTGCTCGGGTCGGCGAGCACGGAGAGGAAGTCGAGGACCGCGTCCTCGGCCCGGAGCACCACCACGATGTCGATCACAGACGGGTCCCGTCGGATTGGCCGGCAGCAGGATCGGACGCGCAGATGCGCCGTTCAACGCCGCGTCCCAGCAGGCACCCTAACCCTCCGTCAGGGACATGGTCCAGACCAATCGTTGATTCCCTCGGATCGCGGTGGAGCCCACGGCGGAACCCGGTCCGACAGAAGCTCATCCACCGGAATCCCACTCTTCCTTGTCATGTCACCTTCCGTGCGCTCGAATGGTCGACGCTCGTGCCGGCACCCCGACCTTCCCCGCCCAGGAGGAACCTTGACCGTCCGTCGCCTCTTCACCGCCGGAGCCCTCGCGCTGGCCGCCGTCGCCCTGATACCCGGTCAGCAGGCCGGCGCGACCGGCCCCGGCGAGCTGCCGTTCGGTTCCGCGACCACCGTCGGACTCCACAACACCTACGACCCCGCCGCCTTCCCCTACCTGGCCCAGGGACTCGACACCGGCACCGGCATGATCGAGCTGGACGCCTGGACGGACACCATCACCAAGGAGTGGAAGGTCAGCCACTCCAACCCGCTGGGCAACGGCAACAACTGCGTCAACGCCTCCACCCCCGCCCAGCTCTACACCGGCGGCGCCAACAAGAACCTGGAGGCCTGCTTCGACGACCTGCGGGTCTGGCTCGCCGCCCACCCCGCCGCCGGGCCGCTGGTGGTCAAGCTCGAACTCAAGGGAGGATTCGCCGCCAACCGCGGCATGGGCCCCAAGGAGCTGGACGCGCTGATCGCCGCCCACCTGGGCGCCGCCGCGTTCCGCCCCGCCGACCTGCTCGCCAGGCCCGGCGGCGGCTCGTACGCCACCCTGGACGACGCCGCCCGGGCCGGCAACTGGCCGACCAGGGCCGCCCTGGCGGGCCGGGCGATGGTCGAGGTGATCCCCGGCACGGTCGAGGAGAGCAACCCCTTCGACACCCTGCACACCGACGTCGAGTACGGCCGCCACCTGCGCGACCTGTCGGCCACCGGCAGGATCGGCCAGGCCCAGGTCTTCCCCGCCGTGCACGGCGCCGCCGCGGCCGACCCGCGCAGCCGGTACGAGACGACGATCCGCCCGTGGTTCGTCCTCTTCGACGGCGACGCCGCCGCCTACGTCAACGGCATCGACACCTCCTGGTACGACAGCCGGCACTACCTGCTGGTGATGACGGACGCCCAGAACGTGGCCCCGGCGATCAGCGGCACCGACCCGACCGCCGACCAGGCGCGCGCCCGGGTCACGCAGCTGGCGGCGGCCCACGCCTCCGTCGTCTCCAGCGACTGGCGCCACCTGCCCGGGATCCAGTCCCTGGCCCTGCCGCGCGGCTAGGACCCGGGCCCGGCCGCCGCCGCGCCCACCGCGGTCCCGTCCGCCGCGCCCCCGTCCACCGCGGCCGCGACGGCCGGGGTGCCGGTGGGCGCCGGTGGCAGGTCGGCGCGGCAGGCGGCCTTCAGGACGAACGCGTCCTCGGCGCGGGTGGCCGCCTCCGGGTCGGAGAGGTCGTAGGGGTTGACCGAGAAGGCCACCTGGCGGCGGCCCCCGGCGTCGCCCAGCAGGAGCGTCGAGTAGCCCGGGATGCCGCCGTCGTGGCCCCAGAACTCTCCGCAGGGCAGCGTGAAACGCATCAGGCCGAGCCCGTAGTCGAAGCCGCCCTCCAGACCGACGGTGGTCTTCATCTCGGCCAGCTCGACCGGGCCGAGCAGCTGCCCGCCGAGCAGGGCGGCGTCGAACCGGGCCAGGTCGTCGGTGGTGGAGACGCCGGCACCGGCCGCACCCGCCATCGAGGGGTTGATCCGGGTCACGTCCACCGGGCCGCCGGGCGTCCGGTAGTACCCGTGGGCGTGCGGCCCGGTGAGCAGCGGAAGGCCGGCCGGCATCGAGGTGCCGCGCAGCCCGAGCGGCCGCACGATGCGCCGCTCCACCTCCTCGCCCCAGGGATGCCCGGTGATCTTCTCGATCAGCATCCCGGCCAGGATGTAGTTGGTGTTGGAGTAGTGCCAGCCCCCGCCCGGCGGGAAGTACGGCGGGTGCGCGGTGGCGAGGGCCACCAGCTGCTCGGGGCGGAACACCGTCCACCTGGTCCGGGCCAGCCAGTCCGGATCGTCCAGGCGGATCGCCGGGTCCTCGATGAAGTCGAAGAGGCCGCTGGTGTGGTTCAGGAGCCGGCGGACCGTGATGGCGTCGCCGCCCGGGACGAGCCCGGGCAGATGGCGCTCGATCGGGTCGTCGAGGGCGAGCCGCCCCTCGGCCCTGAGCTGGAGCACCACGGTCGCGACGAAGGGCTTGGTGGTGCTGCCGATCCGGAACCGCCCGTCGGCGCGGACCGGCGCCCCGGTGGCGAGGTCCGACACACCGGAGGTGCCGCGCCAGGTCACCCGGCCGCCGTCGCGGACCTGCGCCAGCGCGGCGGTCGCCATGCCGCCGGCCGTGAAGGCGTCCAGCGCGCGCTGGAGCCCGGCAGCGTCCTCCCGTACCCCGTCCGACCCGTCCGCCGCGCCCGCCGTACCCGCCCGGCCCGACTCGCGCGGGGCGCCGTACGCGGCGGGTGCCATCGCCAGCAGGGTGGCTCCGGCCACCACACCTGCGGCGATCCGGACGACGGTCCTGCGGTGCCTGTCGGCCATGACGGCCTCCCTCCCCGGGCCGGAGTCCGCGGCCCGGGTCCGAGCGTCGCACCCCCGGCCCCCTCCCGTCGTCCGCCGACCGGGTGGCTTCCCCTCCGTCCCGGGGTGGAGAACTCCCCTGAATCCTCCAGGGGTTGAGGTGGCGTCAGGAGGGATTGACGGGCCAGCCGTCCCGGGTGGAGACCGTCCGGTGGTAGCGGCCGTCCGGGCCGCTGGAGCGGTAGTCCTCGACCGCCTCGGCCGTCCGGACGGTGGCGTCGCCGTCGTGGCGGTGGGCCGTCGGGCGGTAGCTGTGGTCGACGTCGGAGCGGGCCACCACCAGTGGTCCGAGGCGCAGGGTCTCCTGCTGCTGCCGGCCGAGCACCATGGCCGTCCGCTGGTCGGTGTTGCCGGCCGGGTCACGGGTGTACCGGTAGTCGACGTCCAGCGGATCGCTCTCGTGCGTGGTCCGGGTGTGCGGCAGGCCGCCGCCGCGGGTGGCGGTGGACCGGGTCAGGTCGGTCCGGTTGCGCAGGGTCAACTCGTTCCCACCGGAGGCGACTTGCTGATCGGAGGAGAAGGTGAGGTCGTCCCGCACCTCGGTGGTGATCCGGCCGTGCGAGGTCTGCACCCAGCCGCGCGCGGCGTCGTGGCGGGTCGCGGTGACCGTCCAGTGGCCGCTGCCGCCACCCTGGTCGGTGAGGGCGGTCGAGACGGCGGCCTCCTCGGCGACCCGGTGGTCGGTGAGCCCGCCCTCGGTCCGGGCCCGGCCGTGGTCGGTGAAGGCGAAGAGGTTGACCTGGCCGCTCCAGAGGTCGTTGCTCTGGCTCTCGGCGGCGTTCACGGCGATGCCGACGCTGTGCGGCCGCCCGTCCAGCAGCAGCCCGACGTACGGGGTCAGGTCGAGCCGGTAGGCGGGCAGGTCGAAGGCGGCGATTGCTGGGGTCGGTCGCCACAGCAGCGGATCCCAGCCGCCGGTGTAGATCACCGGGTAGGGCCAGACCGCGCCCGCCGCCCGGCCGTCCACCGACAGCCGCAGCTCGCGGAACGGCCCCTTGCCGCAGAGCCCGAGGCCCGGGTTGGCGCGGACGAACTCCTCCGGGGCGGAGGCGTAGGCGAACTCCTCACAGGCGCCGCCGCCGCGGGTGTAGACCTCGGCCGTCAGTCGCTCCAGGTTCCGCGGGAAGGTCAGCGGAACGGTGGCGGACGGCGCGGCCCCGGTCAGGCCGAACGGCCCGGTGGTGAGCAGCCGGTCGGCGGTCTCCGGCGCGGGACGGTGGGCCGAGGCGGTGTAGAAGGTGAGCGTCGCCGTGATCCGGAAGACGCCGGTGTAGGTGGCGTCGGTGACGTTGGCCAGGTCGAAGGCGAACGGCTGCGGGCGGTCGAAGAGCGGGGCGTACCGGGTGACGTCCCGTTCGAGCGTCCACTCGATGCCGTCCGCCGAGGGCTCGGGGGTGGAGGACAGCAGCACCTCGACCCCGCCGATCCGGACGGTGAACAGCCGGTCGAACTGGCGGCCCTTCACCTGGCCGCGCAGGTCGAGCACCACGGCCGCCCAGGGCCCGCGGCAGCCCGCCGGCGGGGTGAGGGTGGTGGCGTACGGGGTGTCCGGCGGGTTGCCGTAGCCGTTGCTGAACGGCTGGTCGCGCATCAGCTCGACGCTGCAGGACGGGGTGTCCGGCCTGGTCAGCGGCTGGGCCGCGGTGAACGGGTCGTGGTAGTCGGTGCCGAAGTCCGCGTGCGCGGGGCCGGCCCAGAGCAGGGTGGCGGCCAGCGTGAGGGCGGCGGCGAACAGCCGTGCCGCGCGGCGGAACAGGGGTCGGTCGGCCATCGCGGGAGCCTCTCTGCACTGCCGGGCGCGGTCGAGGCATCCTCCCGACGATGGCATGAATAGGTCAAGTAGGCCTCGCGAACCCCTCGGCAAAATCTTGACCGCCGCTCGTCAAAAGACTTCTGGTGAACGACCGTCAGAACTACCTTCAGGCCTTGTGATAGCCAGCCGAACCCGCCTGTTCGCCACCGTCACAACCCTCCTCGCCGCCCTCGCCGCGACCCTGCTCGGCCCCGCGGCCGCGTACGCGGGCACCCCCGCCGCCGTCCGCGACGGCGCCAGCCAACCCGTCTACTCCTACGCCGACGCCGTCCGGGAGACGGTCTGGGTCGACACCGGCCTGGACGGCGACGGCAACGGCCGCACCGACCGGGTCGCCGCCGACATCGTCCGCCCGCGGGAACCGGCCGCCGCCGGCCGGCGGATCCCCGCCATCATGGACGCCAGCCCGTACTACTCCTGCTGCGGCCGCGGGAACGAGAGCCAGCTCAAGACCTACGACACCCGGGGCAGGCCCGTCGGGTTCCCGCTCTTCTACGACAACTACTTCGTCCCGCGCGGCTACGCCGTGGTGCTGGTCGACCTCTCCGGCACCAACCGCTCCGACGGCTGCGTGGACGTCGGCGGCCCCGCCGACATCACCTCCGCCAAGGCCGTCGTCGACTGGCTGAACGGCCGCGCCGGCGGCTACAGCGCCCGCACCGGCGGCAGCGCCGTCACCCCCGGCTGGGCCGACGGCTCGGTCGGCATGATCGGCAAGTCCTGGGACGGCACCATCGCCAACGGCGTCGCCGCGACCGGCGTACCGGGCCTGAAGACCGTCGTACCGATCTCCGCGATCAGCTCCTGGTACGACTACTACCGCTCGGACGGCGCCCCGCTCTACAGCGGCACCCCCGCCGACCTGGCCGGCCTGGTGGAGACCTCCGCCACCCGGGCGCGCTGCGCCGCCGTGCAGAAGCAGCTCGCCGCCGGATCGCCGTCCAACGGCAGCTGGACGGCGCTGTGGCAGCAGCGGGACTACGTCGCCTCGGCGGCCAAGGTCCGCGCCAGCGTCTTCCTGGTGCACGGGCTGCAGGACCTCAACGTCCGGGACATCCACTTCTCCCAGTGGTGGTCCGCACTCGCGCAGGCCGGCGTCGAGCGCCGGATCTGGCTCTCCCAGACCGGCCACGTCGACCCCTTCGACTTCCGGCGCGGCGCCTGGGTGGACACCCTGCACGCCTGGTTCGACCACTATCTGCTGGGGATCGACAACGGCGTCCGAAACGGCCCGGTAGCCGACGTCGAGCGGGCACCCGACCAGTGGACCCAGGACCAGGCCTGGCCCGCGCCCGGCACGGTGACCAGCACGCTCGGCCTCAGGCCGGGCACCCTCACCACGGCCGCCGGCGGCGGCACCGCGGGCTTCACCGACAACCCGGCCCGGGACGAGAACGCCTGGGCGGCCGACGCCGACCGCAGCACCCCGGACAAGACCGTCTTCACCACCGGCCCGCTCACCGCACCGCTGCGCGTCTCGGGCGGCGGATCCGTCACCCTGACCGCCACACCGTCCACCGGCAGCGCCCGGCTGAGCGCCGTCCTGGTCGACCTCGGACCGGCGACCATCCGCGACTACCAGGCCTCGGGCGAAGGCATCACCACCCTGGGCAGCCGCTCCTGCTGGGGTGACGGCACGGCGGGCGACAGCGCCTGCTTCCTGGACACGGCCGCCGACACCGCCCAGGTCGGCGCCACCGTGTTCAGCCGTGGCTGGGCCGACCTCGGGCACTACGCGGGGCTGGACAGGTCGCTGACGCTCACCCCGGGCACGGCCTACCCGATCACCTTCGACCTGGCCGGGACGGACCACGTGGTGCCCACCGGGCACCGGCTCGCCCTGATCGTCGCCGGGACGGACCACGGGCTGATCGACCCGCCGTCCACCCGGCCGACCGTCGGCCTCGACCTGGCCCGCTCCTTCCTCCGGCTGCCACTGGTGGGCGGCCCGGGCCCGCTGCCGCCGCAGGCGACACCCGGGAACGGTGCCGAGCTGCCCGCCCTGACGGCCGGCCCGGCCGGCACCGCGGCCCGGCCCTGGACGTTCCGCTAGGCCATGACGGCCGGGCCCGGCCGGGACGACCGGACGGGCCCGGCCTCACGGCACCAGCACCACCTTGCCGAGGTTGGCGCGGCTCTCCAGCAGCTCGACCGCGCGGGCGGTCTGCGCCAGCGGCAGCACCACGCACCGCGGCCGGATCCGGCCCGCCGCGAGCAGCTCCCACAGCTCGGCGCGGTACCGCTCGATCAGCTCGGGCCGCAGCCGGGCGAGCTGCGCCATCGAGAGCCCGACGGCGGTGTGCATCCCGCGCAGCAGCGCGCCCGCGTCGAGGGTGCCGCCCGCACCGCTGTTCACCACCAGCCGCCCGAACGGTACGAGCGCGCCGGCGGCCCGCCGCACCACCTCGCCGCCCACCCCGTCCACCGCCAGGTCGACCGGCCCGATCCGGTCCAGGTCGTCGTACCCGACCACCTGGTCCGCGCCCAGGCCGCGCAGGAAGCCCGCCTTGTCGGGGGATCCGGCGGCCGCCACCACCCGGCCCGCCCCCAGCGCCTTCGCCAGCTGGACGGCGAGGTGGCCCACCCCGCCCGCGGCGGCGGTGATCAGCACCGACTCCCCCGCCGCGAGACGGCCGGCCCGCAGGGCGGCGAGCGCCACCACCCCGCCCCGGACCACGGCGAGCGCGTCGGCCGCCGGCACCTGCTCGGGGACGGGCGCGACCAGGGCGGCCGGCACCGCCACCAGGTCGGCGTACAGGCCCTCGAACGCCACTCCGCCGACCCGGTCGCCGACCCGGTGCCCCTCGACGCCCGCGCCGACGGCCACCACCCGGCCGACCAGGTCACCGCCGGGTGTGTGCGGCAGCGGCGCCTCGCCGTGGCCGCGCAGCACCTTGAGCACCGGGAGGGTCACCCCGGCGGCCTCCATGCGCACGACGAGCTCGCCGGGGCCGGCCACCGGCTCGGGGGCCTCGGCGAGGCGGAGTCCGGCCGGGCCCCGGTAGGCGTGCAGGCTGATCTTGCGCATGGCGTCCCCGTTCATTGGCCACCCCAACGGTTTCATTGGGTGACCCAACGGTAGCGGCAGATCCGTTGGGATGTCCAACGGTTCTTGGACTAGACTCCTGCCATGGCAGATCCCGCGCTCAGCCGCCTCCAGACCCTGCCGAGCTGGCTCCTCGGCCGCGCCGCCGCCGTCGGCCACCGCCTGGTCGGCGAGCACCTCGCCGAGGCCGGACTGCGGATGACGCACCACGCCGTCCTCTGCGGGATCGCCGAGTACGGGCCGCTGGCCCAGGCCGAGCTGGCCAGGATCGTCCGGCTCGACCCCAAGGACATGGTCGGCGTCCTCAACGAGCTCCAGGGCCGGGAGCTGATCACCCGCGAGCGGGATCCGAAGGACGCCCGGAAGAACGCCCTCGCCCTCTCCCCCGCCGGCCGGGAGCTGGTCCGCCGGGGCGAGCGGCTCGGCCTGACGGCCAACGCCGAACTGCTCGCCCCGCTCGGGCCCGACGAACAGCGCCTGCTCGGGGAACTGCTGGAACGGCTGATCGCCGGCCGGCACTGACCCTCGACCCGGCGGGCCGGTCAGCGCTGCTGGCAGGCCGGGCACCAGAAGAGGTTCCGGGCGGCGTGCTCCTCCGTCCGCACCGGAGTGCCGCAGACCAGGCAGGGCTGGTCGGTGCGGCGGTAGACGTAGACCTCGCCACCGTGGTCGTCCACCCGCGGCGGGCGGCCCATCGCCTCGGGGGTGTGCTCCGGGCGGACGGTGTCGATCCGGCCGATTCCCGCGCCCTCGTGCATCAGCGCCACCAGATCGGCCCAGATCGCGTCCCACTCGGGCCTGGTGAGGTCGCGGCCGGCCCGGTGCGGGCTGATGCCCAGCCGGAACAGCACCTCCGCGCGGTACACGTTGCCCACCCCGGCCAGCACCTTCTGGTCCATCAGCAGCGCGGCCACCGTGGTGGAGCTGCGGGAGATCCGCTGCCAGGCCGCCGCCGGGTCCGTGCCCGCACGCAGCGGGTCGGGGCCGAGGCGGCGGTGCACGGCGGCCTTCTCGGCCGGTGTCAGCAGCTCACAGGTGTTGGGCCCGCGCAGGTCGGCGTACGCCTCGTCGGACTCCATCCGCAGCCGGATCAGGCCGACCGGCCCGGGCGCCGGGCCGGCCCCGAAGGTGAAGCCGCCGTAGAGGCCGAGGTGGATGTGCAGCCAGTCCGCGCCGAAGCCCAGGAACAGGTGCTTGCCGTGGGCCTCGGCCTCGTCCAGGCGGCGGCCGTCGAGCAGGGCCGCGCCGTCGGCGAACCGGCCCTGCGGGCTGGAGACGCGGACCGGGCGGTCACCGAAGGTCCGGAAGTTCTCGGCGGCCAGGCGGTGGATGATGTGGCCCTCGGGCACGGGCGTCAGCTCCTCGGCAGATCCTTGTGCGACGCCTCCATCATCGCAGCGGGGTACGACACCCGGAGCCCGGCCCGGACTACCTCCGTGCGGCCCTGGGGGTGACCATCCGGGCGGCGCTCCAGTTGGCGGCGACGCTGACCGACTTGGTCTGCGACAGCCCCGCCGTCTGTGCGGCCTCACTGATCTCGCTCGGCTCCACGTAGCCCTCGCGGCCGGCCTTGGGGGTGAACAGCCAGATCGCCCCGCCGTCCTCGATCAGCCCGATCGCGTCGACCAGGGCGTCGGTGCAGTCGCCGTCCCCGTCCCGGAACCACAGCAGGACGGCGTCCGCGACGTCGTCGTACTCCTCGTCGACCAGGTCCTGGCCGGTGATCTCCTCGATCGCCTCGCGCAGCTCCAGGTCGCAGTCGTCGTCGTAGCCGATCTCCTGGACCACCTCGCCGGGCTGGAAGCCCAGCCTGGCAGCCGGGTTGGTCCGACCCTCGGCCTGGTCGGCGGTCGCCGTCATCGCAGTCTCCTTCGGTACCCGAACACGGTTTCCGCCAACCATCGCCGACCGGTGCCCGAATGCTCGGGAAGCACAAGTCACTTCACTCGATCGGATGAAACCGTTTCAGCCTCGGGGAGCTCGGCCGCGCCGGCCCGCGAGCCGGTCCGGGGTGGTCAGACCGGACGGCCGGCCAGCCGGGAGAAGATCGCGCGGTCCAGGGCGGCCGCGGTCGCCCCGACGTCCAGCTGGGAGTTGTCGATGATCGGCAGCCCCGAGGTGCGCCACCCGGCCATCCGGCCGTGGATCCGGGCGACCTCCTCGTCGCTGAGCCGCCGGTTGCCGCTGCGCCGGGCGTTGCGGGCGAGAACCGAGTCGAGGCCCGGCAGCAGCACCACCGGGATCATGCCCGGTCCGATGTGCCGCTTCCAGCCGCCCAGGCCGATCGCCGGGCGGTCCGGGAAGACCGCGTCGTCGATGATGCAGGAGATCCCGTTGGCCAGGTAGTTGCGGCAGGCGAAGCCGCAGGTCCGGCGGGCGAGGCGGTACTGCGCCTCGGAGGCGGTGTTCCAGCCGGACTGCGGGTTGGCGAAGCCGGCCTGCACCCACTCGCGGACGTCGTCCAGGCTGATGTGCGCGGTCGCGGTCGGCCGGCGCTCGGCCCAGTGCCGGGCGACGGTGGTCTTGCCCGCGCCGGCCGGACCGATCAGCAGCACCGCGAGCGGGCCGGTGGGCAGTTGCTGCTGCGGCGGGTGCGCGGGTAGCTGCACGGGGGCTCCGGTCGGCAGCACGAAGTGCCCGGTCGCCCCGGGCGGTGCGGCGGCGTGCGGCGCGCCGAGCTGCGGCGGCCGCGCCGGGGTGTACGGCGGTTGCGGGCCGGACTGCGGACCCGCCGGTCGGCCGGGGTACGGCGGCGCCAGCGGTCGCGGAGGCACTTGTCCTCCCCCTGCGTACTGCGTCACGGTCACCTCCCGACGGGGACACTACACGTCGGCCCGGTGGCGGGCACAGTCCGCCACCGGGCCGATGATCGCACGTCAGCGCGTGGTGAGCTGCTCCGCGAGGGCGCGCAGCGCCAGCTCGTACGAGCCGAGGCCGAAGCCTGCGATGGTGCCGGAGGCGACCGCGGCGAGCACCGAGTTGTGCCGGAACTCCTCGCGCGCGTAGGGGTTGGAGATGTGCACCTCGATCAGCGGGGCGGTCCGCTGCGCGGCGGCGTCCCGCATCCCGTACGAGTAGTGCGTGAACGCCCCGGGGTTGATCACCACGGGGGTCTTGCGGTCGGCGGCCCAGTGCAGCCACTCGATCATCTGCTGCTCGGAGTTGGTCTCCTTGACCTCGACCTCGAAGCCGAGCTCCTTGCCGAGCGCGGTGCAGCGCTCGACCAGGCCGGCGTACGAGGTGGCGCCGTAGACGTCCGGCTCCCGGCTGCCGAGCCGGCCGAGGTTGGGGCCGTTGAGCACCAGGACCCGGCTCACCCGGACACCTCCGCGTACGCGCCGACCAGCAGGGACGGGTCGGGGCCCTCCAGGATGGAGGTCTTGCCGAGACCGTCCAGCACGACGAAGCGCAGCAGGTCGCCGCGGGACTTCTTGTCGATCTTCATGGCGTCCAGCAGCTTCGGCCAGGCGTCGCCGCGGTAGCTGAGCGGCAGGCCGACCGAGCCGAGCACCGCGCGGTGCCGGTCGGCGGTCTCGTCGTCCAGCCGGCCGGCCAGCCGGCCGAGTTCGGCGGCGAACACCATGCCGATCGAGATCGCGGCGCCGTGCCGCCACTTGTAGCGCTCGTTGCGCTCGATGGCGTGGCCGAGGGTGTGGCCGTAGTTGAGGATCTCGCGGCGGCCGGCCTCCTTGAGGTCGCCGGAGACCACGTCGGCCTTGACCTGGATGGCCCGGCGGATCAGCTCCACGGTGTGCGGGCCGGCCGGGCTGGTGGCGCCCTGCGGGTCGGCCTCGATCAGGTCGAGGATGGCCGGGTCGGCGATGAAGCCGCACTTGATGACCTCGGCCAGACCGGAGATGTAGTCGTGCCGGGGCACGGTCTCCAGGGTGCCGAGGTCGGCCAGCACACCCGCGGGCGGGTGGAAGGCGCCGACCATGTTCTTGCCCTCGGCGATGTTGATGCCGGTCTTGCCGCCGACCGCCGCGTCGACCATGCCGAGCAGGGTGGTGGGCATCGCGATCCAGCGCACCCCGCGCAGCCAGGTCGCCGCGACGAAGCCGGCCAGGTCGGTGGTGGCACCGCCGCCCAGGCCCACGATCACGTCGCTGCGGGTGAAGCCGGTCTGGCCGAGCACCGACCAGCAGTACGCGGCGACCTCGGCGCTCTTGGCCTCCTCGGCGTTGGGCACCTGCAGCGCGATGGCCTCGTAGCCCTCGGCGGCCAGGTCCTCGCGGATCGCCTCCGCCGTGGCCTCCAGGGCCTCCGGGTGGATGATCGCGACCCGCTTGGCCCGGTTGCCGATCAGCGGGGCCAGCTCGCCCAGCAGTTGGTGCCCGATCAGCACCTCGTAGGGGTCGTGGCCGGCGCTGCCGCCGACGCGGATCGTGACGGTGTCACTCATGGATCTTCAGCTCCAGTGCTTCCAGTACAGCGTCGGCGACCTGCTCGGCCGTCCGGCCCTCGGTGTCGACCACGGCGGTGGAGACCGCCAGGTAGACCGGGCGGCGGGCGTCCATCAGCTCGCGCCAGCGGGCCCGCGGGTTGATCGCGAGCAGCGGGCGCGGCGCGTCCAGGCCGACCCGCTTGACGGCGTCGCCGAGCGCCACCTCCAGGAAGACCACCGGCAGCCCGGCCAGCGCGGCACGGGTGGCCTCGGCCATCACCGCGCCGCCGCCCAGGGCCAGCACGCCTTCGTGGCTCTCCACGGCGTCCCGGACGGCCCGCACCTCCAGCTCGCGGAAGTGCGGCTCGCCCTCGTCCACGAAGATCTCGGGGATCGGCTTGCCCGCCAGCTCCTCGATGTCGGCATCGGTGTCGCGGAAGGCGACCCCGAGCCGGGCGGCGAGCAGCCGCCCGACCGTGCTCTTGCCGGAGCCCGGAGGGCCGACCAGCACGACCACCGGAGCGGTCATCGGACGATCAGGTTGTCGAGGTAGCCCTGCACGTTGCGGCGGGTCTCGGAGACGTTGTCGCCACCGAACTTCTCCGCCACCGCGTCCGCGAGCACCAGTGCGACCATCGCCTCGGCGACGATGCCGGCGGCCGGCACGGCGCAGACGTCCGAGCGCTGGTGGTGGGCCTTGGCGGGCTCACCGGTGCGCACGTCGATGGTCTGCAGCGCGCGCGGAACGGTCGCGATCGGCTTCATCGCGGCCCGCACCCGCAGCAGCTCGCCGGTGGTCAGGCCGCCCTCGGTGCCGCCGGAACGGCCGGTGGTGCGCCGCACTCCCTCGGGCGTGGGGACGATCTCGTCGTGCGCCTGCGAACCCGGCACCCGGGCCAGGTCGAAGCCGTCGCCGACCTCGACGCCCTTGATGGCCTGGATGCCCATCAGCGCGGCGGCCAGGCGGGCGTCCAGGCGGCGGTCCCAGTGCACGTGCGAGCCGAGGCCCACCGGCACGCCGTACGCCAGCACCTCGACGACGCCGCCCAGGGTGTCACCGTCCTTGTGGGCCTGGTCGATCTCGGCGACCATCCGCTTGGAGGCGTCGGCGTCCAGGCAGCGCACCGGGTCCTCGTCGAGGCGGGCCTCGTCGGAGGGCAGCGGGTAGACGCCGGCCGGAGCCTTCGCGGCGGCCAGCTCGACCACGTGCGAGACGATCTCGATGCCGCAGGTCTCCTTGAGGTAGGAGCGGGCGACGGCGCCGAGCGCGACCCGGGCGGCGGTCTCCCGGGCGGAGGCGCGCTCCAGGATCGGGCGGGCCTCCTCGATCGAGTACTTCTGCATGCCCGCGAGGTCGGCGTGGCCCGGGCGCGGCCGGGTCAGGGCCTCGTTGCGGGCCAGGCCCGCGAGGACCTCGGGGTCGATCGGGTCGGCGGACATCACCTGCTCCCACTTGGGCCACTCGGTGTTGCCGACCATGACGGCGACCGGGCTGCCCATGGTGAGGCCGTGCCGGACACCGCCGAGGAAGGTGACCTCGTCCTGCTCGAACTTCATCCGCGCACCGCGGCCGTAACCCAGCCGGCGGCGGGCCAGCGCGTCGGCCACCAGACCGGTGGTGACCGGCACACCGGCCGGCAGGCCCTCCAGCGTCGCGACCAGAGCGGGACCGTGCGACTCCCCCGCCGTCAGCCAGCGCAACCTACCCAACGGAGCTCCTTCGTCAGCGGCCCGGACCGCAGCTGCGGGCCGGGCCGGGCGTCTCATCGGCGGTCCCGAGTGCCCGGGCCGCTGTCCGTCTCCGATCTTTTCACGTCTGGCGCCCGACCGGGCGCACGGTCCGCGTTGCGGACATCGAACGTCCGCCCCTCGTCTCCGGGCACCATGGTTGACCTGCGGGATCTCCCGGATCCGCGGCCCGGCGCCGGGCCCGGATGTCAGTCAGGTCGGGGGCTTTCGACTAGGCCAGCGCGGCCTCGCCGGCGGCCCGCATCGCCGCGAGCGGACCGGCGGCCACCCCGGTGAACTGCTCGAACTGCAGGACCGCCTGGTGCACCAGCAGGTCGAGCCCGCCCAGCACGGTGGCCCCGCGCTCGGCACAGGCGGCCGCGAGCTTGGTCGGCCACGGGTGGTAGAGCACGTCGAACAGCGCGCCGGGCCGCTCCGGCACCGCGGCCGCGAAGGCGTCGGTGGCGCCGGCGGGGGTGGTGGAGATGGTCAGCGGGGCGGCCGGCGCCTCGGCGGCCCGGTCCCAGTCGGCGGTGCGCAGGTCGAGCCCGAGCCGTTCGCCGAGCGCGCGCATCTCCGCCGCCCGCTCGGGGCTGCGGACGTACACCGTCACCTCGCCGTCGCAGATCTGGGCCAGCGCGGCCAGCGCGGAGGAGGCGGTCGCCCCGGCTCCCAGCACTGCGGCCGATCCGACCCGCCCGATCCCCCGCTCGGCCAGCGCGTTGACCAGGCCGGGGATGTCGGTGTTGTCGCCCCGCCGGCGGCCGTCCGGGCCGAACACCACGGTGTTCACGGCGTCGACGGACCGGGCGGTCTCGCTCACCTCGTCCAGCAGCGGCATGATCGCCCGCTTCAGCGGCATGGTCAGCGACAGACCGCCCCACTCCGGGCCGAGGCCCGCGACGAAGCCGGGCAGCGCGGCCTCGTCCACCTCGAAGCGGTCGTACCGCCAGTCGGCCAGGCCCAGCGCGGCGTACCCGGCCCGGTGCAGCGCCGGGGACAGCGAGTGCGCGATCGGCGAGCCGAGTACGGCGGCCCTGTGGTGCGTCGTCACGAACCTCGTCACCTCTCGTGTGGATCAGGCCACGATAGCGGCCGTCAGCGGGCCGGGGTCCGGGCGGCCGCCCGGGCCGTCCAGCGCCCGTCGGTCCGGCTGATCCGGATCGGGTGCCGGAAGCAGTCGCTGACCAGCTCGGTGGTCAGCACCTCGTCGACCGGCCCGCGGGCGACGCACTCGCCGTCCCGCAGCAGCAGCGCGTGGGTGGTGCTGGCGGGCAGCTCCTCCAGGTGGTGGGTGACCAGCACGCTCGCCAGCTCGGGGTGGCGCAGCCGCAGGTCGTCCAGGCTGTCCAGGAGCTGTTCGCGGGCGGTCAGGTCCAGCCCGGTGGCGGGCTCGTCGAGCAGCAGCAGCCGGGGCGCGGGCATCAGCGCGCGGGCGATCAGGACCCGTCCGCGCTCGCCCTGGGACAGGACGGTCCACGGCGTCTCGGCCCGGTGCGCGATGCCGAGCGTCGTGATCAGGGCCTCGGCGTGGGCCAGCTGCCCGGCCGTCGGCCGCCGCTGCGGATCGGGTTCGATGCTGTTGGTGACACCGGTGAGCACCACCTGCCGGACCGTCAGCGGAGAGCGCAGCGGATGCCGGGGGTTGACGTGCCCGAGGTAGGAGCGCAGCTCCCGGACGTCCACCCGCCCCAGCTGCCGGCCCAGCACCCGCACCTGCCCGTGGGTCGGGTGGGAGACCGCCCCCAGCAGGGCGAGCAGTGTGGTCTTCCCCGCGCCGTTGGCGCCGAGCACGGCCCAGTGCTCCCCGGCCAGTACGGCCAGCGACACGTCGCGCAGCAGGTGGCGGCCGTCGCGCACGACGTCCACGTGCTCGGCGTGGAGCAGCGGGTGGTCCTGCTCCGCTGCGGCGCCGCCGTCTCCTTCGTGTGCCATCCGCACCACCTCCGGGCGGCACGGTAACAGTCCGGCGCGGCCTCCCGCCCGCCCGTTCAGCAGGCGGGCGGGGGCCGTGGCGGGCTACTTGCACATACCGGCGCTCTCGTCGAAGCCCCGGTTGTTCGCGGTGCAGTAGTCCTTGACGTCCTTCTTGAAGTCGTCGAAGGTCACCGCGAAGCGCGTCTCCTTGGCGGAGAGCGCCACGAAGTACACCCAGTCGCCCGGCGTCGGGTTGAGCACGGCCTTGATCGCATCGTCGCCCGGGTTGGAGATCGGGGTCGGCGGGAGGCCCTTGTTCACGTAGGTGTTGTAGGGGCTCTTGTCCCCGTCCTTCTCGGCGATGGTGAAGTTGGTGCGGCCGAGCTTGTACTGGAGCGTGGTGTCCAGCTGGAGCTTGCCCTGGGTCGCGGTGGTGTTCAGCCGGTTGGACAGCACCCGGGCGATCTTGCCGAAGTCCGCGTCGTTGTTGCCCTCGGCCTGCAGGATGCTGGCCTCGACGAGCACCTCGTAGCCGCTCTTGAGCCCGATCTTCTGCGCGCCCTCGTCCAGCTTGAGGTCCTGGAAGTGCTGGACGGCCGTGGAGACCATCTGCTTGAGCAGTTCCTCGGGCTTCATGCCGTCGGCGATCGAGTACCGGGCCGGGTAGAGGAAGCCCTCCAGGTTGCCCTGCGCGTACGGCGGCAGGCCGAGCGAGGCGACCTGGGCCTTGGCGACGTTGGCCGTGGTGCCCTTCTCCAGCTTGAGCTTGGTGTCAATCTGCGTGTAGATGTCGACGGCCTTCTTGCCCTCGGGCACGACCAGCACGTTGCCGCCGGCCGAGTCCACCAGGTACTTCACGGCGGCCTCGCCGGACATCTGGTGGTGCAGGGTGAAGAAGCCGGGCTGGATGGTGCCGGCCTTGGGGTTCTTGGTGAACGCGTCGACGAAGGCCTCGGTGCTCTTCACCACGTCGGCTTCCTTGAGCACCTGGCCCATCGCGGTGCCGCTGCCCGGTTTGATCTCGACGGTGACCGAGCCGGCGCCGTCACCGGCGTAGTCCGGCGGCGGGCCGAAGTGGTTCTGGTAGAAGCCGTAGCCCCACCATCCGGCGCCCACGGCGCCGCCCAGCAGGACCAGGGCGACCACCAGGCAGGCCCCGCGGTTGCGGCGGCCCGCCTTCTTGCCCTTCTCCTTGCGCTTGCGCTCGGCGTCCCGGGAGTTGTCCTGGTCACCGTCGCCGAAGAAGGAGTCGGGCTCGTCCGTCTCCTCCTGCGGGTAGCCGAGGTCGACGGCCTCGTCCTCGTCCCACTCCTCGACCGCCGGCTCGGAGTGCGGGGCGTCCAGGGCGGCGGCCTCGGCCTCCCAGTCGATGCCGTCGGGACCGGGGCCGGAGGGCTGCGGCTGCACCGGTCGCTGCTGCTGGGCCTGCTGCGGCATCGGCCGCTGCTGCGCGACCTGCTGCGGCTGCTGCTGGTACGGCTGTTGGGGCTGCTGCTGGGGTTGCTGCTGGTACCCGTGCTGCGGCTGCTGGTAGACCGGCTGGCCGTACTGCGGCTGGGCGTAGCCCTGCTGCTGTCCGTACGACCCGTCCTGCTGCGGCCACCCCTGCTGGGGCTGCGGTTGCTGCGGGTACCCCTGCTGCTGCCCGTACGCCTGCCCGCCACCCTGCTGCTGCGGATACCCCTGCTGCCGAGCGTATGGATCGCCCTGCGGGTTCTGCTGCTGCCAGGCGCCCGGCTGTCCGCCGGGCTGGGGCTGCTGTCCGCCTGCACCCGGGGATCCCGGGTACCACGGCTGGTCGCCCTTGGGGCCGTAGCCCCCGCCCAGATCAGTCATCGATCCCCTTAAAAGCGTCCTGCGGCTGCGGCGGGCCGCAGACGTCTCGAACCGGCGTGCTAGGGACACGCCTGATGGGAGACGTTACCGTACCGCAGCGTAGGCACCGGCAGGGCGCCGGTCGCCCTCAGGGGGAGGCCGGTGCGGACGAGGCGGGGTGCTGAGCGCTGTAGGCGTTGAAGTCGGCGACGTTCTTCAGGTGCTGCTCGGGGCTGTCGGTGAACCTGGTGTCACCAGGGCTGACGGTGACGAAGTAGATCCAGTCGCCCTCCGCGGGATGGGTGGCCGCCCGCAGGCCGTCCCGCCCGGGGTTGCCGATCGGACCGGGCGGCAGGCCGGCGTGCAAGTACGTGTTGTACGGCGAGTCCAGCCTGGTGTCGGTGTTCGTCGTGGTCAGGGTCGAGCGGCCGAGCGCGTAGTTGATGGTCGAGTCGAACTGCAGCGGCATGCCCCTGGCCATCCGGTTGTAGATCACCCGGGCCACCCGGGCCATGTCCTCGGGATTGTCCGCCTCCGCCTCGGCGAGGCTGGCCACCGTGAGCACCTGGTACGCGGTCTGCCCCTCGGTGGTGACCACGCCGCTGTCCTGGGCGGCCGTCTGGGCCTCCTTCACCATCTGCTGGAGCAGCAGGAGCGGGGTGGTGTCACCGGTGATCGGATACGTCGACGGGTACAGGTAGCCCTCGGGGTTGTTGTGCGCGTCGGCCGGCAGCCCCAGCTCACCGGCGCGCTGCTCGGCGGTGTGCAGGGTGGTGCCGGCGGGCACGTTCAGCCGGGCGTCGATCGCTGCGTAGATCTGGGTGGCCCGCCGGCCCTCCGGGATGGTGAGGGCGTTGGCGTTCGCCGGGTCGAGCAGGACGTTGAGGGCGTTCACCGCGGACATCCGGTGCCGCAGGGTGTACGTGCCGGGCTGGATGCGGTTGCCCGCGGGGCTCTTGGCCGCCGCCTCGGTGAAGGCCCGGGTGCTGGCCACCACGTCGTTCTTGACCAGCGTCTGGCCGATCTGGGTGAGGGTCGCGCCCTGACTCACCGACACCTGGACGTTCCCGCTGCCGCTGCCGGTGAAGTCCGGCGCCGGCGGCCGCCCCTCGGGCCACATCAGATAGCCCGTCAGCACCATCGCACCCGCCACCAGGAACAGCGCCATCGCGGTGAGCAGGCAGGCCAGCCCGGTGTGCCGACGGCGCGGGTCCGGCGGCTCCACCCCCGCCGGCGGCGGCGCCTCCAGCTCCAGCACGGGTGCGCCGAGGTGCCCCGGGGTGAGTCCGGGAGTCAGTCCGGGTGCGATGAACGGATCGGCCACAGCTGCCCTCAGGTCGGCGGGGAACGGCGAGGGCCCGTACGGACTCGCGTCCGCACGGGCCCCTTCCCGCACGCTAGGTCAGGCCGATCAGTTGATCGGTTCGACGCTCTCACCGGGGGCGCGCCCACTCACCCGTTCGGTCTCCAGGGCGCTCTGCAGGATCACCACGGCCGCGGCCTGGTCGATCACCGAGCGGCCCTTCTTGCTGCTGCGCCCGGAGGCGCGCAGCCCCTGGCTCGCGGTGACCGTGGTCATCCGCTCGTCCACCAGCCGCACCGACACCGGGGCGACCAGCGCGGCCAGCCGCCCGGCGTACGCCCTGACCTTGGCCGCGGCCGGGCCCTCCTTGCCGCTCAGTGAGCGGGGCAGGCCGACCACGACCTCGATCGCGTCGTACTCCTCGGCGATCTCCTTGAGCCGGGCCTGGGAGCGGCCCCCCGCGGGGACCGTCTCCACCGGCGTGGCGATCAGCCCGTCGGGGTCGCAGGACGCGACCCCGATCCGGGCGTCGCCCACGTCGACGGCGATCCGGCGGCCCCGGCGGAAGACCTTCTCCGGCTGCTCCTCCATCAGGCGGCGCGCTCCGCGACCAGGGCCAGGACGGCGGCGATCGCCTCGTCCACGGCGGCCGGGTCGGTGCCGCCGCCCTGGGCGACGTCGTCCTTGCCGCCACCGCCGCCGCCGAGGGTCTTGGCGGCGGTGCGGACCAGCTCGCCGGCCTTGACGCCGCGCGAGCGGGCGTCCTCGTTGGTGGCGATCACGGTCAGCGGACGGTCGTTCGCCACGGTGAAGGCGGCGACCACGGCCGGGCGCGCGCCGAGCCGGGCCCGCACGTCGAGAACCAGCTTGCGCAGGTCGTCGGCGCCGGTGCCGTCGGCGACCCGGGCCGCGACCACGGCCACGCCGCGGACGTCCTCGGCGCCCGCGGCCAGACCGGCCGCGGCGGCGAGCACCTTCTCGGCGCGGAAGCGCTCGATCTCCTTCTCCGCGTCCTTGAGCTTGGCGAGCATGCCGGAGATCTTCTCCGGCAGCTCCTCCGGGCGGCCCTTGACCAGCTCCTGGAGCTGCGCGACCACGGTGTGCTCACGGGCCAGGAACTTGTAGGCGTCGACGCCGACCAGTGCCTCGACCCGGCGCACGCCGGAACCGATCGAGGACTCGCCGAGCAGCTTCACCAGTCCCAGCTGGGCGGTGTTGCCGACGTGCGTGCCGCCGCACAGCTCCTTCGAGAAGTCGCCGATGGTGACCACGCGCACGGCGTCGCCGTACTTCTCACCGAACATCGCGATGGCGCCGGCCTTGCGGGCCTGGTCCATCGTCATCACCTCGGCGGTGACGTCCAGCTCGCGGGTGAGCACCTCGTTGATCTTCTGCTCGACGTCGGTCAGCACGCTGCCGGGCACGGCGGCGGGCGAGCCGAAGTCGAAGCGGAAGCGGCCGGGCGCGTTCTCCGAACCGGCCTGGGCGGCCGTCGGGCCGAGCGCGTCGCGCAGCGCCTGGTGGGTCAGGTGGGTGGCCGAGTGGGCGCGGGAGACCGCCCGGCGGCGGTCGATGTCGATGGTGGCGTACGCGGAGGCACCGAGCACCACCTCACCGAACAGCACCCCGCCGGAGTGCACCGTCACGCCCGGCACCGGCTGCTGGACGTCGCGGATCTCGACGACCGCGCCGGAGTCCAGCCGGATCCGGCCGTGGTCGGCGAGCTGGCCGCCGCCCTCGGCGTAGAACGGGGTGCGGTCGAGGATGATCTCGACCTCGTCGCCCTCGGTGGCGACCGGCGCGGGGACGCCGTCCACCAGCAGGCCGACCACGGTGGCCTCGCCCTCGGTGGCGCTGTAGCCGGTGAAGACGCTGGCGCCCGCCTTGTCCGCCACCTCGCGGTAGGCGGCCACGTCGGCGTGGCCCATCTTCTTGGCCTTGGCGTCGGCCTTGGCCCGGTCACGCTGCTCCTGCATCAGGCGGCGGAACCCGGCCTCGTCCACCTGGAGGCCCTGCTCCTCCGCCATCTCCAGGGTGAGGTCGATCGGGAATCCGTAGGTGTCGTGCAGCTTGAAGGCCTGGTCGCCGGAGAGGACCGCCCCGCCGGACTGCTTGGTCTCGGTGACCGCCGCGTCCAGCAGGTTGGTGCCGCTGCGCAGGGTCTGCAGGAACGCGGTCTCCTCGGCGACCGCGACCGTCTCGATCCGCTTGCGGTCGCTCTCCAGCTCCGGGTACTGCGGGCCCATCGCCTTGATGGTGACGTCGGTGAGGTCCTTGGCCACCGGCCCGGTGGCGCCGAGCAGCCGCATGTTGCGGATGGCGCGGCGCAGGATACGGCGCAGCACGTAGCCGCGGCCCTCGTTGCCGGGGGTGACACCGTCACCGATCAGCATGATCGCGGTACGGAAGTGGTCGGTGACCACGCGCAGCGAGACGTCCGACCTGTGGTCGGCGCCGTAGGCGTGGCCGGTCAGCTCGGCCGCCCGGTCGAGGATCATCCGACTGGTGTCGATCTCGAACAGGTTGTCGACGCCCTGAAGGATCGCGGCGAGGCGCTCCAGGCCGAGACCGGTGTCGATGTTCTTGCTCGGCAGGTCGCCGAGGATCTCGAAGCCGTCCTTGCCGTCACCGTGGCCACGCTCGTACTGCATGAAGACCAGGTTCCAGATCTCCAGGTAGCGCTCGCCGTTGACGGCGGGGCCGCCCTCCTCGCCGTAGGCGGGGCCGCGGTCGTAGTTGATCTCCGAGCACGGGCCGCAAGGGCCGGGGACGCCCATCGACCAGAAGTTGTCCTTCATACCGAGGCGCTGGATGCGCTCGGAGGGCACGCCGATGACGTCGCGCCAGATCTGCTCGGCCTCGTCGTCGTCCTTGTAGACGGTGATCCAGAGCTTCTCCTTCTCCAGGCCGTAGCCACCGTCGGCGACGGAGGAGGTGAGCAGCTCCCACGCCGACTTGATGGCGCCTTCCTTGAAGTAGTCGCCGAAGGAGAAGTTCCCGCACATCTGGAAGAACGAGCCGTGCCGGGTGGTCTTGCCGACCTCTTCGATGTCCAGGGTGCGCACGCACTTCTGCACGCTGGTGGCGCGGGTGAAGCTGGGCTTCACCTCGCCGAGGAAGTACGGCTTGAACGGCACCATGCCGGCGTTGACCAGCAGCAGGGTGGGGTCGTCGGCGACCAGGGACGCCGACGGAACGACGGTGTGGCCGCGTTCCTCGAAGAAGCGCAGCCAGCGGCGGCGGATCTCTGCCGACTCCATCAGTGGTCCTTCCGGTTGGGGCTTCCCGGCAGCTCGTCGAGCCGGCGGGAGGGCGAATCAATGGCTTGGGGGGTGGTGCGGGTCCTGCGAGGCGGGGGCAGGGCGGCGGCCGGGGAGCCCGGGGCCGCCGAGATAGCTCGGTACGTCGGCTCGCCGCGCAGCGGCGCTCGGCGGCGTGCCGGCTCGACCACGGCGGTGCCGTCCAGGCCCAGGTCGCCGCGCAGCTGCTCCTCGCGCTCGGCCATACCGGCCCGGACGTCCCGGGCGAAGCGCTTGGCCGCGTCGCCCAGGTGGAGGGCGCCGCGCGCGGCGGTACCGGACAGGCTGTCAGGGGTCAGCCGGTGGACGGCCTCGTTGGCCTTGTTCATGGCCCAGACGGTGGCGCCCGCGCCGACCGCCATCCAGAAGATGCGTCGAACCATGCTCAGCCCCTCACGGCTCGCCGGACACGGGAGAGCAGTCCGCTGCCGCGCGGCGCGGTGGCCGCGCGCACCTCGGCACGGATCAGCTTCGCCAACGCCTCGCGCTCGGCGGCCTGCTGCGGGAGGGGCACCCCGGCCTGCTGCTTGCTGACGGCCTTTCGGACGCCGTAGCTGAAGGCCGCGACCTTGACCAGCGGGCCACCGAGGGTGGCGGCGACGGTGGAGGAGAGCGCGTTGGCGTTGGCGGCGGCGTCCTGCACGTTGGCGGTGATCTCGTCCACCCGCTCCAGCTGCTCGTTGGCGCTGCGCACCGCGGTGCCCGCGTCGACCAGCAGCGGCACGGCCTGCTCGGTCACGGCGGAGACCAGCACGGTGGCCTCCTTCAGCACCCGGGACAGCCGCACCAGCACCACCGCGAGCAGGGTCACCAGGACCGCCCAGAAGACGGCCACCAGTAGGCCGGCCAGCTCTCCCACGGACACCGGTGCGCTCCCTCGCCTTGCCTCTTCAGCAGATCTTCCTCAAAGGTGAACCCTATCGCGGACGGGTGGCTTCCCCCGACCGGATATCGCCCGGTCGCCCGGCCGGGTGTACGAACACCGAGCGTGACCAACCGTCGGACGCCTCGTTGGGCGGGGTGGGCCCGTGCAGCGCGGGCCCGCAGGGTCGCCGGGGGTGTCCGCTCCCGGCCGGACAGGGGGCGGCAGTTGTCCAGTGAGCCGGCAGCACCACACGACGGCCAGGCGGCGGGCCGGCTGCCCGCCGAGGTGACCAGTTTCGTCGGCCGCCGCACCGAGCTCGGGACGCTGGCCGGACTGCTCGGCTCGGCGCGCCTGGTCACGGTCACCGGGCCGGGCGGGGTCGGCAAGTCCAGGTTCGCGCTGCGCGGCGCCGCCGAGGCGCTCGCCGGCACCGGCCTGTTCCCCGACGGCGGGTGGCCGGCCGAGATCGCCGCCGTCCAGGATCCGCTGCTGCTCGGCCACGCCGTCCTGGAGTCGCTCGGCCTGACCGACTCCACCGCGCGCCCGCCGCTGGAGGTCCTGGTCGAGCGGCTGGCCGACCGGCGGCTCCTGCTGGTACTGGACGGCTGCGAGCACCTGGTCGGTCCCTGCGCGGAGTTGGTCGACAGCCTGCTGCGGGCGGCCCCGGGCCTGCGGGTGCTGGCCACCAGCCGGCAGGCCCTGGGGGCCGCCGGCGAGCACCTGCTGCCGCTGGCACCGCTGCCGGTGGACGCCCCCGCCGTCGGCGGCCCGCCGGACGCGGTCGCGCTGTTCGCCGACCGGGCCCGCGCCGTGCTCCCGGGCTTCGAGGTGACCGAGCGCAACCGGGCCGAGGTGGCCCTGCTCTGCCGCCGGCTGGACGGCATCCCGCTGGCGGTGGAGCTGGCCGCCGGACGGCTGCAGGCCCTGTCGGTCGCCCAGATCAACCACCGCCTGGACGACCGGTTCCGGCTGCTCACCGGTGGCGCCCGGACGGCCCCGCTGCGGCACCAGACGCTCCGCACCACGATCGGCTGGAGCCACGAACTGTGCACGATGAAGGAACGTTTGCTCTGGGCCAGGCTCTCGGTCTTCGCCGGTGCGTTCGACCTGGACGCCGCCGAGTACGTCTGCGCGGGCGAGGGCATCGAGCCGGACGAGGTGCTGGAGCTGGTCGCCGACCTGGTCGGCAAGTCGGTGCTGCTCCGCGAGGAGAGCCCGCACGGCGTACGGTTCCGGCTGCTGGACACCCTGCGCGAGTACGGCGGCCAGTGGCTGCGGGCGGGCGGCGAGCAGCACCGGCTGCTGCGACGGCACCGCGACTGGTACCTCGGGGTGGCCTCCTGGGGCGAGGTGGAGTGGTTCGGACCCCGCCAGGCCGAGACCGCCGAACGCACCCGGCTCGCCCACCCCAACCTGCGGGCCGCGCTGGAGTTCTCGCTCGCCGAGCCCGGCGAGGAGCAGCTCGCCCTGGTGCTGGCCGGCACGCTCTGGTTCTACTGGGTCGGCTCCGGCCACCTCGGCGAGGGCCGGCACTGGCTGGACCGCGCGCTCGCCCTGGCCCCCGACCCGACCGAGGCCCGCGCCAAGGCCCTGTGGGTCACCGGGTACATGGCGACCCTCCAGGGCGACCTGGCCCGCGCGCGGCCCGTCCTGGAGGAGTGCCGCCGGCAGGCCCTGGCGACCGGCGACGACCGGGCACTGGCGTACGCGGTGCACCGGCAGGGCTGCGCCGCGCTGATCGGCGACGACCCCGGGCGGGCCGCCGAGCTGTTCGAGGAGGCCCTGTGGCACTACAACAGGATCGGCGAGCTCAACAGCAACGTCCTGATGGCGATGTTCGAGCTGGGCATCGCCTACCTGTTCCTCGGTGACCGGGCGAACGGCGAGTCCTGGATCGACCGGGTCCGCGCGGTGGCCGAGGAGCACGGCGAGCAGTGGGCGTACGCCTACGGCCTGTACGCACTGGCCTACGCCCGCTGGTCGGCCGGCGAGGTCCGGCTCGCCCGGGCCCACGCCCGCGAGTGCGTCCGGCTGAACCACCTGTTCCGGGACCTGCTGGGGATCGTGCTGGCGATGGACGTGCTGGCGCTGCTGGAGACCGAGGCGCCGGACGGCGACCTGGTCGAGGCCCGGGTGCTCCAGGGCGCGGCGCACCGGATCTGGCAGGCGGTGGGCAAGCCGTTCTTCGGCTCGCGGTCGTTCACCGGTCCGTACCTGGAGTGCGAGAAGCGGGCCCGGGACGGGCTGACCGAGCAGGAGTTCCACGAGGCGTTCCGGGTGGGCGGCCGGCTCGACCTGGACGCGGCCGTGCTGCGGGCGCTGGGCCGCGGCGGCCGGTCGGCCGGCCCGGACGGACTGCCCGGCCCGCGGCCGCTGCGGCCCTCACCGGTGCCGGCCCGCTGACCTCGCACGGCCGACCGGGCGTACCGGAGCACCGCCGGAAAGGGCCGAGCCCCGCAGCCGTAAGGCTGCGGGGCTCGGTGTGGTACTCGCTCGCGGGTCAGCGCGAGTAGTACTCGACGACCAGCTGCTCGTCGCAGATCACGGGGATCTCGCGACGCTGCGGCTGGCGGTCCAGGCGGAAGGCCAGGGCCTTCAGGTTGACCTCGAGGTACTTCGGGGTCTGGCCCTCGCCGGCGTTGCCGCCCTCGCGAGCCACCTGGAAGGGGGTCTTCTCCTTGGACTTGTCCTTGACGGTGACGACAAAGCCCGGCTTCAGCTGGAACGACGGCTTGTTGACCTTGCCGCCGTTGACCTCGATGTGGCCGTGCACGACCATCTGACGGGCCTGGTAGATGGTGCGGGCGATGCCCGAACGCAGGACCAGGGCGTCGAGACGGGTCTCCAGCTCGGCGATGAGCGCCTCGCCGGTCTTGCCCTCGACCTTCTTGGCACGGTCGAACGCCCGCGCCATCTGCTTCTCGCTCAGGTCGTACTGCGCGCGCAGACGCTGCTTCTCGGTCAGACGGACCTTGTAGTCAGAGTTCTGCTTGCGGCCACGGCCGTGCTGGCCGGGCGGGTACGGGCGGGCCTCGAAGTACTTGACGGACTTCGGGGTCAGCGGGATACCAAGGGCACGAGCGATCTTGACCTTGGGACGCTTCTGGTTCGCCATGAACCAAACCTTCCTTGCTTTTCGAATACGGCTTCACCAGGTGTTGACGGAGGTCGCTCCTCGCGACCCGGAGAAAAACCACCCCAGGGGGTGATCAGCCGCTCTCCGGAGCCGGGCACATCAGTGCATGCACACGAGAGGCCCACCGACCGCCAGGGGTGATGGGCTGCCCGCGACACCAGAATCGGTGCGCGACGCTCCAAGGGGCGACTCCCGAAGGAGCGCCCGTCGGCCGGTGCCCCGCTGGTGCGGCCGGTCGGTCGGGTTCTCACCCGCCGCCGTGCCCGGGACACGGCACTGCCGACCAGTGTACAGGCGATCTCAGGGCGTCTCGGCCGGGGCCTCCCCGGCCTCCCCCTGCGGCTTCGCCGGCCCGGTCCGCTCGGCACCGGCCCTGGGCACGGGCTTCGGCTCGGTCCTGGGCACGGGCTTGGAGGCGGGCTTCGGCAGTGGCTCGCCGCGCAGCCGCGGCCGCGTCCAGGCGACGGTGTCGGCGTACCGGGCCTCGGCGCCGTGCCGGGTGGGGCTGTAGTAGTCCCGGCCGTGCACGGCGTCCGGCGCGTACTGCTGGGTGGCGATGCCCTCGGGCAGGTCGTGCGGGTAGCGGTAGCCCTGGCCGTGGCCGAGCTTGCCCGCCCCGCCGTAGTGCGCGTCCCGCAGGTGCGGCGGGACGGCGCCGGCCAGGCCTTGCCGGACGTCGGCCAGAGCCGCGTCGATCGCCAGGTAGGCGGCGTTGGACTTGGGTGCCAGGGCAAGCGCGATCGCGGCCTGCGACAGGATGATCCGGGCCTCCGGGAAACCGATCAGCGCGACCGCCTGGGCCGCGGCGACGGCGGTCGTCAGCGCCGTCGGGTCGGCCAGGCCGATGTCCTCGCTGGCCGAGATCATCAGCCGGCGGGCGATGAACCGCGGATCCTCACCCGCCTCGATCATCCGCGCCAGGTAGTGCAGCGTGGCGTCGACGTCGCTGCCGCGGATCGACTTGATCAGCGCGCTGGCCACGTCGTAGTGCTGGTCGCCGTCCTTGTCGTAGCGGACGGCGGCCTTGTCCACCGCCGTCTCGGTGGTGGCCAGGCTGATCTCCGGCTCACCCTTCTCCAGCGCGGCGCCGGCCGCCGCCTCCAGGGTGGTGAGCGCCCGCCGGGCATCGCCGCCGGCCAGCCGGACCAGGTGGTCCTCGGCCTCGGCGGTCAGCTCGACGGCCCCGGCCAGCCCGCGCTCGTCGGCGACCGCGCGGCGCAGCAGGGCGCGGACGTCCTCGTCGGTGAGCGACTCCAGGGTGAGCAGCAGCGAGCGGGACAGCAGGGGGGAGATCACCGAGAAGTACGGGTTCTCGGTGGTGGCGGCGATCAGGGTGACCCAGCGGTTCTCCACGGCGGGCAGCAGGGAGTCCTGCTGGGCCTTGGAGAAGCGGTGGATCTCGTCCAGGAAGAGGACCGTCTCGCGGCCGGACATCCCGACGGCGCGGCGGGCGCCCTCGATCACCGCGCGGACCTCCTTGACGCCCGCGGTGATCGCGGAGAGCTCGACGAACCGGCCCTCGACCGCCTGGCTGATCACGTGCGCCAGGGTGGTCTTGCCGGTGCCGGGCGGCCCCCAGAGGATCACCGAGCTGGTGGCGGCCGGACCGCGCGAGCCCGCCACCAGCCTGCGCAGCGGGGAGCCGTCCTTGAGCAGTCTGCGCTGGCCGGCCACCTCGTCCAAGGTCCGGGGGCGCATCCGCACGGCCAGCGGGGCCCGGCCGGGCTCGGCGGCCTGGCGGTCCTCGGCGGCGGCGGTGAAGAGGTCCGGTTCTTCCACCTCTGAAGGGTATGCGAGGGCACGGACAGCAGGGGACCAGGTAGTTCGAATTTGAACCGCGGGGCGTACGCTGGTCCGACCACCCGGAAGGAGCAGCACCCCATGCCTGTACGCCGTCTCAACCACGCGGTGCTCTGGATCCGCGACATCGACCGCTCGATCGACTTCTACCGCGACGTCCTCGGGTTCCAGGTCGACCATCTGATGCCCGGCCGGGCGGCCTTCCTGAGCGCCCCCGGCAGCAGCAACGACCACGACCTCGGCCTGTTCGCCCTCGGCCCGGACGCGCCCGGCCCCGAGCAGGGCCGGGTCGGCCTCTACCACCTGGCCTGGGAGGTCGGCACCCTCGGCGAGCTGGCGGCGCTCGGCCACCGGCTGGCCGAGCGGGGCGCGCTGGTCGGCTCCACCGACCACCTGGTCTCCAAGTCCTTCTACGCCAAGGACCCGGACGGCAACGAGTTCGAGCTGATGTGGCGCGTCCCCCGGGAGGACTGGCCGGCCGCGGACTCGGACGCCCGCCCGGGCCCGCTCGACCTCACCGCCTCGATCGAGCGCTGGGGTCCGGACCTGTCCACCGGGGCGGCCGCCGGCTCGGCCACCTGAGGCTCAGGAGGGCCGTCCCGACCTTCCGCCCTCCAGCGTCGAGGCGTGGTCCGGCACGTACTTCTGCAGGTCACGCGGCGGGCGCCGGTACCCCAGCGGCTTCGGCCTGGCCGGCAGCTCGACCTCGGGGCGGCGGACCTCCCGGTAGGGGACCGAACCGAGCAGATGGGCGATCATGTTGATCCGGGCCCGGCGCTTGTCGTCGCTCTCGACCACGTTCCAGGGGGACTCCCGGATGTCGGTGTGGACGAACATCTCGTCCTTGGCCCGGGAGTAGTCCTCCCAGCGGCTGATCGACTCGACGTCCATCGGCGAGAGCTTCCACTGGCGCATCGGGTCCGCCATCCGGTCCCGGAAGCGCCGCTCCTGCTCGACGTCGCTGACCGAGAACCAGTACTTGCGCAGCAGGATCCCGGCCTCGATCAGCATCCGCTCGAAGGTGGGGCACTGGTTCAGGAACTGCTGGTGCTCCTCGGCGGTGCAGAAGCCCATCACCTTCTCGACCCCGGCCCGGTTGTACCAGCTGCGGTCGAAGAGCACGATCTCGCCCGCGGCGGGCAGCTGCTCGACGTAGCGCTGGAAGTACCACTGCCCGCGCTGGCGCTCGGTCGGCGCCGGGAGGGCCGCCACCCGGGCGAGGCGCGGGTTCAGGTACTCGGTGACCCGCTTGATCGCGCCGCCCTTGCCGGCCGCGTCCCGCCCCTCGAACACCACCACCAGCCGGACACCCTCGGCCCGCACCCACTCCTGGAGCTTCACCAGTTCGTACTGCAGGCGCAGCAGCTCCGCCTCGTACGACTTCCTGGGGAGCCGCCCCCTGCTCTTCTTGGCCACCGGGCCCTCCGTTCGCGTGCCGCTGACGATCGCTCACGCTACGGGTCCTCGGCGCCCCGCGCAGGTCGGACCGGGCGAACGGCACGTCGGGCGTAACCGGCACCGGCAGTCCCCTGCACGGCCGGTACCGGGTCACGCCCGACGAGTGATCAACTCTCCCCCGGACCCGACCGATACGGCAAATTCCCCGTTCCATAACCTTGCGGCATGGACATCGACACCCGCCTGCTGCGCTACTTCGTCGCGGTCTGCGAGGAGGGCCAGCTGACCGGGGCCGCCGCCAGGCTGTTCGTGAGCCAACCCACGCTGACCAAGCAGATCCGCCAGCTGGAGACCCAACTGGGCGTGGCGCTGTTCCACCGCTCCCGGGAGGGGATGACGCCCACTCCCGCCGGGCGCGCCCTCGCGGACCGGGCGCAGACCCTGCTGACCGGCTGGGAGGACACCCTGCGGGCCACCCGGCAGGCGGCCACCCAGGCCGAGGGCACGCTGCGGGTCGGCTTCGAGGGCAGCACCATCAACGTGGTGGACCGCACCACCGTCGAGGACTTCACCCGGCGGATGCCGGGCTGGCAGGTGCAGATGCGGCAGAACAACTGGTTCGACCCCACCTCCGGCCTGGCCTCCGGCGAGATCGACCTGGCGCTGTGGCACGCCCCCGCGTCGATCGCCACCCGGTACAACTGCGCCGAGCTCGGCGTCGAGGACCGCTGGGCGGTACTGCCGGCCGGCCACCGGCTGGCCGGGCGGCCGCTGCTGGACTTCGCGGAACTGCTCGACGAGGACTTCGTGGCCATCCCGCAGGAGGCGGGCCTGTGGCGCGACTACTGGCTCGCCGCCGAGGAGCGCGGCGGCCGGCCGGCCCGGATCGGCGCGGTCGCGCACAACGCGGACGAGTGGCTGACCGCCGTGGCCTGCGGCCAGGGCATCGGCTTCGCGCCCGAGACGATGAGCCGGCTCGCCTCCCGGCCCGGGGTGGTCTACCGCCCGGTGCGCGGGCTCAGCGCCAGCCGGGTCGGCCTGTACTGGCCGCTGGGCCGGCCGCTGACCCCCGCGATGGCGGCGTTCGTGCGCAGCTGCCGCGAGACGGTACGGATCGGGGCGGCCTGCCCGGGCCCGTCGCCGCGGGGCACCGTGCCCGCCCAGCGCGACCCCGCCTCCCGCACTGCACAGAGCACCGCACCGAGCGCCGCGGGGAGCGGCGCGCCGGCCGGCGCGCACTCCGGCGCCCGGTCCGAGGCACCGTCGGGCACCCCCGGCGGTGCTCAGACCGCCGCGAACGGTGCCGGGTAGCGGCAGACCCCCTGGGGTCCGCCCTCGGCGCCGGTCAGCGGCAGGACCTGGAAGTACTCGTCGGGCACCTCGAAGGGCCCGCTGATCCGATGGCGCGAGGCGGGTTCGAAGCCGAACCTGCCGTAGTAGCCGGGGTCGCCGAGCACCACCACCAGGCGCTCCCCCGCCGCCTCGGCCGCCGCCAGCGCGGCTTGGACCAGCGCGGTGCCGACGCCCTTGCGCTGCCACTCGGGCGCGACGGCCACCGGCGCGAGCGACAGCCCGTCGCCGTCGCCGACCTGGAGCCGGGTGAGCAGGACGTGCCCGACGATCAGGTCGCGCTCGTCCACCGCGACCACCGAGAGGGCCGGCACCCAGGCGGCGTCCCGGCGGAGCGCGTCCACCAGGTCCGCCTCCTCCGGGCCGGGGAAGGCGGCCATGTGGACCCGTCTGGTGGCGGGGGCGTCCGCCGGGATTTCGACTCTGATACGGATGGTCATCTTCGACCCCTCTGCTGTGGCACGCCGTTGTGCACCGGCCCCGGGCGGGGCGAGCCTACCGTGAGGTGGTTCGCGCCGACCGGGGCCGTGAGCATGGTGTTACTGACCGGGTGTCAGGCCTTGACCTCGGGGGCCGGGTTGGCCGTCTCGACGCCCTTGGGCTTGGCGTCGACGCCGGCCTCGCGGCGCTGGGCCGACGTGATCGGAGTCGGCGCGCCGGTGAGCGGGTCGCCGCCGGTGCTGGTCTTCGGGAACGCGATCACGTCACGGATGGTGTCGTACCCGCCCAGCAGGGTGACGATGCGGTCCAGGCCGAAGGCGACACCGCCGTGCGGCGGCGGGCCGTAGTTGAAGGCGTCCAGCAGGAAGCCGAACTGCGACTGGGCCTCCTCCTCGGAGAGCCCGATCGCGTCGAAGGCCCGCTTCTGCACGTCGCGCTGGTGGATACGGATCGAACCGCCGCCCAGCTCCGAGCCGTTGAGCACCAGGTCGTACGCGTTGGAGAGCGCGCTGCCCGGGTCGGTGTCGAAGCTCGCCAGGGACTCGGCGGTCGGCGCGGTGAACGGGTGGTGCACCGCGTGCCAGCCCTGGAACTCGCCCTTGTCGTCCTCGATCGGCTCGAACATCGGGAAGTCGACCACCCAGAGGAAGGCCCACTGCGACTCGTCGATCAGGTTGCAGCGGCGGCCGATCTCCAGCCGGGCGGCGCCGAGCAGCTCCTGCGAGGCGGCCTTCTTGCCCGCCGCGAAGAACACCGCGTCGCCCGGCTTGGCGCCGGCCGCGGCGGCCAGGCCTGCCAGGTGCTCCTCGGAGAGGTTCTTGGCGACCGGGCCGCGCAGCTCGCCGGTCTCGGCGTCGACCAGCACGTAGGCCAGGCCGCGGGCGCCGCGCGCCTTGGCCCAGTCCTGCCAGGCGTCCAGCTGCTTGCGGGGCTGCGAGGCGCCGCCGGGCATGACGACCGCGCCGACGTACGGCGCCTGGAAGACCCGGAATTCGGTGCCGGCGAAGTACTCGGTGAGGTCGGTCAGCTCCTGGCCGAAGCGGACGTCCGGCTTGTCGGAGCCGTAGCGGTTCATCGCGTCGGCGTAGGTCATCCGGGGCAGCGGGTTCGGGATCTCGTACCCGTGCACCTGGCGCCAGATGGCGCCGACGATCTTCTCGCCGAGAGCCAGGATGTCCTCCTGGTCGACGAAGGACGCCTCGATGTCCAGCTGGGTGAACTCCGGCTGCCGGTCGGCGCGGAAGTCCTCGTCGCGGAAGCAGCGGGCGATCTGGTAGTACCGCTCCATGCCGGCCACCATCAGCAGCTGCTTGAACAGCTGGGGCGACTGCGGCAGGGCGTACCAGTGGCCGGGCTGCAGGCGGACCGGGACGAGGAAGTCGCGGGCGCCCTCGGGGGTGGAGCGGGTGAGGTACGGCGTCTCGATGTCGAGGTAGTCGTTCTCCTCCATCACCGTGCGGATGATGTGGTTGACCTTGGAGCGCAGGCGCAGCGCGCGGGCCGGGCCCTCACGGCGGAGGTCCAGGTAGCGGTAGCGCAGGCGCACCTCCTCGTTGACCGTGCCGGGCTCGTACTCGGCGACCGGGAACGGCACCGGGGCGGCCTCGGAGAGCACCTCCAGGTCGCTCACCACGACCTCGATCGCGCCGGTGGCGATCTCGGTGTTCTCGTTGCCCTCGGGACGGACCCGGACCTCGCCGGTGACCTTGACGCAGTACTCGGCGCGCAGGCTGCCGATGGCCTCCAGGTCACGGGCCACGATCTGCACGGTGCCGGAGGCGTCGCGGAGGTCGATGAACGCGACTCCGCCGTGGTCACGGCGGCGGGCGACCCAGCCGGCCAGGATGACGGTGGTGCCGGCGTGCTCCGCGCGGAGCGTGCCCGCGTCGTGCGTGCGGATCACAGCTGCTTCTCCTTCAGGGTGGTGACGAGTGCTTCGAGGGCGACGGGCGTCTGCTCGCCGGTGGTCATGTCCTTGAGCTGGACGACGCCTTCGGCGAGGTCGCGCTCGCCCGCGACCAGGGCGTAGCGCGCACCCGAACGGTCGGCGGACTTCATGGCGTTCTTGATGCCCTTGACGCCGAAGGCCAGGTCCGTCGCGACGCCGGCCCGGCGCAGCTCCACCACCTTGGCGAACAGGACGTTCTTGGCCTCCTCGCCGAGCGCGACGGCGTAGACGGAGGTGGCGGCGGGCAGGTCGAGGACGATGCCCTCGGCCTCCATCGCCAGGAAGGTGCGGTCCACCCCGAGGCCCCAGCCGACGGACGGCAGCGCCGGGCCGCCGAGCATCTCGGACAGGCCGTCGTAGCGGCCGCCGCCGCCGATCGCGGACTGCGCGCCGAGGCCGTTGTGCACGAACTCGAAGGTGGTGCGGGTGTAGTAGTCCAGCCCGCGGACCAGCTTGGGGTCGTCCACGAAGGCGACACCGGCGGCGGTCAGCAGCTCCCGGACCTGCTCGTCGTACGCCTTGCAGTCCTCGCACAGGTAGTCGCGCAGCCGCGGGGCGTCGGTGAGCTGGGCCTGGACGGACTCGCGCTTGTCGTCGAGCACGCGCAGCGGGTTGATCCCGGCGCGGCGGCGGGTGTCCTCGTCCAGGTCCAGTCCGGCCAGGAACTCGACCAGGGCGGCGCGGTAGACCGGGCGGCACTGCTTGTCGCCGAGGCTGTTGAGCAGCAGCGAGTAGCTGCGCAGGCCGAGCGAGCGGAAGGCGTCGTCGGCCAGGATGATCAGCTCGGCGTCCAGCGCCGGGTCCTCGGCACCGATCGCCTCGGCACCGACCTGGGCGAACTGGCGGTAGCGGCCCTTCTGTGCCCGCTCGTAGCGGTAGAAGGAGCCGGAGTACCAGAGCTTGACCGGCAGGTTGCCCTGCTTGTGCAGGTTGGCCTGGAGGGCGGCGCGGACCACCGAGGCGGTGCCCTCGGGGCGCAGCGCCAGCTCGTCGCCGCCCTTGGTGGTGAGGTTGTACATCTCCTTGGTGACGATGTCGGTGGACTCACCGACGCCGCGGGAGAAGAGCTTGATGTCCTCGAAGACCGGCGTCTCGATGTAGCCGTACCCGGCCCGGCGCGCGGGGCCGGCGAGCCGCTCGCGGATCGCCAGGTAGGTCGCGGAGCTCGGCGGCAGCAGGTCGTAGGTGCCCTTGGGGGCGGTGAAGGTGCTCAACTTCTCTTCCGTCACATTCCTCGTCGCGGGAAGGCCGGAGCATCGAGCGCTCCCGCCGCCTGCTTGAGGTAGGGGTTGGTGGCGCGCTCACGGCCGATGGTGGTCTGGGAGCCGTGGCCGGACAGGACCACGGTGGCGTCGTCGAGGGGCAGGCACACCCGGGCCAGCGACTGCATGATCGCCGCGCTGTCCCCGCCCGGGAGGTCCGTACGCCCGATGGAGCCGGCGAAGAGCAGGTCACCCGAGAACAGCACCGGTGGGACCCCCTGATCGGAGGAACGGGCGTCACTCGCAGGCGTCCTGAAGGTCACCGACCCCTTGGTATGGCCGGGTGCGTGGTCGACGGTGAGCCGCAGGCCGGCCAGCTCCAACAGGCTGCCGTCCGTGAGCTCCCGCACGTCGTCCGGCTCGCCGACGGTGAGGCTGCCCATCAGCTGCTGCCCGAGCGAGCGGCCGAGCGCCCGCTCCGGGTCGGCCATCATGTAGCGGTCCTCGGGGTGGATCCAGGCGGGCACGCCGCGGGCGCCGCAGATCGGCATCACCGAGGCGATGTGGTCGATGTGTCCGTGGGTGAGGACCACCGCGACGGGCTTCAGCCGGTGCTCGCGGATCAGGTCCTCGACGCCCTGGGTGGCCTCGTGACCGGGGTCGACGATCACGCACTCCTCGCCGGCGGCCGGTGCTACCAGGTAGCAGTTGGTGCCCCAGGCTCCGGCGGGAAATCCGGCGACGAACAACGCGAGTCCTCTTCGGTCGGGGGCGGGCGTTCCGGTGTCACCGCCTGGTCACGTCGCAGCCTACCGGCGGGACGGCACCGCGAGCGAACCCGTTACCACGCGCCCTTCCGGGTCGATCCCGGCCCGCGCGCCGCTCGCTTGACCTCGAACTTACGCACAGGGTCCTTACACTTGGCCGCCGACGGGTGCGATGATCCGCATCGGCACTTTCCCAGACGTCCAGCGCCTACGTAGGAGACACGGCCGGTGGCCAGCAGCAACGAACAGCGACGGCGGCAGCTCGCCCGCGAGAAGTACGAGCGTCAGGCAGCACGTCGGGCCGAGGCCCACAAGCGCCAGAAGCAGCGGAAGGCGATCATCGGTGCCGCGCTCGCGGTCGTGGTGGTCGCCACCGGCGGTGCCTGGGCGGGAGGGGTCTTCGACTCCTCGGACAAGGGCAAGAACAGCTCTCCCCAGGCCGCACCGGACAAGACCGCCGGGGCCACCCAGGTCAAGGGCTGCAACCCGCCGGCCGAGGGCAAGCCGAACGGGAAGCAGTGGCAGACCGAGCCGGCCATGAC
The DNA here is from genome assembly GCF_041434935.1 of Kitasatospora sp. NBC_00374. Classification (NCBI taxonomy): domain Bacteria; kingdom Bacillati; phylum Actinomycetota; class Actinomycetes; order Kitasatosporales; family Streptomycetaceae; genus Kitasatospora; species Kitasatospora sp. NBC_00374. The sequence continues at coordinate 7,076,274 of NZ_CP107964.1, read as the reverse complement.
GGTCGACACCAAGGCGGCCTACACGGCGACCCTGGACACCAGCTGCGGCCCGGTGACCGTCACCCTGGACGCCGCCAAGGCGCCGCACACGGTGAACTCCTTCGCCTTCCTCGCCGGTGAGCAGTACTTCGACCACGTCAAGTGCCACCGCCTCACCACCGAGGGCATCTACGTCCTCCAGTGCGGCGACCCGACCGGCACCGGCTCCGGCGGCCCGGGCTACAAGTTCCCGGACGAGAACCTGACCGGCGCCACCTACCCGGCCGGCACCCTGGCGATGGCCAATGCCGGCCCGGGCACCAACGGCAGCCAGTTCTTCCTGGTGTACAAGGACACCCAGCTGCCGCCGAACTACACCCCGTTCGGCAAGATCACCGGCGGTCTGGACGTGCTCCAGAACATCGCCGGCGGCGGTGTCCAGGGCGGTGGCGGCGACGGCGCCCCGGTGGCCGACGTGGTCCTCAACAAGGTGGCCGTCGCCAAGGGTTGACGGATCCCGGCGCCGTGCACCGGGCCCGGGGCACGGCGCCGGGGGAAATCGCCCGGCCCGGATGCGGACAGCACCGGCGCTGGTCGCCTATGTTGCTGTTGTATAGGGTTCCCTGACCGTCGGCCGTCACCCTCGGCGCAACACTCGGACGGCTCGGACGGCGGACTCCATCGGTCCGCCGCACATCAACTGTGGACGACGTACGCGCCCCGCACTTCCGCGGGCCGCGGCGTCATGTGGAGGAGGCGCTGTGAGCAGCGACCCGTGGGGCCGTGTCGACGAGCAGGGGACCGTGTACGTCAGGACCGCGGACGGCGAACGCGCCGTCGGCTCCTGGCAGGCCGGTTCCCCGGAGGAGGCCCTCGCCTACTTCGAGCGGAAGTACCAGGGCCTGGAGGCCGAGATCGGCCTGCTGGAGCACCGCGTCCGCAAGACCGACCTGGCCGCCAAGGAGGCGCAGGTCGCGCTGGACCACCTTCGCGCGCAGGTGGTCGAGGCGCACGCGGTCGGCGACCTGGACGCGCTGGCCAAGCGCCTCGACACGCTGACCGGCGAGATCGAGACCCGGCAGACCGAGCGCCGGGCCGCCCGGGCGAAGGCCCAGGAGGAGACCCGGGCCGCCAAGGAGGCGCTGGTCGCCGAGGCCGAGCAGCTCGCCGAGTCGACCCAGTGGCGGGAGGCCGGCGACCGGCTGCGGGCCCTGGTGGACAGCTGGAAGGCGCTCCCGCGGCTCGACCGCAAGAGTGACGACGAGCTGTGGCACCGCTTCTCGCACGCCCGCTCGGTCTTCTCCAAGCACCGCAAGGCGCACTTCGCCGCGCTGGACGTCGAGCGCGACCAGGCCCGTGCGGTGAAGGAGAAGCTGGTCACCGAGGCGGAGGCGCTCTCCGACTCCACCGAGTGGGGCGCCACCGCCGCCGCGTACCGCGACCTGATGACGCAGTGGAAGGCCGCCGGCCGCGCCCAGCGCGACGCGGAGGAGGAGCTGTGGGCCCGCTTCCGGGGCGCGCAGGACGTCTTCTTCCAGGCCCGGTCCGCCACCTTCAGCGAGCGCGACGCCGAGCAGGGTGAGAACCAGAAGCTCAAGGAGGCCCTGCTGGTCGAGGCGGAGGCGATCCTGCCGATCACCGACCTCAAGGCCGCCAAGGCCGCGCTGCGCGACGTCAACGAGCGCTGGGAGGCCATCGGCCACGTGCCGCGGGACGCCCGGCCGAAGCTCGACGCCCGCCTGAACACCGTCGAGCGGGCGATCCGCGAGGCGGAGGACGCCGAGTGGCAGCGCTCCAACCCGGAGGCCAAGGCCCGCGCGGCCGGTATGACCGGGCTGCTCCAGCAGGCCGTGGACAAGCTCCAGGCCGACGTGGACAAGGCCCGTGCGGCCGGCAACGCGAGCCGGGTCGCCAAGCTGGAGTCCGAGCTGGCGGGCCGTCAGGCCCTGCTGGACCAGGCCCTGAAGAGCCTGCAGGAGTTCAGCGGCTGATCCGCCGCACCGCACGAAGGGCCCCCTCCACGGAGGGGGCCCTTCGCGTTGTCCGGGAACGGGATCCCGCGAGGGCGGTCAGGCCCAGGTCCGGGCGCCGGCCCAGTCCGCGAAGCTCTGCCAGCCCACCTGGGGGTGGTCCCGCCGCAGCCCTGCCACGTCCACCTCGAGACCGACCTCGCCGAAGTAGCGGAACATCGCCGCGAGGTCGGCCGAGTAGGCCTCGATCTCGGCGAGCGGCAGCGGTTCGAACCGGATCGGCCGACCGCACACCCCGGTCATCACCCGGGCGATCTCCGGGCAGGTCAGCTCGTCGGAGGCGAGGTCGATCCGTCGTCCGGCGAACTCCTGCGGCCGGGCGAGCGCGAGCGCCGCGAAGGCGCCGATGTCCTGCGCCGGGATCAGCGTGAGCGGCCGGTCGGCGGGCATCGGCAGGACGAAGCGGCCTTCGCGCAGTCCGCCCATCGACCACTCCCCCGCGTAGTTGTCCATGAACGCGGCGGGGCCGAGGATCGTCCACGGTGTGCCCAGGGTCCGCAGCCGCCGCTCGATGCGGCGCTTGCTCTCGAAGTGCGGGATGCCGGTGTCGCGGTCCGCGTGGGCCGCCGAGGTGAAGACGATGTGCCCGACCCCGGCCGCCGCCTCCAGCAGCGCGACTCCCTGCCGTATCTCGGTGTCGATGTCGGTGCCGAACGGCGTCGACATCGCGAAGAGCGCATCGGCGCCCTTGAGCGCGAGGTCGAGCGAGCCGCGGTTCTCGAAGTCGGCGTACGCGGGCTCGGCGCCCAGGGCCCGCAGCGCCGCGGCCGCGGCGGAGTCGGGGGTCCGGGTCAGCGCGCGGACCCGGAAGCCCTGGTCGAGCAGGGCGCGGGCGGCGGCGCCGCCCTGGGCGCCGGTGGCACCGGCGACGGCCACCAGTGGCCGGTAGGATTCCTGTGTCATGCAGTGACTGTACAACGCAATGTCTGCGTCGCGCAGCTAATTAGGGAGCAAGCCCGTGCAGATGGACGAGTTGAGGGACGAGTCCCGCCGCTACCTGGCGTCCTACGTGATGTTCAACCAGGCCGTCGCCGACCACCTGGGGCTGCACCCGACCGACGTCCAGTGCCTCAACCTGCTGACCGGCGAGCCCGGCCCGTTCACCACCGGCCGGATCGCCGAGCTCACCGGGCTCACCAGCGGCTCGGCGACCCGACTGGTCGACCGGCTGGAGAAGGCCGGTTACGTCGCCCGCCGGCGGGACGCGGCGGACCGGCGGCGGGTGCTGGTCGAACCCGTCCCGGCGGCGCTGCAGCCCGTCCACGACCTGTGGGCGGAGCTCGCCGTGGGCTGGCGGGAGATGTTCGAGGGCTACACCGAGGCGGAACGGGAGCTGCTGCTGCGCCACATGCGGCGCACCACCGAGCTCTCCCGGCAGCAGATCGCCCGCCTGCGCGCCAAGGGGTGACGGGCTCAGACCGTGGACGGGCGTCCGGTCGCGCCGGACTCCCGCTGCAGCTCGTCCAGGTCCAGTGACTGGTCCTCCGACGGCGCGGTGGCCGCGACCCGGGCGCCGAAGTCCTTGAAGTCCAGCTGCCCGGTGTCCGTTCCGCCGATCTTCTCCAGCCGCACCGGGTACGGCCGGCCCTGGACCGCCACGTAGAGCGTGCCCGGCGCGCCGTCCTGAGTGGTGATCACCGAGACCACCGGGGCGCCCTCCACCGTGGTCCGGGTGCCCGCACTCAGCGGACCGTTGTCGGTGCCGATCAGGTCGGCCATGCCGTTCAGGTCGCAGAGCGAGGCGACGTCCGAGAAGTCGGGGTTGTCGATGGTGGTCCTGAGGTACTTGTCGCCGACCAGCTGGGCGATCGCCGGGCCGCCGTGGGCCTGCCAGAACTCCTGGTCGGGCTTGATCCAGAGCTGCTCGCCGACCTTGACCACCCGGAAGCCGCCCTGGCCGTCGAGGCTCATGGTGCCGGCGCAGTGCGCGTCGGAGTCCATCGCGAGGTCGACGGTGGTCGTCTCGCCGTCCGAGTTCACCCGGCCGGTGACGTGCACGCTGTGGCTGTCCTTGAGCGCCTGCACCGACCGGTCGACGATCTGGCGCGGTTCCAGGCTCTCCACGCCGTTCGGGGCGGCCGTACCGCCGGAGGCCGTTCCGGCGCCGCCCGCGGTCGCACTGCCGCCGCCCCCGTCTCCTCCACCGCCGTCCCCGCACCCGGTAGCGCCCGCCGCCAGTCCGGCGCCGATCACCACTGCCACGACCATCTGCCTGCCACCCATGGCGGCCTCCGCGAGTCGACACTCCAGCACCGGATCGGACGGTGACATTCTGTGCCGCTCACGCAGGCCCCGCATCCGCAGTCGCGGGCTCCCCGGTCGTTACTTGCGCGCCGAGGTCACCCGGTACACGTCGTAGACGCCCTCGACGCCGCGGACGGCCTTGAGCACGTGGCCGAGGTGCTTCGGGTCGCCCATCTCGAAGGTGAAGCGGCTCATCGCCACCCGGTCCCGGGAGGTCTGCACCGCCGCGGACAGGATGTTGACGTGCTGGTCGGAGAGGACCCGGGTGACGTCCGAGAGCAGCCGGGAGCGGTCCAGCGCCTCGACCTGGATGGCCACCAGGAAGACCGAGGACTGGGTGGCCGCCCACTCGACCTCGATCATCCGCTCCGGCTGCTGGGTCAGGGACTCGACGTTGACGCAGTCCGCCCGGTGCACCGAGACGCCGTTGCCGCGGGTGATGAAGCCGACGATCGGGTCACCCGGCACCGGGGTGCAGCAGCGGGAGAGCTTCACCCAGACGTCCTCGACGCCCTTGACGATCACACCCGGGTCGCCCTTGGCCCGGCGGCGCACCGCCCTGCTCTGGTGTGTCGGGGTGGCGGTCTCGGCGAGGTCCTCGACCGCGCCCTCCTCGCCGCCGAGCGCCTGGACCAGCTTCTGCACGATGGACTGGGCCGTGACATGGCCCTCGCCGATCGCGGCGTACAGGGACGAGATGTCCGGGTAGCGCATCTCGTGCGCCAGGGTGACCAGCGAGTCGCCGGTGAGGATGCGCTGGATCGGCAGACCCTGCTTGCGCATCGCGCGGGCGATCGCCTCCTTGCCGTGCTCGATCGCCTCCTCGCGGCGCTCCTTGGAGAACCAGGCGCGGATCTTGTTCCGGGCCCGCGGCGACTTGACGAAGGTCAGCCAGTCCCGCGAGGGCCCGGCGTTCTCCGCCTTGGAGGTGAAGACCTCGACCGTGTCGCCGTTCTCCAGCGTCGACTCCAGCGGCACCAGGCGTCCGTTGACCCGGGCCCCTATACAGCGGCAGCCGACCTCGGTGTGCACCGCGAAGGCGAAGTCCACCGGGGTGGAGCTGGCCGGCAGCGCTATCACGTCGCCCTTGGGCGTGAAGACGAAGACCTCGTTGTTGGAGAGGTCGAAGCGCAGCGACTCGAGGAACTCGCTCGGGTCCTCGGTCTCCTTCTGCCAGTCCAGCAGCTGCCGCAGCCAGGCCATCTCGTTGACCGCGTCGGCCTTGTCGTGCTGCCGTCCGTGCGTGGGCGTGTCGGTACGGACCTTGGAGACGCCGGCGACCGCGCGCTGCTTGTACTTCCAGTGCGCCGCGATGCCGTACTCGGCCCGGCGGTGCATGTCGAAGGTCCGGATCTGCAGCTCGACCGGCTTGCCGCCGGGACCGATCACCGTGGTGTGCAGGGACTGGTACATGTTGAACTTGGGCATCGCGATGTAGTCCTTGAACCGCCCCGGCACCGGGTTCCACCGCGCGTGGATGGTGCCCAGCGCCGCGTAGCAGTCGCGGACGGTGTCGACCAGGACCCGGATGCCCACCAGGTCGTAGATCTCGGCGAAGTCGCGGCCCCGCACGATCATCTTCTGGTACACCGAGTAGTAGTGCTTCGGCCGGCCCGTGGTCTGCGCGGTGATCCGGGCCCCGCGCAGGTCACCCTGGACCTGGTCGATCACGGTGGCCAGGTACTCGTCCCGCTTGGGCGCGCGCTCGGCCACCAGCCGGACGATCTCGTCGTACATCTTGGGGTAGAGGATCGCGAAGGCGAGGTCCTCCAGCTCCCACTTGATGGTGTTCATGCCCAGCCGGTGCGCCAGCGGGGCGTAGATCTCCAGCGTCTCGCGGGCCTTCTTCTCCTGCTTCTCCCGCTTGAGGTAGCGCATGGTCCGCATGTTGTGCAGCCGGTCGGCCAGCTTGATCACCAGGACCCGCGGGTCCTTGGCCATCGCCACGACCATCTTGCGGACCGTCTCGGCCTGGGCCGCCTCGCCGAACTTGACCCGGTCCAGCTTGGTGACGCCGTCGACCAGCAGGGCGACCGAGTCGCCGAAGTCGCGGCGCAGCGTCTCCAGGCCGTAGTCGGTGTCCTCGACGGTGTCGTGCAGCAGCCCGGCCATCAGGGTCGGGGCGTCCATGCCCAGCTCGGCCAGGATGGTGGCGACGGCCAGCGGGTGGGTGATGTACGGGTCGCCGCTCTTGCGCTTCTGCCCGCGGTGCCACTTCTCCGCGACGGCGTAGGCGTTCTCGATGTCCTTGAGCAGCGCCGGGTCGGCCTTCGGGTCCTGTGCCCGGATGGTGCGGAACAGCGGCTCCAGCACGGGGTTGACCGTGGAGCTGCGCTGACCGCCGAGGCGGGCCAGCCGGGCGCGCATGCCGCCGGAGGACGGCCGGGGCGCGGCGGGCGGCCCGGGGCGGACCGGGGCCGTACCGGAGGGCGCGGGCCGGGTCTGGTCAGCCGTGGGCACAACCTCGTCGGGCAAGGACACTCCTCGGGGGCGCGGGGCCTGCCCCTCGCACAAGTGGGCAGGGGTGAACCTTCATGGTACCGAGAGTGCAGGCCGGGCGTTCCGCCGCCCGGCCGGGAACGCCCGAGGGGGCGCACAGCTCTCGCCGCGCGCCCCCTCGGGGGTGGAATCAGGACGGTCTCAGACCGTCACCAGCGTCTCCAGCGGAGCGCCGCCCAGGTGCGGGACCAGTCGCTCCCGGCCGGGCAGGAAGCCCAGCTCCATCAGCACCACCACGCCCACCAGCTCCACGCCGGCCTGGCGGACCAGGTCCACCGAGGCGCCGATGGTGCCACCGGTGGCCAGCACGTCGTCCACCACCAGGACCTTCTCGCCCGGGGCGAAGGCGTCGCACTGCACCTCGAGGGTGGCCGAGCCGTACTCCAGGTCGTAGGACTTCCGGAAGACCTCGCCGGGCAGCTTGCCCGCCTTGCGGATCGGCACGAAGCCGAGCCCGGCCGCGAAGGCCGCCGGGGCGGCCAGCACGAACCCCCGCGCCTCCAGACCGACCACCTTGGTCGCACCGAGCGCCTTCGCCCGGTCGGCCAGCGCCTGGGTGAGGGCCGCGAAGGCCTCGGCGTCGGCCAGCAGCGGCGCGATGTCCTTGAACAGCACGCCGGGCTTCGGGTAGTCCGGTACGTCCCTGATCCGGCTGTTGAGCAGCTCGGCCAGGGCGGGGTCAGGGGAGGTCACGGGGGTCCTTACGCAGTGCGGGCTCAGTGCTTGCCGGAGGGGCGGCCCTTGCCGCGGGCACGGCCGACCGGCTGGTTGCGCTGACCAACCATACCCGCCGGGACGTCGCCGTCCTGCTCGCCGTCCTCGGCCCGGGTGTCGCCCGCCTGCTCGGCCGCCGCCTTGGCGTCCGCGGCGCGGCGCAGCGCCACCCGCTTGGCCAGGTCCTTCATCTCCGGCGTCGCCTCCTTGAGCTGCGCGAGCAGCGGGGTGGCGACACAGATGGAGGAGTACGCACCGGCCGCGAGGCCGATGAACAGGGCGAGCGAGATGTCGTTCAGGGTGCCGGCGCCCAGGAGGCCGCCGCCGATGAACAGCAGCGCGGCGACCGGGAGCAGGGCGACCACGGTGGTGTTGATCGAGCGCACCAGGGTCTGGTTGAGGCCGAGGTTGGCAGCCTCGCTGTAGGTGCGCTTGTTCTGCTTGGCGATGCCCCGGGTGTTCTCCTTCACCGTGTCGAAGACGACGACGGTGTCGTAGAGCGAGTAACCGAGGATGGTGAGGAAGCCGATCACGGTGCCCGGGGTGACCTCGAAGCCCACCAGGGCGTACACGCCGATGGTGATCAGGAGGTCGTGGATCAGGGCGACCAGGGCGGCCAGGGCCATCCGCCACTCGAAGGCGACGGCCAGGTAGATGGTGACCAGCACCATGAAGATCACCAGGCCGAGCAGCGCCTTCTGGGAGATCTCGTGGCCCCAGCTGGGGCCGATCACCTGGGCGTTGACCTCGTTCTGCGGGACGCCGAGGTCCTTGGCGAGCTGCTCGGTGAAGGTCTCCGCGTCCACCTCGGAGGCGGAGCTCACCTGGATCCGGACGTCACCCTTGTCGGTCTTCTGGACCAGGGCGGTCGAATCGTGGGTGATCTTGTTGGCGGCGTCCTGCGCCTGGGAGACCGACAGGCCCGGCTTGTTGACGGTGTAGACCGAGCCGCCCTTGAACTCGATGCCCAGGTGCAGGCCCATGGCCAGACCGATCGCGGCGACCAGGACGATCACACCGGAGATCGAGTACCAGAGCTTGCGGCGGCCGACGAAGTCGAAGCTGATCTCGCCCTGGTAGAGGCGGTGGCCGATGTTGCCGAAGCGCGACATGGCGTCAGGCCTCCTTGGGGGCACTGGGGGCGGGGCCGCGACGGCGGCTGCTCCGGATCGGCGGGCGGGCGCCCAGCCGCTTCGGGTCCAGGCCGGACCACTTGTGGCCGCTGGAGAAGAACTTCGTCCGGGCCAGCAGCGTGATCAGCGGCTTGGTGAACAGGAAGATCACCACGACGTCGAGCAGGGTGGTCAGACCCAGGGTGAAGGCGAAGCCCTGGACCTTGCCGACCGACACCAGGTACAGCACGGCGGCACACAGGAACGAGACGAAGTCCGAGACCAGGATGGTGCGCCGGGCCCGCGGCCAGGCACGCTGGACGGCCGGACGCAGCGGAGCGCCCTCGCGGACCTCGTCGCGGATCCGCTCGAAGTACACGATGAAGGAGTCCGCGGTGATACCGATCGCGACGATCGCACCGCAGACCGCGGGCAGGTTCAGCGCGAAGCCGATCCCCGCGCCGAGCAGCGACATGATCGCGTAGGTGAGCGCGGCCGAGACCATCAGACCCGCGATCGACACCAGGCCGAGGCCGCGGTAGTAGACCAGCGAGTAGATGACCACCAGGACCATGCCGATCAGACCGGCGATCAGACCGGCCTTCAGCTGCTCACCGCCGAGCTGCGGGGAGACGGTGGTGACGTCGCTCTTGGTGAAGTCGAGCGGCAGGGCGCCGAAGCTCAGCACGTTGGCGAGGCCCTTGGCCTCCTCCTGGCCGAAGTTGCCGGAGATGACCGCGTTGCCACCGGTGATCGACTGGCTGACGTACGGGTGCGAGACCACCTTGCCGTCCAGCACGATCGCGAACTGGTTGGCCGGCGACTGCTGGGTGGCGAGCTGGCCGGTGACGGCGGCGAAGGCCTTGGAGCCGGCGTCGGTGAAGGACAGCTGGACCTGCCAGCCGGCCGCCTGCTGGGTGTCGAAGCCGGCGGAGGCCTTGGCCACGTCGCCGCCGTTCAGGGCGACCGGGCCGAGAACGAACTTGTTCCAGACCTTCTGGCCCTTGACGCCGCTCTCCTCATCCTTGAAGGAGCAGGCCACGGTCGGCTTGGTCGGGTCGGCCTGGTTGTTGTTGAGCGCCTGGCGCTGCTTGGCGTCCGAGCAGTCCAGCGCGGCGAACTGCTGCTGCAGGGCGGCGACGGCCGGGTCCGCGGGCGGCGTCGCCGGGTCGACCGGGGCAGTCGGCGACGCGGCGGCGCTCGGGGAGGCCGCAGGGGCGGACGCCGAGGCCGTCGGGTCGGCCTGCAGGGCGCCGCTGACGGCGCGGCCGGCCTTGCTGGCACTGGCCGAGGCGCTGGGGGTGGCGCCGGTCGCGGCGGCACCCGACGCGGCGGGGCTCGGGGTGGCCGCACCGCTCGGGGCTGCCGAGCCGCTCGGGGCGGTGCTCGGCGAGGCCGACGGGTCGGCGGTCGGCTGACCGCTGGGCGCGTAGGTCAGCACGGGGCGGAAGTAGAGCTTCGCGGTGTCGCCGACCTGCTTGATAGCGGTCTGCTGGTCACCACCGTCGGGAATGTTGACGATGATGTTCTTGTCACCCTGGGTCTGCACCTCCGCCTCGGAGACACCCATCCCGTTGACGCGCTGCTGAATGATCCCGACCGCGAGGTCCATGCTGGCCTTGTTGATCGCGGCGGGGTCCTTCGACGTAGCGGTCAGCGTGATGCTGGTGCCACCGGCGAGGTCGATTCCGAGACGCGGGGTCTTGTGACCCGTCCCGAACATGAGGGCGACCAGTCCGACGGTCGCCACCAGGATGAGGGCCAGAGCCCGTCCCGGGTAACCGTCGCGCGGACGCGACTTTGGTGTTGCCACCTTGCTCGTTTCTCCCTGTCCATGCCGCCGCGGACGCTGCACCCCGGTCCGGCTTGTGGCAAGACGGGGGGCACCGACGCGGGACGGCCCTGAGGTCCTGTTGGCTAGCGGCGGGCTGCCGCTGGTCCGGGCACGGCCCGACCGTACTACTTGCTCTCGGGGGCCTCACCGTCGGCGCTGCCGCTGCCCGACTTGTCCTTGTCAAGGCTGAGCGGCTTGTCCTGCGCGTCGTCCTCGTCGGCGGCGTCCTCGACGGAGTCGGCGAGCTCGTCCTCGGCCGGGCGGCCGTTGATGATCGCGTCGTACTCCAGCGGGTCCAGCACGGCCGCGACGGCGCCCTTGGTGAAGTGGGTGACCACACCCGGCGCGATCTCCAGCTCGACGGTCTCCTCGTTGACCGACTTCACCAGCGCGTACAGGCCGCCGATGGTGCGCACGCCGGCGCCCGGCTCCAGCGCCTGCTGCATCGACTGCATCTGCGACTGGCGCTTCTTCTGCGAGCGGAACAGCAGGAAGATCGCCAGGAGCGGGAGGAGGAGGATGATGAAGTTCACAGCCAGGGTCCTTTACAGGCCGCCCACCGGGGCGGCCAGGGTATGCGTCGGCCCATCGGGTGAGAGGGGCGGTCCGGCGGAGTCTAGGCGACCCGTTCTGATCGGACAACGCCAAGCATCGCATCCTGCCGCCGAAAGTGGCGAGCCCCTGCCTGCACAGTTTCCGTACGCTCCGATCACGTCACCGGCCCGGGCGGGCTCACTGCCCGGGCTTCGCGCCCCACAGGCCGGGCTGGGCGGGCGGGCCCGGCCGCTGCTGCTGGAGCGGCGGCGTCATCCCCAGGTGTTGCCAGGCGGCGGCGGTGGCGACCCGGCCACGGGGGGTACGGGCCAGCAGGCCCTCCCGTACCAGGAACGGCTCGGCGACCTCCTCGACCGTCTCGGCCTCCTCCCCCACCGCCACGGCGAGCGTCGACAGGCCGACCGGGCCGCCGCCGAACAGGCGCAGCAGGGCGTCCAGCACCGCGCGGTCGAGGCGGTCGAGCCCGCGGGCGTCGACCTCGTAGACCTCCAGCGCCCGGGCGGCGATCTCCCGGGTGACCACGCCGTCGTGCCGGACCTGGGCGAAGTCCCGCACCCGGCGCAGCAGCCGGTTGGCGATCCGGGGCGTGCCGCGCGAGCGGCCGGCGATCTCGGCGGCGCCGGCCGGGTCGATCTCAACGTCCAGCAGGGCGGCCGAGCGGTGCACCACCCGCTCCAGCTCGGCGGGGGTGTAGAACTCCATGTGGCCGGTGAAGCCGAAGCGGTCGCGCAGCGGCGGCGGCAGCAGCCCGGCCCGGGTGGTGGCGCCGACCAGCGTGAACGGGGGCAGCTCCAGCGGGATGGCGGTGGCGCCCGGCCCCTTGCCGATGATCACGTCGACCCGGAAGTCCTCCATCGCCAGGTAGAGCATCTCCTCGGCGGGCCGGGACATCCGGTGGATCTCGTCCAGGAAGAGCACCTCGCCCTCGGTGAGCGAGGAGAGGATCGCGGCCAGGTCGCCGGCGTGCTGGATGGCCGGGCCCGAGGTGATCCGGATCGGCGCGTTCAGCTCGGCGGCGATGATCATCGACAGGGTGGTCTTGCCCAGTCCGGGCGGGCCGGAGAGCAGCACGTGGTCGGGGGCGCTGCCGCGGCGGCGGGCCGCCTGGAGCACCAGCGAGAGCTGCTCGCGCACCCGCTCCTGGCCGATGAACTCGTCCAGCGCCTTGGGCCGCAGCGCCGCCTCGACCGCCTGGTCCTCACCGTCGGCGGCCGCCCGCACCAGCCGGTCTGCGGCCAGGCGGTCGGCGGGGTCGGAGTCGTACGGGCTCATCGGGGCGGGCTCCAATGTCGACAAGATGACAGGTCGTCAGGTGGCTAAGACGCCAGGGCGCGGGGCGCGGGTCCGGGCGTCAACGGGTGCGGTTCAGACCGCGCAGGGCGGCCTTCAGCAGGACCCCGACGTCCGGCACGCTCTGCGCCTCGGCCTCGGGGGTGACCGCGGCGACCGCGTCGTCCGCCTCGCGCGGAGCGTAGCCGAGGCCCACCAGCGCGGCGTGCAGCTGCTCGTGCCAGGGCGCGGGACCGGCGGCGATCGGCTTCTGGGCGGGCACCAGGCCGTGCGGGGCGCCCAGCTTGTCCTTGTACTCCAGCAGCAGCTTGGCCGCCTTGGCCTTGCCGATCCCGGGCACCGCGATCAGTGCCTTCTCGTCCCCGCCGGCGATCGCCGCGCGCAGCGCGTCCGGGCTGTGCACGCCGAGCATGGCCTGCGCCAGCCGGGGGCCGACGCCGGGGGCGGCCTGCAGGATCTCGAAGGTGGCCCGCTCGTCGTCGTCCGCGAAGCCGTAGAGGGTGAGCGAGTCCTCCCTGACGACCAGTGAGGTGGCGAGCCGCACGCTCTCGCCGAGCCGCAGGCCCGCCAGGGTGGCCGGGGTGCACTGGACGGCCATCCCGACACCGCCGACCTCGACGACGGCGGTGCCGGCGGCGACGGCCGCCACGGGACCCTGGACGAAGGCGATCATCGGCGACGCTCCTGACGGAAGGCGGGGCGGGTGGTACGGGGTGCGGGGGCGGCCGCGGCGGTCTGGGCCGCCTGGGCGATCGCGGCGGTGAGCCGGTTGGTCGAGCCGCCGCGCCAGATGTGACAGATGGCCAGCGCCAGCGCGTCGGCGGCGTCGGCCGGTTTCGGCGGGGCGTCCAGCCGTAGCAGCCGGGTGACCATCGCGGTGACCTGGGCCTTGTCGGCCCGGCCCGAGCCGGTGACGGCGGCCTTGACCTCGCTCGGGGTGTGCAGGGTGACCGGGATGCCGCGGCGGGTGGCGCAGAGCATCGCGACCGCACTGGCCTGCGCGGTGCCCATCACCGTCCGGACGTTGTGCTGGGCGAAGACCCGCTCGACCGCGACCAGGTCGGGACGGTGCTCGTCCAGCCACTGCTCCAGTCCCTGCTCGACCAGCAGCAGCCGCTGCCCGATCTCCGCGTCGGCCGGCGTGCGCACCACCCCGACGCCGACCATGGCCAGCGGCCGTCCCGGTGCGCCGTCGACCACGCCGACACCGCACCTGGTCAGCCCAGGGTCCACACCCAGCACCCGCACTCCGGCCCCGCTTTCCTGTTCCTGCCCGCCACTCGCCTCCGGGCGCCCGGACCGATGCCGACGCTCCTCGCTCCGGCGCTCCTGCGTCGCTGGTCACTCGTCGATCTCCGCGTCGGCGCGCCCTTCGGCTCACGGCGGGGGCGGACCCGCACCCGTTCGCAGCCGGAGACCTCCGCAGGCTACCGGTCGCCTCCGACAGCCGCACCGACGACACCGGCCCGGCGGTCCAGGAGGACCACCGGGCCGGCAGGAGGGAGGGACTCACTCGGCGTCGAGCTGAGCACCGACCTCGTCGCTGATGTCGAAGTTGGCGAAGACGTTCTGGACGTCGTCGCTGTCCTCCAGGGCGTCGATCAGCTTGAAGATCTTGCGGGCGCCGTCGGCGTCCAGCTCGACCTGCATGCTGGGGACGAAGTTGGCGTCGGCCGAGTCGTAGTCGATCCCGGCGTCCACCAGGGCGGTGCGGACCGCGACCATGTCGGTGGCCTCGGAGATCACCTCGAAGGTCTCGCCCAGGTCGTTGACCTCCTCGGCGCCGGCGTCGAGGACGACCTCGAACACCTTGTCCTCGTCCACGCCGTCCGACTTCGGGACGATGATGACGCCCTTGCGGTTGAACAGGTAGGAGACCGAACCCGGGTCCGCCATGTTGCCGCCGTTGCGGGTCATCGCGACCCGGACGTCGGAGGCGGCGCGGTTGCGGTTGTCGGTGAGGCACTCGATCAGCACCGCGACGCCGTTCGGGCCGTAGCCCTCGTACATGATCGTCGAGTAGTCGGCGCCGCCGGCCTCGGCACCCGAGCCGCGCTTGACGGCGCGGTTGATGTTGTCGATCGGGACCGAGCTCTTCTTCGCCTTCTGGATGGCGTCGTACAGCGTCGGGTTGCCCGCCGGGTCGCCGCCGCCGGTGCGCGCCGCCACCTCGATGTTCTTGATCATCTTGGCGAAGAGCTTGCCGCGCTTGGCGTCGATCACGGCCTTCTTGTGCTTGGTGGTAGCCCACTTAGAGTGGCCGGACATCGCCAGCTCCTTTACGTCGCCAGATGGAAATGAACAGAGGAGATCTTACCGGTGTCGTCACCGACACCTCGCACACGGTCAGCGCGAGCCTCGGGACGCGCTCAGACGGCCGCCTCGACCATGGACACGAAGTACGCGTGCACCCGGTGGTCGCCGGTCAGTTCGGGGTGGAAGGAGGTGGCCAGCAGGTTGCCCTGCCGGACGGCGACGATCCGGCTGTCCGGGCCGTCGGCGGCCGGCACCTCGGCGAGCACCTGGACGCCCTCGCCGACCGACTCCACCCACGGGGCGCGGATGAACACGCCGTTGACGGCCTCGCCGCCCAGGCCCTGGAACGGGATCGCGGTCTCGAAGGACTCGTTCTGCCGGCCGAAGGCGTTGCGGCGGACCGTCATGTCGATGCCGCCGACGGTCTCCTGGTCGTCCCGGCCGTCCAGGATCTTGTCCGCCAGCATGATCATGCCCGCGCAGGTGCCGTAGACCGGCATCCCGGCGGCCACCCGCTCGCGCAGCGGGTCCATCACACCGAACAGCAGCGCCAGCTTGGACATCGTGGTGGACTCGCCACCGGGGATCACCAGCGCGTCGACCTCGGCCAGCTCCTCGGCCCGGCGCACGGGGCGGGCGAGCGCGTCGGCGGCGGCGAGCGCGATCAGGTGCTCGCGGACGTCGCCCTGGAGGGCGAGGACGCCGATGACTGGGTTGTTGGTGGACACGGTTGTTACCCCTTGGGAAATCGGTCTGGGTGCGTGGCGCGGCCCGCCGCGGAGTGGAGCCGCGGCGGGCCGACGAGCATGCTGCGGAAGGGAGTTACCAGCCGCGGTTGGCGTAGCGCTCGGTCTCCGGCAGGGTGTCGCAGTTGATGCCGACCATGGCCTCGCCCAGGTTGCGGGAGGCGTCCGCGATGATCTTCGGGTCGTCGAAGAAGGTGGTGGCCTTCACGATGGCGGCGGCGCGCTTGGCCGGGTCGCCGGACTTGAAGATGCCCGAGCCGACGAAGACGCCCTCGGCGCCCAGCTGGCGCATCAGCGCGGCGTCGGCCGGGGTGGCCACGCCACCGGCGGAGAACAGCACCACCGGGAGCTTGCCGAGCTCGGCGACCTCCTTGACCAGCTCGTACGGGGCGCGGAGCTCCTTGGCGGCGGCGTACAGCTCGTTGTTGTCGAAGCCGCGCAGCTTGGCGATCTCGTTCTTGATCTGACGCAGGTGGCGGACCGCCTCGACCACGTTGCCGGTGCCGGCCTCGCCCTTGGAGCGGATCATGGCCGCGCCCTCGGCGATGCGGCGCAGCGCCTCGCCCAGGTTGGTGGCGCCACAGACGAACGGGGTGGTGAAGGCGAACTTGTCGGAGTGGTTGACCTCGTCGGCCGGGGTCAGCACCTCGGACTCGTCGATGTAGTCGACGCCCAGCGACTGGAGGACCTGCGCCTCGACGAAGTGGCCGATCCGGGACTTCGCCATGACCGGGATGGAGACCGCGGCGATGATCTCCTCGATCATGTTCGGGTCGGACATCCGGGCCACGCCGCCGTCCTTGCGGATGTCCGCGGGGACGCGCTCCAGCGCCATGACGGCCACCGCACCGGCGTCCTCGGCGATCTTCGCCTGCTCGGCGTTGACCACATCCATGATCACACCGCCCTTGAGCTGCTCGGCCATGCCGCGCTTGACGCGGGCGGTGCCGATCTGCGGCTGGTCTGCGGTGATGGGGGTGGTGGACACGTGAGACCTCACTCGAAGATGAACCAGTGCTATCGCCCTATCGTAGGCCCGAAGAACCCCCGACCCATGCGCCATCCAGTCCATCGACGCGTTCCGCATACGACAAACAGGCTGGATCCGGACGGCGCCCGGCCGTCCGCCGCTACGCCGGGGCGCCTTCCGGGGTCAGCGCCACCGGCGGCTCGTCGTCCATCTCGAAGGCCAGCGGGAAGGGCGCCCGGCCCGCCAACCGGAAGTAGCGGACCAGCCGGTGCTCACGCACCGCCCGGGCCGCCCGCACCGCGTCGTTGTGGAACCGCCGCGCCATCGGCACCCGCCGGACCGCCGCCGTCAGGTCCTTCACCGCCTCGGGGCCGCCCGGGGCCGCCAGCAGCGCCCTGACCTGCTCCGGCTCGGCGAGGACCGCCCGCAGCGCCAGGCTCAGCTCGCTCTCGGCCACCTCGCGGTGCTCGTCCTCGCTCTGCCGGGCGGCGTGCGAGGCCTCGTACAGCAGGATCGAGGCGGCCGGGTCGAGCAGTGAGGAAGTGGCCAGTTCCAGCGCCACCGAGGCCCGCCGGACGAGCTGGGCGTCCAGCGAGGCCTTCGCCGCGTCGATCCTCGCGTGCAGCCGGTCCAGCCGGCCGGCGGTCCAGCTCAGGTAGACGGCGAACAGCACGACGGCCGCGGCGGCCCAGATCCAGGTAGTCACGGGGCGTTACGCTACCCCGCCGCGGAAACCGACTTCCGGTAGGTCCGCCGGTCCATCTCCACCACGTCCACCGCCAGGTGCAGTTCGACGCCCTCGGCGGGGACGGCGTGCCGCTCCAGCAGCTCCAGCAGGGCTTCGGCCAGGGCGGTCTTCTGCTCGACGGTGCGGCCGTCCAGGATCCGGATCTCCAGCAGCACCACGTCGCGGGCGGCGTCGCCGTCACCGACGTAGGTCTCCTCGATCCGCCGGAAGCGCGTCTTGCAGTCGGCGACGGGCGAACCGATCGTCCTGGCCACCAGCGGGTGGAGCTCCGCGGCGAACGCCCGCCGGTCGAGGCCGAGGCGGTCCGAGTGGTCGACGATGATCTGCGGCATGAGGGGCCCTCCCCTGGGCACGGACGACAGGTCCGCCCATCCTCCCCCACCGCGAATCCGCCGCCCCACCCGCGGCGGGCCTCAGTCGCGGGCGAGGCCGAAGCGCTCGCGCCAGCCCGTCCGCTCGTCCTCGGCGACCGGCGGCATGCCGTCGGTCACCGTCTCGTACACCGACAGGATGTCCGCCCCGACCGTCTCCCAGTCGAACCGCCGCACGTGCCGGGAGGCCGCGTCGCGCAGTTCCGCCAGCCGCTGCGGGTTGCCGAGCAGCTTCACCGCCGCGCCGGCCAGCGCCTCGGCGTCCTCCACCGGGAACAGCTCACCCGCGCCGCCGCCGTCCAGCACCTGCCGGAACGCGTCCAGGTCGCTGGCCAGCACCGGGGCGCCGGCCGACATCGCCTCGACCAGGATGATCCCGAAGCTCTCCCCGCCGGTGTTCGGCGCCACGTAGAGGTCGACGCTGCGCAGCAGCCGGGCCTTCTCCGCGTCGCTGACCATCCCGAGGAACTCGACCTGGGCCCGCGCCTCGGGCGCCAGCCCCGCCACGGCCTCCTCCTCGTCGCCCTTGCCGGCCACCAGCAGCCGCACGCCGGGCCGCTCGGCGAGGATCTTCGGCAGGGCCGCCAGCAGCGTCGGCAGGCCCTTGCGCGGCTCGTTGATCCGGCCGATGAAGCCGATCGTGCCCGCGCCGCCGTCCACGGCCGTGCCCTGCCACCGCGGGTCGGGCTCGGCGTCGGCGAAGAACCGGACGTCGACGCCGTTCGGGATGACGACCGCGTCGCCGCCCAGGTGTTCCACCAGGGTGCGCCGGGCGTACTCGCTGACCGCGATCCGGGCGCTCATCTTCTCCAGTCCGGGCTGGAGGATCGGCGAGGCCGCGATCATCGCCCGCGAGCGCGGGTTGGAGGTGTGGAAGGTCCCCACCATCGGACCGGAGGCCGACCAGGCGGCCAGCATCGACAGGCTGGGCGAGGCCGGCTCGTGGACGTGCAGGATGTCGAACCGGCCCTCGTGCAGCCAGCGCCGGACCCTCGCCGCCGACAGGATGCCGAAGCTCAGCCGGGCCACCGAGCCGTTGTACGGCACCGCGACCGCCCGGCCCGCCGAGACCACGTACGGCGGCAGCGCCTCGTCGTCCTCGGCCGGTGCCAGCACGGAGACCTGGTGGCCGAGCCCGATCAGGTGCTCGGCGAGGTCCCGGATGTGGAACTGCACCCCGCCGGGCACGTCCCAGTCGTACGGGCAGACGATGCCGATCTTCACTGGCTCCCCCTCACGGGCTGCGGACCGGTGAGGTCCGCCAGCCACAGCTTCTGCAGCATGTGCCAGTCCACCGAGTGCTCGCGGATCCCCTCGGCCCACACGTCGGCCAGCGACTGGACCATCGAGGCCGTGCGCTCCTTGCGGTCGCCCGCGTCCGGCACCGCGATCTCGGGGTGGACCTCGGCCCGCAGCATCGGCCCGTCGTACCAGAGCGTCACCGGGAAGAGCGCCGCGCCGGTCTGCTGGGCCAGCGCCGCCGGGCCGGCCGGCATCCGGGTCTGCTCGCCGAAGAAGTCCACCGGGACGCCGGCGGCCGAGAGGTCCCGGTCACCTACCAGGCAGACCAGCCCGCCCGCCCGCAGCCGGCGGGCCAGGGTGCCGATCACCGAGACCTCGCTGCCGGTGAGCGCCAGCACCTCCATCCCGAGGCCCTCGCGGTACGCCACGAAGCGGTCGAACAGGGACTCCGGCTTCAGCCGCTCGGCGACGGTGGTGAACGGGTACCCGCCCGCCGAGGCGATCCACGCCCCGGCCAGGTCCCAGTTGGCCATGTGCGGCAGCGCCAGGACCGCACCGCGCCCGGACGCCATCACCTCGTCGAGCTGTTCGATGTTCTTGACCGTTATGGCGTCGGCGATCCGGGCGAGGCTCCAGGCCGGCAGCCGGAACGACTCCATCCAGTACCGCAGGTACGAGCGCATGCCGGCCCGGGACAGCTCACGCAGCCGGTCGGCGTCCGCCTCCGGGTGCACCCGGGCGAGGTTCGCCTCCAGGCGCTGGACGCCCTTGCCGCGCCGGCGCCAGGCCACGTCCGCGATCTGGGCGAACAGTCCGCGCGCCACCGGTTCCGGCAGCCGCTTCACCGCCGCCCAGCCCAGCGCGTAGGCCCCGTCGGCCAACCGTTCCTTCACTCCGCCCCCTCGACCCCGGCCGGTGCCGCCGTGGTGGCGCGCTCCAGCTCGAAGGACTCCCGCCGTACCGTCAGCATCCGCTGCAGCACCGTCACCAGGCTGCCCACCGCGACCACCCACAGGGCGAACGGCAGCAGCCACTCCACGTAGGGCACGCCGAACGTGTGCAGCCCCGCGAGGCCGGCCGCGACCAGCGTGATGACCAGCCGCTCGGCCCGCTCGACCAGCCCCGAGACGTCGACCGGGAAGCCCAGGCTCTCGCCGCGCGCCTTGGTGTACGAGACCACCTGGCCGCTCGCCAGGCAGAACATGGCGACCACGCACAGCAGGTTGTTGTTTCCCGTCCCGGCGTACCACATGGCCAGTCCGCCGAAGATCGCCGCGTCCGCGACCCGGTCCAGCGTGGAGTCCAGGAACGCGCCCCACTTGCTGGAACGGCCCGCCTGGCGGGCCATGTTGCCGTCGACCAGGTCGGAGAAGATGAAGAGGGTGATCGTGATGGTGCCCCAGAAGAACTCCCCGCGGGGGAAGAACACCAGCGCACCCGCGACCGACCCGGCCGTACCGATGAGCGTCACCGCGTCCGGGCTCACACCCCAGCGCAGCAGGAGGGCGGCGAACGGCGTCAGGACACGTGTGAAGAAGGCGCGCGCGTATTTGTTGAGCATGGCCTTCCGGACCGCTCCGATTCTCGGGATTCCGCCCCGGACCGCTGTCGGACCCGGGCGGCCGAGCGGATCGTCCCACCCGGCTGGACAATGGTATCCACGCTGCTCGCGCGCTCCGTCGCCCCACGCCCGCGAGCGGGCATTCGGGCCAACTGGCCGTCGCCGAGGGCAGTTCGGCATCCACGGGACGTGATCGACCCGTCCCCCTGCGTAGCCAATCCGGGGCGTACGGAGGTGAGAAGAGCCATGTCGGACCGGACAGCCACCCACAGCCCCGCACCGACCGTCGAGCGGCCCGACCAGCTGCGCAACGTCGTGCTGATCGGCAGCAGCGGCGCCGGCAAGACCACCCTCGCCGAGTCGCTCGCGCTCACCGCCGGCGCCCTCACCAGGGCCGGCAGCGTCCCCGACGGCACCACCGTCAGCGACCACGAGGAGATCGAGCACCAACAGCAGCGCTCCGTCCAGCTCTCCCTCCTCCCGGTGAGCTGGCAGGACATCAAGATCAACCTGTTGGACGCCCCGGGCTACGCCGACTTCGCCGGCGAGCTCCAGGCCGGCCTGCGGGCCGCCGAGGCCGCCCTGTTCGTGATCTCCGCCACCGAGCCGATCGGCCCGGGCACCCTGGCCCTGTGGCGCGAGTGCGAGCTGCTCGGCCTCACCCGCGCCGTCGTCCTCACCCACCTCAACGCCGCCCGGGTCCGCCTCGACGAGACCCTCGCGATGCTCCGGGAGGTCCTCGCCGACGGCCGCACCGACACGCTCCTGCCGCTGCACCACTACACCCTCGCCGACGGCCGGCTGGCGGGCTCGATCGACCTGCTCACCGGCCGCCGCCGCGGCGAGCCGGGCGAGCCCGGCGACCTCGCCGGGGAACGCGGCCTGCTCGCCGAGGCGATCGCCGGCGAGGACGACACCCTGCTGGAGCGCTACCTGGCCGGCGAGGAACTCGACACCGACGCCCTCACCGCCGCCCTGCGCCGGGAACTGCGCCAGGACACCCTGCACCCCGTCCTCGCCACCGCCCCGCCCACCGAGGCCGGCGGCCTCCCCGCCGGAACGGCCGAACTGCTCGACCTGATCGCCGCCGCCTTCCCCTCACCCCTGGACCGCACCGACGACCTCCCCGCCTGCGACCCCGACGCGCCCCTGGCCGCGCAGATCGTCCACACCGGCGAGGACCCGTACGTCGGCCGGCTCAGCCTGGCCCGGATCTACGCCGGCACCGTGCGCCCCGACACCACCGTCCGGCTGCCCGGACACCCCGACGAACGCGTCACCGGACTCAGCTGCCCCTTCGGCAAGCAGCAGCGCCCCGTCCCGCACGCCCTGGCCGGCGACCTGGTCTGCCTGGCCAAACTGACCGCCGCCCGCACCGGGGACACCCTCACCACCGGCCCGGACGCGCTGCCGCCCTGGCCGCTGCCCGAGGCGCTGCTGCCCGCCGCCGTCGAGGCACACAGCAAGGCCGACGAGGACCGGCTCTCCCAGAGCCTCGCCCGACTCGCCGCCCAGGACCCGACCCTGCGCGTCGAGCAGAACCCCGACACCCACCAACTCGTGCTCTGGTGCACCGGAGAGGCGCATCAGGCCGTCACCCTGGACCGGCTGCGCACCCGCTACGGCGTGCACGTCGACACCATCCCGTACCGGGTCGCGCTGCGCGAGACCTTCGGCACCCGGGCCGAGGGGCACGGGCGGCACGTCAAGCAGTCCGGCGGCCACGGCCAGTACGCGATCTGCGACCTCACCGTCGAACCCCTGCCGGGCGGCGGCTTCGAGTTCGTCGACCACGTGGTCGGCGGGTCCGTGCCGCGCAACTTCATCCCCTCGGTCGAGAAGGGCATCCGCGCCCAACTCGCCCACGGCGTGCAGTCCGGCTACCCGGTCACCGACATCCGGGTCACCCTCACCGACGGCAAGGCGCACTCCGTCGACTCCTCCGACGCCGCCTTCCAGACCGCCGCCGCACTCGCCCTCAAGGAGGCCGCCGGCCACGCCAGGGTCCACCTGCTCGAACCCGTCGACGAGGTCCAGGTCCTGCTGCCCGACGAGTACCAGGGCGCCGTCCTCAGCGACCTCTCCGCCCGCCGCGGCCATGTGCTGGGCACCGAGCCCGGCGGGCCGGGCCTCAGCCTGGTCCGCGCCGAGGTCCCGGAGATCGAACTCACCCACTACCCGGTCGATCTGCGCTCGCTCTCGCACGGCACCGGCAGCTTCTCCCGCAGCTACCTGCGGCACTCCCCGATGCCCAGCGCGGTCGCGGCCCGCTACGAACGCGCCTCCTGAGCGCTCCCGGCCCGGACGGAATCAGGCCCGCGCGCGGCGCGGCAGCGCGCAGGCCGCCGTGCCGCCCGGCAGCTGGTGCCGGTGGCGCGCGACCAGGCGGTACCCGGCGGAGGCGAGCGGGCGCACCGGCGCGAGCGTCAGGAAGGCACCCAGGTAGGCCCACGGTCCGCCGGAGCGCAGCAGCAGCCGCGCCGCCGCCCGGGCGCCGCCGTGGACCGCCCCCGACGGGGTCACCCAGAGGATCTCCTGCTCGGCCCGCCCGACGGTGACCAGGCCCCGGCCGCCGGCCCTCGCGTCCAGCGCCGCCAGGTCGGCGAACTGGTACGGCACCGCGTCCCAGCCGCCCGAGGACAGACTCGCCCTCAGGTAGCGCTCCGCGAAGTTGACGCAGGTGGTGCAGAAACCGCAGTCGCCGTCGAAGACCAGAACCGGGTCCCGCTGGATGTCCTCAGCCATGCCCCGCATCCTGCCTCATCCGGGTACCCGCGGCAGACAACCGATCACCGGAGGATCGAAGCGCGCCGCGAACGGGCAGGATCCTGTCGACAGCGGCGGTGGCCGAGATGTGACAGCGGTTCAGACGATCATCCACGCGACCGGGCGGCGGCACGATAACCTGCCGCTGACAAGGGGAGGAGGGCCTGCCACAGTGAGCCAGCTCGACATGACCCCGGGTGCGCAGATACCCCGGACGGACGTCAGCACCCAGACCGCGGTCACCCAGGCCCTCTCCTCGGCCGCGTACCGCGACGCCGGCTACCAGGAGCTCGAGGCGCTGGCCGGGGTCAAGGTCAAGGGGGGCAAGTTCGCCCTCTTCCGGCCGAGCGCCGGCGAGGCCTTCAGCCGCGCCCTGCTCGACCGTACCCTGCCGCCCGCGCGCAACCCGCTGGTGCCCTCCTTCGGCACCGACGTCCGGATGGTGGTCGAGCACTGCCTCGCCGCCCAGGACCTGCGGGACGCCAGGGACCGGCAGCTCAGCACGGTCACCTTCCTGTGCGGCGGCCTGTTCCTGCCCGGCACCCTGATCTGGCTCGCCGCCTACCAGGTCCGCGCCCACTTCGCGAAGGCCGGCTCGGCCCGGGACGGCTTCTTCGGCACCCTGGCGCTGCTGGTGGCGGCCGGCCTGGCGGTGCTGTTCGCGCTGCGGCCCCCGGTGGGCGGGATCGGCGGGCTGTACGTCCGCGTGATGATGCTCGGCCCGGTCCTGGGCTGGTTCCTGGCCAAGCGGATCGCGCTGCGCTCCACGCTGGAGCTGCGGTCGCGCTGGGGCGGCCTGGTCGAGGGCAGCGCGGTGGCCGCGACGGTGCCCAAGGCGGTGCCCCGCGACCACCTCGACAAGAAGGCGACGGCGCTCAAGGGCGCCCTCGACCGTCTGACGGCCGAGCAGGAGACCAACGTCCACCACTACGCCGGCGGCAAGGGCATCCTCGGGGTCGGCGCCCGCTGGGCGAACTGGGACCTCTCCGAGGACCTGCGGCCGGCCGACGGACACGAGGACTTCCGGACGTTCCACATCTACGACCTCGCCCGGAAGATCGCCGACCGGCTCGGCTCACTGGCCACCAGCGAGATCCCGAACGGCGCGATGCCCCGCCCGGCCATCCACCAGTGGGTGGTGCAGGACATCCCCGAGGGCGCGGACGAGATCGGCCGCCCCGGCGGCAGCGAGATGGACGGTTTCCGGATGCGCGACTTCGCCGTCGGCGAAGTGGCCAACCGGCAGACCTACGGCAGCGACCTGCGGCACCGGGTCGCCGTCCAGTTCGTCCTGCACAAGGGCCAGCTGGTGGCGACCATGCTGGTCGACATCACCATGCTCCACAACCACCTGCGGGTCAGCGTGACCGGCCACGCGCTCGGCCCGATCGCGGGCTACTTCACGGCGAAGCCCAAGCCGAAGGAGAAGAACGTCCCCAAGACCGTGCGGTTCTGGGAGGAGCAGACCGTCCAGCTCGCCCTGGTGGACAACGACGAGGTGGTCCGGCAGGCGGTGCGTGCGCCGTTCATGCGGATCCCCACCCTGCTCACCTGGCTGGGCGGCTCGATCGGCCTGCCGGAGCCGCTCAGCCTGCGCGCGTCCTGGGCCGACAAGACCTGGCCGAGCCGGTTCAAGAGCGACGACGTGATCCAGGGCTCCACCCCGGTGGCCAACGTCATCCTCGCCGCCACCATGGACTTCCTCGCGGAGCACGACGTGAACGTCGAGCGCTTCACCAACCGCTCCAACATCATGAAGTCCGAGATGCAGGGCGCCCGTCCGTACCACGCCGACCGGTACGACGCGGGCTGACGGCGGCTCACAACGGCTCGCGACGGAGGGGCCCGGTCCCGACGGGACCGGGCCCCTCCGTCGACCTCGTTCTCAGCCCTTCGGCCAGAGGTCCGCGAGGATCTTCCGGGTGTCGGCGAGCAGTTGCGGCAGCACCTTGGTGTGGCCGACCACCGGCATGAAGTTGGTGTCTCCGCCCCAGCGCGGCACCACGTGCTGGTGCAGGTGGGCCGCGATCCCGGCACCGGCCGCCGCGCCCTGGTTCATCCCGATGTTGAAGCCGTGCGCGCCGGAGGCGGCCCGCAGCGCCGTCATGGCCCGCTTGGTGTAGTCGGCGAGCTCGACCGTCTCGGCCTCGTCCAGGTCGGTGTAGTCGGCGACGTGCCGGTACGGGACGACCATCAGGTGGCCGCCGTTGTACGGGTAGAGGTTGAGCACCGCGAAGACCGAACCGCCGCGGGCGATGATCAGCCCGTCCTCGTCGCTGAGCCCCGGGATCGAGCAGAACGGGCAGCCGTCGTCGGGGGCCGGCCCGGTGGGCTTGTTCTCACCCTGGATGTAGGCCATCCGGTGGGGTGTCCACAGACGCTGGAAGCCGTCCGGCTCCCCCACGCCCTGCTGCAGTTCCGGCTCGCTCGTCATGCAGATCAGCATATGCGCCGCGGCAGGCCGGGAAACCAGTGCGGGGCAGACTCGTCACGAGCCCGCCCCGCCCACGTCACACCGACCCGGTCAGACCTGGATCCGGCGCTGCACCGCGTCGACGATCTCCGCGACCGCGTCCGCCACCGGCACGCCGTTCTTCTGCTCGCCGCTGCGGTAGCGGAAGGACACCGCGCCGGCCTCGACGTCGTCGTTGCCCGCGATCAGCATGAACGGGACCTTCTGCTTCTGCGCGTTGCGGATCTTCTTCTGCATCCGGTCGTCCGAGGCGTCCACCTCGACCCGGATGCCGTGCTTCTTCAGCTCGGCCGCCACCTCGCGCAGGTACGGGATGTGCTCGTCGGTGATCGGGATGCCGACCACGGTGACCGGGGCGAGCCACGGCGGCATGGCGCCGGCGTAGTGCTCCAGCAGCACCGCGAAGAACCGCTCGATCGAGCCGAACAGCGCCCGGTGGATCATGACCGGCCGCTGGCGGTTGCCGTCCGAGCCCTGGAACTCCAGCTCGAAGCGCTGCGGCAGCTGGAAGTCGACCTGGATGGTCGACATCTGCCAGGTCCGGCCGATCGCGTCCCGCGCCTGCACCGAGATCTTCGGGCCGTAGAACGCCGCGCCCTCGGGGTCGTGGGTCAGCTCCAGGCCCTGCTTCTCGGCCGCGTCGGCGAGCGCCTGGGTGGCCTCCGCCCAGTCCTCGTCCGAGCCCACCGACTTCTCGGGGTCGCGGGTCGAGAGCTCCAGGTAGAAGTCGTTCAGGCCGTAGTCGCGCAGCAGGTCCAGGACGAAGGTGAGCAGCGAGTCCAGCTCGCCGGCCATCTGCTCCTTGGTGCAGTAGATGTGCGCGTCGTCCTGGGTGAAGCCCCGGGCGCGGGTCAGGCCGTGCACCACGCCGGACTTCTCGTAACGGTAGACCGTGCCGAACTCGAAGAGCCGCAGCGGGAGTTCACGGTACGACCGGCCGCGCGAGCGGAAGATCAGGTTGTGCATCGGGCAGTTCATCGGCTTGAGGTAGTAGTCGTGCTCGCCGTCGAGCTGCATGGGCGGGTACATCCCGTCGGCGTACCAGTCGAGGTGACCGGAGAGCTCGAACAGGGTGCCCTTGGTGGCGTGCGGGGTGTAGACGAACTCGTAGCCCGACTCCTCGTGCCGCTTGCGCGAGTAGTCCTCCATGGCCCGGCGCATCACGCCGCCCCTGGGGTGGAAGACGGCGAGACCGGAGCCGATCTCCTCCGGGATGGAGAAGAGGTCGAGCTCGCTGCCGAGCTTGCGGTGGTCGCGCTTGGCGGCCTCCTCCAGGAACTCCAGGTGCGCCTTCAGCTCGTCCTTGGTCGGCCAGGCGGTCCCGTACAGGCGCTGGAGCTGCGGGTTCTTCTCGCTGCCGCGCCAGTAGGCGGCGGCCGAGCGCATCAGCTTGAAGGCCGGGATGTTCCGGGTGGACGGCAGGTGCGGGCCGCGGCACAGGTCGCCCCAGCACACGTCGCCGGTCTTCGGGTCCACGTTGTCGTAGATGGTCAGCTCGCCGGCGCCGACCTCGACGGACGCGCCGTCCTCGACGGAGGCGCTGCCCTTGAGACCGATCAGCTCCAGCTTGAACGGCTCGGCGGCCAGCTCCTCGCGGGCGGCCTCGTCGGTGACCACCCGGCGGGAGAACCTCTGCCCGCGCTTGATGATCTCCTGCATCTTCTTCTCGATGGCCTTGATGTCATCGGGGTGGAAGGGCTTCTCGACGTCGAAGTCGTAGTAGAAGCCGTCCTTGATCGGCGGCCCGATGCCGAGCTTGGCCTCCGGGAAGATCTCCTGCACGGCCTGCGCCATCACGTGCGCGGTCGAGTGGCGCAGGATGTCCAGGCCGTCCTTGCTGCCGATCGCGACCGGCTCGACCTCGTCGCCCTCGCCCACCTGGTAGGCGAGGTCCTTGAGCGCCCCGCCGACACGGGCGGCGACGATCGAGCGGTCGTCGGCGAAGAGATCGGCGGCGGTAGTGCCCGTGGTCACCACGCGCTCTTCCCGATCGGGTTCGCGGTTGATGATGATCCGGACGTCGGTCACCGGTCTCTCCTGACATCTGTCTGCCACAGCACTCTGCTGCGCACCCCCGATGGTACCGATCCGTGACCGGCCGCCGCGCACCGATATCACCCCCGCGCCCCAGTGAGAACCTCCTCACCCTCTGTGACCCGCCCCCGTCGCACGGGGTGCGCGGAAGCATGGATTGAGGGGGCGTCAACTGCGGTATCACCACTGCGTAACGCCGCGCGGCGCGGCGCCCCACTGGTCCTCGGCGGGGCGCGGCGCCCCGCCCGGTGGCACCGTGAGGGGCAGTCATGCAGCAGTCTCGGCACTGGTACGAAGGTCCGCTCGCCTCATTCGACACCGAGACCACCGGCGTGGACGTCGAGTCCGACCGGATCGTCTCCGCCGCCCTGGTGCTCCAACCCGCCCCCGGCCTGCCCGCCCGGACCACCAGCTGGCTGGCCGACCCCGGGGTGCCGATCCCCGACGGCGCCCGCGCGGTGCACGGCATCAGCGACGAACACGTCCGCGCCCACGGCCGCCCCGCCCGTACGGTGGTCGGCGAGATCGCCCGCGCGCTGGCCGAACAGGCCGCCGCCGGCACCCCGGTGGTCGTGATGAACGCCCCGTACGACCTGACCCTGCTCGACCGCGAGCTGCGCCGGCACCGCGGCGGCTCGCTCGCCGACAGCCTGGCCGGCTCCGAGCTGCTGGTGCTGGACCCATGGGTGCTGGACAAGCACGTGGACCGCTACCGCAAGGGCCGTCGCACGCTGACCGACCTGTGCGCGCACTACGACGTGAGCCTGGTCGGCGCGCACGACGCCGGCGCGGACGCGGCCGCCGCCCTCCAGCTCGTCCGGGCCCTCGCCTCCCGCCACCCGGACCGGCTCGGTACGGTGACGCCGGGCGAGCTGCACCTGCGGCAGGCCGTCTGGCACGCGGCCCAGGCCCGGGGACTGCAACGCTGGTTCGACCGGTCGGGCACCCCGGAGCGGGTGGACTTCTCCTGGCCGCTGCGGCCGGCGCGCTGTGCCTGCGGCCACCGGCTGAGCGCCGACCACCGCTGCGAACTGGCCGCCTGAGGCCGGGGCCGGGCAGCAGTCAGGCCCCGACCAACATGCGGTCGGGGCCTGACTGTTGTGCTCGGTGGGCGATACTGGGATCGAACCAGTGACCCCTTCGGTGTGAACGAAGTGCTCTCCCGCTGAGCTAATCGCCCGGGCAACGAGAAGAAGACTAGCACTACTTGGCCGCAGGTCCGCAATCGCGTTCCGGCACTCCCCTCCCGACGCACCCCCAGATCCCCTTGCGCACCTGCCCGGTGAATAGGCATCAGGAGTTGCCGGGATATGGAAAAGCCGTAGGGCCCCGACCAATGAATGGTCGGGGCCCTACGACTTACTGTGCATTCCGGTGGGCGATACTGGGATCGAACCAGTGACCCCTTCGGTGTGAACGAAGTGCTCTCCCGCTGAGCTAATCGCCCGGGTGCAGGGAAAACATTACCGCATCTGCGGGGGTGCTCCGAACACTCCCGGACACCTCCCGGCGACCCGCCCCGGCGACCTGCCCCGGCTACCAGGGCAGCGCGAGCCCGTACCGCCAGAGGTACCAGCCGGCGGCGGCGGCGATCAGCACCAGCACGACCGCGGTGATCACCAGATTGCGCCGGCGGACCCTCGGGTCCATGGCCCGGTTGGCCGCCTCGGCGACCTTGCGCCTGGTCCAGCGCAGCACCCGCTGCGCCCACTCGAACTCGGTCGCCCAGATGCCCATGCCCAGGAAGATGACCACCCAGCCCGGTCCGGGCAGCGGCAGCATCACGATCCCCAGCCCGACCACGGCCAGCCCCACCAGGAAGACGATCACCCGCCAGCTCAGATGCAGGGCCGGCGAGCGGCGGATGAACAGCGGCGCCCGGGAGCCCATCGGCCGGCCCGCCGGCTCCGCACTCGCGGCGGCCTCGCCGGCCGACTCCAGCTCTTCCTTGTCACTTCGTACAGACATGCCGGGAAAAGTACCCGAGTTCCGGGCCCTGCGGGGCCGGGGACGCCCGCCGTGGCGATTCCGCAATGCGCCGGAAGGGGTACGACTCGCACCTGAATCGGGACAGACGGGTTTACAGCGGGCTTAGAGGTGGGATGGTCCGTTCGCCGACGTGCGATTCCCCGAGCGCACACTGAGCGAAAGGCCCTGGCGCTTATGAACACCACGGTCAGCTGCGAGCTGCACCTGCGCCTCATCGTGTCCAGCGAGTCCTCACTGCCCGTCCCCGCGGGCCTGCGCTACGACACCGCCGACCCCTATGCCGTGCACGCGACGTTCCACACCGGTGCCGACGAGACCGTTGAGTGGGTGTTCGCCCGTGACCTCCTCGCGGAGGGGCTGCACCGACCCACCGGCACCGGCGACGTGCGGGTGTGGCCCTCGCGCAGCCATGGACAGGGGGTGGTCTGCATCGCCCTCAGTTCTCCGGAAGGAGAAGCCCTGCTGGAGGCCCCGGCACGCGCGCTGGAGTCGTTTCTCAAGCGCACCGACGCCGCCGTGCCTCCCGGCACCGAACACCGTCACTTCGACCTCGACCGGGAGCTGTCACACATCCTCGCCGAGAGCTGACCCCGACCGAGGTGCCCGCCGCCCGCGTGCGGCGGGGCGAACCTCACTGCGTCCGTCCAACTCGGGGGCACGGACGCACTCCGGGCCGCCGTGCGCGGTCCCGGGGCCGGTCCAGAGCGAGGAGCCTGATCCGCATCACAGCATCATCGAACACGCGACAAGCAGCGCGCCCGGCGGCGCGGCCACCACCCCTGACCGGGTGGGGCCGCGCCGTCGGCGTGTCCGGGCGTCGGCCCGCCGGCCACCGGAGATGTCGCGTACGCGCCGGTTCACCGTCGGGTGACGGTGGCTGCCGGTAGAGTCACGGGTGATGACCGACGCGGGTGGCAGCAGGCCCCCGCCGCGTGAGGAGTCACCACGTGCTGATCACTCATGACACCGAGTGCGCGCTGAGCATTCTGGTCGAGTTGCTCAACACCGCGCCCGAAGCGTGCGGCGCCGAGCAGCTGCCGGACGTCGCGGCGCTGTCCGCGTTCGTGGTGCGGCAGGAGATCAGCGAGATCGACTCCCTCACCCCGGCCGACGTGGCCGCCGTCCAGGCCGTCCGCCGCCGGCTGCGCGAGGTGTTCTCGGCCGACTCCACGGACCGGGCCGCCGAGCTGGTCAACGCGGTGGTGGCGGCCGCCGGCACCACGCCCCGGCTGACCAACCACGACCACCACGGCTGGCACATCCACTACTTCGCCCCGCACGCGGCCATCGGGGACCACCTCGCGGCCGAGCTGGGGATGGCGCTGGCCTTCATCGTGATGGCCGGCGAGCGCGAACGGCTGCGCCGCTGCGAGGCGCCGGACTGCGCGCGGGTCTTCGTCGACCTCTCCCGCAACCGCTCCCGTCGCTACTGCGACAGCCGGACCTGCGGAAACCGCCTGCACGTCGCCGCCTACCGGGCCCGGCAGCGCTCGGCGGAGACCGTGGCCACGGGCTGAGCCCGTCGCCCGGGGCGGGGTGCCCCGGGGCCCGGCCGCCGGGTGAGAGACCGGGTGAGAGACTGGGCGCCATGACCGACGCTCCCCTCCCCCGCCTGGAACTCTGGTGCGAGCTCCAGTGCCCCGACTGCCGCACCGCCCTGGACGACGTACGGGCGCTGCGTGCGCAGTACGGCGACGCGCTGACCGTGGAGCTGCGGCACTTCCCGCTGGAGAAGCACAAGCACGCCTACGCGGCGGCCGAGGCCGCCCAGGAGGCCTTCGACCAGGGCCGCGGCTGGGAGTACGTGGAGGCCGTCCTGGGCCGGGTCGAGGAGCTGGAGCGGGGCGGGCAGGCGTTCCTGGTGTCCGTCGCGGAGGAGCTCGGACTGGACGCCGAGGAACTCGACCTGGCACTGATCGACGGCCGGCACATGCTGCTGGTCGACGCCGACCAGGCCGAGGGCAAGGCGATCGGCGTGAGCGGCACCCCCACCTACGTGATCGCCGGGCAGCGGCTGGACGGCGGCCGGAGCCAGGACGGGCTGCGCGAGCGGATCGTCGAGCTGATCGAGCGGCACCGGACGGCCTGACCCCCTGCCGCCTCAGTACAGCTGCTTCCCGAGCACCCGCAGGGTGGTCCGGTAGCCGAGCGAGGTGTAGAGCGCGATGGCCACCTCGTTGCGGCTGAACACGTTCAGGCCCAGGTCGTGGACGCCCGCCGCCAGGCACTCGCGCTCGGCCAGCAGCATCAGGCTGCGGCCGTACCCGAGCCCGCGGTGCTCCTCGTCCACCTGCACCACCATCACCCAGGCCAGCGGACGGCCGTCCGGCAGCGCGGCCTGTCTCAGGGCGACCCAGAGGCTGCCGAGCACGGCGCCGTCCGCCCCGCGCAGCTGCCGCAGAGCGACGCCCTCGGTGGCGTGCCGGTCCGGCAGCACCTGCTGGTGGTCCGCGTCGGACTTCGCCCTGGCCTGGGCCTCGGTCAGGCCGGAGTCGAGCAGGTCCGCCAGGTAGCCGGAGCGGGCCTCGGCCAGCCAGTCCTCGTACTCGGCCGCGCCGATCCGATGCGCCGTCAGGCCGGCGGGCAGCTCCGGCGGCGCACCGAGCCGCTTGACCATGTTGCGCATCCGCTCGGTGTACCCGAGGACCCCGGCCAGGGCCAGGGCGGCGTCGGCTCCCGCCGGCACCGGGACGTCCAGCCGCGAGCAGCCCCAGCCGCGCAGGACCTCCTCGGCGGCCAGGGCGCCGATGGTGGCCCGGCCGCGCCGCCGGCCCTCGGTGACCTCCAGCTCGGTGATCTCGCCCCACCACTGCTCACCGCGTGGCAGCGCCGTGGTGCGCAGGCCGCCGACCGGCCGGCCGTTGACACAGATCTGCCAGCGCCGGCTGCGGCCGCCGCCCGGCCAGGAGTGCTCGGCGCCCTCGGGGCGCAGGGTGGTGGTCATGGGGGCTCCCTTCCCGGTGGGAGCCCGGTTCTACCACGCCCCGCCGGGCCGGGTCAGGGGTCGAGGTCGTCGCCGCTGCGCTCGGCGAACTGGGCCATCGCCTTGAGGGTGGCCGGGCCCGGCGCGGGCAGCTCGTGGCCGTCGATCCGGGCCACCGCCTGGACGTCGCGCAGGGTGGAGGTGAGGAAGACCTCCTCGGCCTCGAACAGGGCCTCGAAGGGGAGGTCGCGCTCCTCGGCGCCGGTCCAGTCCACCGTCAGCTGCCGGGTGATACCGGCCAGACAGCCGGAGGCGAGGGTCGGCGTGAGCAGCTGCCCGTCGAGGACCAGGAAGACGTTGGAGCCGGTGCCCTCGCAGAGCAGTCCGGCGGTGTTGCCGAAGAGCGCCTCGGAGGCGCCGGCCCGGTGGGCGGCGGCGAGGGCGACCACGTTCTCGGCGTACGAGGTGGTCTTGAGTCCGGCGACGGCGCTGTGCTCGTTGCGGCGCCAGGGGACGGTCACCACCGCGGTGGTGTCCGGGCGGGGCTTGGCCGTGTCGAGGGCGACCACCAGGCTCGGGGGCAGATCGCCGCGCTCGGAGCCGAGCGGGCTGGTGCCGCCGGTGTAGGTGATGCGAAGCCGGCCGAGCGGCATCGGGTTGGCCACGAGGACCTGCTCGCAGGCCTCCCGGAGGACGGCGTGGTCCGGGTCGGGCAGACCGAGGCCGCGCGCGGAGCGGGTGAGGCGGTCGAGATGGCGGGTGAGCGCGAAGAGCCGGCCGTCGACCGCCTTCACGGTCTCGAACACGCCGTCGCCGACGGTGAGTCCGTGGTCGAGGACGGAGAGCGCCGCGGTGTCGCTCTCCGTCAGGGATCCGTTGACCCAGATCTTCATGTGGCGCTGCTCCTCGGAGCTCGGTGCAGGTGGCTCGGTACGGGATCGCCCGGTGCAGGTGGCCCAGTGCGGTTTGGACCAGTGCGGTTGGGCCGGTGCCCGGGGTCGCTCAGTACACGTGGGTGCCCGACGCTATCGCAACCAGGCGGGAGGCCTTGAGTTCGGTCTCGTCCCACTCCCGCTCGGGGTCGGAGCCCCAGGTGATGCCGGCGCCGGTGCCGAACCGCAGCACCGGCGGGCCGTCGGCCCGGTCGATCCAGAAGGTACGGATACCGACCGCCAGTTCGGCCTCGCCGCGGTCGGCGTCGACCCAGCCGACCGCGCCGCAGTAGGGGCCGCGCGGGGCGGTCTCCAGCGCGTCGATGATCCGCAGGGCGCTCGACTTGGGGGCGCCGGTGACGGAGCCGGGCGGGAAGGTGTCGGCGAGCAGCTCGCGCCAGCCCGCGTCGGGGCGCAGGGTGCCCTGGACGGTGGAGACCAGGTGGACGAGGCCGGGGTGCTTCTCGACCACGCAGAGGTCGGGGACGGTGACGCTGCCGGTCTCGCAGACCCGGCCGAGGTCGTTGCGGACCAGGTCGACGATCATCACGTTCTCGGCGTGGTCCTTCTCCAGCAGGTCGTGCTCGGTGCGGCCGGTGCCCTTGATCGGCCCGGACGAGACGGTGCGGCCGTCCCGGCGCAGGTAGAGCTCGGGCGAGGCGGTGGCGATCTCGACGCCGTGCGAGGGCAGCCGAATCGTTCCCGCGTACGGGGCCGGGTTTCCGTGGGCGAGCAGCCCGGTCAGGGCGTCGATGTCGGCGCGCTCCGGGTCGGGCAGCGGCGCGGACAGCACCCGGCAGAGGTTGGCCTGGTAGACCTCGCCGGCCGCGATGTGCTCCCGGATCCGGCGGACGCCCGCGGTGTAGGCGGCCCGGTCGAGCGAGCTGTGCCAGCTGTCCGGACGCGGGCCGAGCCAGCGCTCGGTGCGGGGCGGGGCGAGGTCGGGGCGGAGCTCGTCGAAACGGGCGCAGACCAGCCGGCCCTCGAAGTCGTGGGCGACCGCCCAGAAGCCGGCGGAGTCGAGTGCGGCCGGGTCGGAGGTCACCTCGCGCAGCCCGGTGGCGAGCAACCCGCCGAAGCGGGCCATCGGCTGGTCGGGGCTGAGGGGGGTGGTGCGGCCGGACACGGTTCTCCTGCGCGGATTCGGTACTGCCGGCCCGGGTGCGGGCGCGCGCGCCGGGGGTGGCCCCGGTGCCTGAAGTGTAGGTCGGCGCCTTCCGGGGTGCGGCTCCCGAGCTGCCGGGACGGCTGACGAACCGCCACCTCGGGGCCACCCCCGCGCCACGCTGCGGGAACGGATTTTTAGCTGGCCCGGGAATCCGCTAGAGTTCAACACGTCGCCGGGAAGCGGAGCCGAGGAAAGTCGGGGAAGCGGCCGGGAGACAGGCGGACGTGGCTCAGTTGGTAGAGCATCACCTTGCCAAGGTGAGGGTCGCGAGTTCGAATCTCGTCGTCCGCTCGATGAGGAACAGGGTAAGATCGTTCTTCAGAAGTTGCCTGGTGGAGTGGCCGAGAGGCGAGGCAACGGCCTGCAAAGCCGTGTACACGGGTTCAAATCCCGTCTCCACCTCCAAGAGGTTCCCCGGTTCACCGGGGGCCTCCCCGCGCGATTAGCTCAGCGGGAGAGCACTACCTTGACACGGTAGGGGTCACTGGTTCAATCCCAGTATCGCGCACTCGGATCCACCGGGTTCAACCCCGGGACGGCACGTGAGTGCTGGTCGAGCGCGATTAGCTCAGCGGGAGAGCACTACCTTGACACGGTAGGGGTCACTGGTTCAATCCCAGTATCGCGCACTCGGATCCACCGGGGTCAGCCCCAGGTCGGCACGTGAGTGCTGGTCGAGCGCGATTAGCTCAGCGGGAGAGCACTACCTTGACACGGTAGGGGTCACTGGTTCAATCCCAGTATCGCGCACTCGGATCTCCAAGATCCACAACAGTACGGCCGCGACTGTGACAGCGGTCGAGCGCGATTAGCTCAGCGGGAGAGCACTACCTTGACACGGTAGGGGTCACTGGTTCAATCCCAGTATCGCGCACCGCAGAACGAGAGCCGTGACCTCATCGAGGTCGCGGCTCTCGGCGTTTCGGGCCCGGACATGCGTGTTGCCGGGTACAGCGCTGCCCTCACCGACAACCTGTACCCGGCAACCACGCTCCGGGGTCGCTTGATGCGACCGCTGTGCTCCTCCGCCGCTCGCCCGTCCACGTGCCCTGCGGAGTAGGGGCGCCGCGCGGTGCGCGACCCCGGCCCCGACACCGACTTCCCCCGAAGTCAGCGTCCGATCAGATCGGCGACCGCCTGGGTCTGCGTCGCCAGTTGCTCCCACCCGCCGAAGAGCACGAGCAGCAGGACCGCGCACGGGACCGCGATGGCCAGGGCGACCGCCGGGTGCCTGGTCTCGGCCCCGGTGTGCGGGGCGTTCGGCCTCTGGCGGCGGCCGGCTCCGTTGAGCTGCATGGCCATGGTCTCTGCTCCTGCCGTCCTGCTCGGACCGGTTGGTCCCGTACGGTCTGTCCGGACGGGGTGGGACGTGGGCGCGGGGGCGGAATCTCGGGGGACGAGGGTCTCCGCCCGCCGCTGATAACCAAGGTATTCGGCGGCGCGGCGCATGACGTCATGCCCCCGTACCGTCTCCAGGCCTCCCCGAGGATGACCCCGCGCCGTGGCGTGTACTACTGGAGGCGGAGACAGGGCGGAACGGATCCCCGAGGGAACCCTGAGAACGGCCCCTAGAGCTTGCTCCGCGCCTGGTCAGAGGGGGTGCGTCGACCGGGTTCCGGGTCAGCGTGAGCGGTATCCGACAATCCGACCGGCGCCGGGGGTGTTGCGTATCAGCACACCGCAGCGGGCAGTCCGTAAGCTGTGGGCCGACAGGATCTGACGATCCCCCATCCGACGGGGGATCACCCCACAGGCTGACGGGAACGAGCATGGCGATGATGCGGCTGCGGCGTGAGGACCCCCGCATCGTCGGCCCCTACCGTCTGCACCGACGGCTCGGGGCCGGCGGGATGGGCGTGGTCTACCTCGGTTCGGACCGCAAGGGGCAGCGGGTCGCGCTCAAGCTGATCCGCGCGGAGCTGGCCGAGGACGCCGAGTTCCGTACCCGCTTCGCCCGGGAGATCGCCGCCGCCTCGCGGATCAGGGGCGGCTGTACGGCCCGGGTGGTCGGCTCGGACATCGAGACCGAGCGCCCCTGGCTGGCGACCGCGTACGTGCCCGGCCCCTCGCTGTACAAGCGGGTCGGCGAGGAGGGGCCGCTGCCCTGGCCGGAGGCGGCCCGGATCGGCGCCGCGCTGGCCGACGGCCTGGTCAAGGTGCACGAGGCGGGGGTGGTCCACCGTGACCTCAAGCCGTCCAACATCCTGCTCTCCCCCAAAGGCCCGCGGATCATCGACTTCGGCATCGCCTGGTCACGCGGCGCCAGCACGCTCACCCACGTCGGTACGGCGGTCGGCTCGCCCGGCTTCCTCGCGCCCGAGCAGGTGCGCGGCGCGGCCGTCACCCCGGCGACGGACGTCTTCGCCTTCGGCGCCACGCTGGCCTTCGCGCTCACCGGTGACACCCCGTTCGGCTCCGGCGCCTCCTCCGAGGTGATGCTCTACCGGGTGGTGCACGAGGAGCCCGAGCTGTCCGGCGTGCCCGCGCCGCTGGCGCCGCTGGTCCGCGCCTGCCTGGCCAAGGAGCCGGCCGAACGCCCGCCGGCCGCCGCGCTGCACGAGCGGCTCAGCGAACTGGCCGCGCGCGGGGCGGCGGCGGGGGCCGGCCGCGGCCGGGCCGCCGTACCGCAGCCTGCGGCGCCGGTCCGCCCGATGGCGGCGGCCCCGGCCGACCGACCGGTCCGGCGGCGGCCGGGCCAGCCCGCCACCGCACCGATGCCCCGGCCGCACCACGCGGAACAGGTACGGGAGCGCCAGCCGACGCCCGCCCCGGGCCGGCCGCCGGCCCCGAGGGACCGTCAGCACACCCCGCCGCCGGTCCGTCCGGCCGAGTCCCGGCGGCGGCTGCTGCGGCAGCGGGTGATCGTCTTCGTCACGGTGACGGTCGGCGTCGCGCTGGCGATCGCCGCCGCCCAGGGCTGCGAGAACCGCGGCGAGCAGGGGCTGCCCGCGCAGCAGCCCGCCGTGGTCGGTTCACCGCCCGCCGAGCAGCCGGCGCCCCTGTCGATCGACGGCGCCGGGGCCGCCGCACCGCTGGCCACCGCCGCACGCAGCGGCGGCGACGCCGGGCTCGGACCGGCGGTCGGCCAGCTGCCGAACGGCGACTGGCCGAACCGGCTGTACGCCGACCCGGCGGGCGGCCCGGCGATCCAGCTCCGGGACGGCCGCAGCACCGGCGAGGGTGCGCAGACCGTCCTGACCGCCGTGCTGCCCGCGCGGTACCGGGAGGCGCCGGCGATCGTGGTGGTGCTGCGGCGGTCCGAGGGTTCCGTCCCGGTCGACCTGGTGCAGCTCTTCGGCTTCAACGGCGACGTGGCGGTGGTGCGGGCCGCCCGGGCCTCCGCGGCCGACCCGCAGGCCGGTGCGGTCTGGCGGATCGAGAACGGCGCACTGCTGCGCGAGGAGCGGGTCTCGCAGACCGGCGCCGTCTCGACCACCCGCTACACCGTCCGGGGCGACGGCGGCCTGGAGGAGTCCTGGCCCGGCGCGGGCATCTCCGGCGGCGCCGCCGGGGGCACGCGCTGACGTACGGTCGCACGGGCGGCCCCCGGCCGGGCTCCGGCGGAGGTCAGCCCGCCGTGACGGCGTAGAACGCCACCGCGGCGGCGGCGCCCACGTTCAGCGAGTCGATGCCGTGGACCATCGGAATCCTGACGGCGCGGTCCGCGGCGGCCAGCGCGTGGCGGGTCAGCCCGTCGCCCTCGGCGCCGAGCATCAGCGCGGCGCGCTCCAGGCGGTGCGGGGCGGCCTCGGCGAGATCCACGGCGTGCTCGGCCGGGGTGAGCGCGAGGAGCTGGAATCCGGCCACGCGCACTGCGTCCAGGGCCGCGGGCCAGGGGTCGAGGCGGGCGTACGGGACGGCGAAGACGGCGCCCATCGAGGTCTTGACGGCCCGCCGGTAGAGCGGGTCCGCGCAGTCCGGGGAGAGCAGCACGGCGTCCATGCCGAGCGCCGCGGCGCTGCGGAAGATCGCGCCGAGGTTGGTGTGGTCGACCAGGCCCTCCAGGACGGCGACCCGGCGGGCGCCCGCGAGGATCTCGGCGGCCTCCGGCAGCGGCTTGCGCTCCATCGAGGCGAGCGCGCCGCGGTGCACGTGGTAGCCGGTCACCTGCTCGGCGAGGGCGGGTTCGACCAGGTGGACGGGGGCGTCCGCGGCCTCGATGACGTCGGCCATGACGCCGAGCCACTTGGCGGTCAGCAGCATCGAGCGCATCCGGTAGCCGGCCTCCAGGGCGCGGCGGATGACCTTCTCGCCCTCGGCGATGAAGAGTCCTTCGGCGGGTTCGCGGCGGCGGCGCAGCTCGACGTCGGTCAGGCCGGTGTAGTCGGCCAGACGGGGATCGGCGGGGTCGGTGACGGTGCTTGGTTCGGACACGGGCCCGATCCTGCCTGGTCGGCCGCGGCTAATCCAATCGGTCTCCGGGCCGGCCGGGGGCACCGGCCCCGACCGCCGACGGCGGCCGTGCGATCATCACAGCCTTACGGCGCGACGGGCGCCGGCAGCGGACGGACCGGGGGACAGCCGTGTGGAATCCGTGGCGGCGACGCCCTTCGGCGAGGGCGCGGCGGCTGCTCGACGCGACGGGCGTCGACCGACGGGAGCTCGACGACACCACCGACCCGGCGGTCTGCCGGGAGGCGGCGTTCCGGGCGGTCCGGGGCGGGGGCGCAGGACCCGGCCTGATGCTGGGCGCGATCGAGGAGCTGCTGGCCGACGAGGCGGACCACGAGTTCGCGGTGACCGCGCTGGAGTGTGTACAGAACCTGGTGTCCCACGGGCTGCCGGGCATCGTGCCGGCCCGGGACGCCGAGGCCGCGCTGGGGCCGCGCAGCGCGGTGTGCTGGCGGGCACTGGCGGACTTCTGGGCGGAGGTCGCCGCCTGGTGCGCGGACAGCGGGCGCCCGCCGAAGGCCGCCGACGAGCTGCTCCGCATCGAGCACCCGCAGCTGCGGCTGCTGCTGTGGACGTCGAACCGCTCGCTGGCGGACGGCCGCCGGATCGGCCTGGCCGACGCCGTCCACTTCGAGAAGGCGGTCGGCTCGGCCGTCCCGGGGTTCAGCCACCTCGCGCTCGCCCTGGAGGCCACCGGGCAGGGCTGACCCGCCCGGTGGCCCCGGCGGGTCAGTGGGCGAGGACGTTGACGACGTCGCCGATGACGATGACGGCGGGCGGGCGGACACCCTCCGCGGCCACCGTGGCGGCGACGGTGGCCAGGGTGGCGTCGATGCGGCGCTGCGCGGCGGTGGTGCCCTCCTGGACGACGGCGACCGGGGTGTCGGCGGGGCGCCCGCACTCGACCAGCTTGGCGGCGATGTCGCCGATCTTGTCGACGGCCATCAGCAGCACCAGGGTGCCGCTCATCCGGGCGACCGCGTCCCAGTTGGTGAGTGAGCGCTCACCGGGGCCGACGTGACCGGAGATGACGGTGAACTCGTGGGTCATCCCGCGGTGGGTGACCGGGATGCCGACAGCGGCCGGGACGCTGATCGAGCTGGAGATGCCGGGGACCACCGTCACCGGGATGCCGGCCTCGGCGCAGGCGAGCAGCTCCTCGCCGCCGCGCCCGAAGACGTACGGGTCGCCGCCCTTGAGCCGGACCACGAACTTCCCGGCCTTGGCATGGTCGATCAGGGTCTGGTTGATCGCCTCCTGGGCCATGAAACGGCCGTACGGGATCTTGGAGGCGTCGATGACCTCGACGTGCGGGGGCAGCTCGGCGAGCAGTTCGCGGGGGGCGAGCCGGTCGGCGACCACCACGTCCGCGTCCGCGAGCAGGCGGCGCCCGCGCACGGTGATCAGGTCCGGGTCGCCGGGGCCGCCGCCGACCAGGGCCACGCCGGGGATCCGCTCGCGGTACTGGCGGGCAGTCAGCGAGCCGTCCCGCAGGCTGTCCACGATGGCGTCCCGGAGCCCGGCGGAGTGGCGCGGGTCGCCGGTGAGCACGGCGACGGTGGCGCCGC
The DNA here is from genome assembly GCF_041434935.1 of Kitasatospora sp. NBC_00374. NCBI lineage: Bacteria > Bacillati > Actinomycetota > Actinomycetes > Kitasatosporales > Streptomycetaceae > Kitasatospora > Kitasatospora sp. NBC_00374. Next base: position 7,035,878 of record NZ_CP107964.1, on the reverse strand, counting down.
CGTCCCGGCCGCTCGCCGGGGTCCAGGCGGTGGCGGCGGAGGCGTCGTCGCTGCGGGCGCAGAACACCCGCAGACGCCCGGCCTCGGCGGAGACCGCGGTGTTGACGGCCGGGTCGTCGGTGGCGACCAGCGCGTACCAGGTGTCGGCCAGGTCGCCGTCGGCGTAACCGCGCCGGTGCCAGGTCAGCTCGCCGGCGTCCGCCATGGCCTGCACGGCGGGGGTCGTGGTCGGCGATATCAGCTGGATGTCCGCACCTGCGGCGATCAGCGCGGGCAGCCGGCGCTGGGCGACCTGGCCGCCGCCGACCACGACCACACGGCGGCCGGCGAGCAGCAGACCGACGGGGTACGGGGTGAGGCCCTCGGTGCTGGGGTGGGGCTTGGGCGCGGTCATCGGCGGTGCTCCTGGGTGGGTGGAGGTTGGTACGGCGTACAGCGGTGCCCCGTACCGGCGCGCCCTCGGGCCGGTACGGGGACTGCGGGAGGCCTCAGGCCTTCTCGGTGACCCCGGCGGAGTCGAAGGTGGCTACATCGTGCATCGCGCGGGCCGCACTCTGCACCAGCGGCAGGGCCAGCAGGGCGCCGGTGCCCTCGCCGAGCCTCAGATCGAGGTCGATCAGCGGGCGCAGGCCGAGCTTGGCCAGCGCGGCCTGGTGGCCGGGCTCGGCGGAGCGGTGACCGGCGATGCAGGCGGCCAGTACCTCGGGGGCGATCGCCTTGGCGGCGAGCGCGGCGGAGCCCGCGATCACCCCGTCCAGCACCACCGGGGTGCGCAGCGAGGCGGCGCCGAGCAGGAAGCCGGCGATGGCCGCGTGCTCCAGGCCGCCGACGGCGGCCAGCACGCCGATCGGGTCGGCCGGATCGGGCTGGTGCAGGGTGAGGGCCCGGCGCACGACCTCGACCTTGCGGGCGTGGGTCTCGTCGTCGATACCGGTGCCACGGCCGGTGACCTCGGCCGGGTCGGTACCGGTGAAGACCGAGATCAGCGCGGCGGACGCGGTGGTGTTGGCGATGCCCATGTCGCCGGTGATCAGCACCTTGTTGCCGGCCGCGACCAGGTCGCGGGCGGTCTCGATGCCGATCTCGATCGCCTTGAGCGCCTCCTCGCGGGTCATCGCCGGGCCCTGGGTCATGTCGTCGGTGCCGGGCTTGACCTTGCGGGGCAGCAGACCGGTGGTGCGGCCCTGCTGGACGGGCTCCGGGAGATCGGCCTTGACGCCGACGTCGACCACGCAGACCTCCGCGCCGACCTGGGCGGCGAAGGCGTTGACCACCGCTCCCCCGGCCAGGAAGTTGGCCACCATCTGGCCGGTCACCTCCTGCGGCCAGGGGGTGACGCCCTGGGCGTGCACGCCGTGGTCACCGGCGAAGATCGCCACGCAGGCGGGCTCGGGGATCGGCGGCGGGCACTTGCGGGACAGGCCGCACAGCTGCGCGGCGATTATCTCCAGCATGCCGAGCGAGCCGGCCGGCTTGGTCATCCGCTTCTGCCGGTCCCAGGCCTCGCCGAGGGACTTGGCGTCCAGCGGGCGGATGCCGCGCAGGGTGTCGGAGAGCAGGCTGTGCGGCTCCTCGCCGGGCAGCGCGCGGTTGCCGTACTGCTCCTCGTGGACCACCCAGGCCAGCGGGCGCTTCTTCGCCCAGCCCTGCTGCTGCAGCTCGGGCTCGTCCGGGAAGGCGTCGACGTAGCCGACGCAGAGGTAGGCGACGACGTCCAGGTGCTCGGGCAGGCCGAGCTCGCGGATCATCTCCTCCTCGTCGAAGAAGCTCACCCAGCCGACACCGAGGCCCTCCGCGCGGGCGGCCAGCCAGAGGTTCTCGACGGCCAGCGCGGCGGAGTAGGGGGCCATCTGCGGCTGGGTGTGCCGGCCGAGGGTGTGCCGGCCGCCGCGGGTGCGGTCGGCGGTGACCACGATGTTCACCGGGGTCTCGAGGATGGCCTCGATCTTGATTTCCTTGAACTGCTTGGCCCGGGCCTTGGGCAGCGAGTCCGCGAAGGCCACCCGCTGGCGCTCCGCCAGCCGGTGCATCTTCTGGCGGGTCTTCGCGGAGCGGATGACCACGAAGTCCCACGGCTGGGAGTAGCCGACGCTGGGGGCGGTGTGGGCCGCCTCCAGAACGCGGATCAGCACCTCGTGCGGGATCGGGTCGGGGCGGAAACCGTTGCGGATGTCGCGGCGCTCGCGGATCACCTGGTGGACGGCCTCGCGGCCGGCCTCGTCGTAGCCGGGGGCGGCGGGGCCGCGCTCGACGGCGGGCTGCTCCTCTGCGGGGGCCTGCTCCTGCACGGGGGCCTGCTCCTCCGTGGGGGCGTGCTCGACGGCCTCGGCGGCGGCACCGTCCGCGGCCGCGGTCGGCTCGGTGTCGGCCGGCTCGACGGCCTCGGCCGGGGGCTGCTCGGCGGGCTGATCGGCCTGCGGCTCGGCGGGCTGCCCCACGGGCTCCGCCGGGGCGGAGCCGGGCTCGGCGGCCGCCGGGGTCTCGGCCGCCGGAGACTCGGCGGCGGGGGTCTCGGCGGCCGGCTCGGGCTGGGGTTGGGCGGGCTCGGGGGACGGCTCGGCCGCGGCGGGCTCGGGGCTCGGCTCGGGTACGGACTCGACGGCCACCGGCTCGGTCTCGGCCGCGACGGGCTGCGGCTGCGCCTCGGGGGCGGTCACGGCGGGGGCGACGGGCTCGGTGAGCAGGTCGCCGGTGCCGGCGGCCACCGGGGAAGCAAGGCCGGTGCCGTCCACCGGCGGCGCGGCCTCGACGACGGGCAGGCCGTGCGGCGCGGGGGCGGCCAGGAAGGCCGAGATCCTCCGGTGCTGGGGGGCGGACGGGGAGGCCTGCGCGGGGATCGTGGCCTGGACCGTCTCGACGGCGGGGGCCTCGGCCTGCTCGGCCGCGGCCGGCTGGGCCGGGGCCACGGGCTGGGACTCGGGGAGCGGCGCGGGGGTCGGCCCGCCCGCGCCGGCGAAGACCGGTTCGACGAAGACCGGGGCGACCGGCGCGACGGGCGCGAGCGGAATGGCGACGGGCGCCGGGGCCTCGGCGGCGGTCTCGGCCACCGCCTCCGGCAGCGCTTCGGTGACCGGCTCCGGCGCGACCGGTGCCAGGGGCTCGGGCCGGGGCTCGGCGACGGCCTCCACCGGCTGGTCGGCGGGGACCTCGGCGGGCGCCACCGGGGCTGCGGCCACCGGCTCCACGACCTGCGCGGCCGGCTCCTCGACGACCGGGGCCGCCACCGCGGGCACCTCGACGACGACGGGCACCTCGACGGCGGGCATCACGACGGCGGGCACCTCGACGGCGGGCACCTCGACAGCGGGCGCCGCGGCCATCGGGAGCTCGACCGCGACGGCCTCCGCCACCGGCTGGGCCGGCTGCACCGGCGCGGGCGGGGCGATCGGCTCGGCGACCGGCGGCGCCACCGCGACCGGGGTACCGAACGCCGGGGTGCCGCCCGGGTACGCCTGCGGGTCCGGGTTGCCGGAGGGACCGCGGTCGGCCAGTGAGCGGACCGGGACGTGGCCGGTCATCAGCGTCGGGTCCGGGATCGGCGGCCCGGCGTGCAGCGGCCGCCGGACGGGCTGAGCGGGCGTCATCGGTGCCTGGGCCTCGACGGCCGGCGCGGCCGGCGCGGCGGGTGCCTGGGCGGCGACCGGCTCCTGAGTCTGGGCCTGCACCTGCAGCTGCACCTGGGCCTGGTCGTACGCCTGCGGGACCACCGGTTCCGCGGCGACCGGCGGCGCCGGCGGCTCCGCGGCGAACACCTCGGCGACCGGCAGCGGCGGGTTCAGCGGCGGCCAGGACGGCTCGACCGGGACGCCCGCGGGCTGCGGCTCGGCGACCGTCCGCAGCGCCATGGTGTCGTGGACCGGCATCGCGGCCTGCGGCTGGACGGGCGTGACCACCGGGTGCTCCATCACGTTGACGGTCTCCACCGCGCCGATCAGCTGCTCGCCCCAGGAGCCCTGCGGGCCGGGCATCAGCAGCTCGTCCTCCTCCTCGTCCAACTGGTCGAGGAAGGTGTACGCGGGGCGGGGCTCGGCGGCCCAGGCCTGGCCGGGTGGCTGCGCACCGGGCATGGGGGTGCCCTCCGGCGAGCCGAGCGGGTCGGCACCGCCGTGCGGCTGCTCCGGTACTCCCGCGCTCGGGACGTGGCCGCCATCGGTCATGTCAAAGCTCCTTCCAGGCCGCTTTCGCGCCCTCGGCGGCACGGCCATGACCGCAGCGCCCAACTCCGCTGGGGCGGGACCGCGGACGGCCCGCCCCTCCACCTACTGGCGGCCGCCGCGCACACGGCGGCCGTCGGCTCCGGCGCGCTGCTCCACCCCTGGCGGCGCGACGGCCCTGCCGGGCTGGCGCACCGTCAGGAACAACGACGGCCCGGGGCAACCGGCACGATCTCACCGGAACCCTGCGACATTCTTCCGGCCCGGCCCGCATCGCGTCGAATGCGTCCAGGATGTGTCGATACAGGTTGCACCGCGTCAAATAGGTGTCAACCAGTCCGGATCGGACACGACCCACCCATGAGCACAGCCCGGACGCCACCCTACCGGCCGGGGCCGACGCTCTCCCGACCCGGCGTCCGGATGCGACGTGGATCACCGTCCGGGGCCGCGCTGCGGGGGCGGCTCATCCGGCTTTGCCCCAGAGCAGGAGGGTGTGGTCCGCCGGTCCGAAGGAGGGGCGGTCGCGGTCGGCACGCGCCGGTGCGAGCGGCGCGGACTGCAGCAGCGCGCCGTCCACCCGGTATCCGGCGGCCTCGGCGATCCGCCGGAGCTCACCGGCCTCGGCCAGGTTGCGGGCCACCGCGACCAGCCGCCCGGGCCGCCGGGCGACGACCGACCTGACCAGCTCGGCCCCACCGGACTCGACCAGGACTGCGTCGGGCTCCGGCAGTCCGCCCAGCGCCTCGGGCCCGTCGCCCTGGACGACCTCCACCTCGACCGCGTGGCGGCGGGCGGCGGCGGTGATCCGGGCGCAGACGGCCGGGTCGGCCTGGACCGCGACCACGGCCGCGCCGAAGTGCGCGATGTCGACGGCGAGCGCCCCACTGCTGCCGCCGACCGTCCAGACCAGGTCACCGGGCACGGCTCCGAGGCGGGCCAGCGCCAGCGCACGGACGTGCTCGGGCAGCGCGCGCTCCTCGTCCTGTGCGCCGTCCTCCGCGTCGGCCTGCGGCTCGGCGCCGGCGTACGCCGGGGCGGGCAGCGCCCAGCCGCGCTCCGGCGCGGGGAAACCGACCGGGCGACCGGCGAGCCAGCCGGCCGCCTCGGTGATGTTGTTCGGTACGTTGCCGCCGATCACCAGCACCACGCTCGGATCGCGCCAGTCGTGGTCCGGCACCCGGTCCGAGGTCAGGACGGTGACGTCCTCCTCCGGGGTGCCGAGCGCCTCGCAGACCACGAAGGTGCGGTGCACCCCGCGGAGCATCAGCGCGAGCTCCGCGGGGCCGGCGTCGGCGGTGGTGAGCACGGCGACCTTGGGGTGCGCCCGGCAGACGTTGGCGGCCCGGCGCAGCCGGCCGCCGTGGGCGGAGACCACCTGGGCGTCCTCCCAGGCCATCCCGGCCCGGGCGAAGGCGGTGGCCACCGAGGAGACCGCGGGCAGGACTTCGAGCTCCAGCCCGTACTCGGGGCGGCGCAGCGTGCGGACCACCCCGAAGAAACCGGGATCGCCCTCGGCCACCACCACGGCGGTACCGCGGTGCTCGGCGAGCCGGTGCGCGGCGGCGGCGATGCTGCCGAGCGCGATGCGCTCGGCGCCGGCCGGTACGGGCAACGCGTTGAGCTGGTACGGCGCCCCCGCCACCAGGGTCGCGCCGGCGAGCGCGGATGCCGCCGCCTCGGTGAGCGGGGTTCCGTCCCACCCGATGACCGTGATCCGGTCAGCCATCTGCGGCTGTTCTCCTCGCCTGGTCCGCCCCGTTGCAGGGCCCGGCTGCTGACAGTTCTCGGCGGAGCGACTCGACGCCCGGGAACCGTCCGTCCGGACCCTCGGGCGGCCGGTCTCGGCACGCCCCAGGAGAGGCTACCGGGTGCGCTCCCCCGCGCGCCGCAGGGCCGTACGGCCGTGCGCCCGGCGCACCCGCCGACCGGGCCCCTCGGCCGGTCGCCCGGCAGGTCAGTCGCTCAGCAGGTGGCGCGGCTCGGCCCAGTCCGGCTCCGGCACGTCCAGATCCTCCGGAAGCAGGCTCCAGAGGATCAGGTCGGTCCGGGACTCGCCGCCGCGGCGGGCCGTGCCCCGGTCGCCCTGGGTCCCGTCGTCCCGGACCGTCCAGGCGCTGCGCAGCACGCCCTCGCTGATGCAGCCGGTCTTCTGGGCGACCTGCTGGGCGGCGGTGTTCCCGGCGGCGGTCCGCAGTTCCAGGCGGTGGAAGCCACGGTCCTCGAACAGCCACTGCGCGACACCGAGGACGGCCTCGGGAGCGTAGCCCTCGCCGCGGGCCCAGGGCGCGGTGATGTAGGTGATCTCGGTGGAGCCCAGGCGCCAGTCGGTGCCACCGAGCTCGACCGTGCCGACCACCCGCTGGGTGAGGTGCTCGGTGACGACGAAGGCGATGCCCCGGCCCTCGGCCCGGCGGGCCGGTGACAGCTGCCGGATCCACTCCCATGCGTGCGCCTCGGTGAAGGGCTGCGGGACGGCCGTCCAGGCGTTCACCTGGTCGTCGGCCATCATCGACACCAGGCTGGCGGCGTCGGAGTCCGCGGGCGGGCGCAGCAGCAGCCGGTCGGTGCTGATGGCTGTCTCGGGGAAGCTCGCTGCCATTGCCGTCTCTCCTCGCCGGTCGTGGACACACGGTACGCCGCGCCCCTCCTCGGGCGTGCCAGGGTACCCGCTGTCCGTCGACGGCCCGTCAGGTACGCCGCCGTTGTGGCGACGGCTCGTCAGATTCGTCCCCGACCGCGCCGCGTCCCCTGCATACTGCACGACCGGGCCCCCGCCGGGTGTCGGCGGGGGCCCGGTCGTCAGGGTGTGCGGGCGGCTCAGAAGGCCGGGATGACGGAGCCCTGGAAGGTGTCGTCGATGTACTTCTTCACCTCGGCGGAGTGCAGCAGCTCGGCCAGCTTCTTGACCCGCGGGTCGGCCTCGTTGCCCTTCTTGACGGCCAGGATGTTGGCGTACGGGTTGCCCGCGGCCTTCTCCAGCAGGATGGCGTCGGTGGCGGGCTTGAGGCCGGAGTCGAGGGCGTAGTTGCCGTTGATGACGGCGGCGTCCAGGTCGTCCAGGGCGCGCGGCAGCTGGGCCGCCTCCAGCTCCTTGAACTTGAGGTTCTTGGGGTTGGTGGCGATGTCCTGGACGGTGGCGGCGGTGCCCGCGCCGGCCTTGAGGGTGATCACGTTGCTGTCGGCGAGCAGCTTGAGCGCCCGGCCCTCGTTGGTGGCGTCGTTCGGGACGCCGACCTGGGCGCCGTCCTTGAGGTCGCCGACGGCCTTGGCCTTCTTGGAGTAGACGCCGAGCGGCTCCAGGTGGACCGGCTCGACCGGGACGACGGTGGTGCCGTTCTTCTGGTTGAAGTCGTCCAGGTACGGCACGTGCTGGAAGTAGTTGGCGTCCGCGGAGCCGTCCTGGACCGCCGTGTTGGGGGTCACGTAGTCGCTGACCACCTTGATGTCCAGCTTGAGTCCCGCCTTCTGCGCCAGGTTGTCCTTCACGTACTGGAGGATCTGGGCGTGCGGGGTGGGGCTGGCGACGACGGTCAGCGCCTTGTTCGGGTCGGCCGAGGCGCCGGCCGGCGAGGAGCCGGAGCTGCCGCAGGCGGCGAGCGAGAGGGCGAGGCCGGCGGTGGCGATGACGGTGGTGGTCTTCAGGACGTTACGCACGAAAAGTGCCTTTCTGCGGGGTTGCGGTCGGCCGTCCGGGCCGTGGGTGACGGACGTGCGGCCTGGTTCTCGCCGGGCCCTGGGTCGGGCCGGCGGGGTCAGTGGGAGATGAGCTCGTCGTCGTCGGCGCTGCGGCGGCGGCGGCCGAAGAGCAGGCCGAGCGGGCTGGGGTACGAGCCGCGGTGGGAGAGGTGGCGGGCGATCCGGTCGCCGATCAGCTGGAGCACCGTCACGATGACGACCAGCTCGGCGACGATCACCCACATGAAGGTGGTCTGGAAACGCAGGTAGCCGTAGCGGTACGCCAGGTCGCCGAGGCCGCCGCCGCCGACCACGCCCGCCATCGCGGAGTAGCCGATCAGGGCGATCACCGTGGTGACGGCGGAGGCCACCAGCGCGGGCAGCGCCTCCGGCAGCAGGGTCTTGCGGACGATCGTCCAGGTCGAGCCGCCCATCGACTGGACGGCCTGGACCAGGCCGGGGTCGACCTCGCGGACGGAGGTCTCGACCAGGCGGGCGAAGAACGGGATGGCGCCGACCGTGAGCGGCACCGTCGCGGCCTGCCACCCGATGCTGGTGCCGGCGATCAGTTTGGTGAAGCTCGCCAGCGCGACGATCAGGATGATGAACGGTAGTGAGCGGCCGATGTTGACCACGGCGCCGAGCACCCGGTTCACCGGCAGGTTCTCCAACTGGCCGCCGCGGTCGGTCAGGACCAGCAGCAGGCCCACGGGCAGGCCGAGGATCACGGTGGCGACCGAGGCCACCCCGACCATCTGGAGCGTCTCCCAGGTGGCGGGCCACATCAGGTCCTGCATCTGGTCCCAGGTCAGGGTGTTGCTCATGCCACCGCTCCGTTCGCCCCAGCGAGCACGTCCACCTGCAGGCCCTGCTCGCGCAGGAAGCCGATCGGCACCACGTTGTCCTGGTGGCCGCCGGGCAGTTCGACCCGCATCCGGCCGACCATCCGGCCGGCGATGGTCTCGACCGCGGCACCCAGGATGTTGATGTCGATCTGGTAGGTGCGGGCCAGTTGGGAGATGAAGGGCTGGGCCGGGGTGTCGCCCTGGAAGGTGACCTCGACGACGGTGTGGCCGGGGTGGCCGGAGCCGAAGTCGCCGAGCGGGAAGAGTTCCCGGGCGAGCTCGGAGCCCTCGGAGGCGAGCAGGTCGGTCAGGGCGCCGGACTCGACCACCCGGCCGCCGCGCATCAGGGCGGCGGAGTCGCAGACGGACTTGATGACGTCCATCTCGTGGGTGATCAGGAGCACGGTGAGGCCGAGCTGCTGGTTGAGGTCGCGCAGCAGGGCGAGGATGGAGCGGGTGGTCTCCGGGTCGAGCGCCGAGGTGGCCTCGTCGGAGAGCAGCACCTTGGGGTCGCCGGCCAGGGCGCGGGCGATGCCGACGCGCTGCTTCTGGCCGCCGGAGAGCTGGCTCGGGTAGCTGCGCGCCTTGTCGGCGAGGCCGACCAGGTCGAGCAGCTCGGCGGCGCGGCGGCGGCGCTGGGTGCGGTCCTGGCCGATGATCTCCAGCGGCAGTTCGACGTTCTCCTGCACGGTGCGCGAGGAGAGCAGGTTGAAGTGCTGGAACACCATGCCGATCCGGCGGCGGGCCTCGCGCAGCTCGCGCCCGGCCCGGTGCTCGCTGCCGGAGAGCGCGGCGAGGTCGAGGCCGTCCACGGTGACGGTGCCGGAGCTGGGCCGCTCCAGCATGTTGACGCAGCGGATGAGGGTGGACTTGCCGGCGCCGCTGGTGCCGACGACGCCGTAGACCTCGCCCTGGCGGACGTGCAGGTCGACGCCGTCGAGAGCGGTGACCTCGCGGCCCCGGGAGCTGTAGACCTTTCTCAGGTCCTTGGTGGTGATCACAGCTGCTTCCGTTGTTCGTGGGCGGACGGCCTGGAAGGCGGCACGCCGATGGCGGTCAGCGGCATGCCGAGCACGCCGGTGCAGGTGAAAGGGGGTCAGCTTCTGTCGTACGCCGCCCGTGGCCGCCGAGCGGCGACAACGTGCGTGGAAAGGCCCCAACCGGTCATCGGTGACCGGTGGGCGGATACGCCTGGAACGGCGCGCGGGGGATTACTCGCTTCGGGGCGCGAGCGGGGGGACGGTGGCCCTCAGCAGTGACACATTCGACGGCACACGCATCGCTCGCCTGCCGGCGCGGTGCCGGTGGGGATGCATTTCGTCGTCGCAGTCATGGACGCAAGTAAATCAGACATAGGGACGCCGTCCCAATGATCAGGACTTGCTGTCCGGAATACGGACACGACCCTTGCGTACCAAGGCCGACGGCGCCCGGCCTCAGGAGAGGCGGGCGCCGTCGGCGGGGCGGAGGTCAGGCAGCGAGCGAGGTCGCGACCGGCTTCTCCAGGGTGACGATGCTGAGCCGGCGGGAGACCTCCCGCACGGCGGTCTGCCGGTATCCCTGGCGGGCGTACAGACGCAGGTTGGCGAGGCTGCGGTGACCGGTGAAGAGGGCGAACGCGCTGACCGCGTGCTCGGCGGTCAGCCGGCCCTCGACGGCGTCCAGCAGGCGGCGGCCCAGGCCGTGCCGCTGGATCCGCGGGTGCACCACCAGGCGGCCGATGTGCCCGACGCCCTGCTCGTCCACCCAGCCGCGCACCGTACCGACGACCTCGTCGCCGAGGCGCGCCACCAGGACGTGCCGCTCGGCGATCTCCTCGCGCATGCTGTCCAGGGTCTGGGTCAGCGGGTCGATCGACCAGTCCGAGTACAGCTCCGCCTCGCTCTGGTAGCCGAGGTACTGGAGCTTGAGGATCTGCTCCGCGTCCTGCTCGGTCGCTGCCGAGATGCTCACACTCATGCCCATGTGCGGGGCCTCCCCATGGATCGTGTCCGGCGCGACGAGTGAGGGTCTCGCACCGGCCGCCTGCCGAGGTGTGCCCGGACGGGGATCGGCCCGGCCCGGGGGAAAGCGCACGGACGCCCCTCCGGACGGCACAACCGCCCGCCGGGACCGGACCAGCACTCACGCTCAGTATCCGGAACCGGGGACGACCGTCAAGAGCGGCGTTCGCCACCGCTCTACCCAGCCGTCGACCGCTCTCAACCTCCCGGCTGCCCGACGTGGCGAGCGTCACTCACCCTTCACCCGGCCGCCACTCCTCCCGCCGGGCCGCCAGCAGCGCCCGCAGGCAGCCCAGGCAGCGGGATCTGGTGGGGCCCAGCGAGCCACGGGGCACGCCGAGCCGGGCGGCCAGCTGCCGGTACGTCAGCTCGGGCGACTCGGCCAGGGCCGCCAGCAGCTCCGGGCAACGGCCGGGCAGGGCGGCGAGCGCCCGTCGCACGGCGCGGCGGAGTTCGGCCCTGGCGAGCTGCAGCGCCGGATCGAGGTGACGCTGTGTCACCTTCGGGACGGGGATCTCCACCGCACCCGCGCGGGCGGCCAGGGCCTCCCGGACGGCCAGGCCGCGGAGCCAGGCGGCGGGGGCCGCCGGAAGCCGGCCGGCCGCGGCCCGTTCCAGGGCCCCGAGCCAGACCGACTGCTCCAGATCCTCGGGATCCGTCCCGCTGCCCCGGGCCAGCGCCGCCAGGAACGGCCGCAGCTCGCGGCGCAGCTCGGAGACAGGAATCACACCCGGTATGACCTCCCCCGCGGCCTGCCGGACACGGCCGGGGCCCGCCGACCACTCGCACGGGCACGCCCGGCGGCGGAGCGCCCCGGCCGGGAGCCGTCGGAGGTCCCGCCCGCCGGCGGATCGTCGGAACCCGGGCCGGGCGCGCGGGCGCGCCGAAACGCGCAGTTCCCCGCGCCCCTGGGGGCGCGGGGAACCTGACGGGTGGCCGCGGAGCGGCCGAGCCCGGCCGGGCGACGTCGGCGGCGTCCCGGGTGTCAGCCCTGGACCCACTCCTGCTGGGTTGCCAGGTCGGCCTTGATCTCGGCCAGTTGGACGGCGACGGCGCTGGGGGCGGTGCCGCCGCGGCCGTTGCGGGAGGCGATGGCGCCGTGGACGCTGAGGACGGAGCGGACCTCGGGGGTGAGGTGCTCGGAGATCTCGGCGAACTGCTGGTCCGTCAGGTCGGAGAGCTCGATGCCCCGGCCCTCGCAGACCTTGACGCAGGCACCGGCCACCTCGTGCGCCACCCGGAACGGGACACCCTGCTTGACCAGCCACTCGGCGATGTCGGTGGCCAGCGAGAAGCCTGCCGGGGCCAGCTCCTCCAGCCGCTCGCGGTGCACGGTGAGGGTGGCCATCATGCCGGTGAAGGCGGGCAGCAGGACCTCGAGGGTGTCGCAGGAGTCGAAGACCGGCTCCTTGTCCTCCTGCAGGTCGCGGTTGTACGCGAGCGGCAGGGCCTTGAGGGTGGCCAGCAGGCCGGTGAGGTTGCCGATCAGGCGGCCGGACTTGCCCCGGGCCAGCTCGGCGATGTCCGGGTTCTTCTTCTGGGGCATGATCGAGGAGCCCGTGGAGAAGGCGTCGTGCAGCGTGATGAAGCCGAACTCCTTGGTGTTCCAGATGATCACCTCCTCGGCGATCCGGGAGAGGTTGATCCCGATCATCGCCGTCACGAAGGCGAACTCGGCGACGAAGTCCCGCGAGGCGGTGCCGTCGATCGAGTTGCCGACCGAGCCGCCCTCGAAGCCCAGGTCGGCCGCGACGGCCTCCGGGTCGAGGCCGAGCGAGGAGCCGGCCAGCGCACCGGAGCCGTACGGGGAGACGGCGGTGCGGGTGTCCCACTGGCGCAGCCGCTCGGCGTCGCGGCCGAGGGCCTGCACGTGCGCGAGGACGTGGTGGGCGAACAGGACGGGCTGCGCGTGCTGCAGGTGGGTGCGGCCCGGCATCGCGGTGTCCGGGTGGGCCTCGGCCAGGCCGACCAGGGCGTGCTGGAGGTCCAGTACCAGGCCACCGATGATCTTCGCGTGGTCCCGCAGGTACATCCGGAAGAGTGTGGCGATCTGGTCGTTGCGCGAACGCCCGGCGCGCAGCTTGCCGCCGAGGTCCGGACCGAGCCGCTCCAGCAGACCGCGCTCCAGGGCGGTGTGCACGTCCTCGTCGGCGATGGTGCCGGTGAAGGTGCCGGCGTCGACGTCGGCGAGCAGCCGGTCGAGTCCGGCCAGCATGCCGGCCAGTTCCTCGTCGCTCAGCAGGCCGGCCTTGTGCAGGACCTTGGCGTGCGCCTTGGAACCCGCGATGTCGTACGGCGCGAGGCGCCAGTCGAAGTGCACCGAGGCGGAGAGCCTGGCCAGGGCCTCGGAGGGGCCGTCGGCGAAGCGCGCGCCCCAGAGTCGGACGTCTGCGGTCTGGTCGGACGACATCGCGTGGGCTCCTTGCCGGTGAGGGGGAGGTCCCGGCTGCCGGGGGGAGCAGCCGGGACCGGGAGGGGTTGGTCAGGACAGGTCGCGGCGGGCCGCGATCTTGGAGGAGAGACCGAAGATCTCGATGAAGCCCTTGGACATCGACTGGTCGAAGGTGTCGCCGGTGTCGTAGGTGGCCAGGTTGAAGTCGTACAGCGACTGGTCGGACTTGCGCCCGTTGACCACCGCGCGGCCGCCGTGCAGGACGAGCCGGATGTCGCCGGAGACGGACTGGTTGGCCTCGTTGACGAAGCCGTCCAGGGCGCGCTTGAGCGGGGAGAACCACAGACCGTCGTAGACCAGCTCGGCCCAGCGCTGCTCGACCTGCCGCTTGTAGCGGGCCAGCTCGCGCTCGACGGTGACGTTCTCCAGGGCCTGGTGGGCGGTGATCAGGGCGATCGCGCCGGGGGCCTCGTAGATCTCGCGGGACTTGATGCCGACCAGGCGGTCCTCGACCATGTCGAGGCGGCCGACGCCCTGGGCACCGGCCCGCTTGTTGAGCTCCTCGATGGCCTGGAGCACGGTGACCTTGCGGCCGTCGATCGCGACCGGGACGCCCGCCTCGAAGGTGATGATCACCTCGTCGGCCTCGCGCGGGGTGGCCGGGTCCTGGGTGTACTCGTAGACGTCCTCGATCGGGGCGTTCCAGATGTCCTCCAGGAAGCCGGTCTCGACGGCCCGCCCGAAGACGTTCTGGTCGATCGAGTACGGGGACTTCTTGGTGGTGGCGATCGGCAGGCCCTTGGCCTCGGCGAAGGCGATCGCCTTGTCCCGGGTCATCGCGTAGTCGCGGACCGGGGCGATGCACTTCAGGCCCGGCGCGAGCGAGTTGATGCCGACCTCGAAGCGGACCTGGTCGTTGCCCTTGCCCGTGCAGCCGTGGGCGACGGTGGTGGCGCCGTGCTTCTGCGCCGCGGCGACCAGGTGCTTGACGATGGTCGGCCGGGACAGCGCCGAGACCAGCGGGTACTGGCCCTGGTAGAGGGCGTTGGCCTTGATCGCCGGCAGGCAGTACTCGTCGGCGAACTCCTCACGGGCGTCCGCGACCTCGGCCTCGACCGCGCCGCAGTCCAGCGCGCGCTGGCGGATCTTCTCCAGGTCCTCGCCGCCCTGGCCGACGTCGACCGCGACGGCGATGACCTCGGCGCCGGTCTCCTCGGCGATCCAGCCGATGCAGACGGACGTGTCCAGACCGCCCGAGTAGGCGAGTACGACGCGCTCGGTCACGGCTTTCTCCTTCACAAAGGGTGCGTACAGGGCAGGGGAACGGCGCTGTGCGGGATCCCATGCGGCGTTAGGCATAAGTATGCATCACCGCGTATGAAACGCCAAACCCCGTTTCCGGCGGACGTGCCGCCCGGCCGGGCGGCCGGGCCGGGCTACTGGACCTTGGCCTGGGCCAGCTGCATCAGGTGGTCGGCCAGCGCCTGGCCGCCGGCCGGGTCGCGGCTGATCAGCAGCACCGTGTCGTCACCGGCGATGGTGCCGATGACCTCGTACACCTCGGCGGCATCGATCGCCGAGGCGAGGAACTGCGCCGCGCCCGGCGGGGTGCGCAGCACCACCAGGTTGCCGGAGGCGGTGGCGGAGACCATGAGCTCGCCCGCCAGCCGGGCCATCCGGCCCTCGCTGGCGGACTCGCCCATCGGCGCGCGCGGCGTGCGGTCGCCGCCCTCGGCCGGGACGGCGTAGATGAGCGCGCCGTCCCGGTTGCGGATCTTCACCGCGCCCAGCTCGTCCAGGTCCCGGGAGAGGGTGGCCTGGGTGACCACCAGTCCGTCGTCGGCCAGCAGCTTGGCCAGCTGGCTCTGCGAGCGGACGGGCTGACGGGTCAACAGGTCCACGATCCGCCGGTGGCGAGCGGTGCGGGTCTGCGGGACCTGCGACGTCGGCCCGGCGGCGGACTGGTCGGAGTGGGGAGCGGTCATACGATGATTCTCCTGGACTGCGCTCAGCTGTTCGCGTCGGGGGCGGACTCCCGCACCGACCGGAGGATCTCCGGCAGGGCGCTCAGGAAGCTGTCCGCCTCCTGTTCGGTCAGCACCAGGGGCGGCACCAGCCGTACGGCGTCCGGTACCGCCGCGTTCACCAGGAAGCCGGCCTGCTGCGCGACGGCCTGCACCTTGGCGGCCACCGGCTCGGTCAGCACGATGCCCAGCAGCAGGCCCGCGCCGCGGACGTGGGCGACCAGCGGGTCCCCGATCGCCTCGATACCGGCCCGCAGCCGCTCGCCGACCTTCCGCACGTGGTCCAGCAGGCCCTCGGACTCGATGGTGTCGAGCACCGCCAGGCCCGCCGCGGCGACCACCGGGTTTCCGCCGAAGGTGGTGCCGTGGTGGCCCGGGTGGAGCAGGTCCGCCGCCGGGCCGAAGGCGACCGTGGCGCCGATCGGCAGACCGCCGCCGAGGCCCTTGGCCAGGGTGACGACGTCCGGCTCGACGCCCTCGAAGGCCTGGTGGGCGAACCAGTGGCCGGTGCGGGCGATGCCGGTCTGGATCTCGTCCAGGACCAGCAGGGTGCCGGTGGCGCGGGTGATCTCGCGGGCCGCGCGGAGGTAGCCGTCGGGCAGCGGGATCGCCCCGTTCTCGCCCTGGATCGGCTCCAGGAAGACCGCGGCGGTCTCGGTGGTGACGGCGGCCCGTAGCGCCTCGACGTCACCGAAGGGCACGTGCAGGACGTCACCGGGCAGCGGGCGGAACGGGTCCTGCTTGGCGGGCTGGGCGGTGAGCGAGAGCGCGCCCATGGTCCGGCCGTGGAAGGCGCCCTGGACGGAGATCAGCTGTGTCCGGCCGGTCAGCCGGCTGATCTTGAACGCGGCCTCGTTGGCCTCCGCGCCGGAGTTGCAGAAGAACACCCGGCCCTCGCGGCCGAACAGCTGGAGCAGCCGCTCCGCGAGCCGGACGGTCGGCTCGGCGATGAACAGGTTGGACACATGGCCCAGGGTCGAGATCTGGCCGGTGACGGCCTCGACGATCGCCGGATGGGCGGTGCCGAGCGCGTTCACCGCGATGCCGCCGACCAGGTCCAGGTACTCCTTGCCGTCCGCGTCCCAGAACCGCGAGCCCGCGCCGCGCACCAGCGGCACCCGCGGGGTGCCGTAGTTGTCCATCAGCGCGCCCTGCCACCGCTCGGTGATCTCGGTGTTGCCGCCGGTCATGCCAGTCCCCCCAGTACGGGCGCCTCGTCGTCGGGGACGACCATGGTGCCGATGCCTTCGTCGGTGAAGATCTCCAGGAGCAGGCTGTGCTGCACCCGGCCGTCCAGCACGCGGGCCGTGCCCACGCCGGAGCGGACGGCGCGCAGGCAGCCCTCCATCTTCGGGAGCATGCCGCTGGCCAGGCCGGGCAGCATCTCGTCCAGCTCGGTGACGGAGAGCTTGCTGATCACGTCGTCCGAGTTCGGCCAGTCGCGGTACAGGCCCTCGACGTCGGTGAGGATCACCAGCATCTCGGCGCCGAGCGACACCGCCAGTGCGGCGGCGGCGGTGTCCGCGTTGATGTTGTAGACGTGGCCGTCGGCGCCGCGCGCGATCGAGGAGATCACCGGGATCCGGCCGTCCCCGATCAGCGCCTTCACCGCGCCGGGCTCGATGTGGACGATGTCGCCGACCAGCCCGATGTCGACCTGCTCGCCCTCCACCACGGCGTACCGCTTGACCGCGGTCATGGTGTGGGCGTCCTCGCCGGTCATGCCGACCGCGAACGGGCCGTGCCCGTTCAGCAGACCGACCAGCTCGCGCTGCACCTGGCCCGCCAGCACCATCCGCACCACGTCCATGGTCTCCGGCGTGGTGACCCGCAGACCCGCGGTGAAGGAGGACTCCAGTCCGAGCTTCTCCAGCTGGGCGCTGATCTGCGGGCCGCCGCCGTGGACGACGACGGGGTGCAGGCCGGCGTAGCGCAGGAAGACGACGTCCTGGGCGAAGGCCGCCTTCAGGTCCTCGTCCACCATGGCGTTGCCGCCGAACTTGATCACGATGGTCTTGCCGTGGAAGCGCTCCAGCCAGGGCAGCGCCTCGATCAACGTGCGGGCCTTGGGCAACGCGGTGTTGTTACGGGCCTGTTCGCCCTTGGGTGCGATCTGCACGGTGTCCCCCGGATCAGGTCGAGTAGGCGCTGTTCTCGTGCACGTAGTCGGCGGTCAGGTCGTTGGTCCAGACGCTGACCGCGGCCGGGCCGGCCTTGAGGTCCGCGGTGATGACCACCTCGCGGTCCTTCATCGAGACCAGGTTGCGGTCCTCGCCGACGCTACCGTCACGGCACACCCAGACGCCGTTGATCGCGACATCCAGCCGGTCGGGGTCGAAGGCCGCGGCGGTGGTGCCGATCGCGGCCAGCACCCGGCCCCAGTTCGGGTCCTCGCCGTGGATGGCGCACTTGAGGAGGTTGTTGCGGGCCACCGTACGGGCGACCTCGACGGCCTCCTCCTCAGTGGCGGCGTTCACGATGTCGATCCGGATGTCCTTGCTCGCGCCCTCGGCGTCGCCGATCAGCTGGCGGGCCAGGTCGGCCGAGACGGTCCGGACGGCCTCGGCGAACTCCGCCCCGTCCGGGACGACGCCGGAGGCGCCGGAGGCGAGCAGCAGCACGGTGTCGTTGGTCGACATGCAGCCGTCGGAGTCGATCCGGTCGAAGGTGGTGCGGGCACCGGCGCGCAGCGCGGCGTCCAGCGCCGGGGCCTCGACGGCAGCGTCCGTGGTGATCACCACCAGCATGGTGGCCAGGCCCGGGGCGAGCATGCCGGCGCCCTTGGCCATCCCGCCGACCGTCCAGCCCGCGGGGCTGGTGAACTCGGCGGTCTTGTGCACGGTGTCGGTGGTCTTGATGGCGATCGCGGCCGCCCGGCCGCCGTCCGCGTCGAGGGCCGCCACGGCCTGCTCGACGCCCGGCAGCAGGATGTCCATCGGCAGCCGCTCGCCGATCAGGCCGGTGGAGCAGACCGCCACCTCGCCGGCGCCGGTGTCCAGCTGCTCGGCGACCTTCTCGGCGGTGGCGTGGGTGTCCTGGAAGCCCAGCGGGCCGGTGCAGGCGTTGGCGCCACCGGAGTTGAGGACGACGGCGGTGAGCCGGCCGGCCTTCAGGACCTGCTCGGACCAGAGCACCGGTGCGGCCTTGACCCGGTTGGAGGTGAAGACACCGGCCGCGGCGAACGACGGGCCGTCGTTGACGACCAGGGCGAGGTCCGGGGTGCCGGAGGCCTTGATGCCGGCGGTGACACCGGCTGCTCGGAAGCCCTTCGCCGCCGTCACGCCTACGTTCTGACTGTCGGTCACGGTGCGACTCCGTTCAGCGGAAGGCCCAGCTCCTCGGGGAGGCCGAGGGCGATGTTCATGCTCTGCACCGCGCCGCCGGCGGTGCCCTTCACCAGGTTGTCGATCGCGCTGATCGCGATGATCCGCCCGGCGTGCTCGTCCAGGGCGACCTGGACCAGCGCGGCGTTGGAGCCGTAGACCGAGCTGGTCTGCGGCCACTGCCCCTCGGGCAGCAGGTGGACGAAGGTCTCGCCCGCGAACGCCTCGGCGTACGCGGCGCGCAGCGACGCGGCGGTGGTGCCGGGCCGGGCCTTGGCACTGCAGGTCGCCAGGATGCCGCGGGGCATCGGGGCGAGGGTCGGGGTGAAGGAGACGGTGATCTCCTCCCCCGCGATCGGGCCGAGGTTCTGCGCCATCTCCGGGGTGTGCCGGTGGCCGCCGCCGACGCCGTACGGGCTCATCGAGCCCATCACCTCGCTGCCGAGCAGGTGCGCCTTGACCGCCTTGCCCGCACCGGAGGTGCCGGAGGCCGCCACGATCACGGCCTCGGGCTCGGCGAGCCGGGCCGCGTACGCCGGGAAGAGCGCCAGGGACACGGCCGTCGGGTAGCAGCCCGGGACGGCGATCCGCTTGCTGCCCTTGAGCGCGGCCCGGTGGCCGGGGAGCTCCGGCAGGCCGTACGGCCAGGTGCCGGCGTGCGGGGAGCCGTAGAACCGCTCCCAGGTGGCGGCGTCCTTCAGCCGGAAGTCCGCGCCGCAGTCGACCACCAGCACGTTCTCGCCGAGCGCCTCGGCGACGGCGGCGGACTGGCCGTGCGGCAGGCCGAGGAAGACGATGTCGTGCCCGGCGAGCACCTCGGGGGTGGTCGGCTCCAGCACCCGGTCCGCCAGCGGGAGCAGATGCGGCTGCAGCCCGCCGAATCGCGCCCCGGCGTTGGAGCCTCCGGTCAGCGCCCCGATCTCGATCTCGGGGTGGCCGAGCAGCAGACGCAGCACCTCGCCACCCGCGTACCCACTGGCGCCGGCGACGGCGACTCGCAATGCCATGGCGTTCCTCTCTCGAACTTGGCATGAATATACGCAGCACGGAACATTCATGCAAGAACCCACATGTAAGGGTACCCTAAGTATGCACCTGGGGGTGGCTCCCGCGGACCGCTCGGAGGTCGACCGCCCGCCTGCTCAGGCCCGCTCCAGCCGGTCGGCCAGAGCCAGCAGCTCGGGCAGGCGCAGCACCCGGCCACCGGAGCCCGGCAGCGGGACGTGCAGCGGCTCGGTCCAGCGGGTGGGGACGGCGTCGAGCCCGTACACCGCACCCGCGAGGCCGCCGGCCACCGCGGCGACGGTGTCGGTGTCCCCGCCGAGGTCGATCGCCGCGCGCAGGGCGCCCTCGAAGGAGTCGGTGGTGCGCACGGCCCAGACGGCGGAGCCGAGGCACGGCCAGACCGCGCCGTTGAACTCGGTGGCCAGGCCCGGGTGCCAGTCGGGCGCGAGCACGGCCGCGTAGCGGTCACGGTGCTCGGGGTGGACGTCGTCGAGGACGGACGGCAGGGCCGCGAGCGGGTCGGCGCCGTCCAGCGCACCGCGCCGGCCGCGCGCAGGCTGCGGGTCACCGTGGCCTCCGTGGCCACCGGTCAGTTCCGCACGGCGCGCAGGACCACGAACTTCGGGTTGCTCGCCACGACTTCGCAGTTGCCGAAGAGGCGGCGCAGCTTCACGTGGTAGACCAGGTGCCGGTTGCCGACCACCCAGAGCTCGCCGCCGGGGCGCAGCGCGTCGCGGGCGCCGAGGAACATCCGCCAGGCGGTGGCGTCGGTGGTCGCCTGGTGGGTGTGGAAGGGCGGGTTGTTGAGCACCAGGTCGACCGAGCCCGGCGCGACGCCCGACAGACCGTCGCCGACCCGGAAGTCCGCCGCGGCGGCGGGGACGGTGTTGGCCCGGAAGGTGGCCTCGGCGGAGGCGACCGCCTGGTGCGACTCGTCGACGAACAGCAGCCGCGCCTCGGGGTTGGCGAGCGCGGCGGCCGTCCCGACCACGCCGTTGCCGCAGCCGAGGTCCACCACGTCCAGCGGGCCGCGGCGCTGCGGGAGGTGCTGCAGGAAGAACCTGGTCCCGATGTCGAGGCGCTCGGCGCAGAAGGTGCCCGCGTGGTTGGTGACGGTGCGTCCGGAGAGCGGGCCGATGCCGGCGGGCAGCGGGTAGCTGTGCGGCCAGGGGTTGGCGGTCGGAGCCGGCCGCGGGTCCGGTGTGCAGTGGATCAGCCGGGCCTTGCGGACCGCCAGCGAGGTGCGGGTCGGCCCGAGGATCCGTTCGAAGAGGGTGAGCGTGGAGGTGTGGATCTCGGTGACCATGCCGGTGCCGGCCACGACGGTGCCCGGGTGGACGGCCGGGGCCAGCCGGTGCAGCTGGTCCTCCAGCAGGGCCAGGCTCTTGGGCACCCGGATCAGCAGGACGTCGATCCGCTCGGGCACCTCGTCCCTGGTGGACAGCAGCCGGACGGCGTCCGGGTCGGCGCCGCTGCGCCGCAGGTTGGCGCGGGTGGCCTGCTGGCCGAGGTGGGAGTCGCTGATCTGTACCGGCCGGTGGGCGGCCAGCGCGGTGGCCAGCGCGCCCCAGCGGTCGCCGACCACGACGACGGTGCCGGTCAGGTCGGTGGGCGGTCCGTCGTCGATTCCGGCGAGGTGTCGCAGCAGGTAGTCGTCGGCGGCGTCCCAGGCGCGGAGCCGGTCGCGCGGGTCCTCGGGGAAGCGGGTGAGGTCGAGCTCGCCCCAGGGCGTCGTGAAACGGTTCATCGTGCCCTCAGGCTAGCCGAGCCCCGGGCCCGCCCGGCCCGCCGGACGGGGTCGGCGGTTCAGGGCCGGGGGACACCGTGGCCGAGCCCCGGGCCGTCCGGGACGACGCCGAGGCGGGTCTCGGTGCGGTAGTGGTCGCGGGTCCGTTCGGCGAGGCCGCGGTACTCCTCGCCGTGGGCCTCCTGGAACGCCCGGTACGCCGCCTCGTCGGCCCAGCGGTCCAGGACCAGGTAGCGGCCACCGCCGACCCGTTCGAACAGGTCGGTGCCGAGGTACCCGCGGCCGCGGCCGAACAGCCGGACCCACGCGCCCGAGGCGCCGTACACCTCCTCGAAGCGGGACCGCTGCTCCTCGGCCACCTCGTAGTCGTACACCAGGACGTACACCGCCACCTCCTCGCTCCGCTCCGCACGGTACGCCGTCCGGCACCCGATCCCGGCGGGGCGCGCGGGGGCGCGCGGGGGTGCCGGGCCGGACGGGCCGTCAGGCTGGCGCGGCAGTCCGCGAGACTCCCGCCGTTCGACGTCTTTCGCTAGTTTGTTCGCCGACACTCGCAGATCAGCCGCCCGAACACGACGGAGAGCACCGCCTTCCATGGACGCCACCCAGCCCGCCGACAGCCCGCAGACCCCCGAGGCCCGGCCGGACCCGGTCTGCTACCGGCACACCGCGCGGGAGTCCCACGTGCGGTGCACCCGGTGCGACCGCTACATCTGCCCGGACTGCATGCGCGAGGCCTCGGTCGGCTACCAGTGCCCGGAGTGCGTGAAGGCCGGCAACCAGGGCATGCGGCAGGTCCGGACGCAGTTCGGCGGCCGGGTGGGCGGCGCCCCCTACGTCACCTACGCGCTGATCGTCCTGAACGTGCTGGCCTACCTGGCGGAGCTGGCGAAGTCGACGGTGATCGACGACTTCGCCATGCGCGGGCTGGCGGTGGTCGGCCCCGACGGCGGCTACTACCTCTACCACGGCTTCGTCCTGCCGGCCGACTTCCACGCGGTGGGCGTCGCGGACGGCGAGTGGTACCGGCTGATCACCTCGGCCTTCCTGCACCAGCTGCCCACCGAGGGGCGGTTCGGGATCGCCCACATCCTGATGAACATGTTCTCGCTGTGGGTGATCGGCCGGGTCGTCGAGGAGCGCCTGGGCGCCGTCCGCTACCTGGCCGTCTACCTGCTGTCGGCGCTCGGCGGCTCGGCCCTGGTCTACCTGCTGCAGCCGACCGGCGCCGCCGTCGGCGCCTCCGGGGCGATCTTCGGCCTGACCTCCGCGTACTTCGTGCTGAGCCGGCGTCTGCACCACGATCCGCTGGGCGGCAACCGGCAGATGGTCAGCCTGGTGATCTGGCTGGTCGTCTCGGCGGGCATCACCTCGTGGCAGGGGCACCTGGGCGGGCTGCTGACCGGCCTCGCCACCGGCGCGGTACTGGCCTTCGCGCCGGCGAAGCAGCGCACCGCCGTGCAGGTGGCCGGGCTGACGGCCACCCTCGCGGTGCTGGTGGTGCTCGTGGTGCTCAAGACCGTCGACCTCGCCGACGCCAACCCCTGGCTGGCCGGCTAGGGCCGGCGGCGCCGTGGAGCCGGTGGGGCCGGGTAGCGTCGGGGACATGGACATCGTTCGGCCGACCCTGCGCGGCCACGCCGTGACCCTGCGGCCCGCCATCGAGGCGGACATCCCGGCGCTGGCCGCCGTCCGCGCCACGCCCGAGGTGTACGAGCGCTGGCGCGGCCGGCCCGACCTGGCCGCCGAGGTCGCCGAGGAGCTCGCCGACCCCGCCACCCCGACCCTCGCCGTCGAGTACGCCGGCCGGGTGGTCGGCGCGATCCAGTGGCACGCCGAGGAGGAGCCGGACTACCGGCACGCCGGTATCGACGTCTACCTCGACCCCGCGGTGCACGGCCGGGGCCTGGGCACCGACGCCGTCCGCACGCTCGCCCGGTACCTGCTCACCGACCTGGGCCACCACCGCCTGGTGATCGACCCGGCCGCCGACAACGCCGCGGCCATCGCGTGCTACCGGAAGGTCGGGTTCCGACCGGTCGGCGTGATGCGCCGCTACGAGCGCGGGGCGGACGGCAGCTGGCACGACGGCCTGCTGATGGACCTGCTGGCCGACGAGCTCACCTAGGGCGCCCGACCCGGCGTCAGGCTCCGTCGACCGCCCCCGCCAGCAGCTCGACCGCCCGCGCCAGCCGCCGCTCCGACAGCCCGCCGTAGCCGAGCGCCAGCGCCGCGGGGCCGGCGCTCAGCCGCATCGGCGCGACCGGCTCCACCCGCACGCCGCGGGCCAGCGCGCCGGCCACCACGTCCTCCTCCCGGCTGCCGGGCGGCAGTTCGAGGTACAGGTGCAGGCCGGCCGCGACCCCGCGCACCTCGGCGGCCGGCAGGTGGCCGCGCAGGGCGTTCACCAGGGCGTCCCGGCGCCGCCGGTAGCCGGCCCGGACGGTCCGCAGGTGCCGGTCGAAACCACCGCCGGACAGCAGTTCGGCGAAGGCGAGCTGCTCGATCACCCCGGTGCCCAGGTCGGCGTACCGTTTGGCCTCGACGAACTCCCCGGCCAGCCGGGCCGGCAGGACGGCCCAGCCGAGCCGCAGCCCCGGCGCGAGCGACTTGCTGAGCGAGCCGA
Organism: Kitasatospora sp. NBC_00374; assembly: GCF_041434935.1. Lineage (NCBI taxonomy): Bacteria > Bacillati > Actinomycetota > Actinomycetes > Kitasatosporales > Streptomycetaceae > Kitasatospora > Kitasatospora sp. NBC_00374. The sequence goes on along the minus strand of NZ_CP107964.1, from coordinate 7,012,081 downwards.
GGTGCACCACGTGGTCCGGGGCCAGGCCCTGCAGGCAGCCGACCGGCTCACGGTCGTAGCGGAACTCGGCGTCGTAGTCGTCCTCGATCACCAGCGCGTCGTTCGACCGCGCCCAGCGGATCAGTTCGGCCCTGCGGCGGGGTGCCAGCACCACGCCCGTGGGGTACTGGTGGGCCGGCGTGACCAGGACCACCGTGGCGTCGGTGGCGGCCAGCGCCGCCACGTCCAGGCCGTCGCGGTCGACCGGGACGCCCACCGGGTCCACGCCGTACGCGCGCAGCAGGGCGAGCGTGCCCGGCGAGCAGGGGTCCTCGACGGCGTACCGGCGGTGCCCGTGCGCGGCCAGCACCCGGATCAGCAGCGCCAGGCCCTGGGCCACGCCGTCGACCACCACCGGCTCGCCCGGCCCGGCCGCCGCCGCGCGCACCCGCCCGAGGTGGCCCGCCAGTTCGGCCCGCAGCTCCGGCAGGCCCCCCGGGTCGCCGTAGCCGAGCCGGCCGTGCGGGGCCGCGGCGAGGGCGCGCCGGGTGGCGGCCAGCCAGGCCGCGCGGGGGAAGGCCGCCAGGTCGGGGGTGCCCGGCTTCAGGTCGTAGTCGGGCACCGGCTCCGGCGACCCGGCCGGCCGGGCCGGGGCGGACGCCGCGACCCCGGGCGCGACCCGGGTGCCGGATCCGTGCGCGCCCACCAGGTAGCCCTCGGCGACCAGCTGGGCGTACGCCTCGACCACCACCCCGCGCGAGAGCCCGAGTTGGGCCGCCAGAGCCCTGGTCGCCGGCACCCGGGCGCCGGCCGCCAACCGGCCGGCCCGGACGGCCGCGCGCAGCCCGCGGGTCAGCTGGCCGGTGAGGTCGCCCAGGGCATGGTCGACCGGGACGAGCAGCTCTGCCACAGTGGTCCTTTCCCCAGCATCACAAGTGGTCCTGTCCACCGGACCACTTTCGCTTCTAGCGTGCCAGACATGCCGCTCTCCCCCACCGCCTCCGGCGGAGTCCGCGCCGCCGCCGCCATGACCGTGCTCGGCTGCTCCACCGGCGCCACCGCCGGCCTGACCGACTACCCGCTGTACGGCGGGCAGACCCTGCGCTACCTGCTGGCCGCCGCCCTGCTGCTGCCGCTCGCCCGGCGCGGCGGCCCGCTGCGGCCACGGCCGAGCGGCGGCGAGCTCGCCCGGCTCGCGCTGCTGGCCGCCACCGGGCTGTTCGCCTTCAACGTGCTGCTGATCCAGGCACTGCGCCGGACCGACCCGGCGGCGGTCGGCAGCGTGGTCGGCTGCACCCCGCTGCTGCTGGCCGTGCTCGGACCGCTGCTGGCCCGCCGCCGCCCGCAGGCCAGGCTGCTCGCCGCCGCCGCGGTGGTGGTGGCGGGCGCCGCGGTGACCCAGGGCTTCGGGCCCGGCGACCCGCTCGGCTTCCTCCTCGCGCTCGGCACGCTGGCCTGCGAGGCCGCGTTCTCGCTGCTCGCGGTCGACCTGCTCCCCCGGCTGGGCCCGGTACGGGTGTCCGCGTACACCACGGCGCTCGCCGTGCCGATGTTCGGGCTGACCGGCCTGGCCCTGCAGGGCGGCCGGATGCTGCGGGTGCCGACCGCCGGGGAGGCGGCCGCGCTGCTGTACCTCGCGATCCTGCTGACCGTGGTCGCCTTCCTGCTCTGGTACACGGCGCTCGGCCGGCTCGGCCCGGAGCGGGCCGGACTGTTCGCCGGCCTGATCCCAGTCACGGCCGCGCTGTCCGGGGCCGCGCTGGGCACCGGGGGCCTGCACCCGGGCGAGCTGCTCGGCAGCGCACTGGTCGGGCTCGGGGTCTGCGCGGGACTGACGGTGCGTCAGCAGCCTTCGCCGGATGGGCCGGTGGCGGCAGAACACAAGGCGGCCGAGGCGGCGCAGGCACCGGCCGCCCGGTGATCCGACGGTGGGGAACTCCCCACCCCGGATCGGCCCGCTGGCCCGATGGGAACGGACCCCGGGCCCGAACAGACTTCTCCGCATGGGAATCATCAACCGCACGGCCGCCCTGATCGCCGCCGCCACCGCCGTCCTGACCGTCACCGCCCCCACCGCCTTCACCGCGCAGGCCGCGCAGGCCGCGCCCCGCGCCGAGCCGCTCGCCTGGGGCGGCTGCGCCGGCAACGCCGCGCAGCCGCAGCAGCAGTGCGCCACCGTCGCCGTCCCGCTCGACTACCGGCACCCCGACGGGCCACGGATCGACCTCGCGGTCTCCCGGATCGCGAGCGCCAGGCCCGAACTGCGCCGGGGCAGCCTGCTGCTGATCCCCGGCGGACCCGGCGGCACCGGGCTGAACACCCCGTCCGTGGTGCTCGGAAAGCTGCCGCAGGAGGTCCGCGACCGCTACGACCTGATCGGGTTCGACCCTCGCGGCGTCGGACGCAGCACGCCCGTCGACTGCGGGCTGGCGCACGAGGACCTGTCCATGGTGCGGCTGCGCCCGTGGCCCGCCGCCGACGGCTCGATCGACCGGAACACCGCCACCGCCCGCCGGATCGCCGAGGCCTGCCTGCGCAACGGCGGGCCGGTGCTGCGCTCGATCTCCACCGCCAACGAGGCCCGCGACCTCGACCGGATCCGGCAGGCACTCGGCGAGCGCCGGATCTCGGCCTGGGGCGTCTCGTACGGCACCTACGCCGGCGCGGTCTACGCGAGCATGTTCCCGCAGCACACCGACCGGATCCTGCTGGACAGCAACGACGACCCCGACCCGGCGAAGGTCGGCCGCGGCTGGCTGGCCGCGTACGGCACCGGTGTGGAGGACCGGTTCCCGGACTTCGCCGCCTGGGCCGCCGCACCCGGCAACCCGGACCGGCTCGCCGCCACCCCGGAGGAGGTCCGGCCGCTCTTCCTCGGCCTCGCCGCCCGGCTGGACCGTGAGCCGCTGCCCTGGCCCGGGGCCAATCCGGCCGTCCTGGACGGCAACGCGCTGCGCCAGACCATGGTCGAGAGCCTGTACGACGACGAGCGGTTCCCCGCCCTGGCCCGGCTGGTGCTGGGCGGTCTCGGCGCCCGCCCGCTGCCCGCCGTCCAGAGCCCGCCGGACGCCGTCCTGCAGAACACCGTCGCCGTCTCGGTCGGCACCCTGTGCAACGACGTGAGCTGGCCGCGCCCCACCGCCGACTACCCCCGGGCGGTCGCCGAGGAGCGCGCCGCGCACCCGCTGACGGCGGGCATGCCGGCCAACGTGATGCCCTGCGCCTTCTGGCCGCGGCCCACCGAGCCGCCGGTGGCGGTGACCTCCCACGGGCCGTCCAACGTCCTCCTGGTGCAGAACCTGCGCGACCCCGCCACCCCGTACTCCGGCGCGCTGAAGCTGCGGCAGGCCTTCGGCGACCGGGCCCGGATGGTGGCGGTCGACTCCGGTGGGCACGACGCCTACCTGGCCAACGGCAACGCCTGCGGCGACGCGCTGGTGACGGACTTCCTGGTCACCGGACGCCGCCCCGCCACGGACACGCGCTGCCCGGCGGCCGGCTGAGGCCTGTCCGGCAATCCCTACGCCCCGGTGCGTCCCGTGAGACCGAACGCCGACTGGTGGGCCAACCGCCGGTCGGCGTCGGCGCCGAGGGCGCCCAGCAGGTCGTCCAGGGGTAGGAAGACCTCCCACGGCTCCCGGCCGCAGGCCTCGGCCAGCCGGGCGACCACCAGATCCTCCAGGTCGGGCCGGCGGCTGTTCTTCCACACCTTGTCGGCCAGGCTGACCATCAGCTCCTCCAGGCTGATCCCCGGCAGCATCCAGGAGGCGTGGGTGCGGGCATAGCGCGCGTCCCGCTCCGGGACACCGAGTTCGAGCAGCAGCCGGTACCCGGCCTCCTCGTGGGCGTGCCCCGGACCGGTCAGCTCCTCGGGATGGCGGACCTTGCCGAGGTCGTGGGTGGCGGCGCCGAACAGCAGGCCCGCGCGGTCGAGGACCACCTGCGGCCAGTGGGCGCCGATGCCGTCGAGCAGCCGGACGGCCACGTCGTGGACCAGCTCCAGGTGGGCGCGCAGCCGCGGCTGCGCGCCCACCAGCATGAGGAGTTCGGCCGCACGTTCGGGGATCGGGAAAACGACCGGCGCACTGTCAGTCATAGCGGCTAGGGTGCCACGACGTGATCACCCGTGAGACCGTCGACCGCTATCTTCGCCACCTCGGCCTGCCGCACCCCGGTGCCCCCGGCCCGGCCGCCCTGCGGCGCCTGCACCGGGCCCATGTGGAGCGCGTGCCGTACGAGAACCTGGAGATCCAGCTCGGACGGCCGACCTCGATCGACCCCGAGGAGTCGATCGACCGGATCCTGCGCGGCCGCGGCGGGTACTGCTACCACCTCAACGGGGCGTTCGCGGCCCTGCTCGACGCCCTCGGCTACGAGGTCACCTGGCACCTGGCCGGGGTGCACACCCCGATCGACCCGCAGCCGCCGGGCGCCACCGGCAACCACCTGGCGCTGACCGTGCGCTGCGGCAGCGAGCACCTGCTGGTCGACGTCGCGCTCGGCGACGCGCTGTACGAGCCGCTGCCGCTGCGCGAAGGCACCTACCACCAGGCGCAGCTGGACCTCCGGATGGAACCCTCCGAGGCCGTACCGGGCGGCTGGCGGCTGCAGCACGACCCGCGCGGCTCGTTCCTCGGCATGGACTTCGCCCTCGAAGCCGCCGGACCGGCCGACTTCGCCGCCCAGCACGAGTGGCTCTCCACCTCGCCGGACTCGCCGTTCGTCCGTGCGGTGTGTGTCCAGCTCCGGACCGCCGACGGCTACCGCATGCTGCGCGGGCTGGTCCTGATCCGGCTGGACCCGACGGGCCGGCAGGTCCGTGAACTCGGCTCGGCCGACGAGTGGTTCGAGGTCCTGGACACCGAGTTCGGGCTGCCGCTCACCGAGGTCGGCCCGGCGGAACGGGCCGACCTGTGGTCCCGGGCGCACGCCGCCCACCAGGCCTGGAAGCAGGCGCAGGAGAGGGAGAAGGCCGATGCGTAGCACCCCGGTCACCCCGGCCGGCGACCGGATCCGCTGGATCGAACCACCCGGTACCGGCCCCGCCCGGATGTACCTGCACGGGCTGGGCGCGACCTCGCCCGCGAGCTGGTAGCGCACTCGATGGGCGGCGCCTGAGGATCCCCCGGACCTTCCTGTACCCGGCCGACGGCGAGCTGCCCGGGGCGGCCGGTCTGGTCGCGTCGGGCGTCACCGTGGTGGCCGTCCCCGACACCGGGCACACCATCATGCTGGACAACCCGGAGGCGTTCGCCGGTGCGGTCGCCGCATCGAGCGGCGCTGTCTAGGCTGGCGCGCGATGACACTCGACCGACGCACCGTGCTGCGGGCGACCGCCCGGCTGGCCGGGCTGACCGCGGGTTCGGCGATGCTCACCGCCTGCGGAGGCGAGCGCCTCGGACCGGGACCGGTCTCCCCCGCGGCCCGGCTCGGGCCCGCGCAGCCGCCTGCCACCGGCCCGCCCGAGGGCCCCACCGCCGGCCCCACCGCCGCGGCGAACCCGCTGCCCGCACTGCCGCCGCTGGCCGCCGGCACCCCGGCCGAGGTGGTGACCGGGCCGCGCACCCGCCCGCAGCTCGCGCTCACCTTCCACGGGCAGGGCGACCCCGCGATCGCCGAGGCGGTCCTGCGGACGGCCGAGCAGCACGGCACCCGGCTCACCGTGCTGGTGGTCGGCAGCTGGCTGGACGAGCAGCCTCAGATGGCCCGCCGGATCCTCGACGGCGGCCACGAACTGGGCAACCACACCCAGAACCACCGCAACATCTGCGCCCTGCCTGCCGCGCAGGCCCATACGGAGATAGCCGAGTGCGCGGACCGGCTGCTGCGGCTGACCGGCTCGATCGGCCGCTGGTTCCGGCCGTCCTCCGCGCAGTACACCACCGCGACCGTGCGCGAGCAGGCCCGGCTGGTCGGCTACGAGCACTGCCTGTCCTTCGACCTCGACCCGCGCGACTACGCCGACCCCGGGGCCGATCTGGTGCAGCGCCGGGTGCTGGGCGCCGTCAGGGCCGGCTCGGTGGTGGCCCTGCACCTCGGCCACCGGGGTACCGCCGACGCCCTCCCCGCGATCCTCGCGGGCCTCGACACCCGCGGTCTGACGGCGGTGACGGCCAGCCAGCTCTGCAGCTGACCTCCTCCCGCGGCCCGCTCAGCCGAGCGGGTCGTCGTCCCCGTACGGGCGCAGCCGCAGGGTCCGGGCGTCGGCCGCGCGGATCTCCTCGGCCCGGGCGACCAGCTGCTCCAGGTTGTCCCGGCCGGCATGGATGAACCGCCCGTGCAGCGCGTCGAACCGGCCGCGGGCGGCGTCGACCGTGACGGCCACCACGTACGGGACGGAGCCCCACTCCTTCATGCCCGCGAACATCGGCATCCCGGCCGTCATGTCGGTGGCCACCGCGCCGGGGCTGATGTCCAGCACCACCACGCCGTGCTCGCCGACCGAGTCGGCGATGTTGTCGGAGAGCCGGAGCAGCGCGCCCTTGGAGGTCGCGTACGCCGTGTAGCGGCCGTCCGGGCGCAGGGCGAAGCCCGAGTTGAGGTTGATCACCCGGCCGCGGCGGCGCGCCACCATCCCGGGCAGCACGCTGCGCAGCAGGTTGTACGGGCCGCGCAGGTTGGTCTCCACCACCTGCCACCACTGGGTGGGGTCGGTCTCCCAGAGCGGCACCTCGGCCGGGTCGACCTGGCCCGCGTTGTTGACCAGCAGGTCCACCGGGCCGAGGTCGCGTTCGACCGCGCGGACCGCCTCCCGGACGGCGCCCGGCCTGGTCACGTCGGCGGTGACGGCGACGCCCCGGGCGCCGTGCCGGGCGCACACCTTGAGGGTGTCGATCAACGCCTCGTGGCTGCGGCCGATCAGGCCCACCGACATGCCCTCGGCGGCCAGCCCGACGGAGATCTCCCGCCCGATCCCCCGCCCCGCCCCGGTGACCAGCGCGACCTGGCCGACCAGCGATCCCGTCGCCATCCCTGTGCCTCCTCGGTTGTCCGCATTCTCGCGCCGTCCGGACACCGTGCGGGGGAGCACGCCCGGGGCCGGGGGCGCACCACCCGGACGGCGCAGCGAGCCCGGTCCGCCGCCCGGGAGCGCCCGGAGGTGAACGTGCGTTAAGCGGGGTAGTACCGTCGTCCGGGCGGCACACCGGGCCACAACGCCAGGTGCTCCGTCCGCAGAGCAGCCGGCTGGGTCACCCCCAGCACCACCGTGAAGGGCAACTGAGTGAGTGACATCGCGCGCGTCGGAGTGATCGGCTGCGGCCTGATGGGGTCGGGCATCGCCGAGGTCTTCGCCCGCTCCGGCCTCGACGTCCTGGTCTCCGAGGCCAGTGGCGAGGCCCTGGAGTTCGGCCGTACCCGGCTGACCAACTCCCTGGAGACCGCGGTCAAGCGCGGCAAGCTGAGCGAGGAGCAGCGGGACGAGGCCCTGGCCCGGCTCTCCTTCACCACCGACCTCGCCGACTTCGCCGACCGCGACCTGGTGGTCGAGGCCGTCGCCGAGCGCGAGGACATCAAGGTCCAGATCTTCCAGACCCTGGACCAGGTGGTCCAGCGCCGGGACGCGATCCTGGCCTCGAACACCTCCTCCATCCCGATCGTGAAGCTGGCCGCCGCCACCTCCCGCCCGGAGCAGGTCATCGGCCTGCACTTCTTCAACCCGGCGCCGGTGCAGAAGCTGGTCGAGGTCATCCCGACCCTGACCACCTCCGCCGAGACCACCGCCCGGATCGAGGAGTTCGCCGTCCAGGTGCTGGGCAAGGAGCCGATCCGCGCCCGTGACCGGGCCGGTTTCGTGGTCAACGCCCTGCTGGTGCCGTACCTGCTCTCCGCGGTCCGGATGTTCGAGACCGGCGTCGCCACCGCCGCCGACATCGACAAGGGCATGGAGGCCGGCTGCGCCCACCCGATGGGCCCGCTGCGGCTGTGCGACCTGATCGGCCTCGACACCATCGTCTCGATCGCCGAGTCGATGTACGAGGAGTACAAGGAGCCGCTGTACGCCGCTCCCCCGCTGCTCTCCCGGATGGTCGACGCGGGCCTGCTGGGCCGCAAGTCCGGCCGCGGCTTCTACGACTACACCGCGACGGCCTGACCTCGCGCGCGGGGCGGCGGCCCGGCCCGGACCTCGGTCCGCGCCGGGCCGCCCGCTTCGGCCGCCGGGTCGACGCGGCCCTCGGGGTGGTGGGAGTCTCGTAGGGGGGCCGTCTCACCGGCTGGAGGTGGCGGCGATGGAGATCGTGCTGGTCACAGGCGGTACCGGGCATCTGGGCCGGGACGTGGTGGCCCGGCTGAAACCGAAGTGCCGGGTGCGGGTGCTGGCCAGGTCGCCGGGGGACGACGAAGGCGTGGAGTGGGTCCGGGGTGATCTCGCCACCGGGGTCGGGGTCGCCGAAGCGGTGTCGGGGGTGTCGTCCGTGGTGCACGCGGCGACGTACTCCCCCGCCGCGCAGCGCGGCTACCTGCGGCCGGCGGACCTCTGGCGCAGCCCGCCGGAGGTGGATGTGGACGGCACCCTACGGCTGCTGGAGGCGGCCGCCCGGGAAGGGGTCGGGCACCTCGCGTACATCTCGATCGTGGGTGTGGACCGGCCGCGCGGGCCGTACCTGCGGATGAAGCTCACGGCCGAGGAGCTGGTGCGGGAGTCCGGGGTGCCGTGGTCGATCCTGCGGGCCACGCAGTTCCACTGGCTGGTCGACCGGATGCTGGGCAAGGCGGCCAGGCTGCCGGTGCTGCCGCTGCCCACCCGGCTGCCGACCCAGCCGGCGGACTCGGGGGACTTCGCGGAGTACGTCGCCGAGTGCGTGGCCGGTGGCCCGGCGGGGCGGTGCGAGGACTTCGCCGGGCCCGAGGTGCTGACCCTGGGCGAGCTGGTCGACCAGTGGCAGTGGGCGCGCGGGCGGCCCCGCAGGGTGCTGAACCTTCCCGCGCCTGCCGGCCTGATGCGGGCCGGGTACATGATGACCGCGCCGCACGGGCGCCGCGGCACCACCAGCTGGTCCGCGTGGCTGGGCGCGCACGGGCCGCAGTGAGCGCGGCGGTGTCCGGGAACGTGACGGGACCCGGGAGCGGTATCCGGCTCCCGGGCCCCTGAGGTGCCACCCAATTGTTCGCGCCGGCACGTTTAAGAGCAGCGGATCATTTTCACAGTGCCGTGTTCTGCCTTTGAACTACCGTGCCAGGAGGAGAGGCACAGGCGGGACTTGAACCCGCATCCGACGCTTCGGTCCGCGCCCGGTCGATCCGGCGCTCGGTGACGAATACTGAGACTGGAGCGAGAGTCTGAGTTTCAAGGGGCTGCCTCTCCCGCTTGGGCCACCCCGGCCTGTGGTGCCGGGGGGAGGATTCGAACCTCCACCGTTACCCCTGTGTCAGCTTCAACATCAGTGTCAGCTTGCGCTGTTGCCAGCGCACCCCTTCGCTCGCACGAGGGGCGATCAGGAGACTACCCGAACAGGTAGCCGAAGACGGCGTCGCCGGCGCGCCGGTCGGTGACCTCGGCGCCGTTGGCCTCCTCACGGGCGAACTGCACGGCCTGCTGCAGCTTCTCGACCCGCTCGACCAGTTCGTTCACCCGTCGGGCCGGGAGCGCGCCGGAGAACTTCACCGTGGTCCAGTACCCCACCGGGACGTCCTCGTAGTACACCTCGACCTGGGCGGGGTGCTTCTCGGTCGCCTCGGCCTTGACGTGGTTGCGGGGCACCTTCTTGGTCCGGATGGTGCGGACGGCGTCGGTCTTCCAGGAGTCGGTGGACGGGTCGAGGTTCCAGGCCTCCGAGGCGTCCAGCACCGGCAGCTTGCGGACGAAGGTGTACAGGTCCGCGAGCTGCTTCTCCAGGAAGAGCAGGTAGGTGACCGGCACGTCCTTGATCAGCGGGCGCCCGTCGACGACCACGTCGGCCCGGGCCGAGCAGTTGGCCCAGTCCTTGGTGGCGGTGACGTCGAACAGCCGGGTGAGCGAGGTGGCGGTGGCCCGCAGGATGTCCTCGGCCTTGACCTGGACCCGGGTCGACTCCGGCGGGAGCTGCTCGCCCTCCTCGTCCTTGGGCTGGTACGTGCGGGAGATGCCCGCCAGCAGAGCCGGCTTCTGCAGACCGTGATGAGCCTGCGTCAGCTCCTGGAAGGACTTGGACTTGACGCCCTTTTCGACCGCGATGATCTGGTTGAGTTTCGCCACGTCCGAGAGGCTATCAGCGACCTGACGAACCGCAGTACGATTATCCGCTCGCGGCCATGGCCGCCGGATGGCCGGCCCGGTCCTCCGAGGCGGCGATGTGCCGGGCCACGATCTCCGCGTCCCTCCCCGCGCCGCCGACCAGCATCGAGCTGAACGCCCGCTGGAAGGCGAGCCCGGCGAAGTACAGCCCGGGCGAACCGGTGGCCACACCGTTGTGCTCCAGCGGCCAGCCGTCCGCGCCGACCACCGGCAGGTCGATCCAGCCGAAGTCCTGCCGGAACCCGGTGCACCAGACCACGTTGGCCACCTCCAGCACCCGGCCGCCGTCCAGCACCGGCAGCCCGTCCTGGACCCCGGCCATCCGTTCGGCGACCCGCTCCACGCCCGCGGCGGCGAGATCGGCGGCCTTGAACCGCAGCAGCGGGGCCCCGTGGGTGCGGATCTCCGGCCGCGCCGCGCGGCCGAGCGGGTTGCCGGTGGTGAGCAGCCTGCTCGCGACCTGCCAGAGCACCGGGAAGACCAAGCGCATGTACCGGGCTTCGAGCCGGAACGGCAGGTGCCCGGTGTCCCGCCCGCAGAGCACCGTGGGGTGCCGGGCGGCCACCTCGTACGCGATGTCCGCACCGGAGTGCGACGCGCCGACCACCAGCACCGGTCCGTCGCGCAGCTGGGCCTCGTTCTTGTACCGGCAGGAGTGCAGCTGGCGGATCTCCGGGCGGAGCTCGGCGGCGAACCCGGGGGTGTGCGGGGTGCGGCCGAAGGTGCCGGTGGCGACCACCACGTTGGCGGCCCGCAGATCGCCGTCGTCGGTGGTGACCAGGTACCCGGCGCCGTCCGCGGAGAGGCGGGAGACCCGGGTGCCGGTGCGGACCGGCAGCCGGAAGCGTTCGGCGTACGCGGCGAGGTAGTCGCTCACCTCGTCCTTGGTCGGGAAGGACCAGGCCGGTGCCGGGAAGGGCAGGCCGGGCAGGCCGTCGTAGCGGGCGGGGCTGTACAGACGCAGCGAGTCCCAGTGCGAGCGCCAGTTGTCACCGATCCGCGGGTTGGCGTCCAGGATCACGAACTTCCGTCCCCGCCGGGCCAGGTGGTAGCCGACGCTCAGTCCCGCCTGGCCGCCACCGATGATCACCGTGTCGTACGGTTCCGTGCTCATGACTCCTCCTGTCCTGCGGCTCCTGGGCGGTCTGGCGCAACCGGTCCGACGAGTGCGAGCACCCGCCGCAGCAGCCGTTCGGCCTCGCCGAGGCGGCCGCGGTCCGCGCACCGGGCGGCGGTCCGCAGGGCGGCCTCCGCCTCGCGGTACCCGTCGGCGCTCCGCGGGGCGGGCGCCGACGGACGGTCGGTCTCCATCACCGGCTCCCAGGCTCGATCTGTCCCGACTCCGACGTTACGCAGCGGCCCGGGGCCGCCGCATCGGCAGAACCACCCAGACCGGCCCGGCGCGGATGGGCAGTTGTGTGCAGCCGGGAGGGCTATGCCGCGGGGTGGCCGTGCGGGGGCTGGGCCAGCCCGTGGCCGAAGGCGTACGCCGCCGCCGCGGTGCGCGAGCCCACGTCGAGCTTGGCGAGGATGTTGCTGAGGTGCCGCGCGACGGTCTTCTCGCTGAGGTGCAGCTCCCGGGCGATCGCCTGGTTGGTCCGGCCCTCGGCGACCAGCCGCACCACCTCGACCTCGCGCGCGGTGAGCGGGGCGGACTCGGCCGGGCCGGCGGTGAGCCGCGCGACGAGGGCACGGTCGGGCACCGCGCCGAGCCGGTGGAAGGCCTCGGCGGCGGAGTCGAGCTCGACGGTGGCGGAGTCCTCGTCGCCCACCGACCGGCAGGCCCGGGCCACCAGCACCTGGGCGCGGGCCGCCTGGTAGGGGACGTCCAGCTCCCGCCACAGCCGCCAGGCCCGTCGGGCGGCGCCGAGTGCGGCCGGCGCGTCGCCCTCGGCCAGAGCGGTGGCGGCCCGGGCGTGGGCGGCGTGCGCGTGCAGGGCCGTCCGGTCGAGTGCCGCCGCGATGGCGGCCAGCTCGGCGGCGTCCTCCCGCGCGGTGTCGGTGTCGCCGGTGGCCAGCGCGATCTCGACGGCCGCGGGAAGCAGCCGGGCGCGGGCCGACCGCTCGACCGCCTCGGCGAGGGCCCGGCGGATACCGCCGACGGCGGGCTCGGGCCGGTGCTGGGCGAGGCGGAGCAGGGCGAGTCCCGGCTGGGCGTCGCAGCCGTACCGCCCGGCCCGGGTGTAGGTCTCGTCGGCGGCGTCCCACTCGCCGCGCAGCCGGTGTATCTCGCCGAGCTGGTAGTAGGCCGCGCCGGCCAGGAACTCTCCGAAGCCCTGGGTCAGCCGTTCGCAGGCGGTACGGGCCTGGAGGGCCGCATTCGGCCAGTCGCCGACCAGCTGCAGCAGTTCCGAGCGGTGCACCAGGCAGATGCCCGAGTAGCCGCCGGTGAACTGCGGCCGGGCGTCGGCCCAGCTGTCCAGCGCCGAGATCCACTCCTTGGCCCGCCGCAGTTCCTGCAGGTCCCGGCAGGCCGCGATCACCATGCAGTAGACCCAGCCGGTCATCCGGGGTGAGGTCTCGCCGGCCGTGACGGCGACCATCGCCTCGTCCAGCAGGGCGAGGCCCTCCTCGATCCGCTCCTGCCTGATCCGGGCCCGGCCCTGGATCTGGGCCGCGGCGGTGGCCAGGTCGCGGTCACCGGACCGGATCGCCGGCTCCAGCGCCCTGGCCGCGGTCGCGTAGGCGGCCGCGCAGTCGCCGCGGTCGAGCTGCCGGTCGGCCTCGGGGAGCAGCAGGTAACCCTCCTCCACGCACCCGGGCCGCTCCTCGGCGAGCCGGGCGGCCCGGGCCAGCCAGCCGCCGGCGTGGGCGTACTCGCCCCGCATGGTCAGTACCTCGTACAGCCAGAACGCGGACCGCAGGGCGTCGCCGACGTCGCCGGCGGCCGCCCGGGCGAGGTAGGCGCGGCGCAGCAGCTCGGTCGCCTCCGCGCCCCGGCCCAGGATGTGCGCGGCCTCGGCGTACGCGTCGAGGTCGGCGAGCTCCAGCGGGGCGAGCCGGTCGGCGGCGGCGAACCGCTCACAGGCGTCACCCCAGGCGTGCAGGCGGTGCGACCGCCTGGCGGCGGTGAGTGCGGTGGCCACGTCCATGGGTGCCTCCGGCCTGCGGAGCGCCGGCAGGGCCGGTGAAACGCCCTGTCGGCACCATTACACCGCGTCGCCCGGCCCCGCGTCGTGCGGGGCCGGGCGGCGCGGTGGCGGGGTTCAGCTGTTGATGCTGTAGGGGTCGCCGTAGACCTTCCACTTGAGCGGCGGGTTGAGGTCGAAGTTCCTGGCGTTGAGGAAGACCAGCTGCTCGGTGTCGACCCTGCTGGTGTCGGCGTGCGCCTCCTCCTTCTTCATGACCACCTTGCGGGCGTCCATGAAGGCCTTGAGGTAGGCGCTCTCGTCGCCGCCCTGGGCCGGGGACTTGGCCTTCTTGAGCGCGGCCTTGCGGATGCCGCCGAAGCTGTCGGAGTCGGTGCCGGGGCCGTGCATGACGATGGCGTCGTAGTAGACGAACTGGCCGAGCGCGCGCAGCCCGTCCGCCTTGGCCTGCTGGACGGCGGGGTTGAAGTAGACGCGGTCGCGCTCGTCGTTCTGGGCCTTCTGGAACACGGTGTCCTTGGCGGCGGTCGCCCAGTCCTTCTCGAAGGCGGAGCCGAGGCCGGAGTGCGACTCGGAGCCGTTGACCTTGCGCAGCGCGGGCAGGTACTTGGCGAGGATGTTGCCGGGCTTGAGGTCGGTGTAGTGCTCGACCAGGTCGAGCATGTCGCCGGTGCCGGAGCAGAAGCCGATGATGCCGGCCGTGTAGCCGCGCCCGTCGCCGATGTCCTCGATGTACTTGTACTGGGCCTTCCAGTCCAGTGAGGAGTTCTCCGCGCTGGACACCAGCTGCATCGCGATGTCCTTCTTGTGGGCGTCGTCCAGACCCACGCCCGCCACCGAGACCACCGAGGTCTCGGCGGCGTGTCCGACACCGGCGGTGGCGACCGCGAGCGGGACGGCGGCGAGGACGATCGCCAACGCGGTACGGGCGGTGCGGTGTTGAGATGCCATGTGACGCTCCGTCTGCCGGCTGCGGGCATGGAGGAACCCGCAGTTCGAGTTAGGAAACTTTCCTAACTGATTGAAGCGCTCCTGACACCCCACCCGCAAGACCCATACCGCAGAAAGGAGTTGATCGACATCCCGGCCCCCGCGCCGCCACCGTGCCGCCATGGGCCCCCGCACCACCGACCACCTGCACCGATGGCCCGTTCCATGCCGCCGCCGGGCCCTGCCGCCGCTCGGGCCCTGCTGCGGTTCGCCCGAAACGCCGCAGGGCCCCGCCCCCGGAACGAGTCCGGGGACGGGGCCCTGCCAGGCCGTCGGGCGCCGTCAGGCGCCGCGCAGCACCGCGCCGGTGCGCGTCCCCGCCGCCGCGACGGCGTTCGCGCGGGCGGCCGAGGCCTCGTCCGCGGTCAGCGTGCGGTCGGTGGCGCGGAACCGCAGCGAGTACGCCAGCGACTTCTTGCCCTCGCCCGCCTGCTCGCCGGTGAAGACGTCGAACAGCCGGATGGCCTCCAGGAGTTCGCCCGCACCGTCGCGCAGCGCGGACTCGACCTCGGCGGCCGGGACGGCGGCGTCGACGATCAGCGCGACGTCCTGGGTGGCCACCGGGTAGGAGGACACCGCCGGTCCGCCGACCCGCTGCCCGCCGTCGGCGAAGAGCAGGTCCACGTCGATCTCCATCGCCGCGGTGCGCTCGGGCAGGTGCAGCGCCTTGATCACCCGCGGGTGCAGCTCACCGGCGTGGCCGACCACGCGCTCGCCGACCAGCAGCTCGGCGCACCGGCCCGGGTGCCACGGGGCCCGCTGGGCCTGCCGGACGGTCAGCTCGACGTTGGCCGCGCGGGCCACCGTACGGGCCGCCTCGACGGCGTCCGCCCAGCTCGCGCCCGCGCCCTTGCCCCACCAGCCGGACGGCAGCCGCTCGCCCGCGAGGGCGACGGCGATCCGGCGCGGCTGGTCCGGCAGCGCGGCGTCCAGCTCGGCCAGCTCGGCCTCGGTCGGACGGCGGTCCACCGGCAGCCGCGGGGCCACCTTGAGCTCCGCCTTCGGCAGGAACACCGTGCCGGTCTCGAAGACCGCCAGGTCGGTGTTGCCGCGGCCGATGTTGCGGCGCAGGGCGCCGAGCAGCCCGGGCAGCAGCGTGGTGCGCAGGCCCGGCTCCTCGTCGTTGAGCGGGTTGACCAGCGTCACCGTCCGGCGGCGCTCGTCGTCCTGCTCGAAGCCGAGGGCGTCCAGCACGGCCTCGCCGATGAACGGGTAGTTGTTCACCTCGACGTAGCCAGCCCCGGCCAGCGCCACACCGGCCCGGCGGTGGAAGCGCTGGGCCTCGGTCAGCCCGCGGCCCGGCGGGACGGTGGGCATCCGGGCGGGGACGTTGTCGTAGCCCTCCAGCCGGATGACCTCCTCCGCGAGGTCGTACGGGTCGGTGAGGTCGGGCCGCCAGGTCGGCGGGGTGACCTCCAGGATGTCGGTGCCCACGACGGAGCAGCCGATCTCCTGCAGGCGCCGGGTGACGGTCTCGCGGCCGTACCCGGTGCCGGCGACCCGGTCCGGGAGGTCCGCGTCGATGGCGATGGTGCGCAGCGGGTGCGGGGCCGCGATGTCGGTGACCCCGGCCTCGGCGGTGCCGCCGGCGATCAGGACCAGCAGGTCGACGGCGCGCTGGGCGGCGGCGCGGGCGGCCTCCGGGTCGACACCGCGCTCGAAGCGCTTGGACGCCTCGGAGGGCAGCTTGTGCCGCTTCGCGGAACGGGCGATGCTGATCGGCTCGAAGTGCGCGGCCTCGATGATCACCTCGGTGGAGCCGCTGACCAGACCGGTCTCCGGGTCCAGGACCGGGTCGAGGATCTCGGTGGTGGAGCCGCCCATGACGCCGGCCAGGCCGATCGGGCCGCTGTTGTCGCAGATCAGCAGGTCCTCGGTGGACAGCTTGCGGGTGACCCCGTCCAGCGTGGTGAGGGTCTCCCCCTCGGCCGCGCGGCGGACCTGGATCGGGCCGTCCACCCGGTCGCGGTCGTAGGCGTGCAGCGGCTGGCCGACCTCCAGCATCACGTAGTTCGTGATGTCGACGGTCAGCGAGATCGGGCGGATGCCCGACTTCTGCAGCCGGCGCTGCAGCCAGATCGGGGACTTCGCGGCCGGGTCCACACCGGTGACGGTGCGGGCCACGAAGCGGTCGCAGCCGGCCGGGTCGGCGACCTTGACCAGGTGGCCGTAGGAGTTGGCCGGGGGGACGTCCAGCAGCGCCGGGTCGGCCAGCGGCAGCCCGTACGCGGCGGCGGCCTCGCGGGCCACACCGCGCATGGACAGGCAGTAGCCGCGGTCCGGGGTGACCGCGATGTCCAGCACCTCGTCGACCAGCTGGAGCAGCTCGATCGCGTCGGTGCCGGGCTCGTACTCGGGCGGCAGCACGATGATGCCGTCGTGGTCGTCGCCCATGCCCAGCTCGCGGGCGGAGCAGATCATGCCGGCCGAGGTGTGGCCGTAGGTCTGCCGCGCGGAGATCGGGAACGGGCCGGGCAGCACGGCGCCCGGCAGGACCACGACGACCTTGTCGCCGACGGCGAAGTTGGTCGCGCCGCAGACGATCTCCTGCGGCTCGCCGGTGCCGTTGGCGTCGCCGACGTTGACGAAGCAGTGCCGGATCGGCTTCTTGAACCCGGTCAGCGTCTCGATGGAGAGGACCTGGCCGACCACCAGCGGGCCCTTGAGGTCGGCGCCGAGCTGCTCGACGGTCTCGACCTCGAGGCCGGCCCGGACCAGGCGGGCCGCCACGTCGCGGCCGGTCTCACCCGCCGGAAGGTCGACGTACTCGCGCAGCCAGGAGAGCGGGACGCGCATCAGATCTCCATCCCGAACGGGAGGGTGAAGCGGACGTCACCCTCGACCATGTCGCGCATGTCGGCGACGTTGTGGCGGTTCATCAGGATTCGCTCCAGGCCCAGGCCGAAGGCGAACCCGCTGTAGCGGCTCGGGTCGACGCCGCAGGCGACCAGCACCCGCGGGTTGACGACGCCGCAGCCGCCGAGCTCGATCCAGCCCTCGGAGGAGCAGGTCCGGCACGGGCGGTCCGGGTTGCCGACGCTCTCGCCCCGGCAGACGAAGCACTGCAGGTCGATCTCGGCGCTCGGCTCGGTGAACGGGAAGTACGAGGGCCGCCAGCGCAGCTCCAGGCCGTCGCCGATGAGCTTGGACACCAGCTGCTCGATGGTGCCCTTGAGGTCGGCGAAGGTGATGCCCTCGTCCACCGCCAGGCCCTCGACCTGCCGGAAGACCGGGGTGTGGGTGGCGTCCAGCTCGTCGGTCCGGTAGACCCGGCCGGGGCAGACCACGTAGATGGGGGGCTCGCGGTCGAGCATGGTGCGGGCCTGGACCGGGGAGGTCTGGGTGCGCAGCACCACGCCGGAGTCCGGCGTGCCGTCCGGGGCCTGGACGAAGAAGGTGTCCTGCATCGAGCGGGCCGGGTGGTCCTGGTGCAGGTTGAGGGCGTCGAAGTTGAGCCACTCGGCCTCCACCTCGGGGCCCTCGGCGACCTCGTAGCCCATGGCCACGAAGGTGTCCTCGATCCGCTCGGCCAGCGTGGTCAGCGGGTGCCGGGCGCCGCGCGGGGCGCGGTCGTACGGCAGCGTGACGTCCACCGCCTCCTCGACCAGCACCCGGGCGTCCCGCTCCGCCTCCAGCTCGACCTGGCGCCGGGCCAGCGCCTGGTTGACGGCGCCGCGGGCCTGACCGATCAGCTTGCCGGCCGCCGCCTTGGCGTGCGGCGGCAGTGCGCCGATCTCACGGTTGGCCAGCGACAGCGGGGAGCGGTCGCCGGTGTGGGCGACCTTGGCGGCCTTGAGCTCGTCGAGGCTGCCGGCCGCGGCGAAGGCCGCGACCGCCTCGTCCCGGGCCTGCTCCACCACCTCGGGCTTGAGTGCCTCGACCTCTACCGGGTCGTACGACTTATTGGGTGCCGACATCTCTATCTTTCCCGTGCTCCTGCTGGTGAAGGGTCCTGATCGAACAGCTCGCCCTTGCGTCACGCCCGGCGTGGCCTGGTCGCGGGCAGCCGATCCCCGTAACCGGAGGAGGGGTGTCCGCGGCTCGGCCGCGCAGGGCGTACCACAACGCCAAAGGTCGAGTGTAGTCGTAGCGCGCGCAGGGCTGATCTCAGGCCGGGACGGCCCTCGCACGGCGAAGCCCGCCGGGCCGGCGGCTCCAGCGGCTCCCGGCGGCCCTCAGGGCCGCTCAGAGCATGAAGTCCGGCACTCCGGCGGGCAGGATAAATCGGAACTGGGCGCCGCCGCCGGGCGCGCGGCTGATCCTGATGGTGCCGCCGTGGGCCTCGACGATGCCCTTGACGATGTAGAGGCCCAGGCCCGTGCCGCCGCGCTTGGAGCCGCGCCAGAAGCGGGTGAAGACGCGCGGCATCGACTCCTCGGGGATGCCGCTGCCTTCGTCGCTCACGGTGACCGCTGTTCCTTCCAGGACCCGGGGCGGGGTGCCCGGAGGCTCCCAGCCGGCTGCTTCCACCACTTCCTTGGCGGACGCCACCTCGATGGTGACAGTCCCCTCGCCGTGCCGCACCGCATTTTCCAGCAGGTTGGCCAGTACCTGGTCGACCTTGTCCGGGTCGGCCCACAGCGGCCCGGAGAGCTCACCGATCCGGATGTGGAAGCGGTCCGCCGGGATGCCGGCCGCGACCTTGCCCTCGACGTGCCGACGGACCGCCGACGGCAGGTCGACCACCTGTTTGCGGACCTCCAGCCGGCCGGCGTCGATCCGGGAGATGTCGAGCAGTTCGGCGATCAGCCGGGTGACCCGGTCCGCGTCCGCGTCGACGGTCTCCAGCATCACCCGCTTCTGCCCGTCGTTGAACCGCTCCCACTTGGCCAGCAGGGTCGCCGTGAAGCCCTTCACACTGGTCAGCGGGGAGCGCAGCTCGTGCGCCACGGTCGCGATCAGCTCGGCGTGGCTGCGCTCGGTGCGCCGGCGGGCCTCGGTGCCGCGCAGCGAGACGACCACCCGCTCGACGCGGCCGCGCGGGTGCGCGCGCACGTACCGGGCCGAGGCCAGCACCTCACGGCCGCCGGGCAGCAGCAGGTTGCGCTCCGGCTGGCCCGTGCGGACGGCCAGGCCGCCGTAGGGATCGGTGAGCTGCCACCAGCGGCGGCCGTCGAGGTCCTCCAGCGGCAGGGCCTGCTCCAGCCGGGCGCCGAGCGCCGCGGCCGGGCTGATGCCGGTGATCCGGGCGGCGGCGCTGTTGAAGACGGTCACCAGGCCCCGGGCGTCGGCGACCACGAGCCCGTCCGGCAGTTCGTCCGGGTCGAGCTGTGCCGCACTGCCCACCATGGGTGTCCCTCCCGCTTACCCAGCGTGTTGCCGCCCCGAGGCTGACCCTAGCGCCCCTACCCCCGTGCGCGACAGCCTCCGGGCGAGCGCTGTGCGCGGGCGGAGGCGTAGAGGCACACGGCGGCGGCCGTGGCGAGGTTGAGGCTCTCGGCGTGTCCGTGGATGGGCACGCGCACCACCTCGTCGGCCAGTGCGCGGGTCTCCTCCGGCAGGCCCCAGGCCTCGTTGCCGAAGACCCAGGCCCCGGGCGCGCCCAGGGTGCCCTCGTCCAGCTCCTGGTCCAGGTCGCGCTCCCCCGCGCCGTCGGCGGCGAGCACCCGCACGCCGGCCTCGCGCAGCCGGGCGACGGCCTCCTCGATCGGCACGCCGGTGGCGAACGGCAGGTGGAACAGGCTGCCGACGGAGGCCCGGACGGCCTTCGGGTTGTAGAGGTCCACCGAGGCGTCGGTGAGGACGACGGCGTCCGCGCCGGCCGCGTCGGCGGTCCGCAGCACGGTGCCGGCGTTCCCGGGGTCGCGGACGTGCGCGAGCACGGCGACCAGCTGCGGGCGGGCGGCCAGCACCTCGTCGAAGGGCGTGTCGATGAAACGGCAGAGCGCGACGATGCCCTGCGGGGTGACGGTGTCGCAGATCTCCGCGATCACCTCGTCGGTGGCGGTGAGCACCGGCAGTCCGGCGGCCAGCGCGGCCTCGACGAGCTCGGAATGCCGCTCGGCCGCCTCGAAGGTGAGGTAGATCTCCACCACGGCGTGCTCGGCCGAGCCCGGCAGCTGCCCGAACGCCACGGCCTCCCGGACGGCCTGCGGCCCCTCGGCCAGGAAGCGGCGCTCCTTGCTGCGCTGGTTCCGCTTGGCGAGCCGGCGGGCGGCGATCACCCGCGGGGAGCGCAGGGAGGTGAGCAGGGGGGTGTCGGTGCTCTGCATGCTCTCGTTCTCTGGGTAGGGCCGGGGGTGCGCCGCCGGGGGTGCGCCAACGAATCGGACCCGCAGGCCGTGTGGCCTGCGGGTCCGGACAGCTCAGCTGTGATCCGCGCGGGATCAGGCAGCGGCGACCTTCGGCGCGTTCACGTCGGCCGGCAGCGCCTTGCGGGCAACCTCGACGAGCACGGCGAACGCACCCGCGTCGTGCACGGCCAGCTCGGCCAGCATCTTGCGGTCGATCTCGACGCCGGCGGCCTTCAGGCCCTGCACGAAGCGGTTGTAGGTGATGCCGTTGGCACGGGCCGCAGCGTTGATGCGCTGGATCCAGAGCTGGCGGAAGTCGCCCTTGCGCTTCTTGCGGTCGTTGAAGTTGTAGACGAGCGAGTGGGTGACCTGCTCCTTGGCCTTGCGGTACAGGCGCGACCGCTGGCCGCGGTAACCGCTGGCCCGCTCGAGGATGACCCGGCGCTTCTTGTGGGCGTTCACTGCCCGCTTGACGCGTGCCACTTGATTACTCCTTGGGTTGGACCGCGGACTGCTTCACGCGGTCCGTCATTCGATTGGGTCGGGAAGGATCAGCCGGTCCCACGGCGAGGCCGCGGGCGGGCGATCACTTGCCCAGAAGCTTCTTGATCTTCTTGGCGTCGGCCGGGGCCAACACGACGGTGCCGGCCAGCTTGCGGGTCAGCGTCGAGGGCTTGTGCTCCAGCAGGTGGCGACGGCCCGCACGCTCGCGCAGCACCTTCCCGGAGCCGGTGATCTTGAAGCGCTTGCTGGCGCCGCTGTGCGTCTTTTGCTTCGGCATGTCGCCGTCTCTCCTCATCGTCCGCCCCTTGGCCCCGCACACTGCTGTGCGGGCCCGGGGCACAGGCCCCTCCCCACCCGGGGTCGGGTCAGGAGGGCGGTTCTCGGTGACCGGGGCGGCTGCCCCGGTACCTGGTGGCCGGTCGCTCGGACGTTCCGTGAGCCGCTGGGGCTCAGGCGTCCTGGGCGGTCTCGGCCGGCTGCTCGACCTCGGCGGCCGGGGCCTCGACGGCCTCGTCGCCCTCGGTCTCGTCACCCTCGACGTCCTCGGCCTGGTCGAGGGCCTCGTCGGCCTCGATGTCGTCCTCGGTGTCGTCGGCGACCGAACCGGGGGTCCGGCCCTGGCGCTCGGCCTTGCGGGCGTCCGCAATGGCACGGGCCTCGGCCATGGCCTCGGTCTTCTTCTTGTGCGGGCCAAGAACCATGATCATGTTTCGGCCGTCCTGCTTGGCCGAGGACTCCACGAAGCCCAGGTCCTGGACGTCGTCCGCGAGCCGCTGCAGCAGTCGGAAGCCCAGCTCGGGGCGGGACTGCTCACGACCGCGGAACATGATCGTGATCTTGACCTTGTCGCCCTGCTTGAGGAACCGGACGACGTGACCCTTCTTGGTGTCGTAGTCGTGCGGGTCGATCTTCGGCCGGAGCTTCATCTCCTTGATGACCGTGTGCGCCTGGTTCTTGCGCGCCTCACGGGCCTTCATGGCCGACTCGTACTTGAACTTGCCGTAGTCCATGAGCTTGCAGACCGGCGGCCGCGCGGTGGCGGCTACCTCGACCAGGTCCAGGTCGTACTCCTGGGCAAGCTCCAGCGCCTTGGCGAGCGGGACGATGCCGACCTGCTCGCCGCTGGGACCGACGAGTCGCACCTCGGGGACGCGGATCCGGTCGTTGATGCGGGGCTCGGTGCTGATGGGGCCTCCTCGGTTGCACCTTTTTTCGATGCGGCCGTCGGACGGCGGTCGCACGTAGTGGCTTCGACCACTGGGCGGGGCTTCATTCATGCTGCGCTGCGAACAGCACCGCAAGCACGAAAAAAGCCCCGCACGGTGACAGGCGGGGCTCCACACAATCCTGGGCGCCGGGTGAGGGCGCCACTGGCGACCGGCAACCCTGGCGGGCGCCTGTCGCGGACCGTACCCGTCGACCGCGAGGACGAAGCGGGTGGGAGACTGTCGCGGCGGCCCTCTCGGGCCTCCTGGGTGGAGCCTCCACTTGCTGGCCACGAACCCATGCGGGAACCTGGCCGGTCAGTCTCGAAGCATACAGCCTTTCCCCCCGCACCGGTATTCCGCCCCTCCCGGGCCGGGCCCGCCGACCTGCGGCGCACCCGGCGCCCACCCCCTGGGTACGCTCGCTGTGTACCCAACCCGGCACGACGGAGTGAGCCATCTTGACCAGCCAGCCCGAGCACCACGAAGAGCACCCCGGCGACGGGGCCATCGGCTTCGACGACCTGACCCGCGACATCGCGGAGGTGCCGGCCGTCGAGGTGATCACCACCGTGGCGGTCCACCTGATGAGCGCCGCCGCCGTGAAGTGCGGGCTCGCCGAGGGCGGCGACAAGGACAAGGACCTGGACGAGGCCCGCAAGCTGATCACCGCGCTGGCCGGCCTGGTCACCGCCGGTGCCCCCGAGATCAGCAACTTCCACGCCGCCCCGCTGCGGGACGGCCTGCGCTCGCTCCAGCTGGCCTTCCGCGAGGCCTCGCTGGTGCCGGACGCCCCGGGCTCCGGCCCCGGCGAGAAGTTCACCGGGCCGGTCTACTCCTGAGCCCCGCACGCGCCGATGCCCCCGGATCCGTTCCGGGGGCATCGGCATGTCCGGCGGCCGCCGGTCCGGGCCGGCCGCGGTCGAGGGCGTCGGGTCAGCGGCGGTAGAGGGCGTCGGCGGGCAGCGCGGTGGTGGCCGGCACCAGAGCCAGCTGCAGGCCGCGGTCCAGCCTGACCCGGAGCACCGGATCGCCGGTCAGCCCGCCGGCCAGCCGCTCGACCGTCTCGCGGACCAGCCCGTCGGGCGTCCCCTCCGCCAGGGTCACCGCCAGCGTGCCGTCCACCCCCTGGCCGGGCGCCAGGTGGCCGGCCAGCACCGAGGGCTCGGCCGCGAGCAGCGCCCGGACCGCCTCGCGGACCTCCGGGTCCGCGACCGGCGGCAGATAGTGCCGGTTCTCCGCCACCGCGCGCAGCCGGGCGCCGGTGAGCTGGAAGGGGACCGGCCCGGCCGGGTCGAGCAGCAGGGTGTCGGCACGCTCGGAGTACGCCACCATGGCGGCCTGCGGGGCGGCCACCGGGGCCGGCCGGGCATCGGCGCGCCAGCGGGCCATGCTCTCCAGCGAGGTGAACGCCGGCAGCGCACGGCGCCCGTCCGGCGCCTCGACCACCGGGACGGCCATGTCGCTGGTCTTCTCGCGCCGGAGCCCGTCGGGGCCGGTCTCCACCTCGCCGAGCAGGGCGACGATCGGCACCATCAGCCGGCTCGCCGTCAGGGCGTCCAGCAGCTCGCCCTCCACCGTACGGTCGTCGGCCCAGGCCGCGAGGGCCGAGGCCAGCCGCGGGTCGGCGGTACCGTCGTCGTCCGAGAACCCGGGGTTCGGGATGTTCTTGCGCTCCACCCCGTGAGGGTATGCCACCTGACGGGCCGGTCTGCTCAGCCCGCGCTCACCCGCGGCTCAGCACCCGGCAAGGCGCGCGGCCGAGCATCGGGCCATGGCAGCAGGGCGGCGGGCCGCGCGCAGACGGCGGCGGCGGATCAGACGGACGGTGGTGGCGGCCGTGGTACTCGGCCTGACGGGCGGTGCACTGGCCGAGGCCCTCCGGGGCGTGGCCGAGGGGCACGCCGCGGTCGCCGTGCTGGACCTCGCCACCGGCACCGGCGCGAGCCACGGCGAGGACGCCTTCGTCACCGCCAGCATCGTCAAGGCGGACATCCTGGCCGCCCTGCTGCTCCGGGCCCCTGCCACCGGCCTCACCGCGGCGCAGGCCACGGCCGCCGAGCTGATGATCGAGCAGAGCGACAACGACGCCGCGAGCGAGCTCTACCGGCAGATCGGCGGCGCCGCCGGGCTGGACGAGGCCAACGCGGTCTTCGGGCTCACCGCGACCACGGCCGGTGCGGACGGCTACTGGGGGCTCACCAGCACCACCGCCGCCGACCAGCTGCGCCTGCTCCGGGTGGTCTTCGGCCCGGGCTCGCCGCTGGACGCCGATGCCCAGGCGTATCTGCAGCGGCTGATGGGCCGGATCAGCAGCGGCCAGGACTGGGGTGTCTCGGCCGCCGGGCCCGCACTGCTCAAGAACGGCTGGCTGCCGCGCGCCGACAGCGGGCTCTGGGTGGTCAACAGCATCGGCCGGGTGACGGTGAAACAGCGCCAACTGCTGGTGGCCGTGCTCTCCGACGGTTCGCCCGACCTGAGCCGGGGCATCGGCACGGTCGAGTCGCTGTCCGTCGCCGCCACGGCCTTCCTGACCGCCGAGATCTCCGGCTCGGACCCTACCCAGCGGTAGTCCCGTGTGGCAGTCTGCGCCCATGGCCATCCTGCAGCCCGCCCCGGGCCTCGCCTCGGACCGCGCCCGCTACGACCGGGCCACCGCACACCTCGACGCACCGCTGGCCATCGTCGATCTGGCGGCCTTCGACGCCAACGCCGCCGACCTGGCGCGGCGGGCGGCCGGGAAGCCGATCCGGGTGGCCAGCAAGTCGGTGCGCTGCCGGGCACTGCTGGAACGGGTGCTGGGCATGGACGGCTTCGCCGGGATCATGAGCTTCACGCTGGCCGAGTCGGTCTGGCTGGCCCGCTCCGGTTTCGAGGACATCCTGCTCGCCTACCCGTCCGCCGACCGGGCCGGCTACGCCGAAGTCACCTCCGACGCCAAACTGGCCGCCGCCGTCACCGTCCTGGTCGACGACCTGTCCCAGCTGGACCTGATCGACCGCGCCCGCGAGGGCTCGGAGGAGGTCCGGGTCTGCCTGGAACTGGACACCTCCCTGCGGCTGCTGGGCGGCCGGGTCCGGGTCGGCGCGCGGCGCGCCCCGATGCGGACGCCGGAGGAGCTCGGCGCCTTCGCCGAACTCGTACACACCCGGCCGGGGTTCAGGGTGGTCGGCCTGATGGCGTACGAGGGACACATCGCCGGTGTGGGCGACCGGATCCCCGGGCGGCCGCTGAGGTCGCGGGCGATCCAGGTGATGCAGGCCAGGGCCAGGACCGAGCTCGCCCAGCGGCGGGCCGCGGTGGTGCGGCGGCTGCGGCAGGTGGCCGAGCTGGAGTTCGTCAACGGCGGCGGCACCGGCAGCGTGGAGAGCACGGTGGCCGAGCGCGCGGTCACCGAGGTGGCCGCCGGGTCCGGGCTGTACGTGCCGCGGCTGTTCGACAACTACCGCTCGTTCCAGGGCCGTCCGGCCGCGCTGTTCGCCCAGCCGGTGGTGCGGCGGCCGGGGGTCGGCGTGGTCACGGTGCTCGGCGGCGGCTACCCGGCCTCCGGCGCGGCCGGGCCGGACCGCTCCCCCGTGCCGCACCTGCCCTCCGGACTGCGCTACGACCCCCAGGAGGGGGCCGGCGAGGTGCAGACCCCGCTGCTCGGCTCGGCCGCCGACGACCTGCTGATCGGCGACCGGGTCTGGTTCCGGCACGCCAAGGCGGGCGAACTGTGCGAGCGTTTCGCCGAGTTGCACCTGGTCGAGGGCGACCGGGTGACCGACACCGTGCCCACGTACCGCGGCGAGGGGAAAACCTTCCTCTGAACGTCGGTGGCCTGCCCTAGGCTGACGGCCAGTCGGATTGTCGATCGGAAGGGGCTGCCGTGGAGGCGGAGATCGTCGCACTGGCCACGTCGGGAGCGACCACACTGGTCTCGCTGATGGTGACCGAGCTGTGGTCGGAGGCGCGCGGCCGGTTCGCGTCGCTGTTCGGCCGCCGCAGCGAGGACGTCGGCGAGGACCTCGACCAGGCCCGGGCAGAACTCCTGGCCGCGGACGACCCGTCGGCCGTGGCGGCCGGTGCGGAGACCGAGTGGGGCAACCGGCTGCGGCGGGCGCTCGCGGCCGACCCGGAGGCCGCCGCCCGGCTCCGGGCGCTGCTCGACGAGCTCAGCCCGGCGGCGCAGGCGGCTCCCGGGCCGGCGCACACCACCGTCACCACCACCACCACCGTCAACGGCGAGTTCCGCGGCGTGTCGATCCAGGCCGGCAGCGTGGGCAGCGTGCACACCGGGCAGTGAGCGCCGGACAGTGAACGCCAGGAAGTGAGCACCGGGCAGCGAACGGCCCCGGTCCCCGGCGACGGCACCGGGGACCGGGGGGGTGCACCGCAGGCGCCGCGTCAGGTGCGGGTGCCGCCCGAACCGCCGTCCGGGCCGGGGCCGTTGTAGGCGGCGATGCCGGTGACGATGGTGTCCATCAGCTTCACGTCCGGCGCCTTGCCGTCGACGTCGAAGCCCAGGTGCACGGTGGTCAGCTGCTTGCCGTCGGCGGTGGGGAAGACCACCGTCTCGACGTAGCCGTCGTTGCCCTGCGGTGCGTCGACCTTCCAGCGGACCAGGTACCCGCCGTGGCCGGCCACGGTGACCGGCTCGGACTTCAGCTCCTCGTGCGACTTGATGTCGCCGTAGGAGTCCTTGGCCGCGGTCGCGATGTCGGCCAGGGCCGCCTGCTTGGCGTCGGTGCCGGCCAGCTTGCCGGTGACCACACCGCCCAGTGAACACGGGCTGGTGCCGTCGGCGCAGGTGTACGAGCCGACGGTGAGG
This sequence comes from Kitasatospora sp. NBC_00374, assembly GCF_041434935.1. NCBI lineage: Bacteria > Bacillati > Actinomycetota > Actinomycetes > Kitasatosporales > Streptomycetaceae > Kitasatospora > Kitasatospora sp. NBC_00374. The sequence goes on along the minus strand of NZ_CP107964.1, from coordinate 6,985,058 downwards.
GCCGCGAAGCCGTCCGAGGTGGTACCGCCCTTCCACCCGTCGGGGACGGGCAGGCTGATCCGGTTCACCGCGTCGACGGCGGGCCCGCCGGCCTTGCCGCCGCCGCCCCCACCCTGGCCCCCACCCTGGCCGCCGCCGCGGCCACCGCCGTTGCCGCCCCGGCCGCCGCCGTCCCCGTTGCCGCCGCTGGGACCGCCGTTGCCGCCCGGACCGCGCAGGTCCTGCGAGCCGGGGCCCGGGCCCTTACGGTCCACGGCCCGGCGGTCGCCGGAACGTCCGTCCATCACCAGGTACGTCACGCCGGAGCCGACCGCCAGGCCGATCAGCGCGGCCACCGAGGCGGCCAGCAGGACCACCCGGCCAGGGCCGGTCCGGGCCTTCGCCGGGGCCGCCGGGTCGGCGGCGAGCGGCAGCCCCGGGTAGTGGACGGTCGGGCCGGTGCCCAGGACGTGCCCCTCCAGCACCTGGTCCTCGGGGCCGCCCTCGGCGCCCTCGACCTGTGCGGGCCGGGTCGTGGTGGTCCATCCGGTGCCGTCCCACCAGCGCTCCGGCCGCGGGTCGGTGGTCGTGTCCTTCGGGTCCGGGTACCACCCGGCGGGAATCTGCTCGCTCACGCCAGAGAATCTAGGCGCATACGGGTAAACGCGGAATCAGCGCGACCTGAAAACGGCCTTTCCCCGATGAGATTCGGATGAGAAAGACACGCCCCTCACCCGGATCGCCCCAGCGGCCGCGCCGCGCCCCACGAGGCGGCAGAATTCCCGCATGACCCAACGGCCCGTCATCGGCATCAGCACCTACCTCACCACGGCGGCCTGGGGCCGCTTCGACCGCCGGCTCGCAGTCATGCTGCCCGAGCGCTATCCCGCCCTGGTCCGCGCCGCCGGCGGCCTGGCCGTCCTGCTCCCGCCGGACGCACCCGAGCACGCGCCCGGGGCCGTGGCCCGGCTGGACGCGCTGGTGATCGCGGGCGGCGAGGACGTCGATCCGGCCCTCTACGGCGAGCGGCCGCACCCGTGCACCGAGGCCGTCGCCCCCGAGCGCGACGCCTGGGAGGCCGCCCTGCTGCGCGCGGGTCTGGCGGCCGGGGTGCCGGTGCTCGGGATCTGCCGCGGGATGCAGCTGCTGAACGTGGTCCGCGGCGGTTCGCTGGTCCAGCACCTCCCCGACCGGGTGCATCACGAGGGCCATGCGGGTGGTGAGGGCAGCTACGGCCGGCACGCGGTCCGCCCGGTCGCCGGGACGCTGCTGGGCGGCCTGCTGCCGGAGGAGAGCGTGGTGGTGCCGACCTCGCACCACCAGGCGGTGGACCGGCTCGGCGAACGGCTGACGGTCTGCGCCCGGGCCGAGGACGGCACGGTCGAGGCGGTGGAGGACGCGACCGACGGCGGCTTCGTGCTGGGCGTGCAGTGGCACCCCGAGCAGGGCGAGGACCTGCGGGTGATGCAGGCCCTGGTCGGGGCGGCCACGGCGGTCCGCCCGGGTACGCCGGAACCGGTCGCGGTGCCCGTCCCGGTCGGCTGAACCGGACACCCGTACGAGCGCCCGCAGGACCGTCCGTACGCCCGTCCGACGGGAACGACAACGGTCACCAGTGCAGCCTTTGGATCTTCGTCTGATCTGGGGTTCACTTCGTGGACGGGCAGTTCGGCCCGGCGACCGAAGCGTGCGGGAGAGGATCTCGATGGGCGGCCACGACCACCAGCACGACCACCAGGGCCATGACGGTCACGGCGGCCACTCGCACGCGGTGGCGGCCGACGCCGACCGCCGCTGGCTGCTCGGCGCGCTGGCCCTGATCGTCGTCTTCATGGCCGGCGAGGTGGTGGTCGGCTACGCCGCCCAGTCGCTGGCCCTGATCTCGGACGCCGCGCACATGCTCACCGACGCGGCCTCGATCGTGCTGGCCCTGATCGCGATGCGGCTGTCCGCCCGGCCCGCCCGCGGCGGCTACACCTACGGCCTGAAGCGCGCGGAGATCCTCTCCGCCCAGGCCAACGGCGTCACCCTGCTGGTGCTGTCCGCCTGGCTCGGGTACGAGTCGGTCCAGCGGCTGATCCACCCGCCCGAGGTGACCGGCTCGCTGGTGCTGGTCACCGCGCTGGTCGGGATCGTCGTCAACATCGCGGCGGCCTGGTGCATGTCCAGGGCCAACCGCAGCTCGCTCAACGTCGAGGGCGCCTTCCAGCACGTGGTGACCGACCTGTACGCCTTCATCGCCACCGCCGTGGCCGGTGCGGTGATGCTCACCACCGGGTTCGTGCAGGCGGACGCGATCGCCTCGCTGATCGTGGTGGTACTGATGCTCAAGGCGGGCATCGGCCTGGTCCGGGACTCCGGACGGATCTTCCTGGAGGCGGCCCCGGCCGGCATCGACCCGGACGCCGTGGCCGACCAGATGGTGGCCGACCCGCTGGTCGAGGAGATCCACGACCTGCACATCTGGGAGATCACCTCCGGCCAGCCGGCCCTTTCGGCCCACATCCTGGTCACTCCCGGGGGTGACTGCCACGCCGTCCGCCGCCAGCTCCAGCGCCGGCTGCGCGAGGAGTACCGGATCAGCCACAGCACCCTCCAGGTCGACCACGTCGGCGAGGAGGAGACCGACGGGCTGCTGCAGATCACCGGCCCCACCGCCGCCGAACCCTGGGACCACTGCGCGGACGCCCACGGCCCCGTCCACCGCAGCGGCCCGCACGAGCACTGAACCGACGGTTCGTCACCGCCGTGCGGCATGATCTGAGGGTGACCGCACCCCGACTGATGCTGCTCGACACCGCGAGCCTCTACTTCCGCGCGTACTTCGGCGTGCCGGAGTCCGTGAAGTCCCCCGACGGGCAGCCGGTGAACGCCGTCCGCGGCCTGCTCGACTTCATCGCCCGGCTCGTCCAGGACCACCGCCCGGACCACCTGGTGGCCTGTATGGACGCCGACTGGCGCCCGCAGTGGCGGGTCGACCTGATCCCCTCCTACAAGACCCACCGGCTGGCCGCGGAGGCCACCGGGAACGAGGAGGAGATCCCGGACACCCTGTCGCCGCAGGTGCCGGTGATCGAGCGGGTGCTGGACGCGCTGGGCATCGCCCGGGTCGGCTGCCCCGGCTACGAGGCGGACGACGTGATCGGCACGCTGACCGCGCGGGCGGCCGGCCCGGTGCAGATCGTCACCGGCGACCGCGACCTGTTCCAGCTGGTCGACGACGACCGGGCGGTCACCGTGCTGTACCCGGTCAAGGGCGTCGGCCACCCGCAGGTCACCGACAACGCGCTGCTGCTGGAGAAGTACGGCGTGGACGGCGCCGCGTACGCGGACATGGCGGCCCTGCGCGGCGACGCCAGCGACGGGCTGCCGGGGGTGAAGGGCATCGGCGAGAAGACGGCGGCCCAGCTGCTCCAGACGTACGGCGACCTGGCCGGGGTCCGGGCGGCGGCGCTGGACCCGATGTCGAAGCTGACGCCGGCCCGGCGGCGCAACCTGGTCGAGGGGTCGGCGTACCTGGACGTCGCGCCGACCGTGGTGCGGGTCGCCGCCGACTGCCCGCTGCCCGCGTTCGACCCGGTGCTGCCGAGCGAGCCGCTGGACCCGATGACGCTGGAGGAGCTCGCCACTCGGTGGAACCTGGGGAGCTCGCTGGAGCGCGTCCTCGCCGCGCTGGCGCACCCGTAGGCACCACGCCGCGGGTCGACCCACAGGGGCGCGGGGAACCGCGCGCCCCTGTGGGTCGACCAGGTGCGGATGGATACCCGGCGGCCTCAGCCGACCGAGGAGTAGGCGATGATGCCCCGGCGGAGGCCGTCCACGGCCTTGCGGGCGGTGGAACGCAGGGCCGTGTCCTCGCCGGCCGCGTCCTGGATCTGGCCGAGCACGTCGATCAGCTGCTTGGTCCAGCGGACGAAGTCGCCAGCCGGCATGTCGGCGTCCCGCAGGACCGAGTCCAGGCTGTGGCCGAGCGCCCAGCGGTAGGCGGCCCAGGCGAAGCCGAGGTCGGGTTCGCGCTGGCCGACGCCCTCGGCGGTGGAGATCCGGTGCTGTTCCTCCAGCGCGTCCAGGTGGCCCCAGATCCGGACCATCTTGCCGAGTGCCTCCTTGGCCGCGCCTTCCGGCACCCGGGGGGCGGTGGCGTCGTCGGACTGCCGGGCCTCGAAGACCAGCGCCGAGGCGCAGGCGGCGAGTTCGGCGGCGGCCAGGTCGGACCAGACACCCTCGCGGATGCACTCCGAGGCGAGCAGGTCCAGCTCGCCGTAGAGCCGGCCGAGCCGCTTGCCGTCCTCGGTGACGGTGTCCCCGGTGAGGTAGCCGAGGTCGGTGAGCAGGCCGCAGACCCGGTCGAAGGTGCGGGCGATGGTGTGGGTGCGGGAGCGCATCCGGCGCTCCAGCAACTCCGTGTCGCGGTGCAGGCGGTGGTAGCGCTCGGCCCAGCGGGCGTGGTCCTCGCGCTCGTCGCAGCCGTGGCACGGGTGGCGGCGCAGCTCGGCGCGCAGCTCGGCGATCCGGTCGTCGTCGGCGGCGGCCGTCCGGCCCTTGCGGTAGCGCTCGGGCTCCAGGTGGCCGGCCTTGGTGCGCAGGGCGGAGGCCAGGTCGCGCCGGGACTGCGGGCTGCGCGGGTTGAAGGACTTCGGGATCTTGACCCGTTCCAGGGCCTGGACCGGGTGCGGGAAGTCGATCATCGCGAGCCGCTTGACCTGGCGCTCGGCGGTGAGCACCACCGGGCGCGGGCCGTCCTGGTAGTCGGGGTGGCGGCTGGTCCGCGGGGAGCGGCTGACCGGCGGCAGGCCCGGGTCGAGAACCAGGGCGAGACCGGCGAACTTGCCGGTCGGGACGTGGATCACGTCGCCGGGCTTGAGCTGCTCGATCGCCTCGACGGCGGCGGCCCGGCGCTGGGTGGAGCCCTCGCGGGCGAGCTCGTTCTCGCGGTCCTTGAGGGCCCGGCGCAGGCCCATGTACTCGTCGAAGTCGCCGAGGTGGCAGGTCATCGACTCGCGGTAGCCGTCCAGGCCCTCTTCGTTGCGCTGGACCTGGCGGGCGATGCCGACCACCGAGCGGTCGGCCTGGAACTGGGCGAAGGAGGTCTCCAGCAGCTCGCGGGAGCGGTGCCGCCCGAACTGGCCGACCAGGTTGACGGCCATGTTGTACGAGGGACGGAAGGAGGACCGCAGCGGGTAGGTGCGGGTGCCGGCGAGGCCGGCCAGGGCCTCCGGGTCGAGGCCGCGCTGCCAGAGCACCACGGCGTGGCCCTCGACGTCGATGCCGCGGCGGCCGGCCCGGCCGGTGAGCTGGGTGTACTCGCCGGGGGTGATGTCGGCGTGGGTCTCGCCGTTCCACTTGACCAGCTTCTCCATGACCACCGAGCGGGCGGGCATGTTGATGCCGAGCGCGAGGGTCTCGGTGGCGAAGACCGCCTTGACCAGGCCCTTGACGAAGAGCTCCTCGACGACCTCCTTGAACCTCGGCAGCATGCCGGCGTGGTGGGCGGCGATGCCGCGCTCCAGGCCGTCCAGCCACTCGAAGTACCCGAGGACGTGCAGGTCCTCGTCGGGGATGTCGGCGCAGCGCTGTTCGACGATCTTGCGGACCTTGGCCCGGTCGGCCTCCCGGTTGAGCCGCAGGCCGGAGGTGAGGCACTGCTGGACGGCGGCCTCGCAGCCGGCCCGGCTGAAGATGAAGGTGATCGCGGGGAGCAGGCCCTCGGCGTCCAGCCGTTCGATGACGTCGACCCGGCCGGGGGTCCAGATCCTGGTGGGGCGGCCGGTCGGCATGGAGCGGCCGCGGCCCTTGGCGAACCGGTCGCGGCCGCCGCGGTCCTGCTCGGAGCGGGCGAGTCGGACCAGTTCGGGGTTGACCGCCTTGGCGGGATTGCGCGGGGCGTCCTTGGGGCGGCCGTCCCGGTCGGGGCTGGCGAACAGGTCGTACATCCGGTTGCCGGCCATCACGTGCTGCCACAGCGGCACCGGGCGGTGCTCGGAGACGATCACCCTGGTGCCGCCGCGGACGGTGTCCAGCCAGTCGCCGAACTCCTCGGCGTTGGAGACGGTGGCGGACAGCGAGGCCAGCACGACCGACTCGGGGAGGTGGATGATGACCTCCTCCCAGACGGCGCCGCGGAAGCGGTCGGCCAGGTAGTGGACCTCGTCCATGACGACGTAGCCGAGGCCGTCGAGGGCCCGCGAACCCGCGTACAGCATGTTGCGCAGGACCTCGGTGGTCATCACGACCACGGGCGCGTCGCCGTTGACCGAGTTGTCCCCGGTGAGCAGACCGACCTTGTCGGCACCGTAGCGCTTGACCAGGTCGCCGAACTTCTGGTTCGACAGGGCCTTGATCGGGGTGGTGTAGAAGCACTTGCGGCCGCCGGCCAGGGCCAGGTGGACGGCGAACTCGCCCACGATGGTCTTGCCGGAACCGGTGGGGGCCGCGACCAGGACTCCCTCGCCGGCCTCCAGGGCCTCGCAGGCCTCGATCTGGAACGGGTCGAGGGGGAAGTCGTACAGCTGCTGGAAGCCGTAGAGGGCGGTGGCCTGCTCCTTGGCCCGGCGCCGGGCGGCCTGGTAGGCCTCGGCGGGGCTGAGCTGCTCCTGGCCGGTGAGCTGCTGGTCACTGCGGCCCGGCATGGCGCTGTTCATCGGCGTCACCTTTTCTTCCCGCGGGCGGACGGCCCCGAGGGGCGAGACGGGTGCGCAGACGGCGACGCCTGCGGCTGCGGGGCCGGGGCTTGGAAGGCCGTCGGGGCGCAGCGGATGTGGTGGGTGTTGTGGTGATCGAGCATCTCAGCCAGAGATTACCCGCCGGGACTGACATCGATAGCACCGATTTTTCGCGGGCCGGAGCCCGGGTGGCCCGCGGTGGGTCTTTGGCGCCTTGTCGACAGTAATTCGGCCGACCGTTCGGCAACCTGACGCAATCGAGCCTGTGCGGCCAGTCACAGGACTCCACGGCCGAGGTGCTCGACCCGTACGTGTCCAAGGACCCCTCGACACCGTCAGCCGGCCGGTGTACGGCGGGAATCCGAACGACAGGAACGAGTCCCGCCTCCGCGTGGGAGCGTGGCCAGCATGCCCGCAACCGGTCGCTGCGGCCGGCGGCGCGGCTGGCGGCCCAAGGGTGACGGTCATGCTTGATCAATCAGATTCGGATTTGCTGAAGTCTTCAACCCGCCTGAAATCCAACACCGATCGTTCATGATCAGTCCGGCTCGGATCAGTTCTGATCATCCCGCCGCACGCGGCCGCACCCGTCCCCCACAGTCGGAGCACTTGCCCCGCCACCGCGGCGGGACTCACCGGCTGGGAGGACCTCGCGATGGCGACTCTGGAAACCGCGCTCAAGGACGCCATGGTCATCGAGGGCGCCATCGGCGTCGCCGTGGTCGACTACGGCAGCGGCATGGCGCTCGGCACCCTCGGCGACAACACCGAGCTCGACCTCAACGTCGCGGCCGCGGGCAACACCGACGTGGTCCGGGCCAAGATGCGCACCATGGAGATGCTCAACCTCCACGACAACGAGATCGAGGACATCCTGATCTCACTGAGCAGTCAGTACCACCTGATCCGGCCGCTCACCACACAGACCGGGCGCGGCCTGTTCCTCTACCTCGCGCTCAACCGGTCCCGGGCCAACCTGGCGATGGCCCGGCACCAGCTGAAGCGGATCGAGGCCTCGATTGAGGTCTGACCCGCGACCGGCCGGCGGAGCCACGGAGAGAGGAGGCGCGGGTGCCCGTACCGCTGCACCAGGCGAAGGCCGAGTTCTTCCGCATGCTCGGTCACCCGATCCGGATCCGGGTGCTGGAGCTGCTGCAGGCCGGCCCGACGCCGGTCCGCGAGCTGCTAGCCGAGCTGGACATCGAGCCCTCCAACCTCTCCCAGCAGCTGGCCCAACTGCGCCGCGCCGGGCTGGTGACCGCCACCCGGGAGGGCTCGACCGTGGTGTACGCCCTGGCCGGCGCCGACGTCGCCGATCTGCTCCGGGCGGCCCGGCGCATTCTCACCGAACTCCTGGCCGACCAGGGCATGCTGCTCGCCGAGCTGCGCGCGGCGGACTGACCCCGGCCCGCGCTACCGGGCGATCAGCTCCCGCAGGCCGGTGGCGAGGTCGCGGTACTCCTGGGGCCGGTTGTAGAGCTGGGCGCTGATCCGCAGCACCCCGCCACCGGGCCACGGCCGCACCGCGATCCGGGCCTGCAACCGCCGGGCGACGGCCACCGCCAACGCCTTCGCGGCGTGCTCGCTCTCCGCGACCCCGGGCGGCAGCCGCAGCGCCCGCATCGCCGCGCCCGGCATGGCCGCCAGCGGGCGCAGGCCGGTCCGCTCCGCGAGCATCCGGGCACCGTACGCGGCGAGGGCCGCGTTGTGGCCGCGCACCCGGTCGACGCCGAGCTGTTCCAGCAGGGCGAACCCGGCCGGCGCGGCCAGCCAGGGTGTGTAGTCGTAGGTGCCGCGCCACTCGACCCGTCCGGGGAATCCCCGGTCGTGCTCCCAGGAGAGCGTCAGCGGTCGGATCCGGGGGCGCCAGGCCCCGCCGACGGCCAGTACGGCGGCGGCCCGGGGAGCCAGCGCCCACTTGTGCAGGTTGCCGATCCAGAAGTCCGCGCCGCCGGCCCCGTTGCCGAGCTGGACGGGGAGCATGCCCGGCGCGTGCGCGGCGTCCACCACGGTGGCGACGCCGCGGGCGGCGAGGTCGGCCAGCAGTGGTCCGCCGGCGATCTCCCGGGCGGTCGGCGAGGCGACCAGGTCGAGGACGGCGACCCTGGTCCGCTCCCCCACCGCGGCCAGCACCTGCGCCCGGACGGCCTCCGCGTCGGGGGTGTACAGGGAGAGCCGGATCCGGCGGACCACCGCACCGGTCTCCGCGGCGCGCCGTTCGGCCGCCGCCGAGACCACCCCGTAGCCGTGGTCGGTCACCAGGATCTCGTCGCCCGCTTCGAGCGGGAGGGAGTCCAGCACCACCGCGACGCCCTCGGTGACGTTGGTGAGCAGCGCGATCCGGTCGGGTTCGGCGCCCAGCGCGGTGGCGATCCGGGCCCGGGCCCGGGCGATCCGGTCGGGGAGGTCGGCGAAGAAGCCGTCCGGGTCCTGCTCCTGCTCGGCCCGCAGCCGGGCCTGGACCCGTTGCACGGGTGTGGGCACGGCGCCGTACGAGCCGTGGTTGAGGTGGGCCACCGCCGGGTCCAGGGTGAACAGTTCGCGGGTGCCCGGCAGCGGCTCGGGCGGGTGGCTCATCGACAGCTCATTGGTGTGTGACATTTCACACTGCATAGTTCTAGCCGAGTAGTGGTTCCCGGGGCAAGCATCGGTGCCCGTGACCCACACCGACCCCTTCCTCGCCCTCAGCACCCGCACCGGCCGGTTCAGCTACGGCTCGCCGCGCGCCGCCGCCTTCTCCGCCGACGGCACCCGCCTGCTCTTCCTGCGCTCCACCGGCCCGCAGGACCCGGTCGACCGACTCTGGCTGCTCGACCTGACGACCCGCCAGGAGACCATGGTGGCCGACCCGGTGGCGCTCGCCCCCCAGCGCACCGGCGCCCTGGCCGACCTGCCCGCGCCCGAACGGCGGCTGCGCGAGCGGCTGCGGCTGTGGGCTCCGGGGATCGGCTCCTTCGCCGCCACCGCCGACCTCTCGACCGCCGTCTTCACCCTCGACGGACGGCTCTTCCGTACCGACACCACCCACGGCACCACCACCGAACTGCCCACCGCCGCCCCCGCCTTCGACCCCCGGCCGGACGCCACCGGGCAGCGCGTCGCCTACGTCGCCGAGGGTGCCCTGCACCTCACCCCGGCCCCCGCGCTGCACCCCGGCGGGCCGCTCAGCCCGCGGGACGGCGCCACCTGGGGCATGGCCGAGTTCGCCGCCGCCGAGGAGCTGGGCCGCACCCGCGGCCACTGGTGGTCCCCCGACGGCAGCGCCGTCCTCGCCACCCGGGTGGACGAATCCGCCCTGCCGCTGCGCCACTTCGCCGACCCGGCGCACCCGGAGCTGGCCCCCGAGTCCTTCGCCTACCCGCAGGCCGGCGGCCCCAACGCCGACGTCCAGCTGTGGGTGCTCGGGCTGGACGGCCACCGGGTACGGCTGCACTGGGACGCCACCGCCTTCCCGTACCTGACCGCGGCCGGCTGGGAGGGCAACGGGGAGATCCTGCTCACCGTCGCCGACCGGCTGCAGCAGAACGTCCTGCTGCTGACCGCCGACCCCGTCACCGGCAGGACGGCCGAACTCTCCCGGACCACCGACGAGTTCTGGGTCGACGACGTACCCGGCACCCCGGCCCGGCTGGACGACGGCCGGCTGCTGACCGCCGCCGACACCCCGGACGGCCGGGCCCGCGGGGTGGCCCTGGACGGCCGGATCCTCAGCACCGAGCGGATCCAGGTCCGCCGGGTGGTGGGCCGGCTGCGCGGCCGGCTGCTGGTCGAGGCGAACGAGGAGGAGCCCGCCGACCAGCACGTCTACCTGCTCGACCCGGACGGCGGCGCACCCGAACGGCTCACCGCCGGCGCCGGCGTGCACTCCGCCACGGCGGGCGGCGAGACCCTGCTGCTGACCTCCGCCGACGCGGACGGCATCCGCCGCCGGATCCACTTCCGGGGGGAGGAGTTCCCGCTCGCCGACCACGCCGAACCCCTGCCGTACCGGGTCGTGCCGCAGCTCGCCCGGGTCACCGAACTCGGCCTGCCCACCGCGGTGGTGTACCCGCGCGGCCACCTGGCCGGGCAACGGCTGCCGGTGCTGCTGGACGTCTACGGCGGGCCCGGCGCGCAGGCCGTCGCCGCCGAGCCGCGGCGGTGGCAGCACCGACAGTGGTGGGCCGACCAGGGCTTCGCGGTGGTCACCACCGACAACCGCGGCACACCGTTCGTCTCGCCCGGCTTCACCCGGGCGATCTTCCGCCGCTTCTCCCGGGTCGCGCTCGACGACCAGGTGGCGGCCCTGCGGGCGCTCGGCGAACGCCACCCGGACCTCGACCTCGACCGGGTCGGGGTGCGCGGCTGGTCCTACGGCGGGTACTTCGCGGCGATGGCCGTGCTGCGCCGCCCGGACGTCTTCCACGCCGCCAGCGCCGGCGCGCCGCCGACCGACTTCCGGCTGTACGACACCGCCTACACCGAGCGGTACCTGGGCCTGCCGCAGGACAACCCCGAGGGCTACCGGGCCGACTGCCTGGTCGAGGACGCCCCGGCGCTGAGCCGGCCGCTGCTGCTGATCCACGGCCTGGCGGACGACAACGTGCACCCCTCGCACACCCTGCGGCTCTCCCAGGCGCTCACCCGGGCCGGCCGGCCGCACAGCCTGCTCGCGCTGCCCGGGGTCAGCCACCTGACGCCCAACGGGACGCACGAACAACTCGCCGCCCTGGAGCTGGACTTCCTGCGCGGCGCGCTGACCTGACCACACAGGGTCGACGGTCGCGCGCGACGAGTGACGGCCCGTCCAGGCTCTTCCATGTGACCGATGACATGTGAAATATTACGCCCGCTCACCCGACCACCCCCGTCCGGAAAGGACCGGTCAGTTGCGCAAAGCCTCCGCAGCCCTCGCGGCTGCACTGAGCACCAGTGCGATAGCAGTGACCATGCTGGGCACCCCCGCCCAGGCCCGCCCCGTCCCGCCCGTCACCGTCTCCGGCCACCAGGCCACCACGGGCGCGCCGGCCGCCGACGGCCAGGAGGGCCCGCAGCAGGACCTCGCACCGCAGGAGCGCAAGCGCCAGGCGCTGCGCGGCCTCGCCCTGGAGCAGGTCAACAGCGGCGCCGTGGCGAAGACCGCCGCGGGTACCACGCCGGCGAAGGTGAAGATCGGCAACGACTACGTCCAGCTCGCGCAGCAGCGCAAGGACAAGGTCTTCGTGATCCTCGCCCAGTTCGGCGACCAGGTCGACAACTCGACGCTCTACAACGGCCAGCCCCGCTACGGCGGCACCCCCGGGCCGCAGCACAACGCGATCCCCCAGCCGGGCAAGGACGACACCCACACCTTCTGGAAGAACGACTTCAGTCGTGACTACTACCAGCAGATGTTCTTCGACGCCTCGCCCGGCGCCAACTCGATGCGCAACTTCTACCGCACCCAGTCCTCCGGCCGGTACGACATCGAGGGCACCGTCAGCGACTGGGTGACCGTCCCGTACAACGAGGCCCGCTACGGCAGCAACAAGGGCCCGCAGGGCAGCGGCGCGTGGACCCAGGCGCAGGAGTTCGTCCGGGACGCGACCAAGGCCTGGTTCGACGGCGAGGTCGCCAAGGGCCGTACGCCGGCGAGCGTCCGCGCGGAGCTGGCCCAGTACGACACCCAGGACCGCTACGACCACGACAAGGACGGCGACTTCAACGAGCCGGACGGCTACCTCGACAACGTGATCGTGGTGCACGCCGGCGTCGACGAGACCTGGGGCGGCGGCGCCCAGGGCGCCGACGCGCTGTGGGCGCACCGCAGTTGGGACCTCCCGGACCCGACCGGCCAGACCGGCCCGGAGGGCAACCGGATCGGCGGCGCGCCGGTCGGCGACACCGGCCTGTACGTCTACGACTACCTCCAGGCGGGCGAGAACAGCGGCGTCGGCCTCTTCTCGCACGAGTTCGGCCACAACCTGGGCCTGCCCGACCTCTACCCGACCAGCGGCGGCGACAACGCCGTCAACTTCTGGTCGCTGATGTCCTCCGCCTCGTACCTGGGCAAGGGCAAGAACACCACCGGCGAGTTCCCCGGCGACCTCGACGCGTGGAGCAAGCTGCAGCTCGGCTGGCTCAACTACGACGAGGCGCAGGCCGCCACCCGCTCCAGCCACGCGCTGGGCGTCAGCGGCTACAACACCGACCAGGCGCAGGCCGTCCTGGTGCACCTGCCCCCGTCGCAGACCACCACCTCGCTGGCCACCCCGGCCGAGGGCGGCTCGCAGTGGTGGAGCGACACCGGCGACAACATGGACGCCTCGCTCACCCGCACCGTCGACCTGCGCGGCCGGTCGACCTCGGCGGCACTGGACGCCTCCGCCTGGTACGACATCGAGCAGGACTACGACTTCCTGTCGGTCGACGCCTCCACCGACGGCGGAAAGACCTGGACGCCACTGCACGGCACCGTCGACGGCGCACCGATCGGCAACACCACCTCGCTCACCCCGGGCCTGAGCGGCAGCTCCAACGCCTGGACCCGGCTGCACATCCCGCTGGACGCCTACCTCGGACAGCAGGTGCAGGTCCGCTTCCACGTCACCTCGGACGGCAACACCCACGGCCGGGGCGTGCTGATCGACGCCGTGAAGGTCGCCGCCGACGGGGTGGAGATCGTCAACGACGGTGCCGAGCAGGGCGGTCAGGGCTGGGCGCTGACCGGCTTCTCGGTGATCAAGGGCAAGGACGCGGTCAAGGACCACCCGCGCGCCTACCTGGTGGAGAACCGCCGCTACGTCGGCTACGGCGCCTACCTCAAGACCGGCCCGTACAACTTCGGGTACTCCGGCATCTACGGCAAGGCCGGCATCATCGACACCTACCCGTACCAGGAGGGCGTCCTGGTCTGGCTGTGGGACACCGCCTACGAGGACAACAACACCAAGGACCACCTGGGCGGCGGCCTGATCCTGCCGGTCGACGCGCACCCCGAGGTGAACTACTTCAACGGCGGCACCCCGGTCAACGGGCGGATGCAGAGCTACGACGCGCCGTTCTCGCTGAAGCCGACCACCGCGTTCCAGCTGCACAACGTCAGCGCGGTGACCAAGTTCCCGGCGAAGCCCGCGGTGCCGGTCTTCAACGACCGCACCGGCGGCTACTACAACCCCGCCGCCCCGCAGTTGGGCGTGCAGGTCCCGAACACCAACACCAGGATCGAGGTCGTCCGGGAGACCCAGGGCGGCAAGCTGACCACCATCAAGGTCGGCCCCGCCTCCTGAGCCGCCCGGCCGCCCGACCGGGCGGTCCGGCGACAGGAGCAGAGCCCCGGTCCCGCTTCGGCGGGGCCGGGGCTCCGGCGGGTCCGGGGCTCGGTGACGGCCGCCGTGTCCCGGGCGTCAGTAGCCGCGGGCTCCGGCGCCGCCGCGCAGCAGCGCGAAGGCCTCGGCCGTCTCGGCGACGGCGAGCCGGTGGGCCTCCTCGATCGGCGTGCCGGCGGAGAGGCGGCGCCAGTTGGCCAGGGCCAGCTCCTGACGGACCCCGATGAACTGGACGGCGATCAGCCGGGGCGCCAGGGCGCCGGTGTCGGGCCGCGCGTCGGCGAGGGCCGACGTCAGGGCGTCGGTGTCCTCGGCGATGTAGTCCCGCAGGTGCGAGGACAGGCTCGGGGTGTCGTAGACCAGCCGCATGAACGCGAGCACCTCGGGCGCGTCGTTCAGGCCGGTCACGGGGTCGTGTGCGGCCAGCCGCTCCAGCTCGTGCCGCTCCAGCGCGGCCAGCGGCGCGAGGCCCGCCGGCCGGTCGCGGACCACCCGGGCGGACTCGCCGAGGTGGTCGGCGAAGCGGTGCAGGACCAGCTCCTCCTTGGTGGCGAAGTACCGGAACAGCGTCGGCTTGGAGACCTCCGCGGCGGCGGCGATCTCGGCCACCGACACCTGGTCGAAGCCGTTGGTCAGGAACAGTCCGATCGCGGTGTCGGCGATCGCCCGGCGGGTCCGCTGCTTCTTCAGGGCCCGCAGGCCCTCCGGCTCACTCATACATCAATCATAACCCGGATACTTTTGTTACCCGGTTGCTTTTCTTACCGGGTTGCTGTTCTCTGGAACTCCGACACACCGACGACGGGAGAGTCAGATGGCAGCCGTGGTGATCGCGGGCGCAGGACCGACCGGGCTGACCCTGGCCTGCGACCTCGCCCGGCAGGGCATACCGGTCCGGGTGCTGGACCGCGCGGAGGAATTCCCGGCCGGCTCGCGCGGCAAGGCGCTCAACCCGCGCAGCCTGGAGATCCTGGCCGACCTCGGCCTGGCGCAGCGGCTGGCCGCCCACGGCCGCACCCACCTGCCGTTCCGCAAGTACTACGCGGGCGCGTTCGTGAACGACACCGACCCCTTCGCGGACGCCCGGCCCACCCCGGACGCCCCGTACGAGGCCGGCATGTTCCTGCCGCAGTGGCGGGTCGAGGAACTGCTCCGCGAAAAGCTCGCCGAGTACGGGGTGAAGGTCGAACTCGGCACCGAGCTGGCCGGGTTCGAGCAGGACGAGGCAGGCGTGACGGCGCTGCTCACCGGCGGCGGCCGGATCGCCGCCGACTACCTGGTCGCCTGCGACGGCGGCCGCAGCACCGTGCGCAAGCAGCTCGGCGTCCCGTTCGAGGGGAACAGCGAGCCGGAGTCCACGATGGTCTGCGGCGACGTCGAGGTCGAGGGGCTGGAACCCGACCGGTGGCACCAGTGGTTCAGCCCGGCCGGCGCCTTCATGCTCTGCCCGTTCCGGGACGAGCCCCGCTGGCAGTTGCAGTCCTCCCCCGAGCTGGACGCCGACGGCGCACCGGTGCCGCCCTCGCTGGAGAGTTTCCGGCGGCTGGCCGAACTGCACACCGGCCGCACCGACATCCGGCTCTCCAACGCGACCTGGCTCTCCACCTGGCGGATCAACGTCCGGATGGTGGACCGCTACCGGGTCGGGCGGGTGCTGCTCGCCGGGGACTGCGCCCACGTCCACCCGATCGCGGGCGGCCTGGGCATGAACACCGGCATCCAGGACGCCTGGAACCTGGGCTGGAAGCTCGGCCACGTCCTGCGCGGCCTGGCCGGCCCCGGCCTGCTGGACAGCTACCAGGAGGAGCGGCTGCCGGTCGCCGCCTGGACGCTCGGCATCACCCACGCAGGCATGGCCGCCGTCGCGGAGGGCACCAGGACCCCGGGGGTGGGTGTGGAGGCCGGGCGGGTCGGCGACCTCACCGGCCTCGCCATCGACTACCGCGGCGGCCCCCTGGCCGACGACCGGCTCGGCGGCCCGCTGCGGGCCGGCGACCGCGCGCCGGACGCACCCTGCACCGCCCCGGACGGAACACCGGTGCGACTCTTCGAGGCGTTCGCCGGGAGCCACTTCACCCTGCTCGGGTTCGGCCCCGGCGCACTGCCCGCACTGTCGGGCCTGCCCGCGCACGTCCGCCCGCTCGCCGTGGACGCGGGCCCCGCCGGCCTCGGCGACCCGGACGGCCACGCCCGCCGCGCGTACGGGGTCACCGGTGACGCGCTCGTGCTGGTCCGGCCCGACAACCACGTCGCCCTGACCGTGGCGGCCGGGCCGACGGCGGGCGACACCGCCCTGGCCTACCTGACATCCCTGTGAAGGGTTCGTTCTGGCCTCCGGAGCCTATCAGGCGGTCAACTACGGTGTCCGGCCGGTCGGTTCACTGCTCGACGGCACCCTGGGCAGCATCCTCGGACTGCGGCCGACCCTGTGGCCGGCGGCCGGCGGCGCGGTGCTGTCGTTCCTGTGGCTGCTCGGCTCGCCGATCCCCCGGCTGCGGGACCTTCCGACCGAAGGACCGGACGCCGACGAACCGCCCGGCCCGCCGACCGACCGTCAGAAGGTCCGCTCCGCGCGGCCGGTGACCCTAACAGATTCGGGCATATGCCCGACGAATATGTCGGATTCCGACCCCAGGTCGAACGTTCAGGGTTAGCGTTACGCTCCGAAGAGGTTACCGCCAGTGAGCGCGGTGCCGCGCGCGGGCCCCCCGTGGGCCCGCAGGAGGGGTGCGTATCGAGTGCCGGGGATCGATGACTGCCTTACCGAGGCGATGGGCGTGCCGGGCGCGCTCGGTGCGAGCCTGGTCGACTGGACCAGCGGGCTCGCACTGGGCACCGCCGGGGAAGGGCCGGGCGGCGACCACGAGGCCGGCGCCGCCGACGCGACCGAGCTGGCCAGAGCTGTGACCCAGAGCACCTCGTTCGCCGACCCGGCGTCCGGGACGGCCCCGGCCGAGGACGTGATCCTCAGTTCGGCCGGGGCCTACCACCTGGTCAGGTTCCTCGACACCGCCTTCGACAGCAACCTCATCCTGTACCTGCGGCTCGACCGGGAGCGGTCCAACCTCGCGATGGCCCGGCTCAGACTCGCCGCGATCGCCGAGCAGTTGGTGATCGACTGATGGCCGTCACACTGGACGCCCGCACCTTCGACGCGCCGGTCGCGCACGCCCCGCGGCTGCCCCGCCGGCGCCGCTCCGGCTGCTCGCCCGCCACCGTCTTCGAGACCGCACTCGCCGACCTGGCCGCGCAGCGCGCCACCGGCGCGATGGTCGGTGCCGCCGGCACCCTGCACCTGGTCGGCGGGTTCGTGGTGCACGCCGAGAGTCCCTCCGCCCCCGGCATCGAGGCGCTGCTCACCGGCTGCGGCCGGCTGACCGGCACCGACTGGGCCCGACACCTGGCGAGCGGCCTGCCGATGTCGGACGAACTGGTCCGCACCGGCCGGGTGAGCGCCGGCGAGCTGCAGCTCTGCCACCTGACCGCGCTGCTGGACGCGGCCTACTTCGCGCTCGGCCAGAACCAGGGCGAGATCCGCTTCGAGGCCGCCGCCCGGCCGCTGTTCACCCTGGCCCGTCCGATGGGCGTACGGGAGCTGCGCGCGGCGGTGGGCCGGCGGCGCGCGCTGCTGGACCGGGTCTGGCCGTGCCCGCAGCTGGACGGCGCGGTCGTCCGGCGCCGGCCGGTGGCGGTGCCGCGCGGCTGCACCAGACGGCGGCGCGCCGTCCTGGAGGCCGCGGACGGCCGCCGCACCCCGGCAGAGATCGCCCTCCTGCTGGGGCGCTCGGCGTTCGGGACCGTGCTGGACATCCGGCACCTCGCGGCGGGCGGTCTGATCGAGTCCACCCCGTCGCTCCCACCGCCCCCGGTGCCCCTGCAACCACTGCTGGCTCCGGTGCCGCCACCGCTGCCGCCGCCCGTCGAAGCGCAGCGGGTCGTGTTCCCCACCCGGACGCGGCCCGCCGCCACCACTCCGTCCTACGACCCGTCAGATCCGCACGTCGCCCTGCTGCTCAGGATCCGAGCCGGCCTGGAGGCCCGACTGTGAGTGTTCCGCCCGTCCTTACCCCCCGTCCCACCGAGTCATGAAGCGCACCTTGCGACAGTTCACCGCCCGACGGCCTCCCGTACTGCTCGACCCCGAGGTGCTCGCCGAGCCCGAGGTACTCACCGAGCTGCGCGGGCTACGAGCCCGCGTCCCCCATCTGACCGGCAGCCTGGTCGCGACCACCGACGGCCTGGTGGTCGCCCATGACACCACCGGCCTGGAGCCCTCCGGGGTGGCCGCGCTCACGGCGGCCGCCCTCGGAGTCGGCGCGCGGCTGGCCGAGGCGACCGGCCAGGGCGGCTTCCGCGAGCTCATGACCAGGGGCGAGTTCGGCTACACCGCCACCTACGCGGCCGGCGCCTTCGTGGTGCTGACCCTGCTGGCCGGGCCGGACGCCAACATCGGCCGACTGCACCTGGAGGCCCGCCGGGTCGGGCGCCGGATCGAGGCGCTCACCGAGGCCGCGCTGGAGCGCCAGGACCAGCGGGACTGACCCCGAGCCGCCTCCGTACCGACCCACCGACCGACCGACCATCCGCACCACAGCACGACACCCACAACAAACCAATCCGCGACGAAACATCACGAAAGAGGACACCATGGCCAGCACCGAGAGCGCACTCAAGGACATCATGAACTCGATCGACGGCACTATCGGTGTCGCTCTGGTCGACTACAACAGCGGAATGGCGCTCGGCACCCTCGGCGGTTCGCCCGATCTCGATCTCAATGTGGCCGCCGCGGGCAATACCGATGTGGTCCGCGCCAAGGTCAGGGCGATCGAACTGCTGGGTCTCAAGGAGGCGATCGAGGACATCCTGATCTCACTCAGCAGCCAGTACCACCTGATCCGGCCACTCACCAGCCGCTCCGGCAAGGGCCTGTTCCTCTACCTCGCCCTCGACAAGGGCCGTGCGAACCTGGCGATGGCGCGCCACCAGCTGAAGCGGATCGAGGCCGACCTGGAGGTCTGACGCCCGCCGGGGCACCGGCGGGCCCGCACGGGCCGGGCGCGGAAGCGGTCAGGACGTCCGGCCCGTGCGGGAGTCGGGGATGGTCGGTATGAGGCCCGGTCGGGCGCGGCCCGCTGTTACGGTTCCCCGCCGTCGCCCGACCGGGGGCTTGTCACCGGCGGAGCGGACCCTCGCAGGTGTAGTCGGCGGTGCCGGCCCGGCCGCCCGGCCAGATGTCGACCGCCCCGAAGGAGCAGTTCATGTCGTCGAGGTTGTTCGCGACGCCCTTCGTCCGCTCCAGGATGAAGTAGTCGACGGTGGACGACATGTCCTTGAACACGGCGTCGGCGCTGGTGGAGTCGGCGAGGTTGGCGGTGATCCGGCCGGTGCAGACGAAGCGCATCGGCTTGTTGTCCCAGTCACCGTTGTCCTTGCAGGACGGGGTGGACTGGGTGGCGCCGGCGAACGCCGCCTGCACCTCGGCGGGGTAGGCGAACTTCAGGTACCCGTTCGGGGTGAACGAGGTGTTCGGGACGTACAGGTCGGGGATGTTCGCGATCCGGGCGTCCAGGAAGGCGTTGTACTCGGTCTGCAGGCCCGCGTCGGCACCGACCCTGGTGCGCCAGGCGTCGAAGCCGGCCGGGTTGTCGGCCCGCAGGTAGCCGTACATCTCGCGCAGCTGCGAGGGGTGCTTGAGCCACAGGAACTCGAAGAACGTGCCCGCGTAGTTGTAGAAGTGGAACGCGGGGGTGTCGGTGTAGCGGGCGTGGATCAGCTCGTTGATGCTCATCCGCGGGATGCCGGCGGCCTCGTCCTGGGCGAGCCTGTTGACCAGCGACCTGCGGACCAGGATGCCCTGGTCCCGGGTGGCGCCGTCGAAGAACTCGGCGGTGCCCTCGTCCATCGCGGTGGTGAGGTCGTTGGCGTACCAGCGCGGCTCCCCGAAGGTGCCGGGGGTGGCCCAGCGACCGTTCAGGTAGTGGGTGTACTCGTGCCGGAACAGCTCCTCGAGCGTCAGGCTGGAGTCCTGCGGCACCCGGCGCTGATAGGTGTAGAAGGTGGCGCCGTTCTCGATGTAGATGCCGCCGTTGTTGGTCGCCATGCCGGTCAGTAGCGGGTGGTAGACCTCGTAGTCGGCGCGCGACGCGTACAGGTGGATGTGCAGCGTGGAGTTGACGTCGCCGGCCAGCGGTGCGTCGGTGCCCAGGACCCGGAAGAACTGCGTCTTCACCTGCTTGCTGGCGTAGTACATCTGGTCGACGGTCGCCCGGTCGAGGGCGGTGTGCACCTCCAGCGCGCCGTTGTCGTACCGGTAGGTGTAGGGGAAGAGGGCGGCCTCGATCTGGCTGGTGCAGACGCCGAACTGGGCGCAGACACCGTAGTAGTTGGCCCAGCCGACCGCCTTCACCCAGGGTGCCGAGAACTCCCCGAACACCGACTTGGTGGTGTCCAGCAGCGGGCCCAGGTCAGCGCTGACCGCGGCACGCAGCGAGGGAATCTGGCCGAAGCGGCCGTACTCGGCCACCGCGTCGCGGGCGACCCAGGCGTTGGCGGTGCCCTTGAGCTGTGCGGCCGAGGCGAAGGCGCGGAACACCGCGCGGTAGTCGGCGTCGGCGGCGACGGCCGCCATGAAGGCCGGGTCCTGGTTGTAGATGCCGAGGTAGTTGACGTTCAGCGCGGCGAGGCCTGCGTTGCCCCACTGGACGCTGCCGGCCACCCGGGTGCCGGGGCCGAACGCGGCGAGGATCCGCTTGACCAGCGGCAGGTTGTTCTGGCGCAGCCCGACGCTGCCGGCGGTGATGGTCATCTCGCGCAGGATCGCGGCGGCCTGGTCGGTGCTGTCGAAGGCGCGGGGGTTGGCCGAGTAGGCGTTGATCGCCTGCTGGATGGTGGCCAGGGTGGCGGCGTCGGTGACGTCGATCTGGTCGTGGTTGAAGTCGAAGTAGACCGTGGCGTGCAGGAACGTCCACAGCTCGTACAGGTGGGCACCGTTGGTGCCGTCGTGGCCGGCCGCGAGCTGGGTGATCCGGTTGGCGACGGCCTGGACATGGGCGTCGTCCATGGCGGTGGCGTACCGGGCGTCCCAGGTCCACAGGAAGCCGGCGAGACAGCCGTCGGCGGTGACCGCCGGGTCGGTGAGGAAGGCCACCAGCTGGGCCGGGTCGAGGCCGGCCATCCCGGCGGCGGTGCAGGGCACCCCGGCCGCGGTGGAGCCGGGGGCGCCGACGGGGGCGCTCGGCCCGGCGACCGGGGCGGGCGCGCCGACCCGGTCGGGCAGCCGGCCGGGGAGCAGCGAGTCGCCGAGCGAGCCGCCACCGGGCGCGGGGGCCGCGCCGCCCGCCTTGGCGGTGGCGGCGGCGAGGTGGTCGACCTCGTCGTAGGCGCTCGGGTTCGACGCGGGGGCCGGGGCCGGCGAGGCCGGGGACGTGCCGACGGGGGCCGCGGGAGCCGCGGCCGCGCCGATGGCCTGCGCGGTCTGGACGGCCGGCAGCGTGAGGGAGGCGGCCAGCGCGGCGGCGAGCAGGACTCGACGCGCAGTGCGGGGAGTTGACACCTGTGCTCCTGAACATGTGGGGGGAGAGAGTGGGGGGTGGGGGCGCCCTGGGGCGCACCCGGGGCCGCACCGCCGCCCGGCGCCCCTGGGGAGAGGGCGCCCGGAGGCGAGCGGGCGAGCGCCGGAGCGAGGAACGTCGGTATCGGATCGGGAGCGCCCGGAGGCGAGCGGGCGAGCAACACAGCCCCCGCCCCGAGCCGAAGGGCGCGCCGATGCCGAAAGCGACGAGTGACCAGCGAGCGCAGCGAGCGCCGGAGCGAGGAACGTCGGTATCGGATCGGGAGCGCCCGGAGGCGAGCGGGCGAGCAACACAGCCCCCGCCCCGAGCCGAAGGGCGCGCCGATGCCGAAAGCGACGAGTGACCAGCGAGCGCAGCGAGCGCCGGAGCGAGGAACGTCGGTATCGGATCGGGAGCGCCCGGAGGCGAGCGGGCGAGCAGCAGCGGGTCAGGCCTCGGGGAAGTGGCAGGCCGCCTTGCGGGCGGTGTCCGGGGCGGTGATCTGCAGGAGCGGTGCCTCGGTGCGGCAGATGTCCTGTGCCTTGGGGCACCTGGGGTGGAAGGTGCAGCCGGTGGGCGGGTTGGCGGGGCTCGGCGGGTCGCCGAGCAGCACGATCCGCTCGCGCCGGCGTTCGGCCAGCGGGTCGGGCAGCGGTACGGCGGAGAGCAGCGCCTTGGTGTAGGGGTGTGCGGGGTTGTCGTACACCTGGCGCTTGTCGCCGATCTCGACGATCCGGCCGAGGTACATCACCGCGACCCGGTGGCTGATGTGTTTCACCACGGCGAGGTCGTGGGCGATGAACACGTACGCGACGCCGAGTTCCCGCTGCAGGCGCTCCATCAGGCCGACGATCTGCGCCTGGATGGACACGTCGAGGGCGGAGACCGGCTCGTCGGCGACGACGAGTTCGGGGCGGGTGGCGAGCGCGCGGGCGATGCCGATCCGCTGGGCCTGGCCGCCGGAGAACTGGTGCGGGTAGCGCTCCAGGTGTTCGGGGGCGAGGCCGACCAGCCGGACGAGGTCGCGTACCTCGGCGGCGGTCCGTTTCGGTTCGGTGCCCTGGGCCCGCAGCGGGGCCGCGATGATTTGCTGGACGGTCTGCCGGGGGTTGAGCGAGGCGAACGGGTCCTGGAAGATCATCTGCAGCTTGCTGCGCAGCGGCCGCAGTTCGCGCTGGCCGGTGCGGGTGATGTCCTGCCCGCGGAAGCCGATCCGGCCGGCCGTCGGGTCGAGCAGTCGGACCAGCATCCGGCCGGTGGTGGACTTGCCGCAGCCGGACTCGCCGACCAGGCCGAGGGTTTCGCCGGGCCGGACGTCGAAGGAGACCCCGTCGACGGCCCGGACGCCGGGACGCCGGCGGAAGGTGCCGTTCGGGCCGGGAAAGGTCATGCCCAGGTCCTGCACGGTGAGCAGGGGGTCCGTCATGCGGTCGCCTCCTTCTGGGGGCCGCGGCCGTCGGACGGCGAGTCCAGCAGGCAGGCGGTGCGGTGGTGCTCGGCGACCAGGCGCAGCGGCGGGCGCTCGTCGGTGCAGGCCCGGCGGCCTTCCTCGGAGGCTGCCTCGTAGACCGCGCAGCGCGGGTGGAAGGGACAACCGGCCGGCGGGGCGAGCAGGGAGGGCGGGCTGCCGGGGATGGAGACCAGGGCGTCGCCGTCGGCGGCGTCCAGGCGGGGCAGCGAGTCCAGCAGGCCGCGGGTGTAGGGGTGCCGCGGTGCGGTGAACAGCGTTTCGGCGGGGGCCTGTTCGGCGGCCGAGCCGCCGTACATGACCAGCACCTCGTCGGCGACCCGGGCGATCACGCCGAGGTCGTGCGTGATCATGATGATGCCCAGCCCGCGGTCCTGCTGGAGCTTCATCAGCAGTTCCAGCACCTGGGCCTGGACGGTGACGTCCAGGGCCGTGGTCGGCTCGTCGGCGATGATCAGGTCGGGCTCGCAGGACAGCGCCAGCGCGATCATCGCCCGCTGCCGCATGCCGCCGGAGAACTGGTGCGGGTACTCCCCCGCCCGGCGGGCGGGCTCGGGGATGCCGACGTCGCCGAGCACCTCGACGGCGCGTGCCCAGGCCGTGCGGCGCTTGCCGCCGAAGTGGGCCTGGTAGGCCTCGGAGATCTGGTCGCCGATGGTGAAGTACGGGTGCAGCGAGGTGAGCGCGTCCTGGAAGACCATGGCCATCCGCCGGCCGCGCAGGGCTCGTACGGTCTCCTCGGGGGCGCCGATCAGTTCGGTGCCGTCGAAGCGGACCGATCCGGTGACCTCGGCGCCGCGGTGCAGGCCCATGACGGCCAGCGAGGTGACGGACTTTCCGGAGCCGGACTCGCCGACGATGCCCAGTGTCCGGCCGGCCTCGACGGTGAAGTCCACTCCCCGTACGGCTCGTACGGTTCCTTCCGCGGTGCTGAACTGCACCGCGAGGTCCTTGACTTCGAGCAGGGTCACGACAGCCTCGCCCTCGGGTCGATCCAGGCGTAGACCATGTCCACGATCAGGTTGGAGGTGACGATGAAGAAGGAGGCGAGCAGGGTGATGCCCATGATCACCGGCTGGTCGGCCTTGTTGAGCGAGTCGGCGAAGAGCTTGCCGACGCCCGGGAGGCCGAACAGCGACTCGGTGATCAGCGCTCCGGCCAGCAGGCCGCCGAGGTCCATGCCGAGCATGGTGGCCACCGGGGTGAGGGCGGGCCGCAGGCCGTGTTTGGCCACCACCCGGCGCTCCGGCAGGCCCTTCGCCCGGGCGGTGCGCACGAACGGCTCGGCCATCGTCTCGATGACGGAGTTGCGGGTCATCCGGGCGTAGATCGCGGCGGACATCAGGGCGAGCGTGATCCAGGGCAGGACCAGGTTCTCGATCCAGCCGAACGGGTCCTCGCCGAAGGCGATGTACCGGGGGTAGGGGATCAGGTCCATCACCGAGACGACGAAGTAGAGCAGGATCATCGCGGTGAAGTAGACCGGCAGGGCGGCGACCCCGATGGTGCCGACCATGACGGTGCGGTCGAGCCAGGTGTTGCGGCGCAGCGCGGAGACCACGCCGGCCGTGACGCCGAGCACCAGCCACAGGACGGCCGCGCCGACGGCCAGCGAGGCGCTGGCGGGGAGGCGGTCCATCATCAGGTCCCAGACCGGCTGGGCGCTCTGGTAGGAGTAGCCGAAGCAGGGGAAGTCGCACTGCACGGCGTAGCTGCCGCTGCCGAGGGTCTGGCCGGCGAAGATGCCGACCAGGTAGCGGCCGAACTGGACGATCAGCGGGTCGTCCAGGCCCATCTGCTGGCGGACCAGCAGGATCCGTTCCGCCGAGCAGTCCTTGCCGCAGAACTGGGCGGCCGGGTCGGTCGGCAGGAGGTAGAAGACGGCGAAGGTGATGGCGCAGATCACCACGAGGGTGAGGACGATGCCGATCAGCCGCCGGACCAGGAATCCGATCATGCCCGGCTGCCCTTCGGGTCGAGGGCGTCGCGCAGTGCGTCGCCCAGCAGGGTGAAGGCCAGCACGACCAGGAACAGGCAGACGCTGGGCAGGACGAAGAACATCGGGTCGACCTTGTAGTAGGGCACCGCGTCCGAGATCATCTGGCCCCAGGAGGGCGTCGGGGGCCGGACTCCGACGCCGAGGTAGGTCAGCGCGGCCTCGGCGCCGATCAGGCCGGGGATCGCCAGCGTGACGTACACGATGATGGTGCCGGTGAGGTTGGGCAGGATCTCGGTGAACAGGATCCGGGCGCTGGAGGTGCCGCAGGCGCGGGCGGCCTCGACGTACTCGCGGTGTTTGAGCGAGAGGGTCTGACCGCGGATCACCCGGGCGATGTAGGGCCAGCCGAACACGCTCATCACCGCGATCAGCAGCAGGATGCGGTTGGCGTCCCGGGCCACCGAGAGCAGCGCGATCATGAAGATCAGGCTGGGGAAGGACATCATGATGTCCATGAAGCGGCTGATCACGGTGTCGGTCCGGCCGCCGAAGTAGCCGGCGCTGATGCCCAGCAGCACGCCGATCACGGTGGTGATGAGTGCGGCGCTGAAGGCGACCAGCAGGCTGATCTGTCCGCCGTACAGGAGCCGGGCGAAGATGTCGCGGCCCAGGCCCGGTTCGACGCCCAGCCAGTGGTCGGGGCCGATGCCGCCGAGCGGTTCCTTGGGTACACCGCCGAGGTAGAGGTTGAGGGCCTTCTTGTCCGTGTCGGACGGGCCGTGGCCGCTGATCGCGGTGAGGACTGGGGCGAGCAGGGAGCACAGGACGAAGAAGACGATGATGCCGAGGCCGACCATGGCGGCCTTCTGGCTGCGGAGCCGGTGCCAGGTGAGGCGCCAGGGCGAGGCGGGAGGCGCTGCGGGAGCGGGGGCGGCGGGGCTGACCGCCGCCCCCGCTCCCCGGGCGGCTGCCTCGGAGAGCGGGGCGGTCATGGGGTCAGGCTCCTGACTACTTGACGGACTTCAGGCCGATGGCCGCGTAGTCGATCTGGCCGGACCACACCGGGTGGGCGTAGGCGCCGGCGATGTTGGAGCCGACCAGCAGCGGCTTCTTCTGCCAGGTCAGCGGCACGGCCGGCGACTTGTCCATGATCTTGGCGTCGAGGGCGAGCCAGGAGGTGTTGGCCTTCTGCAGGTCGTCGAGGCCGGCGATCCGGTCGAGCTCGGCGATGGTCTCCGGGTCGTTGAACCGGCTGTTGTTGCCGTTGTTGCTCTTGTCCTTGATCGAGCGGCCGTCGAAGATCATTGGCAGGAAGGTCGCGGCGGACGGGTAGTCGGGGCACCAGCCGCTCATCGACAGGCCGGGCTGCTTGTCCTTGTCGCCGACGATCGAGTTGACGGCGGTCGGGTCGACGGTGGTGACGGTGACCTCGACGCCGACCTTCTTCAGCGAGGCCTGGATCGACTCGGCCTGTGCCTTGGCACCGGTGGAGGTGACCAGCTCGGTCTGCAGCCCGTTGGCGAAACCGGCCTCGGCCATCAGCGACTTGGCCTTCTCCGGGTCACCGGCCGGCTTGATCATGAAGTGGTCGATCGGCGCACCGGCGGTCAGCACCGGCGGCAGGAAGGTGGTGGCGACGTCGTTGAACGCCGGACCGCCCACCGCGGCCGCGAAGGCCTCCTTGTCCACCGCGTACTGCAGGGCGAGGCGGAGCTTGGGGTTGTCGAACGGCGCCTTGCTGGTGTTCATCACCAGCATCGAGGTGCAGCCGGAGTTCTCGCTGATCAGACGCTTCTTCAGGTCCGGGTTGGTGAGCACCTCGCTGACCTTGGCGGAGACCAGGTCGACGTAGGAGATCGCGTTCTTGTCCTCGCCCTGGTCGGCGATCAGCCGGTCCGCGATGCCGGCGCCCTTCAGGGTCTGCTCGACCACGATCCGGTCCGGGTACGCCTTGCGGACCGGGTCGCTCTTCTCGTCCCAACTGGTGTTGCGGACCAGCACCATGCGCTTGCCGCGGTCGTACTCCTCGATCTTGTACGGGCCCGAGGAGACCGGGTGGTTGCTGTAGTTGGCACCGGTCTCCTTCGCCTTCGGCACCGGCGAGAAGGTCGGCAGGGTCACGGTGTAGCCGAACTCCGCGACCGGGCGCTTGAGGTGGAAGACGATGGTCTTCGCGTCCGGGACCTCGATGGCCTCCTTGCCCAGCCGCTCGCCCTTGAGCGGGCCCTGGTAGCCGTCGGGGGCGTTCAGGTAGCGCACGGCGTAGTCGGGGCCGCCGGCCAGCTCCGGCGAGAAGGAGCGCTCGACGTTGTACTTGACGTCGTCGGCGACGATCGGGGTGCCGTCCTCGTACTTGAGGCCGTCCTTCAGGTGGAAGGTCCAGGTCTTCGCGCCGTCGCTCGGGGTGCCGAGGTCGGTGGCCAGGTCGGGCTCGATCTTCAGGCCCTCGGCGCCCGGGGCCGCCTTGAACGTGGTCAGGGTGCGGTAGAGCATCCGGACGCCGACGTCCATCACCGGCATGGTCCAGTTGCGGGCCGGGTCGAGCTGGTCGAAGTCCTGGTTGGACAGGATGGTGAGGGTGCCGCCCTTGACCGGCGTCCCGCCGATGACGCCGTTGCCCTCGGTGGTGACGCCCGCCTGGTCACCGGCCCCGCCAGCGCTGCCGCCGTTGCTGCTGCACGCCCCGAGGCCGAGGGTGAGGGTTGCTGCGATCGTCGCCGCCAGGGCGACGTGGGTACGCCTGTTCATGGTGAACTCCGAGATGGGGGGCCACTGCTGAGGCCCAGTCCGCCCCGGGGCTGATCCGGGGCCACACCGGAGGGGCGACCAGGGGTCTAGCCCCTCCGGGATGTGACCCGTAACATAGTAATGTGAAATTGCACTGGCAAGAGCTGGTGCCGCCCGTTACCGAGCCGTGTCCTCCCCGGGCCCGGCCCGGCCGCCAGTCCCCGCAGTTCCACCCCAGGTCAGAGGAGTCGCAGCAGTGACCGCCGAGCCCACCCCCCGCCTCAACACCGGCAGCCACGATCTGCCCGTCTCGCCCGCCCTCGACGCGTTCATGGGCACCGCATGGGCCGCCACCCCGCTGCCCGCCGGCGAACGGGTGCCCGGACACGACGCCACCCCGGCCCGGCGCCGCCGGCTGGCCACCGCCTTCCCCGGTGAGCGACTGCTCGTCCCCGCCGGGCAGTTGAAGGTCCGCAGCAACGACTGCGAC
The DNA here is from genome assembly GCF_041434935.1 of Kitasatospora sp. NBC_00374. NCBI lineage: Bacteria > Bacillati > Actinomycetota > Actinomycetes > Kitasatosporales > Streptomycetaceae > Kitasatospora > Kitasatospora sp. NBC_00374. The sequence continues at coordinate 6,956,954 of NZ_CP107964.1, read as the reverse complement.
TACCGCTTCCGCCCGCACAGCGCCTACGCCTGGCTCACCGGCCTCACCGGCGAGGAGCAGGTCGGCCACGTCCTGGTGGTCGAGCCCGACGGCGAGCCGGTGCTCTACCTGCGCCCGCGCTCCCCGCGCGGCGGCGGCAGCCCGTACGGCTCGGAGTTCTACCGCGACCGCCGCTACGGGGAGTTCTGGGTCGGCCGCCGACCCGACCTGGCCGAGGCCGCGCAGCTCACCGGCGTCCGCACCGAGCACCTGGACGACCTGGCCAAGCTGTTCACCGGCCCGCAGCCCGTCACCCGGGTGCTCGCCGGCGTCGACCCCGCGCTGGACGCCCTCGCCGGCCGCCCCGACACGGCGGCCGACCCGCTGGACACCCGACTCGCCACCGCGCTCTCCGAACTGCGCCTGATCAAGGACGCCTGGGAGGTCGGACAGCTCCAGCTCTCGGTCGACCTCACCACCACCGGCTTCGAGGACGTGGTCCGCGCCCTGCCCGCCGCACTGCGCCACGGCCGGGGCGAGCGCTGGCTGGAGGGAACGTTCAACCTCCGCGCCCGCGCCGAGGGCAACGGCCCCGGCTACGACACCATCGTCGCCTCCGGCGCCCACGCCTGCGTCCTGCACTGGATCCGCAACGACGGCGCCCTCGACCCGAACAAGCTGCTGCTGCTCGACGCGGGCGTGGAGACCGACTCCCTCTACACCGCCGACATCACCCGCACCCTCCCGCTCTCCGGGACCTTCTCCCCCGTCCAGCGCCAGGTGTACGAACTGGTGCTGGCCGCCCAGGACGCCGCCATCGCCACGCTGCGCCCCGGCGCCAGCTTCCGGGACTTCCACCGGGCCGGCATGCGGGTGATCGCCGAGGGCCTGGCCGAGTGGGGCGTCCTGCGGATCTCCGCCGAGGAGGCCCTGCGCGAGGACAGCGGCCTCTTCCGCCGCTACACCCTCTGCAGCAGCGGCCACATGCTCGGCCTGGACGTCCACGACTGCGCGAAGGCCCGGTCCGAGACCTACCTCGACGGCGTGCTGGAGGAGGGCATGGTCCTCACCGTCGAGCCCGGCCTCTACCTGCAGCCCGACGACGAGACGCTGCCGCTCGAACTGCGCGGCATCGGCGTGCGGATCGAGGACGACCTGGTGATCACCGCCGACGGCGCCCGGCTGATGTCCGGCGCGCTGCCGCGCACCGTGGCCGGCATCGAGGAGTGGATGGGCACCCTGCTGGGCTGACCGGCGGCGGCGTCCGCGCTACCGCGTGCCCGCCGCGAACGCCCGGACGACGTCCGCCGCCGGGCCGGTGCGGGCGAGCCGGTGACCGGTGCCGGCCCAGAGGTGCATCGCCCCGAGGTCGCCGCGCCCGGCCGCCGCCGCGCGCAGCGGCTGGGTGAGGTGGTGCACCTCCGGATAGGCGGTCGGCGCGTACGGCTCGTACCGGTCGATGAAGGCGTTGCGCAGACCGCGTGCCGGCCGGCCGGTGAAGGTCCGGGTGACGGCCGTCTCGGTGAACCGCTCGTCCACCAGTGCGCCCTGATGCGCAGGCGAGGCGCCGGACTCCGTGCAGCGCAGGAAGGCGGTGCCGAGCTGGGCGGCCACCGCGCCGGCCCGCAGGACGGCGGCCAGGCCCGCGGCGTCCGCGATGCCGCCGGCGGCGATCAGCGGCAGGGCGACCTCGGCCCGGACCTCGGCCAGCAGGTCGGGCAGCGGCACCTCGCCGGGCGCCGCCCCGGCCCGGTGGGTGGCCCGGTGGCCGCCCGCCTCGGGGCCCTGCACCGTCAGCAGGTCCATGCCCGCCTCGGCCGCCGCCCGCGCCTCGGCGGGCGTGGTCACGGTACCGACCTGGGTGATCCCGGCCGCGCGCAGCGCCTCGGCCTCGGCCGGGGAGGGCAGACCGAAGGTGTACGAGACCAGCGGCACCGGGTCCGCCAGCAGCAACTCGATCTTGGCGTCCCAGTCGTCCCGGTCGGGGGCGATCGCGGTCGGCAGGTCGACGCCGTACCGCTCGGCCTCGGGGCGCAGCCGCTCCCGGTAGGCCGCCACGGCCGCGGGGTCGCCGGGCGCGGCCGGGACGAAGAGGTTGAGGCCGAACGGCCGGTCCGTCAGCTCCCGGGTGGCCCCGATCTGCTCGGCCACGGCGGCGGCCGTCCGGTAGCCGGCGGCCAGGAAGCCGAGCCCGCCCGCCGCGTTCACGGCCGCCACCAGCTGCGGCGTGGTGGCCCCGCCCGCCATCGGCGCGGCCACCACGGGCACGTCGAGGCCGATCGCATCCACCGTCATCCGCCACTCCCCTCGGGCCGGTTCGCCCCCACCCTAGCCGCTGTGCGCGGGCCGGCCGCGGCAGCCGTGTCAGGTCACCCGGGCGGGCACGGTTCGGCCGCGACCGGCGGCGTCGGCGCCTCCCGGCCCGTCCCGCGGGGATGACTTCGCGGACGAACGCGGGCGTCGAACCGCGCGGCCCGCGACCGTCCCCGATGGAGAGCCCGTGCGGATCCCCGCAACCCTGGCCGCGGCCCCGACGGCCGTCCCCGTCCGGTGAGCCCGCCGCGGGCGCGCTCCGTCAGGCCCCCCGGCGGCGGAGCGTCTACCGCCCCAGCACGGCACCGCCGTTGAGGCCGATCACCTGCCCGGTGAGGTAACCGGCCGCCGGAGAGGCGAGGTAGCCGACCGCGGCCGCCACGTCGGCCGGGGTGCCGGCCCGGCCGACCAGCGTGTCGGCGATCTTTCCGGCGTGGAAGTCGGCGGTCGCCCGGTCGCCGAAGATCGGGGTGTCGGCCACGTAGCCGGGCGCGAGCACGTTGACGGTGATGCCGTCCGGCCCCAACTGGCGGGCCAGACCGAAGGCCCAGCCGTGCAGGGCCGCCTTGGCCGCGGCGTACGAGCCCGCCGAGTGGGCGCCCGCGCCACCCCGCTGGGCCGCCGCCGAACTGATCAGGACGAGTCGGCCGCCGGGGCGGCGCAGCCGGTCGAGCAGCGCGCTGGTGAGCAGTACGGCCGTCAGCAGGTTGGTGTCCAGGTCCCGCCGCCAGGCCTCGGCGAGCGCGGCCAGGCTGTCGTCCGCCGGTGCGGTGACGATGGCGCCGGCGTTGTTCACCAGGACGTCGACCGGGCCCAGGGCCGCGATCGCCCCGGCCGCACGGGTGACCTGCTCCGGGTCGGTCAGGTCCACGGCGAGCGGGAGGACCCGGGGTGCGCCGACCTCCCGGTCGATCTCGGCCCGGGCCCGTTCGAGGATCTCGGGCCGTCGGCCGAGGATGACGACCCGGTCCCCGTCCGCCGCGAAGGCGTGGGCGATCGCCCGGCCGATCCCCGTACCGCCGCCGGACACCACCGTGAGCCGATCCGCCATGAGTCCCCCGTTCGCGCCCGGCGACAGTCGCCGGGCGCCACCCTACTGGCCGGTAGCCGGGTGGTGCAGACCTCCTGCCGCTGCCCGTCCGCCGCTCCGGCCGTCGGGCGGTCAGGCGGGCCGGATCAGCCCGGAGCCGAGCCCGGCCGCGATCGCGCCGGTGCGGCTGTCGACGCCGAGCTTGCCGTAGATGTGCACCAGGTGGGTCTTGACGGTCGCCTCGCTGATGAACAGCCGCTTGGAGATCTGCCGGTTCGCCAGGCCCTCGGCCAGCAGTTGCAGGATCTCGTGCTCGCGCGGCGACAGGGTCGGCCGGCCGGAGCGGACCCGGCCGAGCAGGCGGGCGGCGACCGGCGGCGCGAGTACCGTCTCGCCGCGGGCCGCGGCGTGCACGGCGGCCGCGACCTCCTCCGGCGGCGCGTCCTTGAGCAGGTAGCCGGTGGCACCGGCCTCGACGGCGGCGAGGATGTCCGCGTCGGTGCTGTAGGTGGTGAGGATGAGGACGGCCGGCGGGTCGGGCAGCGCGGTGATCCGGCGGGTCGCCTCGACGCCGTGCATCCCGGTGCCCATCTGCAGGTCCATCAGCACCACGTCCGGCCGCTGCGCCGGCTCGTCGAGCATGCGCAGCGCCTCGGCGCCGTCCGCGGCCTCGCCGACGGCCGTCACCTCGGGCAGGTCGTCGACCATGGCGCGCAGCCCGCGCCGGACCACCGGGTGGTCGTCGACGATCAGGACGCTGATCACCGGGCACCCGCCTCGGCGAGCACGGTCGCGCGCAGCGGCAGCGCCACGGCCACCACCGTGCCCTCGCCGGGGGCGGACTCCACGGTCAGGCCGCCGCCGAGGGCGGCGATCCGTTCCCGCATGCCGTGCAGCCCGAAGGTGCGGCGTTCGCCGCCCGCCGGGGCCTGCGGGTCGAAGCCGACGCCGTCGTCGAAGACGTCCAGGGTGACCTCGTCGTCGAGGTAGGTCAGGGTGACGGCGATCCGCTCGGCCCGGGCGTGCCGGACGGCGTTGGCGAGGGCCTCCTGGGTGAGGCGCAGCAGCGCGACCTCGGCCTCGACGGGCAGCGGGTAGGGCTCGCCGTCGAGGTGGAAGTCGGCCCGCGCACCGCCGGCCAGGCGGCGCAGCGCCTCGGTGAGCGTGGTGTCGTCGAGGGCGGGCGGGGTGAGCGCGTGGACGAAGCGGCGGGCCTCGTCGAGGTTGGCGGACGCGGTCCGGCCGACCTCGCGGATCCTGCTCGCGGCGGTCTCCGGGTCGACGGGCAGCGCGGCGTCGGCGGCCCGGGCGAGCAGCACGATCGAGGACAGGCCCTGGGCGAGGGTGTCGTGGATCTCCCGGGCCAGCCGCTGCCGCTCGGCGAGCCGCCCGGCCTCGCGCTGGGTGGCGGCGAGTTCGTCGCGGGTGCGGACCAGGTCGTCGATCAGCCGCTGCCGTTCGCGGCTCTCCCGGTAGAGGGCGGCGTAGCCGTACGCGGTGAGCAGGGCGACGGCCGCGCCCGCGACCGGGCCGAGGACCTTGGCGGTGGTGAGCCCGCCCTCGGTGCCGGCCTGCGCGGCGACGACGACGCCGGTGAGCGCGGCGACGGCGAGCACGGCGCGGCGGGTGGGCAGCAGGTGCAGGCAGACGAAGTGCAGCGGGAAGGCGAGGTAGCAGAACTCGGGGTGGAGCAGGGTCAGCGCGATCCAGATCAGCACCACCGCTCCGAGCCAGAGCCCGGCCCACTGCCGGGTGGTGCGGATCCGTTCCACCACCCCGCCGGCCGCGTACACGGCGGCGAGCAGGCCGGCCGCGGCCAGACCGCCGGGCCCGAGGCCGCCGCCGAGCACGCCGCGGACGGCCAGCACGCCGAGCAGGGCGAAGAACAGCCCGTGCAGGGCGAGGTTCATCAGCCGCAGGGCGGGGGTGTCGGCGGTGTGGCCCGGTGCGGGCGGTTCGGTACGGGTCACGCCTTCCGAGGGTACGGGGTGCCCCGGGCGGGGCCGAGCGGCCCGGCATCAACCGTTCGATGGATTTCGGTGTGCACCGCACGGCCGAGGGCGGTCCGGTTCCTCTCCACGATGGCAGCGGCGGCCCGCGCGGCCAGGGTGGTGGGTGGAATCGGAACGTCCCCTCCACCGGAAGGTCCCCGTGTTCGTCGCACTGCGTGACATCCGCTTCGCCAAGGGCCGGTTCGCGCTCATGGGCGCGGTCGTCACCCTGATCACCACACTGGTCGTCTTCCTGTACGGCCTGACCGGCGGCCTGGCCTCGGCCGCCTCCTCGACCGTCGCCGACCTGCCCGCCGACCTGGTCGTCTTCGGCGCACCGGCCGGCGCCGCCCCGACGGTCTCGTTCGCCAACTCCACCGTCTCGGCCGGGCAGCAGGCGGCCTTCGCGGCCGCCCCGGGGGTGACGGCCGTCCACCCGCTGGGTATCGCGATGACCAGGCTGACCGCCGCCGACGCGGCCGCCTCGGTCAGCGTGGTCGGCTCCCCGGCCGCGTTGCTGCCGCCGCTGCGCCGGGGCGCGGCCCCGCAGGACGGGCAGGTCGCGGTCGGTGCGGACCTCGCGGCCAGGTACCACCTGTCGCCGGGCGATCAGGTCCGGGTCGGTCCGAGCCCGCTCACCGTCGCCGGGATCACCGAGGACCGCTCGTACTCGCACGCGCCCGGGGTCTGGACGACCCTGGCCACCTGGGAGCAGCTCAGCGGCCAGGGCCGGCCGACGGCGCTGGCGCTGACCGGCTCGCCCGCGGGCCTGGCGGCGCTGGACGCGGCGCAGGGCACCGCGACGGTGGCGCTCGCCGACGCGCTGTCGGGGATCAACGGGTACGCGGCCGAGCAGGGCAGTCTGCAGCTGATCCAGGGCTTCCTGTTCGCGGTCAGCGCGCTGGTGGTGGGCGCCTTCTTCACGGTGTGGACGGTGCAGCGCCGCCCGGACATCGCGGTGCTCAAGGCGGTCGGTGCGAGCAGCGGCTACCTGGTGCGGGACGCGCTGGCGCAGGCCGCGGCGGTGCTGCTGGCCGGGGCGCTGCTCGGCGGGGCGGCCGGCGCTCTGGGCGGACTGCTCGCCTCCGCCTCGGTGCCCTTCGACGTCGGCCCGGCGACGGTCGCGGTCCCGGTGGCCGCGATGGTGCTGCTGGGCCTGGCCGGGGCCGCGCTCGCGGTCCGCCGTATCACCTCCGTCGACCCGCTGGCCGCGCTGGGAGCCTCCCGATGACCACGACCGTGCAGACCACCCGTACCGGCCTCGCCCTGCGCGGGGTGACCCTCAGCTACCCGGACGGCGAGAGCCGGCTGACCGCGCTGGACGACGTCTCGCTGACGGTCGCCCCGGGCGAGTTCGCCGCCGTGGTCGGGCCGTCCGGCTCGGGCAAGTCGAGCCTGCTGGCGGTCGCCGCCACCCTGCAGCGGCCGGACCGGGGCGAGGTGCTGGTCGACGGCCAGGACGCGGGCGCGCTGGGCGACCGGGCCCGGACGGCGCTGCGCCGGGAACGGCTGGGGATCGTCTTCCAGCAGTCCAACCTGCTGGCCTCGCTCACCGCCGTCGAGCAGTTGCTGGTGCTGGAGTCGGTCCGGGGTCGCCGTCCGGCGGCGGCGCGGGGCCGGGCCGAGGAGCTGCTGGCCTCGGTCGGGCTGGACGGGCCGAAGCAGCGGCGCCGTCCGCACCAGCTCTCGGGCGGCGAGCGCCAGCGGGTGAACATCGCCCGCGCGCTGTTCGGCCGGCCCTCGGTGCTGCTGGTGGACGAGCCGACGTCTGCGCTGGACCACGAGCGGGGGGCGCAGATCGTCACGCTGCTCGCCGAGATCACCCGCACCCACGGGACGGCGACGGTGATGGTCACTCACGACCGCGACCTGCTCGGCCGGGTGGACCGGGTGCTGGAGATGCAGGACGGCCGGCTCGGCTGACGCCGGGGCTACTTCTCCGGGCCGAGGACGGCGTCGACCTCCAGCGTGACCGCGGCCCCGATCGACGCGGGCAACACGAAGACCTGCCCGGGCCGGTGGACGGCGTGGACACGGTACTCACCGTCGCACGGCTCGGTGAGCACCAGGACCCTGCGGTTCCGCCGGTCGACGACCACGTAGACGGGGATCCCGGCGGAGGCGTATGCGGAGGGCTTCTTCTTGAGGTCGTCGCCGAGATTCGACGAGGTGACCTCCAGGACCAGCCGGAAGGCCGCCGGATCGTAGCAGTTGTACTCGATCACATGATCGTCGATGTCCGCGTCGGTGACCGAGAGGTCGGGAATCGCATAGGCCGACGGCCCGTCCGGAAGCCACACGCCCACAGCCTGGTGCACCTCGGAGCCGTCGCCCTGCAGGCCGGCCGCGATGAGTGCCGCCATGATGCGGGTCAGCGCTCGGCTGTGCGGGGCGTCGGCGGGCGGTGTCACGGTGATCTCGCTCCCGATGATCTCGACCCGGTGCCCTGGCAGTCGATCGGAGATCAGATCGGCCGCCTCGAGCAGCGTCGGCTGCTCGAACGGGTGCTCCACTGCTGCGGCGGACATGGATTCCTCCTGGCTGCCGATGTCGGGACCATCATCGTAGGCGCGGGCACCCGGAGCAGGCCGAGGACGGCCCGCTCACCCGGACGGGTCAGCGGGCGCCGAGGCGCAGGGCGGTGCGCTCCTCGACGGCGTTCTCGGCGCCGGAGGCCCAGAGCGAGCGGATGTGGCCGAGGTGACGGCCCATGCACTCCTCGGCCTCGTCGGCCCGGCCGGCGATCATCAGGTCGAGCAGCTCCAGGTGCTCCTCGGCGGAGGAGACCAGCTCGCCGCGCTGGTCGAGCCGGTTGAGGCCGTACAGGCGGGAGCGCTTGCGCAGGTCGCCGACGGTCTCGACCAGGCGGGCGTTGCCGGCCAGGCCGAGCAGGTCGAGGTGGAACTGCCGGTCGGCCTCCAGGTACCCGATCAGGTCGTGCTCGCGGGCCGCGACGACGATGGCCTGGGCCTCCGGGCGCAGCGCCTCCAGTTGGTCGCGGGTGGCGGTGCGGGCGACCCGGCCGACGGTGGGCACCTCGATCAGGGCGCGGATCTCGGTGTACTCGTCGAGGTCGCGCTCGCTGAGCTCGGTGACCCGGAAGCCCTTGTTGCGGACGGCCTCGACCAGCCCCTCGCGGGCGAGGTCGAGCATCGCCTCGCGGACGGGGGTGGCGGAGACCCCGAAGTCGGCGGCGAGGGCGGGCGCGGAGTAGACGACGCCGGGCCGCAGCTCACCCGAGATGAGCCCCGCGCGCAGTGCGTGCGCGACCTGGTCGCGCAGCCGCTCCTGAACCGAGATGAGGGTGCGGGGCTTTCGGTCCGCCATGGTGTTCCTCCGGAGGTTTGCAGGACACCATTGTACAATGTCACGTTACTCAAATTGTGGAAGATTCAAACGCAATCCGCACGGCATTCGTATTGCCTGGCAGCGACTGCCAGATCCTGCCACGCCATCCCGACGCTTTTGAAGAACCGCGGGCGGTCGAACGGAACAACTGCCCCATCGTTCACCAGTTCTGAGAGGTTCGCAAGGGCCGTCGGAAGCCCCGCCCCGACCTCCGAAAAGGCCATCACCAGATCGCCCGCCTCGCGCCGCGCGGTGGCCCTGGACTCGGTGAAAAGCGCGGACCGCCGCACCAGCGCACCGTCCACCTCCCGGGCGTCCGGCTCGTGCGAACCGACCGCCGCCACCGCCGCCCGGTCGGGCACCAGCCCGCCGTCGAACAGCGGCGTCCGGGCCGTGGTGCAGCACACCACCAGGTCGGCGTCGGCGACCGCGCCGGCCTCGCCGCGCGCGGCGGTGAGGCCCAGCGAGCGCGCCCGGTCGCACAGCCGCTCGGCGGGCCCGGCGCTGCGGCTCACCACGGTGACCCTGGTCAGCGGCCGGATCGCCGCCAGCGCGTCGAGGTGCCCGGCCGCCTGCGGTCCGGCGCCGAAGAGCACCAGGTGCTGCGCGTCCGGCACGGCCAGCCGGTCCAGCGCCAGCGCGGTGACCGCCGGGGTGCGCAGGGCGGTCAGCGCGGCGCCGTCGAACAGCGCGAGCGGGCGCAGCGTCGGACCGTCCAGCAGCAGGTAGCTGCCGGTGATCCGGGGCAGGCCCCGGCCGGGGTTGGCCGGCGCCACCCCGGCGATCTTCACCCCCACGTAGTCGGGGCCGGCGGCGGGCATCAGCAGCAGCTCGCCGGCCGGGACGGGGATGCTGGTGCGGGCCGGGCAGGCCTCCGGGTCGAGGCCGCCGATCAGCGCGCGCTCCAGGGCCTCGACGGCCTGCTTCGGCGTCAGGTCCAGCGCCGCGGTGGAAAGGCTGTCGGTCATCAGAGCAGGAAACCCGTCCCGAGAGTGTCGTACGGATCGAGCACGAAGCGGTGCTCGCCGGTGCGGTGAGCCGTGCCGGTGACCTCGGTGACCACCCCGTCGGGGTGGTCGGCGGCCACCCGGCCGGTGAATACCGTACCGATGACCGACTCGTGCCGCAGCTCGCGGCCGTCGCCGAGCCGGCCGTCGGCGGCCAGCAGGGCGAGCCGGGCGGAGGTGCCGGAGCCGCACGGCGAGCGGTCGATCTGGCCGTCGGCGAAGACGGTGACGTTGCGCTGGTTCGGGCCGGACGGGGTGTCGGGCAGTTCGTCGTACAGGATGACCCCGTAGACACCGGACAGCCTCGGGTCGGCCGGGTGGCGGGTGGCCGGCTCGTCGGCCAGCGCGGCGCGGATCTCCCGTCCGGCAGCGGTGAGTTCGGGCAGTTGCCCAGGCTCGACGGCGAGCCCGAGGTCGGCGGCGCGCACCGAGGCGTAGCAGGCGCCGGCGTGCGCGAGGTCCACGGTCACCGTCCCGCGTGCGGTCTCCACCGGCAGGCCGCGGGCCGCGATCCGGGTGGGGACGTTGCGGAAGGTGATCGCGGTGGTCCGGCCACCGGTGCGGTGGACGGCGGCCGAGACCCGGCCGGAGGGAACGTCGATGCGTACCCACGCGGTGCCGTCGGCCGGGGCGGCGACCAGCCCGGAGTCCACGGCCCAGGCGCCGAGCGCCATGGTGCCGTGGCCGCAGGCCGTCGAGTAGCCGTCCTTGTGCCAGAACAGCACGCCGAAGTGGGCCTCGCCGTCGTCGGCCGGCACCACGAAACCGCCGTACATTCCGGCGTGTCCGCGCGGTTCGCGGGTGAGCAGCCGGCGGATGTCGTCCAGCGCACCGGGGCGCGGTGCGGTGGCGGTGCCGCCGGCGCCGAGCGCCACCGCGCGGCGCTCGGCGACGGTGTCGCCCGGGACGGGCGGCAGGCCTGCGGTGACGATCCGGAACGGCTCGCCGGCGGTGTGGTAGTCGACGGTGACGACGGTCATCGCGGCGTCCCGGCGGGAAGCAGGGTGACGGTGCGGCTGGAGGTGTAGAAGTCCAGGGCGGCCCGGCCCTGTTCGCGGCTGCCGTAGCTGGCGGCCTTGGCGCCGGAGAACGGCAGGTGGAAGTCGACCCCGCTGGAGGGCGCGTTGACCCGGATCATCCCGGCGTCCAGCCGGTCGGCGGCGGCCAGCGCGGTGTCCAGGTCCCGGCTGTGCACCGAGGTGGCCAGGCTGTGCCGGGTGCCGTTGGCGAGGGCGATCGCCTCCTCCAGGTCGGCCGCGCGGACGAGCACCGCGAGCGGGCCGAAGAACTCCTCGGACAGCAGCGGGTGGCCGCCCGGGACGTCCTCCAGCAGGGTCGGCTCGACGAACCAGCCCCTGCGCTGCGGCCGGCTCCCGCCGGCGACCACGGTGGCGCCGGCCCGGACGGCCGAGTCGAGAGCACCGGTCAGGCGCAGTAGCGCGGCCTCGTTGATCACCGGCCCGCAGACGGTCGACGGCTCGCCGGGCTCGCCCGCGGCGGTGTCGGCGAGCGCCTTGGCGAGAGCCTCGCGCAAGGGCTCGTAGGCCGCGCCGACGGCGATCACCCGGCTGGTCGCGGTGCACTTCTGGCCCGCGTACCCGGCGATCGCGGCGGCCAGGTGGGCGGCGGCCTGGGTGATGTCGGCGTCCGGGAGGACCAGCGCCGCGTTCAGGCCGCCCATCTCGGCCTGGACCGGGACGCCGCGCGCCGCGGTGGCGGCGATCACCGCCCGGCCGACCCCGGTCGAGCCGGTGAACGACACCACGTCCACCGCGTCCACCAGGGCGGCGCCCTCCGCCACCCCGCCGGGGACGACGGTCAGCACGCCCTCGGGCAGCCCGGCGAGCTCGGCCAGCCGCAGCGCGCAGGCGGTCGCCTCGGGCGCGGGCTTGAGCACCGCGGTGTTGCCCACGGCGAGCGCCGGAGCGGCCTTCCAGGTCGGGATGGCCAGCGGGAAGTTCCACGGGGTGATCAGCCCGGCCACTCCGTACGGGCGCCGCCGGGTCATCAGCAGGCCCTGGCCGGCGGCGGGCTCGTGCAGCTCGCCGGACGGCGCGTACGGCGCCTGCGCGTAGTAGCGCCAGATCGCGGCGGTCCTGGCGACCTCGCCGCGCGCCTCGGCGATCGGCTTGCCCACCTCGCGGACCACCAGATCGGCCAGTTCCTCGGCGTGCGCCTCGACGGCCTCGGCGGCCCGGGTCAGCGCGGCCGAGCGGGCCGCGGCGCCCGCGCCGAGCCAGTCGGCCTGGGCGGCGCGGGCGCGCTCGACGGCGGCCGTGGTGCCGGCCGCGCCCGGGGCCTCGGCGGAGACCACCAGGTCGCTCGGGTCGGCCGGGTTGTACGAGTCGATGCTCACGGGTGAAAGCCTTTCAGGGGTTCGGGCACCGGGCCGGCGTCGCCGGGTCAGAGCAGGAAGCCCGCCGGGAACGGGTCCTCGGGGTCGAGGAAGTACTGCGCGGTGCCGGTGATCCAGGCCCGGCCGGTGACGGTCGGGACGACGGCGGGCAGCCCGGCCACCGTGGTCTCCTCCACCAGGCGCCCGGTGAACGTGGTGCCGATGAAGGAGTCGTTGCGGAAGTCCCGGTGCAGCGGGAGCTCGCCGCGGGCGTGCAGCTGGGCCATCCGGGCGGAGGTGCCGGTCCCGCAGGGCGAGCGGTCGAACCAGCCCGGGTGGATGGCCATCGCGTGCCGGGAGTGCTCCGCGGTGGAGCCCGGCGCGAGCAGCTGGACGTGGTGGCAGCTGTGGATCGACGGGTCCTCCGGGTGGACCGGGCGGTCGGCGGCGTTGATGGCGTCCATCACCGCCAGCCCGGCGTCCAGGATGTCCTGCTTGCGCTCGCGCTCGAACGGGAGCCCGAGGTCGGCGAGCGGCAGTACGGCGTAGAAGTTGCCGCCGTAGGCGAGGTCGTAGGTGACGGCGCCGAAGCCGGGCACCTCCACCTTGCGGTCCAGCGCGACCGAGTACGCGGGCACGTTGCGGATGGTGACCGCCTTCGCCGCGCCGTCCTCGACCCGCACCTCGGCGACCACCAGGCCGGCCGGGGTGTCCAGCCGCACGGTGGTGACCGGTTCGACCACCTCCACCATGCCGGTCTCGACCAGGACGGTGGCCACGCCGATGGTGCCGTGGCCGCACATCGGCAGCAGCCCGGAGACCTCGATGTAGAGCACCCCGAAGTCGGCGTCCGGCCGGGTCGGCGGCTGCAGGATCGCGCCGCTCATCGCCGCGTGGCCGCGCGGCTCGTACATCAGCAGGGTGCGGAAGTGGTCCAGGTGCTGCTGGAAGTGGACCCGGCGCTCGGCCATGGTGCTGCCGGGAATGGTGCCGAACCCGCCGGTGACGACCCGGGTCGGCATGCCCTCGGTGTGCGAGTCGACGGCGTGGAAGACGTGGCGGCTGCGCATGGGTTCGCGTACTCCCTCGGACGTGAACTGGGCCTGGAATGTGTTCGGGAACGTGCCCCGGCGGGGCGGGCCGGCTGTCCCCGCAGCCGGCCGCGCCGACGGCGCGCTACTTGAGGCCCTCGGCGAGTGCCTTCTCGGTGGCGGCCCGCACGGCGGCCTCGATCTCCGGGGAGAGCGGGGCGCGCGGCGGGCGGACCGGGCCGCCGGGGCGGCCGGCGATGTCCATCGAGAGCTTGATGGCCTGGACGAACTCGGTCTTGGAGTCCCAGCGCAGCAGCGAGTGCAGCGCCTTGTAGAGCGGCAGCGCGGTGGCCAGGTCCCCGGCGACGGCGGCGTGGTACAGCGTGGCGCAGGCCGCTGGCAGCGCGTTCGGGTAGCCGGCGATCCAGCCGACGGCGCCGGCCAGGGCCAGCTCCAGCAGCACGTCGTCGGCGCCGATCAACAGGTCGAGGCCGGGGGCCAGTTCGGCGATCTCGTACGCCCGGCGGACGTCGCCGCTGAACTCCTTGACCGCGACGATCGAGTCGGCCGTGTACAGCTGCGCGAGCAGCTCGGGGACGAGGTCGACCTTGGTGTCGATCGGGTTGTTGTAGGCGACGATCGGCACGCCGGCCCTGGCGACCTCGGCGTAGTGCGCCCGGACGGAGGCGGCATCGGCCCGGAAGGCGTTCGGCGGCAGCAGCAGCACGGAGCCGGCGCCGGCCTCGGCGGCCTGCTCGGCCCAGCGGCGGGACTCGGCGCTGCCGTAGGCGGCGACGCCGGGCATCACCCGCGCACCGTCGCCGGCCGCCTCGACGGCGACCTCGACGACGCGGGCGCGCTCCTCGTCGGTGAGGGTCTGGTACTCGCCGAGCGAGCCGTTCGGAACGACGCCGTCGCAGCCGTTGGCGATCAGCCAGCGGACGTGGTCGGCGTAGGCGTCGTAGTCGACGGAGAGGTCCGGGCGCAGCGGAAGCGTGGTGGCGACCATGATGCCGCGCCACGGACGGGTGGAGTCATGAGGTGCGAGGGACACGGGGTTCTCCCTGAGTGGTGAGGTGTGACATTTTATTAGATGAAGCGGGGTGGCCACAAGGGCTACTCGCCGCCGTCCGGTCAGATGCTCCGCTCGGCGAGCCGCTCCAGCTGCCCGAGCGGGACGGGACAGGCCAGCGGGCGGCTGTCCGCGCGGGCCTGCGGGTCGCCGGCCAGACAGGCGACCGCGGGGCCGCACATCCGGCCCTGGCACCAGCCCATCCCGGCCCGGGTGAGCAGCTTGACGGTCCTCGCGTCGCCCGCGCCGAGGTCGTCCACCGCCTCCCGGATCCTCCCGGCCGGGACTTCCTCGCAGCGGCAGACGTCGGTCTCCGGCGTCAGCCAGCCGGTCCAGCCCGGGCCGGGGTTGTGCGCGGCCGCCATCAGCTCGGCGAAGGCCCGGCGGCGGTCGCGGCGGCGTCGCACCCCGGCCGGTGCGGGCCGGCCGGAGACGGCGTGCGCGGCCAGCACGCCCTCGGCGACCGCCAGGTCGGCGCCGCCGACCCCGCAGGCCTCGCCGGCCGCCCACAGCCCGGGCAGGCTGGTGCGCTGCTCGCCGTCGACCGCGAGCGCCACGGCGCCGTCCGGGGTCACCCGGGTGTCCGCGCCGAGCTCGGTGGCCAGCTCGATCTGCGGGATCAGGCCGTGGCCGATCGCGACCGCGTCGCAGTCGATCCGCCGCGCGGTTCCGGGCAGCGGGCGCCAGTCCCGGTCGAGCCGGGCCACCGTCACCCCGGTCACCCGGTCCTCGCCGTGCGCCTCGACCACCGCGCTGGTCCGGCGCAGCCGGACGCCGTGGCGCAGCAGCGCGGCGCCGTGCCCGGCGCCCTCGGCCAGCTTGGCCGGGTTGCCGAGCAGGGTCGGCAACCCCCGGGCGTACCCGAGGTAGTCGGTGGCCTCGACGATCGCGGGCACCTCGGCGCCGGCCGCGACCAGCGAGGACGCGGCGGCGAGCAGCAGCGGGCCGCTGCCGGCCACCACGATCCGCCGGCCGGGCAGCACCAGGCCGGCCTTGAGCATGGCCTGCGCGCCGCCGGCCGTGACGACGCCGGGCAGCGTCCAGCCGGGGAACGGCAGCTGCCGCTCGTACGCGCCGGTGGCCAGCAGCACCGCCCGGGCCTCCACGACGGCCGCGTCCTCGGCGCCCGGGCCGACGGTGGCGTGCAGGCGCCAGTACTCGCCGGGCTCGGCCGTCCAGACGTGGTGGCCGGTCAGGTAGCCGATCCGGCGTTGGCCGGTGTGGGCCCGCAGGCGGGCGGAGAGGTCCGCGAAGACGGACCACCCGTGGTGCAGCCGCTCGGGGTGGGCCGCGCCGAGGCCCGGCGCGGGGTGGCGGTAGTACTGGCCGCCCGGGCGGGGCCCGGCGTCGATCAGGGCGACCGACAGGCCGTGGTCGGCGGCGGTGACGGCGGCGGCCAGGCCGCCGGGGCCCGCCCCGACGACCGCGAGGTCGTAGCGGTCAGACGGCGAGGTCAGCACGGCCGTGGCCCTCCTGGGTGGTGACGGTGTCCCCGGGCCGGGCCGGGATCAGGCAGGTGCGCTGGTTCGGCCGGCCGTTGACGGTGGCCAGGCAGTCGAAGCAGACGCCGATGCCGCAGAACGCGCCGCGCGGCCGGCCCCCGACCCGGGTGGTACGCCAGGCCAGGACGCCGTCGGCCCAGAGCGCGGCGGCGATGGTCCGGCCCGGCAGCACGGGCACCGGACGGCCGTCGAACTCGATGGTGTGGGCGGGGCCGGGCTCCGCGCCGACCAGCTCGACGGGCGTGCGCGGGGTGCGTCGGATGCTCATTCCACTCCTTCAGGGGCGTGCGGGCCCGCGAAGCGGTCGGGCCGGAACGGCGTCAGGTCGAGTTCCGGCTCGGCGCCGGTGAGCTGGGCCGCGATCAGCAGGCCGGTGGCCGGGGCGAGGCCGATGCCGGCTCCCTCGTGCCCGCAGGCGTGGTGGAGACCGGGGACCCTCAGGTCGGCGCCGATGGCCGGCAGGTGGTCCGGCAGGTACGGCCGGAAACCCCGGTAGGCGCGCTGGACGGCGACCGTGCGCAGCACCGGGAACATCGCCGCGGCGTTCGCGGCGAGCCGGCGCAGCACCTCGACCGACAGGGTGCGGTCGAAGCCGACGCGTTCGCGGCTGGCGCCGATCAGCACCGGGCCGCCGGGGGTGCCCTCGACCACGGCGGAGGTCTGCAGGGCGGCGGAGCCGCTGGCCACGTCGGCGACGTAGTCGGCGGCGTAGACCTTGTGCCGGACGATCCGCGGCAGCGGTTCGGTGACCAGGACGAAGCCGCGCCGGGGCAGCACCGGCAGCCCGACCCCGGCGAGCCGGGCGAGTTCGCCGCCCCAGGTGCCGGCGGCGTTGACCAGGGCCGGGGTGTCCAGCGTGCGGCGGTCGGTGGTGACGCCGAGCACCGAGCCGTCGGCGCGGGTGCGGACGGTGTGCACGGCCTCGCCGAGGAAGAGCTCGGCGCCGCGCTCGCGGGCGGCCCGCAGCAGGTGGGCGGCGGCCAGCGCGGGCTGGACCTGGGCGTCCTGCGAGTAGTGGAATCCGCCGGCCAGGCCGGGGGCGAGGTGCGGTTCCAGCTCGTGCAGTTCGTCGCTCTCGACCTCGGCGGCCCGCACCCCGGCAGCGGTCTGGGCCGCCGCGAAGGCGCGCAGCCCGGCCAGGCCCTGCGGGCCGGAGGCGACCACCAGGCCGCCCTTGGGCTCGTACTCGGCGGCGGCGCCGACGGTGTCGGCGAGGTCGCGCCAGAGCCGGGTGGAGAGCAGGGCGAGGTCGAGTTCGGGGCCGGGTTCCTTGTCGGAGACCAGCAGGTTGCCCTCGCCGGCGCCGGTGGTGCCGCCGGCCACCGGGCCGCGGTCGACGACGGCGACCCGGAGGCCGGCCAGGGTGGCGTAGTAGGCGCAGGCGGCGCCGACGACGCCGGCGCCGATCACCACGACGTCGTGGGGGGATCGCTTGGACACGGCAGTAATATGTCACATGGTTAAGGACCTGCCAAGACGGCCCGCCCGATCCGCGGGTCGCACGGCGAAGGCCCCGGCCCGCCGACGGCGGAACGGGGCCTCGATCGCCGGACCACCGGCCGGTCAGGTGATGTCGTCCATCTGCTCGTGCCGGGCGGCGGGCACCGGGGCGGAGGCCTCCGGCGCGGCCGAGGCGGCCACCGGGCTCGCGCCCTCCACCCCGTCCACCGTGAGGTCGACGTGCGAGGCCTCGTCGTCGTCCAGCCCGGCGTCGGGGTTGTTGCGCAGCTTGCGGCGGTCGTTGAGCACGGCGATGCCGACGGCCAGGAAGTAGAGGCCCCAGATCGGGGCGGCCAGCGCCAGCATGGTGAGCGGGTCCGCGCTCGGCGTGGCGAAGGCCGCGAAGACGGTGATGCCCATGACCATCGCCCGCCACCAGCCGAGCAGCCGCTTGCCGGTGAGCACGCCGATGAGGTTCAGCATCACCAGGAACAGCGGGAACTCGAAGCCCAGACCGAAGACCACCACCATCCTGGTGACCACGTCGAGGTAGTCCTCGACCGGCAGGATGTTGGTGACCTTGTTCGCCGTGAAGGAGATCAGCATCTGCGCGGTGACCGGCATGACCAGGTACGCGAACGCCGCGCCGGCCAGGAAGAGCGGCGTGCCGGCCGCCAGGAAGACCAGCGAGTACCGGCGCTCGTGCCTGTGCAGGCCAGGCGAGACGAACTGCCACAACTGGTACAGCCACACCGGGGTGGCGGCCACCAGACCGGCCGTGAGGCTGACCTTGAGCACCAGGTTGAACGGGGTCAGCAGACCGATGTTGACGATGCTGGCGCAGTTGGTGTCACCCGGCAGCGGCTTGTCGTCCGGGCCGCACCGGGGCAGCGGCGCCGACAGGAAGTCGATCAGCTCTTTGTTGAAGTACACGGCGACGGCCGTGAACACGAGGATCGCCAGGACCGACTTCACCAGCCGGCTGCGCAGCTCGCGCAGGTGGTCCGCGAGGGCCATCCGGCCCTCGGGGTCCTTGGGTGCTTTGGAAGACTTGCTCAACCCAGGTCCTCGAACTCGTGCGACGGGACCCGCCGGGTGGCGGGCCCCCGTGCTGACCTGCCGTCAGCTCGGCCATTTCCGGGTACTGTCCTGCTGCGGGCGATGGTAGCCGCTGCCGATGTCGGCGCGGCGACCGCCCGGCAACCCGGACCGGCCCCTCCCGCACAGCAGGGGCCATGCCCTAGAGGGTAACCCGCTCCGCCCGGCCGCCGGCCAGTCCCTCGGCGGCCGCGGACAGGGCCTGGGAGGCGGCGTCGACCTCCCGGGCCAGCGCCCGGACGTCCAGCCAGAGCCGGCAGCCGAGCACACCGAGCACGAGCAGGCCCGCGGTGGCCGTCAGGACGGCCGCGACAATGATCCACTGCATGGCGCCGAGCCTATCCCTCGACCGGGAGCAGCCGCATGGTCCGCACCCCGGCGGCGGTCAGCGCCGCGACGATCTTCTCCCCGGCGGTCTTGCGCACCACCGCCCCGCAGGCCGGGCAGGTGAAGCTGTAGAAGGTCCGCTCCGCGGTGGCCCCCAGGGCCAGCCGGAACTCGGCGACCGCCAGCTCGACCTTCTCCCGGCACTGGGAGCAGTAGACCTTGAATCTGGTGCCGTCCCCCACCCCGGATCAGCCCTGCCCGTCCCGGTAGGCGTCCAGTGCGGCCAGCGCCGCGGCCCTGGCCTGCTCGGCCGGCTCCGGCGGGGAGACGATCCGCCCGTCCCGGCCGAGCCGCAGCGCCAGCGGGCGCAGTCCGGACGGGTCGGCGCTGCGCAGGGTGATCCGCAGACCGCCCTCCGGCAGCTCCTCGGCGCTGTCGTGGGTGTAGTACTCGGCCACCCAGCGCCCGCCCGGGCCGACCTCCACCACCACCTCGGGGTCGTCGGCGGCCGGGTTGACCAGACCCGCCGACAGGTCGCGCGGCTGCAGCCGGGGCGGATTGGCGGGCTCGTCCAGCACCTTGATCTCGGCCACCCGGTCCAGCCGGAAGATCCGCCGGTCCTCGGAGACCCGGCACCAGCCCTCCAGGTAGGTGTGGCCCTCGGTGACCAGGCGGATCGGGTCGACCTCGCGCTCGGTCATCCCGCCGCGCCCGTGCGACCAGTAGCGCAGCCAGATCAGCCGGCCCTCGCTGAGCGCCCGGTCGATGTCGGCGAAGACCTGACCCTCGGCCTCGAAGGTCACGCCGACCCGGGCGCTGGACTCGGCGCTCTCGCCGGCCGCGTCCTCGATCTTCGCGACGGCCCGGGTGAGCGCCTGCCGGTCCCGCTCGCGCAGGCCGGGCAGCCCGGCCACCGCGCGGGCCGCCACCAGCAGGGCGGTCGCCTCGTCGGCGGCCAGCCGCAGCGGCTGGGCCACGTCGTCGACGTTGTGCCACCAGATCCGCTCGCCGTCGGTGTCGATGTCGAGCAGGTCGCCGCCGCGGAAGCTGGTGCCGCACATCGGCAGCACGTTCAGGTCGCCGATCAGCTCGCGCTCGGTGATGCCGAAGGCGCGGGCCACCTCGGCCACCTCGGCGCCCGGACGCTCGCGCAGGTAGGTGACCAGGGAGAGCATCCGCCGGGTCTGGTCGATCGCGTTGCTCATGGCCTTACTCCCCCTCGGCGAGGCCGGCCACCGCGCGCAGCCGGTCGATGACGTCTGCCCGCAGGTCGTCCGGGCCCAGCACGACGACGTCCGGCCCGAACTCGGCCAGGTCGGCGCCCAGCCCGTGGCCGTACGGGATCTCCAGCTCGTCCCACTGCTCGTCCAGGCGGAGGCTGCTCAGCGCCTTGGCGCGGAGCGGGAAGGCCGCGCCGCGGCGCAGCCGGACGGTGGCGGTGCTGGTGGCGCCCTCGCCGGCGAACCGGGCCACGTACGCCCGGACGTCGACGTGCTCGGGCACGGTGCCGGTGAACTCGCCGGCCCGCGAGCGGACCTTGCCGGTGATCCGGCTGAGCCGGAAGACCCGGGCGTCCTGCCGGTCCCGGTCGAAGCCGGCCAGGTACCAGTGGCCGCGCCAGCACTCCAGCGCCCACGGCTCGACGGCGCGCTGCTCCGCGAGGGCGGCACCCGCCTTGCGGTACTCGAAGCTGACCGGACGGCGGTCCCGGGCGGCGGTGAGCAGCGGCTCGAAGGCGGCCTCGCGGGCCGGGATCCGCGGCTCCAGGGCGCTGTGCTCGGCGTCCTCGGCGAACGGGACGCCGGCCGCGCGGAGCTTCTGCAGCGCGCCGCTGGCCGCTCCGGACATCTTGGCCTGCTGCCAGACCCGGGCGGCCAGGGTCAGCGCGGCGGCCTCCTCGGCGTCCAGCGCGATCTCGGGCAGCCGGTTGCGGTCCCGGCGGGCCAGGTAACCGATCTCCCCGTCCAGGGCGTTCTCGTCGACGTCGATGATCAGGCCGAGCTCGCGCAGGTCGTCCTTGTCCCGTTCGAACATCCGGTTGAAGGCATCCTCGCTGCCCTGCTGCCAGGCCTCACGGTAGGCCTCGATGGACTCCCGCAGCTCCTTCTTGGAGAGCGGACGTCTGGTGTTCATCAGGCACAGGGCCAGGTTCATCAGCCGCTCTGCCTTGGCGATCGCCATCGCGGACCTTCCTGGGAGTCTCGGCGGGACATTCTTGATCCGGCGGACCCGACCGTACCGGTCCGGGCACGCTCCGCAAAAGCCGAGTCCGGGAACGCCGCAGGGGCCGCACCCCGCCGAGCGGGATACGGCCCCTGCGGAGGGGCTCAGACGCCGAGCAGGTCGACCACGAAGATCAGGGTCGAGCCGGCCGGGATGAGCGGGCTCGGCGACTGGTTGCCGTAGGCCAGGTGGGCCGGGATGACCAGCTCGCGGCGGCCGCCGACCTTCATGCCCTGGACGCCCTGGTCCCAGCCCTTGATGACGCGGCCCGCGCCGAGCGGGAAGCGGAAGGACTGACCGCGGTTCCAGGAGGCGTCGAACTCCTCGCCGGTCTCGAAGGTGACGCCCACGTAGTGGACCTCGACGACCGCGCCGGACTTGGCCTCGGCACCGTCGCCGACCACGATGTCGCGGATCTGGAGTTCCTTCGGCGCGTCGCCGACCGGGAAGTCGATCTCCGGCTTGCTGATGCTCACAACAGACTCTTCTCGTTCGCTGATGGACACATGACGCGACGGCAGCCGCTCGCGCCGAGATCCTCTCCAGGACCACGGTACGACCGGCTGCCGCCCGTCTCGGTCAGGCCCGGCCGCGAGTCGCCCCGCGCCCGGCTACCCGATCATTATCCCTCAGCTGCCGCCGCCGACACCGGCGTCCAGGATGTCCACCACGAAGACCAGGGTGGAGTTGGCCGGGATGCCCTCCTTCGCCTGGTCCTTGTAGGCCAGGGCGGCGGGGATCACCAGCTCGACCCGGCTGCCGATGGTCTGGCCGACGATGCCCTTGTCCCAGCCCTCGATGACGTTGCCGCCGCCGGTGACGAAGGTGAAGGCCTGCCCGCGGTCCAGCGAGGAGTCGAACTTCTTGCCGTCCTTGAACAGCGCGCCGGTGTACTGGACGAGGACGCCCTCACCGGTCTCGACCTTGCGGCCCTTGCCCTGGATCAGCACCGCGGACTTCAGCTCGGTCGGGTCGGCCGCACCGGGGACCGGGGTGATCTCGGCCGCCTTCTTGCCGTTGTCCTTGACCTTCGGGAAGTCCGACGGCGGGGCGACGACGTCACCGCCGACCACCGCGTCCTGCGCGTTGGCGTTGCGGATGTCGATCACGAAGACCAGGTTGTCGGTCGGCCCGACGCCCATGCCCTGGCTGCCCTGATCGCGGAAGGCGGCGGCCGGCGGGGCCACCACCAGCAGGCGGCTGCCCACCTTGTGGCCGGTGACGGCCGCGTCCAGGGCGGGGATCAGCTGGCCGCCGTCGGCCTGGAAGAGCTGCGGCTTGCCGCCCTCGTACGAGCCCTGGATCTCCTTGCCGGTGCTCCAGTTCATCGCGGTGAAGTCGGCGGTGACCCAGTTGCTCTTGTCGACCTTCGCGCCGGTGCCCGGGATCAGCTCCTTGACCACGAAGGTGCCGTCGGCCGCCTCCTTCGGCAGCTCGATGGCGGCCTTCTTGCCGAACTCGCCGGTGACCGTGGGCAGCACCTTGGCGGTGTCCTTGATCGGCGGCACCGGGGCCTCGGTGGGCGTCGGCGACGCGGTCGGCGCGGAGTCCGGCTTGGCCGCCGTGTTCTTGGAGTCCGGCTTGTTCGCCAGGTAGAGCGTGATGCCGCTGCCGATCAGCAGCAGGGCCAGCACCGTGCCGAGGATCACACCGAGCCGGCCCACCCCGGGCGGGTTCTCGTTGTAACCGGCCTCCGAGATCTCCTGCCTGCGCTTGGTGGAGGCGAAGACCTGCGGCTGCTCGTCCTCCTTGGGCGCGGCGGGGGCGGCCGGGGCCTGGCCCCAGCCGGCCTGCTGGGCCAGGATCGCGGGCGGCACGACGATCGACTCGCGGTCGGGCGATGCCGCGCCGGGGCCGACCGCGCCGTTCGCGGTGCCCGCCTCGCCCGGGCTCGACGCTTTCTCAGACATGACTCCCCAATTCATCTCGCCCGACGACAGGTACCAACTGCGGAAGGGCAGCAGTATGTCAGGTCACCATGAGGACGGACGTTCAGGTTCACCGAACGTCCGCCCGCCTCCATGGGATCAGACCGCCGCAAGAATGTCGATCACGAAGACCAGCGTGGAGTTGGCGGGAATGGCGCCGCTCGCCTTGTCCCCGTAGCCCAGCGACGGCGGCACCACCAGCAGCAGCCGGCTGCCCACGGTCTGGCCGACCAGCGCCTGGTCCCAGCCCTTGATCAGGCTGCCGGTGCCGACCTGCAGCGCCTGCGCGCCGCCGTGGCTCCAGGAGGAGTCGAACTGCTTGCCGTCCGCCCAGACCACCCCGGTGTACTGCACCAGCAGGGTCTGCCCGGCGGTGACCTCCTTGCCGTCGCCCTTGACCAGCACGAAGGTCTGCAGCTCCGTCGGCGCCGGCTGGCCGGCCGGGATGGTGATGGTCGGCGCGGCCTTGCCGTTGTCCTTCACCTGGGGCAGGTTGGCGGGCGGCTCGGCGAGCGCTCCGGTGATGGTCGCGTCCTGCGGCACGCTCTGCATGATGTCCAGCACGAAGACCACGGTGTCGTCCTTGCCGACCCCGAGCGCGCTGTTGCCGGCGCTGCCGAAGCCCGCCGCCGGCGGGGCCACCACCAGCAGCCGGCTGCCCACCTTCTTGCCCAGCACGCTCTGGTCGAAGGCGGGCACCAGCCCGCCGCTGCCCGCCTGGTAGAGCTGCGGCTTGCTGCCCGGGTCGTAGGAGCTGGGCAGGTCCTTGCCGGTGGTCCAGTCCTTGGCGGTGTAGTTCACGGTCACCCAGTCGCCCTTGGCCACCGTCGCACCACTGCCCTCGGAGACCGTGTTCACCACGAACTGCCCGCTCGGCTGCGCCGCGGGGATGGTGATGGTGGCCTTGCTGCCGAAGGCGCCCTCGACCGTCGGCATCGGATCGGCCGAGGCCACCGGGCTCGGCACCGCCACCGGGGAGACGGCCGTCGCGGAGGGCGAGGAGCCCGCCGAGGATCCGGATCCGCTGCTGCACGCGGCCAGCAGCACGGCGAGGGGCACGACCAGTAGACCGGCGATTCTGCGCATGATCCTGAGCTTATGGCCCGATTCGCCCGGGATGTCGGAGACACAAGGGCAAGACACGGGGGTGGTGGCCGGACGACCGTCCGACCACCACCCCCGCACCCGGCCCGGGCCGCGCCGGTCACATCCCGGCGATCAGCTTCTCCACCCGCTCGTCCACCGAACGGAACGGGTCCTTGCAGAGCACCGTGCGCTGCGCCTGGTCGTTCAGCTTCAGGTGCACCCAGTCGACCGTGAAGTCCCGGCGCTGCTCCTGGGCCCGGCGGATGAAGTCGCCGCGCAGCCGGGCCCGGGTGGTCTGCGGGGGCACCGACTTGGCCTCGAAGGTCTTCAGGTCGGTCGTCACCCGCTGCGCCTGCCCCTTGTTCTGGAGCAGGTAGAACAGGCCGCGCCGGCGGTGGATGTCGTGGTACGCGAGGTCGATCTGGGCGACCCGCGGGTTCGACATGGTCATCTGGTGCTTCTCGCGGTACCGCTCGATCAGCTTGTACTTCATGATCCAGTCGATCTCGTTGCCGACCCTGGCCAGGTCCTCGGTGCGGACCGCCTCCAGCGTGCGGCCCCACAGGTCGAGCACCCGGGCGATGGTGCCGGTGTTCAGGCCCTTGCGGTCGGCGAACTCCAGCGCCTTGGTGAAGTACTCCTCCTGGATGTCGAGCGCGCTCGCCTCCCGGCCGTTGGCCAGGCGCACCTGGTGGGTGCCGGTGAGGTCGTGGCTGACCTCGCGGATCGCCCGGATCGGGTTCTCCAGGGTGAGGTCGCGCATCACCACGCCGGCCTCGATCAGGCGCAGCACCAGGTCGGTCGCGCCCACCTTGAGCAGCGTGGTGGTCTCCGACATGTTGGAGTCGCCGACGATCACGTGCAGCCGCCGGTACCGTTCGGCGTCGGCGTGCGGCTCGTCGCGGGTGTTGATGATCGGACGGGACCGGGTGGTCGCCGAGCTGACGCCCTCCCAGATGTGCTCGGCCCGCTGGCTGACGCAGAAGACCGCGCCCCGGGGGGTCTGCAGCACCTTGCCGGCCCCGCAGATCAGCTGGCGGGTCACCAGGAACGGGATCAGCACGTCGGCCAGCCGGGAGAACTCGCCGTGCCGGGCCACCAGGTAGTTCTCGTGGCAGCCGTAGGAGTTGCCGGCCGAGTCGGTGTTGTTCTTGAAGAGGTAGACGTCGCCGGCGATGCCCTCCTCGTGCAGGCGCCGCTCGGCGTCCACGAGCAGGCCTTCGAGGATCCGTTCACCGGCCTTGTCGTGCGTCACCAGCTCGGTGACGTCGTCGCATTCGGGAGTGGCGTACTCGGGGTGCGAGCCCACGTCGAGGTAGAGGCGTGCACCGTTGCGCAGGAAGACATTGCTGCTGCGGCCCCAGGAAACTACGCGGCGGAAGAGGTATCTGGCCACCTCGTCCGGAGACAGACGCCGTTGTCCCCGAAACGTACACGTGACACCGTACTCGTTCTCCAGCCCGAAAATTCGGCGGTCCATGAGGCATCTTTTCTCTTCTCGGGGCCTTTCGAAACCCACTGCGGCGATGCCAATCCGATCACGGCGAACCGCCAAATGCCCGCAGGCGCACGTGAATCCCGTACGGCGCGAATGCTCGCGCCGTACGGGATTCACGCGGCCGGGTCACTCCCCGGCGGACTCCTCCGCGGTGCCGCCCGACGCCTCGTCGGGGGCCGCCCCGGCCGCGCTCCCGGCGGCTGCGTCCTCGGCGCCCTCGGTGTCGTCGGCGGCCGTCTCGTCGCCGCTGAGCAGCCGGGAGAGCTGGCCGCCCAGGATCCGCTTGAACTTGCGCTGCTGGGGGCGCTGGCGGTCCAGGACCGCCACCTCCAGCTGCTCCGGGGTCAGGGTGCGCGGACTGCCGCCGTTGGGGTCGCGGGCGAGCGCGTCCACGGCCAACTTCAGCGCCTCGGCCAGGCCCATGCCGACCCGGTGCCGCTGGCCCAGGTAGTTGCCGATGGAGTCGGCGTTGCCGCCGACCACGATGGAGTTCTTCTCGTCGACGACCGAGCCGTCCGGGGTGAGCCGGTAGATCTGGTCGTCCTGGTCGGTGCGGCCGACCTCGGCGACGATCAGCTCGACCTCGTACGGCTTCTCGCCGACCGAGGAGAAGATGGTGCCGAGGGTCTGGGCGTAGACGTTGGCGAGTCCACGGGCCGTCACATCGGCCCGGTCGTAGGAGTACCCGCGCAGGTCGGCGTAGCGGACGCCGCCGATCCGGAGGTTCTCGAACTCGTTGTACCGGCCGACCGCGGCGAACGCGATCTTGTCGTAGATCTCGGACACCTTGTGCAGCGCACGGGAGGTGTTCTCGGCGACGAACAGGATGCCGTCGGTGTAGGTGAGCACGACCACGCTGCGCCCGCGGGCGATGCCCTTGCGGGCGTACTCCGCGCGGTCCGCCATGGCCTGCTGAGGCGAGACGTAGAACGGTGTGGACACCGGTGGACCACCCCTTCCGGGTAGGAGTGCGGCGGACTAGAGGAGCGGGGCCTGCGGGCCGTTGGGGTGCTGGCGACGGCCGGCGGTGATGGAGGCCGCGATCGCCGCCACCTCGTCGTCGGCGAGCCGTCGGAAGCCGTCCTCGGTGATCACCGAGACGATCGGGTAGATCCCCCGGGCGAGGTCGGGCCCACCGGTGGCGGAGTCGTCGTCGGCCGCGTCGTAGAGCGCCTGGACGGCCAGCGTGGCGGCTTGTTCGGCCGTCAGGTCGTCCCGGTAGAGCTTCTTCATGGAGCCGCGGGCGAAGACCGAGCCCGAGCCGGTCGCGGCGAAGCCGCGCTCCTCGGAGCGTCCGCCGGTGACGTCGTAGGTGAAGATCCGGCCCCGGCCGAGGTCGAGGTCGTAGCCGGCGAAGACCGGGACCACCGCGAGCCCCTGCATGGCCATCGCCAGGTTGGACCGGATCATCGTGGTGAGCCGGTTGGCCTTGCCCTCCAGGGAGAGGACGGCGCCCTCGATCTTCTCGTAGTGCTCCAGCTCCAGCTGGAACAGCCGGACCATCTCGACCGCGAGCCCGGCGGTGCCGGCGATGCCGACCGCGCTGTACTCGTCGGCCGGGAAGACCTTCTCGATGTCGCGCTGGGCGATCACGTTGCCCATGGTCGCGCGGCGGTCACCGGCGATCACCACGCCACCGTCGAACACCGCCGAGACGATCGTGGTGCCGTGCGGCGCCTCGATCGTCAGCCCCGGCGGGAGCGGACGGCCGGCGGGCAGCAGGCCCGGCGAGTGCTCGGTGAGGAAGTCGATGAACGACGAGGACCCTGGGGTGAGGAAGGCAGCCGGTAGACGCCCGGTGCCACCAGTGTTGGCTTCCACACGTTTCCTTCCAGTGGACGATCAATGCAGCTGATGACCCGGACCCTACCCGCTTCCCGCCCGTGATCCACATGCCGGGACGGGGCACTTCTCGGGTGGTCCGCCGGGCCGGCGGACGGGGGCCGCGGGGGCGGGGCGCAGCGGGCCGGACAGCACGCAGCGCCGCAGACGCGATGGGCGCCTGCAGCGCTGCCCGCCCCGAATTCTCAACGGTTTCGCAGACCGGGGGGAAATCCCTCGGCCGGCTACTCGCCGCCCTTTTGCACGAATCCGCGGACGAAGTCCTCCGCGTTCGACTCCAGGACTTCGTCGATTTCGTCCAGCACGGCGTCGACGTCGTCGCTCAGCTTTTCCTGGCGTTCCTGGAGGTCCTCGGAGCCCTGCGCCTCCGCAGCCTGCTCCTCGACCTCCTCGGAGGAGCGGTTCGCCCGCTGCTGGCCGCCACCGGTGTCCTTACTGGCCATTTCCCTCACCCCGCTCGATCGGTCTGGCACGGCTTGGTCTGCTGCTTGAGTCAGACCCTATCCACAGGGTGCGGATCTCGCCCCCATTTGAGTTCAACGTTCGACTGTCCCCCGGATGATTCCCATCCGGGCGCCGTTCACCCGTGGTGATCGAAAAGTTACCCGCCGGAGAGCACCCGGACCAGCTCCTCCGCGGTGCGGCAGCGGTCCAGCAGCTCCTTGACGTGGTTCCGGGTGCCGCGCAGGGGCTCCATGGTGGGCACCCGCTGGAGCGAGTCCCGGCCGGGCAGGTCGAAGATCACCGAGTCCCAGGAGGCCGCCGCGACGTGCTCGGCGTACTGCTCCAGGCAGCGGCCCCGGAAGTACGCCCTGGTGTCCTCCGGCGGCTTCAGGACGGCCCGCTGGACCTCCTCCTCGGTGACCAGCCGCTCGAACCGCCCGCGGGCCTCCAGGCGGTTGTACAGGCCCTTGTCGGCGCGCACGTCGCTGTACTGCAGGTCGACCAGGTGCAGCCGGGGGCTCTCCCAGTCCAGGCCGTCGCGCTGGCGGTAGCCCTCCAGCAGCTCCTTCTTGGCGATCCAGTCGAGCTGCCGGGACAGGCTCATCGGGTCGCGCTCCAGCCGGCCGAGCACGTCCTCCCAGCGGGCCAGCACGTCCACGGTCTGGTCGTCGGCGTCCTGCCCGAAGCGGTCCTCGACGTACTTGCGGGCCAGCTCGCAGTACTCCATCTGCAGCTGGACGGCGGTCAGCTTGCGCCCGCTGCGCAGGGTGATCAGATAGTCCAGCCCGGGGTCGTGGGAGACCCGGTGCAGGGTGCGCACCGGCTGGTCGACGGCGAGGTCGACGGCGATGAAGCCGTCCTCGATCATCGACAGCACCAGCGAGGTGGTGCCCAGCTTGAGGTAGGTGGAGATCTCGGAGAGGTTGGCGTCGCCGATGATCACGTGCAGCCGGCGGTACTTCTCGGCGTCGGAGTGCGGTTCGTCCCGGGTGTTGATGATCGGGCGCTTGAGGGTGGTCTCCAGGCCCACCTCGACCTCGAAGTAGTCGGCCCGCTGGCTGATCTGGAAGCCGTTGGCGGAGCCGTCCTGGCCGAGGCCGACGCGGCCTGCGCCGGTGACCACCTGGCGGGAGACGAAGAACGGCGTGAGGTGGCGGACGATGTCGGCGAACGGGGTCGCCCGCTGCATCAGGTAGTTCTCGTGGGTGCCGTAGGAGGCGCCCTTGTTGTCGGTGTTGTTCTTGTAGAGGTGGATCGGCTGGCCGTTCGGCAGCTCCAGGGCGCGGGCCGCCGCCTCGGCCATGATCCGCTCGCCGGCCTTGTCCCAGAGCACGGCGTCGCGCGGGTTGGTGACCTCGGGCGAGCTGTACTCGGGGTGCGCGTGGTCCACGTAGAACCGGGCGCCGTTGGTCAGGATGACGTTGGCGAGGCCGATGTCCTCGTCGGTGAGCTGGCTGGCGTCCGCGACCTCCCGAGCGAGGTCGAAGCCCCGGGCGTCGCGCAGCGGATTCTCCTCCTCGAAGTCCCAGCGGGCCCGCCGGGCCCGGTGCATCGCCGCCGCGTACGCGTTGACGATCTGGGACGAGGTGAGCATGGCGTTGGCGTTCGGGTGGCCGGGCACGGAGATTCCGTACTCGGTCTCGATCCCCATCACGCGCCGTACGGTCATGCGGCCCTCCTTGCCCGGTACCCAGCCCCCGCCGGGCTGGGTACTGACGTACCGCTGTCTGCGCCATCGCCGGCACTCCGCCGGTGATGGTTCGAGCTTGGCCCCGCCCCCTGCGGCCGGGCCCCGAGACACGCCGTCCGGCCGCGGGGCCCGCAGGCTCCGCAGCCGGACGGAGGGTTACCGCCGCTTACAGGTACTGCCCCGTGTTGGCGACAGTGTCGATGGAGCGGCCGGACTCGGCGCCCTGCTTGCCGGTGACCAGGGTGCGGATGAAGACGATCCGCTCGCCCTTCTTGCCCGAGATCCGGGCCCAGTCGTCCGGGTTGGTGGTGTTGGGCAGGTCCTCGTTCTCCTTGAACTCGTCCACGCAGGCGGCGAGCAGGTGGGAGACGCGCAGGCCCCGCTGTCCGTGGTCGAGGAAGTCCTTGATGGCCATCTTCTTCGCCCGGTCCACGATGTTCTGGATCATGGCGCCGGAGTTGAAGTCCTTGAAGTAGAGGACTTCCTTGTCACCGTTGGCGTAGGTGACCTCCAGGAAGCGGTTCTCCTCGGTCTCCGAGTACATCCGCTCGACCACGGACTGGATCATCGCGGCCACGGTGGCCGGCAGTGAGCCGTCGTGCTCCTTGACGTCGTCCGGGTGGAAGGGCAGCGACTCCTTGAGGTACTTGGAGAAGATGTCCTTGGCCGCCTCGGCGTCCGGCCGCTCGATCTTGATCTTGACGTCCAGGCGGCCGGGCCGCAGGATCGCCGGGTCGATCATGTCCTCGCGGTTGGAGGCGCCGATGACGATGACGTTCTCCAGGCCCTCCACACCGTCGATCTCGGCGAGCAGCTGGGGGACGATGGTGTTCTCCACGTCCGAGCTGACGCCCGACCCACGGGTGCGGAACAGCGACTCCATCTCGTCGAAGAAGACGATGACGGGCGTGCCCTCGCTGGCCTTCTCCCGGGCCCGCTGGAAGACCAGGCGGATCTGCCGCTCGGTCTCGCCGACGTACTTGTTGAGGAGCTCGGGGCCCTTGATGTTGAGGAAGTAGCTCTTGCCCTGCGGCCGGCCGGTGACCTCGGCCACCTTCTTCGCCAGGGAGTTCGCCACCGCCTTGGCGATGAGCGTCTTGCCGCAGCCTGGCGGGCCGTAGAGCAGGACGCCCTTGGGCGGCCGCAGCTCGTACTCCTTGAACAGCTCGGCGTGCAGGTACGGGAGTTCCACCGCGTCGCGGATCTGCTCGATCTGGTTGCCCAGCCCGCCGATCTGCCGGTAGTCGATGTCCGGGACCTCCTCGAGGACCAGCTCCTCGACCTCGGACTTCGGCACGACCTCGTACACGTAGCCGGAGCGGGGCTCCAGCAGCAGGGCGTCACCGGGGCGCAGCGTGAGGCCGTGCAGCGGCTCGGCGAGCCGGACCACCCGCTCCTCGTCGGTGTGACCGGTGACCAGGGCGCGCTCGCCGTCCTCGAGGACTTCCTTGAGGGTGACGATGTCGCCGATGCTCTCGAAGGCCATCGCGTCGACGATGTTGAGCGCCTCGTTGAGCATCACCTCCTGGCCGCGACGCAGGTCGTCCAGGTCGATGCTGGGGCTGACGTTCACGCGGAGCTTGCGTCCGCCGGTGAAGATGTCGGCGGTGCCGTCCTCGTTGCGATTGAGGAAGGCGCCGAATCCGGCGGGGGGCTGGGCGAGCCGGTCCACCTCCTCCTTGAGGGCCACGATCTGGTCGCGGGCCTCTCGGAGGGTGGAGGCGAGCCGTTCGTTCTGGGCGGAGACCCCGGCCAGATTGGTCTGGAGCTCGACAATGCGCTCCTCGAGAACTCTCGAGCTTCGCGGCGAGTCGGCCAGCTTGCGGCGCAGCACGGCGATTTCCTGCTCAAGGTACGAGACCTGTGCAGCCTCGTCTGAACCACGAGCAGGCCGGCCGGCGCTGCGGTTGAAGTCGTCATCGTGGGCGGCCACGGTCCTCACCTCCTCCTGGGGGAGCTGGACGCTTCCAGACCCTACCTGGGACCAGGGGTCTGTAAACCCCTAGATCAAGAAAGATGGAGTGGGCGTGTCCGATCTTCGCCCTCGCGTGCTTCCCCTCTGGTAGAGGAGATGCCCACCGGCCGACGATTCAAAGCGGACCAGATGTATCGTCGATCGAGTCAATACCTGATCGTGACCGTGGAAAGCGGTGCGATCGTTGTACGAATGGCGGGAATGCCTCCGAAACCGGGGCATCTCGGATCAGAAACGGCAGGGAACATGTCCGGGACGGGCGACGAGCTCGAGGTATGGATCGACCAGGATCTCTGCACCGGTGACGGCATCTGCGTGCAGTACGCACCGGAGGTCTTCGAGCTGGACATCGACGGCCTGGCGTACGTGAAGGGGTCGGACGACGAGCTGCGCCAGCGGCCCGGCGAGACCGCCCCGGTGCCGCTGACGCTGCTTCAGGACGTGGTGGACTCCGCCAAGGAGTGCCCCGGCGACTGCATCCACGTGCGCCGCGTCGCCGACCGGGTCGAGGTCTACGGGCCCGACGCCGAGTAGCGGCGGGCCCACGGCCCGAGACTCAGGCCTGGGCGGCCGCGGCGGTGGTCTCGCCGCGGGTCCAGCGGCCGTCCTTGCGGACCCAGTTCAGGTCCTTGCTGACGTCGGGGCAGCAGCGCGGCACGTCCTCGTCCGAGTAGCCCTGGACGTGCGCGGTGACGAGGCCGCCGGACGGGGCCAACCTGGTGACGGTGAGGTTCTCGTCCGGGCGCAGCAGGGTCTCCAGCACCACCGGGCGGCCGTCGGTGCCGGGCCCGAGCAGCCAGATGCCGTCGGGCGGGGTGCCGTTGTCGGCGGCGCAGTGCGCGGCCACCACGGTGACCGGCCGGCCGCCGCCCAGGTCGGCGGGGAAGCTCGCCCCGACGCTGACCGGGAACGGCCCGCAGTCGAGCGGGAGTTCGGCCTTGGCCGGGTCGGGGGCGGCGGCCGGCGGGGTGGCTGTGACGGGCGGCCGGCTCGCCTTGACGGATCCGGTGGCCGGGTTCGCGGCGATCGCCCCGCCGACCACGGCGGCGCAGCCGGCGGCCACCAGGGCCCAGTGCCGCAGTCCGGGTCGGGCGTGGGCGGGCCCGGCCCGCTCGGCGTCCGTCGTCATCGTCTGCGCCGTCTCGACCGCTGCTTCCACCGGGCAGTTCCCTCCACCGGTACGGTGCCCCTGATCGGCACGGCGGGTGTTGTGAGCGAGCATCGTCCCACATGCCGGCGGCCTTGTCCGCACCGGGTCCGACGGCAGGTCAGCCGGGTTGTGCGGGAGCGCGCGCGAGGGGTGGCACGGTGGGCCGGGGCCCGGTGTGCCACCCCTCGCGGGTGTGCCGTCACGACGTCAGTCGAGGTCGCGCCCGTCGGCCGCGGCGGCCTTGCGGGTGGCGCGCCGGATGGCGGCGCGCTCGGCCAGGGTGAGCTCCGGCTCCACACCGGTCTCGTAGTCCTCGCCGTACGCGCCCTTGGCGGGGCGGCGGCGGCGCAGCGGCGGCTCGACCCCGTCGGCGAGGCGGCGGGAGGTCAGCAGGAAGCCGGTGTGGCCGATCATCCGGTGGTCCGGGCGGACGGCCAGGCCCTCCAGGTGCCAGGTGCGGACCATGGTCTCCCAGGCCTGCGGCTCGGTGAAGGTGCCGTGGTCGCGCAGCGCCTCGACGGTCCGCGACATCTGCGTGGTGGTGGCCACGTAGCAGCAGATCAGGCCGCCGGGGACGAGCGCCTTGGAGGCGACGTCCAGGCACTCCCAGGGGGCGAGCATGTCCAGGATGACACGGTCGACGTCGGTCTCGACCAGGTTGTCCTGGAGGTCGCCGACGGTGAGCTTCCACGCCGGGTGCGGGCCGCCGAAGTAGCGCTCGACGTTCCCCTTGGCGATCTCGGCGAAGTCCTCGCGGCGCTCGTACGAGGCGAGCATGCCGGTGTCGCCGACGGCGCGCAGCAGGTAGCTGCTGAGCGCTCCGGAGCCGACCCCGGCCTCGACCACGCGGGCGCCCGCGAAGATGTCGGCCATGGCGAGGATCTGGCCCGCGTCCTTGGGGTAGATCACCGCCGCGCCGCGGGGCATGGACAGGACGTAGTCGGGGAGCAGGGGTCGCAGCGCCAGATAAGGCACGTTCCCCGTGGTACGCACAACAGTGCCCTCGGGGGCACCGATCAGCTCGTCGTGCGGGAACGCACCCTTGTGGGTGTGGAACTGGTTCCCGGCCTGAAGCGTGAACGTGTAGTGACGGCCCTTGGGGTCGGTCAGCTGAACCTGGTCCCCGACCTGGAAGGGCCCGCGTCGGCGGGTGGCACCGGTCGGTTCGGACATGCGGACAATCTTAGGGGAAGCCGGACGTCCGTCCGACCAGCCCGTGCCTCCCGGCCCCGCGCCCGCCTACCGGCCGGCGACCGCGGCGGACAGCCGGCGCTCCAGGTCGACCAGGGTGAGCACCCCGTAGGGCGTCCCGTCGGGCCGGATCACCAGGTACTCGGTGGCCGGGGTGCGGCGCAGGGCGGTCAGCAGTTGCTCACCGGTCAGCTCCACGGAGATCCGCAGGCCCGGTTCCAGGTCGCGGGCCAGGGCGCCGACCGCCACCCACGGACGGCGGTGCTCGGGGATGGTGGTGACCGCGTGCTCCTTGACCAGCCCGGTGGGCTCGCCCCGGCCGTCGACCACCAGGATCGCGCCGGCCTCGGCCTCGCGGGCCTGCCGCATCGCCTCGCCGAGCGGGGTGTCCGCGGTGACGTGGACGGCCCGGCGG
This sequence comes from Kitasatospora sp. NBC_00374, assembly GCF_041434935.1. Lineage (NCBI taxonomy): Bacteria > Bacillati > Actinomycetota > Actinomycetes > Kitasatosporales > Streptomycetaceae > Kitasatospora > Kitasatospora sp. NBC_00374. The sequence continues at coordinate 6,923,039 of NZ_CP107964.1, read as the reverse complement.
GTGACGTCGCGGACGTGCAGCAGCGGCAGGGCCTGCTTCAGCCGGGCGTTGCGCAGTCCTGCGGTGGCGCCGTTCCAGATGATCGCGGCGAGCACGGCCGCGAGCACGCCGTCGACCAGGCTGTCGGTGGTGGACTGCCCGGCGCCCGCCTGGAGGGCGCTGAACAGCGGCAGGCCGAACAGGACCACGACGGCCAGGATCCGGCCCGCCCAGGAGGCCGCCACGGTGCCCGCCATCGGCCGTCCGGTGAGGCCCCAGACGACGGCCCGCAGCATCCGGCCACCGTCCAGCGGCAGTCCGGGCAGCAGGTTGAAGGCGGCGACCACCAGGTTGGAGACCATCAGGCCGGCCAGCAGCACGCCGGGTACGGTGCCCGGGTCGACGGCGCGCAGGGCGAGGTAGAACAGCCCGCCGAGGACCACCGAGAGCAACGGCCCGACGAAGGCCAGCCAGAACTCCCGGGCGGGGCTCTCGGCCTCCTTCTCGATCTCCGAGACGCCGCCGAAGAACTGCAGCCTGATCCGCCGGACCCCCAGCCGGTAGCGCAGCGCCACCACGGTGTGGGCCAGCTCGTGGACCAGCACCGAGGCGTAGAAGGCGACCGCGAACGAGAAGGCCACCAGGTAGCGGGTGTATCCCAGCTCCGGCAGGATCTCGGTCAGCCGGCCGCCGAACACCCAGGTGATCAGCGCGGCGATGACGAACCAGGACGGGGTCACGTAGACCGGCACGCCGAACGGGCGCCCCATCAGGATCCCGCCGCGCGGCTCGTCCCCGTCGGGCCCGTCCGGCCGGCGGGCCGGAGGTTCGGCGGAGGTCTGTTGCCCCCTGGTGTCGCTCACGCTTGCCCTTCGCTCTTCGGTCCCCGTGGTCGGTGCGCCCACGCTACGTGATCGCGCGCGCGATTCGGTGCGCGCCCCTCGCAAGGCTCTATACCCCGTTCAACGCTGCGCGCGCCCCCATTGGTGCCGCCGACGGCCCGCCGCCACCGGCAGGTGTGTCCGTCCGCTCGGCAACCTGACAGCGGGATGAGAGCGACGGGCAATAGGGTCGGGGTATGCAGCAGACCGACCGAGACCCCGCCGCGACCGCGCAGCCGAGGCCGGCCACCGCCCCGACCGGCCTGTCCCCTTCCCGGGCCGGCGACTTCATGACCTGCCCGCTGCTCTACCGGCTGCGGGTGATCGACCGGCTTCCGGAGCCGCCCAGCCCGGCCGCCACCCGCGGCACCCTGGTGCACGCGGTGCTGGAACGGCTGTTCGACAGCCCGGCCGGCGAGCGCACCCCGGAGCTGGCCCGTGACCTGCTGCGCCCGCAGTGGGACCGGCTGCTGGCCGAGCGCCCGCAGCTGGCCGAGCTGTTCGGCGTCCCCGGACAGGACGAGGACGCCGCCGCGGCCGCGCTGACGCGCTGGCTGGGGGACGCCGAGAAGCTGGTCGACCAGTGGTTCCGGCTGGAGGACCCGACCCGGCTGCACCCGGTGGAGCGCGAGCTCTACGTGGAGACGGCGCTGGACTCCGGCCTGCTGCTGCGCGGCTACATCGACCGGGTGGACGTCGCCCCGACCGGCGAGGTCCGGCTGGTGGACTACAAGACCGGCCGGGCGCCCTCGCGGGACTTCGAGGGCAAGGCGATGTTCCAGATGAAGTTCTACGCGCTGGTGGTGTGGCGCTGGAAGGGCGTCGTCCCCAAGCGGCTGCAGCTGGTCTACCTCGGCGGCGGGGGCGACGTGGTCAGCTACGACCCGGACGAGGCCGACCTGCTCTCGGTGGAGCGCAAGCTGCTGGCCCTCTGGGAGACCATCACCCACGCCGTGGCCACCGGCGAGTTCCCGGCCACCCGCAACCGACTGTGCGACTGGTGCGACCACAAGGCCAGCTGCCCGGAGTTCGGCGGCACGACGCCGCCGTACCCGCTGCCGGTCCGCATCACCCTGCCCGAACAGAGCTGACGAGATCCCGACGGGGGACTGAGACATGAGCAAGAGGAGTCACAGGTGACGATCCGAGTGCTGCTGGTGGACGACCAGCCGCTGCTGCGCACCGGCTTCCGGATGATTCTGGAGGCCGAGTCGGACCTGGTGGTCGTCGGCGAGGCCGGGGACGGCCAGCAGGCGCTGGACCAGGTCCGGGCGCTCCAGCCGGACGTGGTGCTGATGGACATCCGGATGCCCCGGATGGACGGTGTGGAGGCGACCCGGCGGATCGCCGGCCCCGGCCGGGACGGCCCGGCCAAGGTGCTCGTGCTGACCACCTTCGACCTGGACGAGTACGTGGTCGAGGCGCTGCGGGCGGGGGCCAGCGGCTTCCTGCTCAAGGACGTGCCGGCCGAGGAGCTGGTGCAGGCGATCCGGGTGGTCGCGGACGGCGCCGCGATGCTCGCGCCCTCGGTGACCAGACGACTGCTGGACATGTACGCCACCCGGCTGCCGTCCGGCGAGGAGCTGCCCCCGCAGGCCCTCACGGTGCTGACGGAGCGTGAGGTGGAGGTGCTGAGGCTGGTCGCCCGCGGCCTGTCGAACGCCGAGATCGCCGCCGAACTGTTCGTCAGCGAGACCACCGTCAAGACCCACGTCGGGCACGTGCTGACCAAGCTTCAGCTCCGCGACCGGGTACAGGCCGCGGTGTACGCCTACGAGAGCGGCCTGGTGCGCCCCGGCGCGCTCTGAGCCCGCGGACGCCGAACGGCCCGCCCCTCCGGCTGGAGGGGCGGGCCGTTCGGCGTCCTGCGGTCAGGTCACTTCTTCTTGACCCGGCCGATCTCCCAGAAGCGGACCACGCCGGTGGTGTCCATGGTGGACTCGACACCGGTGATGTTGTTGCGCGAGGCGAAGAACGACTTGCTCTGGTACAGCGGCAGCAGCGGGGCCGACTCCGCGACCAGCTTCTGGATCTGGGTGTAGCTGCCGCCGGCCGTGCGGTCGGTGGACTTGATGCTCTCGGGCACCAGCGTCTGGCTGATCTTCGGGTCGTCCCAGCCGTTGTGGAACGCGCCGCCGTCGACCACCAGCGGGGTGATGAAGTCGTCCGGGTCCGCGTAGTCCGGGGTCCAGCCGACGCTGTACGCCTGGTACTTGCCGGACTTCCAGCCCGCCTTGTACGCGTCCCAGTTCGGCTCCTGCTCGACCGTGATCTGGAACAGGCCGCCGGCCTCCAGCTGCTTCTTGATCAGCTCCAGCTCGTCCGCGCCGGCCCGGGCCCGGGACCAGGTCATGGTGATCTTGACCGGGGTGGCGACCTTCGCGGTGGCGAGGATCTTCTTGGCCTTGGTGAGGTCCGGGTCGCCGTACCGGTCGAAGAAGGCCGTGTTGTGCGCGGTGATGCCGGCCGGGACGACCGAGAACAGCGGCTGCACGGTGTTCGCGTACACGTCGCGGGCCAGCGCCTTGCGGTCCAGCAGCTGCGCGGCGGCCTGGCGGACGGCGACGTTGCCGCCGACCGGGTCCTTGGCGTTGAAGACCAGGAAGCGGGTCTCCGCGCCGTCGCCCTCGGCCACCTTGAGCTCGCCCTTGCCGGCCAGCTCGTCGGCCTTGATCTGGGCCGCGGCGGTCGGCTCCAGGCTGTTGTCGGCCACGTCGACCTCGCCCTTGTCCAGGGCGGTCTTCAGCTCGTCGGCCTGGCCGAAGAAGCGCAGCGCGAACTTGGTGTTCTGCAGCTTGGCGTCGCCCTTGTAGCCGGAGTACGCCGAGAGCACGACCTTGCCGGGCGCGTGGTTGCCGGCCGAGGAGACCTCGTCGATCGAGTCGATCTTGTAGGGGCCGGAGCCGACCAGCTTGTTGTTCTCCAGCAGCTTGTCGGCCGGGAAGACCTGGTGGTCGACAATCGAGCCGGCCGCCGAGGCCAGCTTGGCCGGGAGGACCGCGTCCGGCGCCGCCAGGTGGAAGACCACCTCGTTCTCGCCCTTGGCCTCGACCGACTCGATGCTGGACAGCAGCGAGGACGGGCCGTTCGGGTCGGCGATCTTCAGCATCCGCTGTACCGAGAAGACCACGTCCTCGGCGGTCAGCGGGTGGCCGTTGGAGAACTTCAGCCCGCTGCGCATGGTGCAGTGGTAGGTCTTGGTGTCCGCACCGGTGAACTCGCAGGACTGCGCGGCATCGGGCTGCGGCACGGTCGCGCCGGCGGGGAACCGCAGCAGCGACTGGAAGGTGTTGTTCAGCACCATCCAGGAACCCGCGTCGTACGCACCAGCCGGGTCCAGCACGGTGGTCACGTTGGTGGTGCCCATGGTGATCGCGCCGTTGGAGTCACCGCCGGTGACGGCCTTCGTCGCGGAGGCGCAGCCGGCGGCCGTGGTGGCCACCAGAGCCGCACAGCTGAGGACGGCCAGGCGGTTGGCGGAAGTCATTCGGTTGGGTTCCTTCTGCATGCGGCCGGCTGCGGTGGGCGCCGGTGGCCTCGTCGCCCTGCCGGAGTGGGGCAGACCATGGAGGGCCTTACGACCGCGCTCGCCCCCTCCGACGGGCTTTCCCGGCGGCGGAGCTGACACGGCATGAGGTCGGGGCACTGATTCGGATGTAGCGTGCCACATCGAACATGTACGAATTGCACCCCTGTGTACGCCCTGGGCGCACCCATGCGACAGAGGTGGGCGAGTTGACAGGCAATGCCCGATTTATCCCATGATCATGAACACGCTGGGTTGCCACGGGGGTGCGGTACGGAAGCGGCGGACGCCCGACCGAGAGCAATCTCACACCCGGGCGGCGACCAGCGCGCGCAGCAGCTCCAGATCCACCTGTTCCAGCGAGGTCAGCACCGTCCGGCCCGGGCCCGGCTCGATCGCGGCCACCGACGGCACCGCGATCACCGGGCAGCCGGCCGCCTCGGCCGCGCGGACCCCGGTCGGCGCGTCCTCGACCACCACGCAGCGGGCGGGCTCGGCGCCGAGGCGGGCGACCGCGGCCAGGTACGGGTCGGGGAACGGCTTAGTGCGCACCACCTCGTCACCGGCCACCGAGAACGCGAAGTGGTGGGCGCCCAGGCTCTGCAGCACGATGTCGATGATGTGCCGGTGCGAGGCGGACACCAGGGCGGCCGGGATGCCGTGCGCGCCCAGCGTGTTCAGCAGCCGCTCGGCGCCCGGCATCAGCGGGACGCCGCCGGCCAGCAGGTCCACGAACCGCTGGTTGATCAGCACCGTCAGCTCGGACGGGGTGAGGGTCACCCCGGTCCGCGCCAGCAGGTAGTCGATCACCCGGCTCATCGGGCCGCCGACCACGTGCGCCCGGTCCGCCTCGTCCAGCGCGTAGCCGAGCTCGGCGAACAGCGAGGCCTCGGCCTGCCACCAGAAGTCCTCGGTGTCGACCAGGGTGCCGTCCATGTCGAGCAGCACCGCCTGCAGGCCCGCGCCGGCGCCCGTGGTCGGCGCGGAGGTGGAAACGGTCGTCATGCCGATGGTCCCTTCCGAAGAGCCGGCCACCCCGAGGGATGGCACAGGCCGACCCGCTGGTGAGCGAGCCGGCCCGTTCAGGATCATCAAGCTTACGCTTGCCCTCGCCTTTTGCAGCGAACGGAGCGCGAGCTGCGCGTTACCGGGCGTTGAAGTACTTGGCTTCGGGGTGGTGGATGACGATCGCGTCGGTGGACTGCTCCGGGTGGAGCTGGAACTCCTCGGAGAGGATCACGCCGATGCGTTCGGGCTTGAGCAGTTCGGCGATCTTCGCGCGGTCCTCCAGTTCGGGGCAGGCGCCGTAGCCGAGGGAGAAGCGGGCGCCGCGGTACTTCAGCGCGAACATGTCCCGGACGTCCTGCGGGTCCTCGTCGCCGAAGCCCAGCTCGAAGCGGACCCGGGCGTGCCAGAACTCGGCCAGTGCCTCGGCCAGCTGGACGGACAGGCCGTGCAGCTCCAGGTAGTCGCGGTAGGCGTTGCCCGCGAACAGCTCGTTGGCGGCCTCGGAGACCCGGTTGCCCATGGTCACCACCTGCAGGCCCAGCACGTCCCGCTCGCCCGACTCCTCGGGCCGGAAGAAGTCCGCCAGGCACAGCCGCCTCCCGCGCCGCTGACGCGGGAAGGTGAAGCGGGTGTTCTCGGAGCCGTCCTCGTTGAAGACGATCAGGTCGTCGCCCTTGGAGTTGGCCGGGTAGTAGCCGTAGATCACGGCCGGCTCCAGCCAGCCCTCGGTCTGCAGCCGGTCCAGCCACATCCGCAGCCGCGGCCGGCCCTCGGTCTCCACCAGCTCCTCGTAGGAGGGGCCGTCGCCGTTGCGGGCGGCCTTCAGACCCCACTGGCCCTTGAACAGCGCGTCCTCGTCCAGCCAGGAGGCGTAGTCCGCGAACGGGATGCCCTTGACGATCCGGTCCCCCCAGAACGGCGGGGCCGGCACCCGGTTGTCCAGCGCGACGTCGGAGCGCAGCTGGCCGAGGTTGACCTCCTCCTGCGGCTCCTCGATCTCGACCCGGGCGTGCCGGCGCTGGCGCAGCTCCGGCAGGCTGGCGCCGGGGACGCCGCGCTTGACCGCGATCAGGGCGTCCATCAGGCGCAGGCCCTCGAAGGCGTCGCGGGCGTAGCGGACCTCGCCCTGGTAGATCTCGTGCAGGTCCTGTTCGACGTAGGCGCGGGTGAGGGCGGCGCCGCCGAGGATGACCGGGTAGTCGGCGGCCAGGTTGCGCTGGTTGAGCTCCTGGAGGTTCTCCTTCATGATCACTGTCGACTTGACGAGCAGGCCGGACATGCCGATCACGTCGGCCTTGTGCTCGACGGCGGCGTCCAGGATCGCCGAGACCGGCTGCTTGATGCCGAGGTTGACGACGGTGTAGCCGTTGTTGGACAGGATGATGTCGACGAGGTTCTTGCCGATGTCGTGGACGTCGCCCTTGACGGTGGCCAGCACGATGGTGCCCTTGCCCTCGTCGTCGGACTTCTCCATGTGCGGTTCCAGGTGCGCGACCGCGGTCTTCATCACCTCGGCGGACTGCAGCACGAACGGCAGCTGCATCTGGCCGGAGCCGAACAGCTCGCCGACCACCTTCATCCCGGCCAGCAGGGTGCTGTTGACGATCTCCAGCGCCGGACGCCCGGCGAGGGCCTCGTCGAGGTCCGCCTCCAGACCACCCCGTTCACCGTCGATGATCCGGCGCTGCAGGCGCTCCTCCAGCGGCAGCGCCGCCAGCTCCTGCGCCTTGGACTCCGCGCTGGAGGCCACCGAGACGCCCTCGAAGAGCTGCAGCAGCTTCTGCAGCGGGTCGTAGTCCTCGGTGCGGCGGTCGTAGACCAGGTCGAGGGCGACCGTGCGCTGCTCGTCGGGGATCCGGGCCATCGGCAGGATCTTGGAGGCGTGCACGATCGCCGAGTCCAGGCCCGCCTCGACGCACTCGTGCAGGAACACCGAGTTGATCACCATGCGGGCGGCCGGGCTGAGGCCGAAGGAGATGTTCGACAGGCCGAGCGTGGTCTGCACGTCCGGGTGGCGGCGCTTGAGCTCGCGGATCGCCTCGATGGTCTCCACGCCGTCCCGGCGCGACTCCTCCTGGCCGGTGCCCAGGGTGAACGCCAGGCAGTCGACCAGGATCGAGCCCTCCTCGATGCCGTACTCGCCGGTGAGCTGGGCGATCAGCCGCTCCGCGATGGCGACCTTGGTCTGCGCGGTGCGGGCCTGGCCCTCCTCGTCGATGGTCAGCGCGATCAGACCGGCGCCGTGCTCCCGGGCCAGCGAGGCGACCTTCCCGAACCGGGTGTCCGGACCGTCACCGTCCTCGTAGTTGACGGAGTTCAGCAACGCCCGCCCGCCCAGCGCCTCCAGACCCGCGCGCAGCACGTCCGGCTCGGTGGAGTCCAGCACGATCGGCAGGGTGGAGGCGGTGGCGAGCCGGCCGGCGATCTCCTTCATGTCGGCCACGCCGTCCCGGCCGACGTAGTCCACGCACAGGTCCAGCAGGTGGGACCCGTCCCGGATCTGCTCCCGCGCGATCTCCACGCAGGCCTGCCAGTCGCCCGCCAGCATCGACTCGCGGAACTTCTTCGAACCGTTGGCGTTGGTCCGCTCACCGATCGCCAGGTACGAGGTGTCCTGCCGGAACGGCACCGCCTGGTACAGCGAGGCGGCGGACGGCTCCGGGCGCGGCTCGCGCGGCACCAGCGGACGGCCCTGGACCCGCTCGACCACCGCCCGCAGATGCTCGGGCGTGGTACCGCAGCAGCCGCCGACCAGCGACAGGCCGTAGTCACGCGTGAAGACCTCGTGCGCGTCGGCCAGCTCGACCGGCGACAGCGGGTAGTGCGCACCGTCCTTGCCGAGCACCGGCAGACCCGCGTTGGGCATGCACGACAGGCCGACCCGGGCGTTCTTCGCCAGGTAGCGCAGGTGCTCGCTCATCTCCGCGGGGCCGGTGGCGCAGTTCAGGCCGATGTAGTCGACGCCCAGCGGCTCCAACGCGGTCAGCGCCGCACCGATCTCGGAGCCCAGCAGCATGGTGCCGGTGGTCTCCACCGTCACCTGCACCAGCACCGGCAGGTCCACACCCGCCTCGGCCAGCGCCCGCTTGCAGCCCAGCACCGCCGCCTTGGTCTGCAGCAGGTCCTGACTGGTCTCCACCAGCAGCGCGTCCACCCCGCCCGCGACCAGACCGGCCGCGTTCGCCTGGAAGCCGTCGCGCAGCAGCTCGTACGGGGCGTGGCCCAGCGTCGGCAGCTTCGTGCCCGGCCCGATCGAGCCCAGCACCCAACGCGCCCGGCCGTCCTCGGCCGTGAACGCGTCCGCGGCCTCGCGGGCGATCCGCGCACCGGCCTCGGACAGCTCGAACACCCGCTCGGGAATGTCGTACTCGCCCAGCGCCGCGTGGTTGGCACCGAAGGTGTTCGTCTCCACGCAGTCCACACCCACCGCGAAGTACGCGTCGTGGACCGAACGCACGATGTCCGGGCGGGTCACGTTGAGGATCTCGTTGCAGCCCTCCAGCTGCTCGAAGTCCTCCATCGTCGGATCCTGCGCCTGCAGCATGGTGCCCATCGCACCGTCCGCAACCACCACCCGGGTGGCGAGGGCTGCACGCAGGGCATCCGCCCGCCCCTGCTGGGCGGACGCGGTCTGGGCGGGCGAGGGGACGGCTGTGGCCATGTGGCTGCTCCTGGGTGCGACGGCTGTCGGCTATGCGGTCCCGGTCTGTGATCCGGGACGCACGCGGTCAGGGTATCCGGCCGAGGGCCCGCGCATGGAACCCGTATCGCATCGTGGGCGTCCTGATGGACGCCGAACGAGGACGGGGAGGGCTTGTGCGACGAGCGATACGGGCGAGGCTGAGGGCGATGCGCGCCCGCTGGCGCGGATGGAGCCGATGGCGCCGAACGGGCGTGGCGGCCTTGCTCGGCCTGGCCCTCGTCCTGCTCCCGATCGCCACGGCGGCCGCCGCCCTGCGGCTCGCGTACACCGGGGAGCCGGCCGCCGACGCCCGCACCCGGGGCCGGGACGCGGTCTGGCTCGGCCACGCCTGGGTGGACGGCCGAAAGGGGGACGCGGACCTCGCCGAGCTCGGCCGACGGCTGGCCGGCACCGGGATCCGCGACCTCTACGTGCACACCGGGCCGCTCTCCCACGACGGCTCGCTCGACCCCGCGCTCCACCCGAAGGCCCGGCAGTTCGTCGAGAGCGTGCACCGGACGCTGCCCGGCATCCGGGTGCAGTCCTGGCTGGGCGACGTGGTCGCCCCGGAGAAGGAGGGCCTGCACCTCGACCGGGCGGACGTCCGCGACCGGATCACCGCCTCCGCCGCCCAGGTGCTGGACCTCGGCTTCGACGGCGTGCACTTCGACATGGAGCCGGTGCACTCCGAGGACGCGGGCTTCCTCGGCCTGCTCGACCAGACCCACGCGATGACCGCCGCCCGGGGTGTCCCGCTGTCGGTGGCCGCCCCGCAGATCGACCCGGTGCCGGGCCTGCACGTCGCCGGCACCGGGCTGACCGGCCACGGCAAGTGGTGGTCGCAGGCGTACTTCGCCGAGACCGCCCGACGGGTCGACCAGATCGCGCTGATGTCCTACGACACCAGCATGCAGCTGGAGTCGCTGTACGGCGGCTACGTCGTCCACCAGACCCGGCTCGCCCTGGAGGTGACCCCGGACCGGGTCGACCTGCTGATGGGGCTGCCCGCCTACTGGGACGACACGTTCAGCCACCGCGGCTCCGCCGAGACCGTGGCGGCCGCCGTCCGCGGTGCCCGGCTCGGCCTCGGCGGCGACCACCGCCAGGCCTTCGGTCTGGCCCTGTACGTCGACTTCACCGCCACCGACCGGCACTGGGCCGAGTACCGCGACGGCTGGGGCGCGCGGTAGGTCCCGTCCGGTTCCCCGGGCCGCCGGACGCTCTGCCCGTGCGGACGGCCTCAGCCGAACGGCGTGCGGTGCAGGGCGATCAGCAGCCGCCAGACCTGACCGGCCATGACCGGCGGATCGGCGGGCCGGTCGCCGTGGAGCCAGTCCGCGAGCAGTGCCGTGAAGGCTCCGGCGACCGCGGCGGCGACGATGTCCGGGTGGGGCGCGCCGGCCAGCTCGCGCTCGGTGCGGCTGCGCTCGCGCAGCTGGAGGTTGAGCAGCTCGCCGAGCGGGCCGCTGCCGCCCGGGTGGAGCAGCGAGCGGTACAGGTCGCGCCGGCCGCGCGCCTGGGCCAGGAACTCGGCCAGCGCGGGCGGCGGCGCGGCCGGGTCGGGGGCGCCGCGCCAGGCGTGCAGGGCGTCGACCGCCTCCCGGACCACGTCCGCGCAGGCGTCCACGGCGAGCGCCTGGAGGTCCTGGTAGTGCAGGTAGAAGGTGGCCCGGGCGGCCCCGGCGCGGCGGACCACCGCCGAGACGCTGACCTGTTCCAGCGGGCGTTCGGCGCACTCGGCGAGCAGCGCCGCCCGCAGGCCGGCCCTGGTCCGCTCGGCCCGGGGGTCGCCCGCCGGGGTCATCCCGCCACCAGGACGGCGGCCAGCGCGGCCGCGCCGGGCAGCGCCTGGGCGAACAGGATCCGCCGGTTGGCGGTGGCCGCCCCGTACAGGCCCGCCACCACGACGCAGCACAGGAAGAACACCTGCACCCGGTAGCCGGTGGGGTCGGCGGCGATCAGGCCCCAGACCAGGCCCGCGGCCAGGAAGCCGTTGTAGAGGCCCTGGTTGGCGGCCAGCGGCGCGGTGGCCGCGGCCAGGTCCGCGTCGAAGCCGGAGAGCTCGCGCCCGGGCCGGCGCTGCCAGAGGAACATCTCCAGCACGAGGAAGTACGCGTGCAGCAGGGCCACCAGGGCCACCAGCACGACCGACAGGATCTGCATCGTCACTCACCACTTCATAGACAACTGTCCACTCATCATAGACAGCAGTCCATAAAGTTACGAGTCCTGCAGCCAGACCGCCGTGTCCGGCGGCAGCAGCCCGCCGGCCGGCGGCCCGCTGGCCAGCAGCACGGCGCCGTGCGGCGGCAGCGCCACCGGCTCGCCGCCCAGGTTCACCAGGCAGCTGAAGCCGCCCGCCCGCCGGAACGCCAGCACCTCCCGGCCCGAGGGCAGCCAGGCGAACTCCCCCGCCACCGCGCTGCGCCGGATCCGCAGCGCGGACCGGTAGAGCTCGAGCATCGAGTCCGGGTCACCGGACTGCGCCTCGACCGTGAGGGCGCCCCAGCCGGCCGGCTGCGGCAGCCACGGCTCGACACCCGCCGGCGCGAAGCCGTACGGGGGCTCGGAGCCCGACCAGGGCAGCGGCACCCGGCAGCCGTCCCGGCCGGGGTCGGTGCCGCCGGAGCGCAGGTGCATCGGGTCCTGCAGGCGCTCCGGTGGCAGGTCCTCCACCTCGGGCAGGCCGAGCTCCTCCCCCTGGTAGAGGTAGACCGAACCGGGCAGCGCCAGCGAGAGCAGGGCGGCCGCCCGGGCCCGGCGGCGCCCGAGCGGCAGATCGGTGGGGGTGCCGAAGGCCTTGGCCGCGAAGTCGAAGCGGGTGTCGGCCCGGCCGTAGCGGGTGACGGTACGGGTCACGTCGTGGTTGCAGAGCACCCAGGTCGCGGGGGCGCCGACCGGGGCGTGCGCGGCCAGCGTGGCGTCGATCGAGGCGCGCAGCTGGAACGGCTCCCAGGGGCGGGCCAGGAAGTCGAAGTTGAACGCGGTGTGCAGCTCGTCCGGACGCAGGTAGCGGGCGAAGCGCTCGGTGTCGGATACCCAGATCTCGCCGATCAGCACCCTGGGCTCGGCGTAGGAGTCGGCGATGGCGCGCCAGGAGCGGTAGATCCCGTGCAGCTCGTCCCGGTCGACGAACGGGTGCGGGTCGCGGCCTGGTTCGAAGTCCGGCAGGGCCGGGTCCTTGGCGAGCAGGCCTGCGGAGTCGATCCGCACGCCGGCCGCACCCCGGTCGAACCAGAACCGCAGGATCGACTCGTGCTCCGAACGCACTTGAGGGTGCGCCCAGTTGAGGTCGGGCTGCTGGACGGCGAACAGATGCAGGTACCACTCCCCCGGGCTGCCGTCGGCGTTCACCGTCCTGGTCCAGGGGCACCCGCCGAACTCGGACTTCCAGTCGTTCGGGGGGAGTTCACCCAGCGCGCCGCGCCCGGGCCGGAAGTGGAACAGGTCGCGCTCCGGGCTGCCGGGGGCGGCGGCCAGCGCGGCGCGGAACCACGGGTGGGCGTCGGAGACGTGGTTGGGCACGATGTCCACGATCGTCCGCAGGCCCAGCTCCAGACCCTCGGCGATCAGCTTCTCGGCCTCGGCCAGGGTGCCGAAGGCCGGGTCGACGTCCCGGTAGTCCGCCACGTCGTAGCCGCCGTCGGCCATCGGCGACGGGTACCAGGGGTTGAACCAGACCGCCTGGACGCCGAGTTCGGCAAGGTACGGCAGGCGGGAGCGGACCCCGGCAAGGTCCCCCGTGCCGTCGCCGCCGCCGTCGGCGAAACTGCGCGGGTACACCTGGTAGATCGCGGCGTCCCGCCACCAGTCCGAAGGCTCGGGCTGCTGTGCCACGGTGGGGCCCCTTTCAGAAGGCTCGATGCGGTTGACGGGCCGTCAGCCCTTGAGGCTGCCCGAGGTCAGACCGGCCATGATGTTGCGCTGGAAGATCAGGAAGAACACGATGGTGGGCGCCGAGGCGATCGCCAGCGCGGCGATGACGACGTTCTGCGAGACGCCCAGCGACAGCGAGTTGATGCCGATGTTGAGCGGCTGCTTCGCGGGGTCGGGCTGGACCAGCATCGGCCACAGGAAGTCCTTCCAGACGTTCACCACCGCGAAGATCGAGACCACCCCGAGGATCGGCCGGGACATCGGCAGCACGATCGACCACAGCGCCCGCAGCGGGGTGGCCCCGTCGATCGCGGCCGCGGCCATCAGCTCCTCGGGGACGGAGTCGAAGAAGCGCTTCAGCAGGAAGATGTTGAACGCGTTGGCCACGGTGGGCAGCCAGATCGCCCAGGGCGTGTTGACCAGGTTGACGTGCAGCAGCGGCAGGTCCAGCACGGTGAGGTACTGGGGCACGATCAGCACCGCCGCCGGGATCATCAGGGTCGCGAGCATCATCCCGAGGATCAGGTTTCCCAGCACCGGCCGCAGCTTCGACAGGGCGTAGGCCGCCGCGACGTCGAACACCAACTGGAAGGCGAGTGCCCCGAAGGCGTAGTACAGCGTGTTGAACAGCAGCCGGCCCATCCTCAGTTGACTCCACGCCTCACGGTAGGTGTCGGTGTGGATCTGCTCGGGGAAGAGCGTCGGCGGGTTCTGGACGACTTCCCGGGTGGACTTGAGGCCGCCGGTGACCAGCCAGTAGAGCGGGCCGAGGAAGACCAGCGTGAAGACGGCCACCACCAGGGTGAGCACCGTCCAGTAGACGATCCGGCCGCCGCGGCGGTTGATCCGGGTGTCGGAGATCAGGGTGCGCATCTGGCCATTCCCTAGTCTGCGGTGCGGCTGAGCCGCGCGTAGAGGCCGGAGAGGCCGGCGAGGACGATCAGCATGACCAGGCCGAGCGCCGAGGCGCTGCCGTAGTCGTTGAAGTTGAAGGCGTACTGGTAGATCAGGTAGACCACGGTGGTGGTGGAGCCCTGCGGGCCGTTGCCGCCGGTGAGCAGGAAGGGCTCGACGAAGACCTGCATGGTGGCGACGATCTGGAGCAGCAGGAGCAGCGAGAGGATCAACCGGGTCTGCGGGATGGTGACGTGCCAGATCCTGCGCAGCAGACCGGCGCCGTCCAGTTCGGCCGCCTCGTACAGCTCGCCGGGGATGCCCTGCAGCGCGGCCAGGTAGACGAGGGTGGCGCCGCCCATGTTCATCCAGGTGGCGGCGACGACCACCGAGACCATCGCGGTGGACGAGGAGTTCAGCCAGGCCGAGGTGGGCAGGTGGAGGAAGCGCAGGACGCTGTTGAACAGGCCGTACGACGGGTCGTAGAAGTACTTGAAGAGCAGCACCGAGGCGACCGGCGGCATCATCACCGGCAGGTAGACCAGGATCCTCAGGTACGCCTTGGCGTGGCGCAGTTCGTTCAGCAGGACGGCGACCACGAACGGCACCGCGAAGCCGAGCACCAGGGCGAGGAGGGTGAAGAGCAGGGTGTTGCGCCAGGCCTGCCAGAAGGCCGGGTCCTGGAGGATGTGGTCCAGGTTGTCCAGGCCGACCCAGGTGGTCCTGCCGCGCCTGGTCCTCTGGAAGCTCATGACGACCTCGCGGACCATCGGGTACCACGAGAAGTAGGCGAAGCAGAGCAGCGCGCCGAGCAGGAAGCCGTGCGCCGTGAGGTTCCGGCGAACGCGCTGCTTCAGGCCGGCGCGGCGGGAGGCGGGGGCGGGATCCGGGGCCGGGCCGGCGGGCTTGCGGCGGGCGAAGGCGCTGATCGCTGCCATGGGGAGGGAGCTCCTGATTCGGTGGGCCGGGGAGGTGCGGGGCGCGGGGGCCGGCGGTGTGTGTGCTGCGCCGGCCCCTGCGCGCCGCTACCCGAGGCTCGCCAGGACCTGGTCGACCTGGCTCTCGGCGTCCGCGAGCAGCTTGTCCACGTTGGCGTTCCGGTCGGTCAGGACGCCTGAGACGGCGTTGTCCAGGACCTTGTAGATCTGCTGGGCGTTGGCCGGCTCGGTCCTGCCGGGCACCGACGCGGCCAGGTACGGCGCGTAGTTCTTCACCGGGACGGTGGCGTCGGCGGCCTTGGCCCGGTTGTCCGCCTCCAGGCTGGCGCCGGTGAAGAAGAACGGCTGGGGCAGGCCGACCGGCAGTCCGTCGGTCTTGTTGCGGGCGTAGTCGAACTGGCCCCTGCCGATGGTGAGGAACTTGAAGTTGATCCAGGCGATGCCGGCCTTGATCTGGTCGGGGCTGGACCCCTTCTTGAACAGGTAGTCGTTGCCGCCGAGCAGGGCCGCCTTGCCGCCGGGCATCGGACCCATGCCGTAGTCCTCGTAGTTGCCCTTGAGGGTCTGGACCATGTACGTGATGTCGTCCGGGGCGCCGACGTACATGCCGAGCTTGTCGGTGGACATCTGGGTCATCAGGTCGGGCCACTTGAGGCCCTGGGTGGCGCCCATGCTGTTGTCGGTCCAGCGCATGTCGTACAGGTTCTGCAGGACCTTCCTGCCCTCCGGCGTGTTGAACGCCGCCTTCTTGCCGTCCTCGGTGGTCATCGAGCCGCCGAGGCCGTACAGCTCCGCGGTGTAGTGCCAGCCGCCCTGGTTGGTGGCGCTGTAGTCGCCGTAGCCGTTGACCCCGTTGCCGAGGGCGGCGATCCTCCTGGCGGCCTCGCGGACGCCCTCCCAGGTGGTCGGCGGCCGGTCGGGGTCCAGGCCGGCCCGGGTGAAGAGCTTGCGGTTGTAGAGCAGGCCCATCTTGTAGTTGGAGTAGGGCAGGCCGTAGAGCCTGCCCTCCGACTTCAGGGTGGCCAGCACCGAGGGGTCGATGTCCTTGAGGGCCGGCACGGACTTCTCGTTGACGTAGGCCGAGATGTCCTCGGCGCCGTCCGCGTCCAGCACCTGGTCGAGGTCGGTGAAGTAGCTGTAGAAGACGTCGGTCTGGGTCCTGCCCTTGAGCTGGGCGGTGAAGGCCGCGGGCTCCTCGCAGGGGAAGCCGTCCTTCGCCTTGACGGTGACGTTCGGGTAGAGCCTGCTGAACGCCGCCACGTCGTCGGCCCACTGCTTGCGCTCGGCGGCCTTGGTGACCGGCGGCTGGCAGTCGATGCTGATCGTCACCTTGGTGCCCGGGTCGAGCGGGGCCGAGGCGTCGGACGATCCGCCCTGGTCGCCGGAGCCGCCGGTGGAGCCCGGGGAACTGCAGGCGGCGGCGCCCAGCGCCAGGCCGGCCGCGGCGAGAAGGGCGACGGATCTGCGGAGGAGCCGGTCTCTGTTCATGCGGGTGGACCCTTTCGAGCACGTGGGCAGCGCCGAGGCGCGGGAGTAGCCCGTGATTTCCGGTGGGGGCCGCCCCCGGGAAACGCAGTCGGGTGGCGGGGAAGCGTGAGCGAGGTCGTACCTCGGCCGCTGCGGTGACGCATCGCCTGCTGGCGTCGACCACTTAACCAGCCTCGACAGATGACCACAAGATGTCGACGAGACTTCGCAAAAAGCTGACTGTCCACTTGCGGCAGTGGCGCCGGGCCGGCGTCATATCCGGGCATGCGAAAGCGGGCGGGCACCGAAGTGCCCGCCCGCTCGACGATGCTCCGTCAGCCCGCCGCGGTCAGCCCCGCTCGCGCACCGGCGCGGTCGAGCCGCGCACCACCAACTCCGGCTCGAACAGAAGCTCGTCGTGGGTCACCTTGACCCCGGCGATCTCTCCGACCAGCAGCTCGACGGCCGCCCGGCCCATCGCCTCGATCGGCTGCCGGACGGTGGTCAGCGGCGGATCGGTGCACATCATGAAGGAGGAGTCGTCGTACCCGATCACCGACACGTCGTCAGGGACGGCCAGGCCCGCCCGGCGCACCGCGCGGACGGCGCCGAGCGCGAGCGGGTCGGAGGCGCAGACCACGCCGGTGATCCCCCGCCTGAGCAGCCGGGTGGTCGCCGCCTGCCCGCCCTCCAGGCTGAACAGGGCCCGCTCGACATGCTCCTCGGGCAGGTCGAGGCCGGCCTTGGCCATCGCGGTGCGGGCCGCCGCCAGCTTGCGGTGGGACGGCACGTGGTCGGCCGGGCCGAGCACCAGGCCGATCCTGCGGTGGCCCAACTGCTTGAGGTGGCCGACCGCCTGCTCGACCGCGACGGCGTCGTCGCAGGAGACCCGGGGGAAGTCCAGGTGGTCGATGGCCGCGTTCAGCAGCACGGTCGGCAGGCTGCGCTCGGCCAGCCGGTCGTAGTGCTCGTGCGGGGCGTCGCCCTGGGCGTACAGGCCGCCGAAGAAGACCACGCCGGAGACCTGCTGCTCCAGCAGGAGGTCCACGTAGTCGGCCTCGGAGACCCCGCCCGCGGTCTGCGTGCACAGCACCGGCGTGAAGCCCTGGCCGGCCAGGGCGCCGCCCACCACCTCGGCGAACGCGGGGAAGATCGGGTTCTGCAGCTCGGGCAGCACCAGGCCGACCAGCCGGGCGCGTTCGCCGCGCAGTTGGGTGGGCCGCTCGTAGCCCAGCACGTCCAGTGCGGTCAGCACCGCGGCCCTGGTCGCCTCGGAGACGCCGGGCTTCTCGTTCAGCACCCGGCTGACGGTCGCCTCGCTCACCCCGACCTTCTTGGCCACCTCGGCAAGTCGTCGTGTCATGCCGGCGAGTCTACGTCAGATCACGCAAATGGCTTGCGCTGATTTGCAAATCAAGGCGCATGCACTCTTCGCAGTTGATCCACTACGATCCGTAACCAGACGCCAGGCCGCCCGGCCGGCCCGTGCACCTCCGGAGAGACCCGTGCGCCACAGACTGCTCGCCGCCCTCGTCGCCGTCCCCCTGCTGCTCGCGGGCGCCCCGGCCCAGGCCTCGGCCGCGGACCCGGGCGGCTACGCCGCGCTCGGCGACTCGTACGCGGCGGGAGTCGCCGCGGGCGGGTACGACACCGCGAGCGGTGACTGCCACCGCAGCACCCGGTCCTACCCGGCGCTGTGGGCCGCCGCGCACCACCCCGCCGGCTTCGTGAACGCCACCTGCAACGGGGCCACCGTCGACGACGTCCGGCGCGACCAGCTGCCCCGGGTGCCCGCCGACGCCGCCGTGGTCACCCTGACCGTCGGCGGCAACGACCTCGGGTTCGCCGACGGGGTGGTCGCCTGCCTGCAGCCGATCACCACCGACAGCCGCTGCGACCGCGCGCTGGACGAGACCGAACGCCGACTGCGCGAGGAGCTGCCCGCACGGCTGACCACGCTCTACGGCGAGGTGCGCAGCGCCGCCCCGGCAGCCCGTGTGGTGGTCACCGGGTACCCGCACCTGCTGCACACCGGCACCGTCTGCACCATCGGAACGGACCCCCGCCGGGTCCGCTTCAACGCCCTGACCGACCGGCTGGACGAGCTGATCGAGCAGCAGGCCGGAAAGCAGGGCTTCGAATTCGCGGACGTCCGGCCCGCCTTCGCCGGTCACGGCGTCTGCTCGGGCGGCAGCCAGGAGTGGATCACCCGGTTCGTCCTGACCCACCTGTGGGAGTCCTTCCACCCCACCGCCCGCGGCCAGTCCGACGGCTACCTCCCGGCCGTCGCCGCGGCGCTGGCCTAGGGTGCGCCCCGACACCGTCCGGGCTGCCGCGGGGCCTAATTCCGCCCTGCCTCCAGTGCCCTCGGATAGGCTCTCTCCCCTCCGGCCGGGGCAGGCATCAAAGACCGTAGGCTGGGCAGGTAGGGACCGTGGAACGGGGCGTTCCACGCGAGAGTTGAACAGTCGGCGGCCGGCCAGCCGGTGCGCACCGGACGGGGGCGGCGGCTGACCGATGGAGGGAGACGCTGGGTGATCGAGCTGGAGGACGTTCCCGAGTTGATCGACCCGGTGATGGTCTGCGCCTTCGAGGGCTGGAACGACGCGGGTGACGCGGCCTCTGCGGCCGTGGGGCACCTGGACGAGACCTGGGGCGGGAAGGTGTTCGCCGCACTCGACGCGGAGGACTACTACGACTTCCAGGTCAACCGCCCGACCGTCTGGCTGGACGGCGGGGTCCGCCGGATCACCTGGCCGACCACCCGGCTCTCGGTGGTCCGGGTGACCGAGCCCAAACCCCGGGACCTGGTCCTGGTCCGCGGGATCGAGCCCAGCATGCGCTGGCGCTCGTACTGCAACGAGCTGCTCGGTTTCGCGCACGAGCTGGGCGTGGAGCTGGTGGTCATCCTGGGCGCGCTGCTCGGCGACACCCCGCACAGCCGGCCGGTCCCGGTCAGCGGGGTGACCTCGGACGCCGCGCTGGCCCGCACGCTGGACCTGGAGGAGAGCCGCTACGAGGGCCCGACCGGCATCGTCGGTGTCCTGCAGGAGGCCTGCGCGCACGCCGGGGTGCCGGCCGTGACGCTGTGGGCCGCGGTACCGCACTACGTGGCCCAGCCGCCGAACCCGAAGGCGACGCTGGCCCTGATCAACAAGCTGGAGGACCTGCTCGACCTGCGGATCCCGCCGGGCGAGCTGGCCGAGGACTCCCGGGCGTGGCAGCTCGGGGTCGACCAGCTGGCCGCCGAGGACAGCGAGGTCTCCGAGTACGTGCAGCAGTTGGAGGAGGCCCAGGACACCGCGGAGCTGCCGGAGGCGTCGGGCGACGCGATCGCCCGCGAGTTCGAGCGCTACCTGAGGCGGCGCGACAACCTGGGGCCGACCGGGGAGAAGCCGGTGTCCGGCCACGCCACCGCGGAGCGCCCCGCCGATCCCGAGCCGGGGGTGAAGCCCGCCGACGACAAGCCCGCCGACAGGGCCCCGGACACGGCGGAGGACACGGCGGAGAATCACGCCGACCAGGCCGACCAGCAGCCGGACGGGCCCACCGACGAGGGCGGGGACGGCAGTACGGGCTGAGCCGTACTGCCGGAGGGGGCGTCAGGACCTGGTCCTGACGCCCCCTCCGGCAGTACGGGCTCCGGGCGTCTACAGGGCGACGCCCAGCAGTGCGTCCACGGTCCGCGAGACCAGGCCGGGGGCGCCGATGTCGTCGCCGCCGGTCTCGGACTGGAGCACGGCCCAGCGGTCGACGGCGGCCAGCGCGGCCGGCGCGTCCAGGTCCTCGGCCATCGCCGCGCGGACCTCGGCGAGCAGGCCCTCGGCGGACGGGCCGTCCGGCCGGGAGACCGCCGCGCGCCAGCGGGCCAGCCGCTCGACGGCGTGCTCGAGGTCACCGTCGGTCCACTCCCAGTCGCTGCGGTAGTGGTGGGCCAGCAGCGCCAGCCGGATCGCCGCCGGGTCGACGCCCTCGCGGCGCAGCGCGGAGACGAAGACCAGGTTGCCGCGGGACTTGGACATCTTGTGCCCGTCCAGGCCGACCATGCCGGCGTGCACGTAGGCCTGGGCGTACGGGTGCTCGCCGGTGGCGACCTGGGCGTGCGCGGCGCCCATCTCGTGGTGCGGGAAGGAGAGGTCGGCGCCGCCGCCCTGGATGTCGAAGGACATCCCGAGGAACTGCAGGGCGATCGCCACGCACTCGATGTGCCAACCGGGCCGGCCGTGGCCGAGCTCGGTGTCCCAGGCGGGCTCGCCGGGGCGGGCGGCCAGCCAGAGCAGGGCGTCCAGCGGGTGCTTCTTGCCGGGCCGCTCGGGGTCGCCGCCGCGCTCGCCGAAGACCGGCAGCATCTGCTCGCGGGTGAGGCCGGAGACCTCGCCGAACCGCGGGTCGGACTCGACCGAGAAGTAGATGTCGCCGTCGAGCTCGTACGCGGCGCCGCTCGCCAGCAGCTTCTTGACCAGCGGGACGATCCACGGGATGGACTCGACGGCGCCGATGTAGTGGGCGGGCGGCAGGATCCGCAGCGCGGTCATGTCCTCGCGGAACAGCGCGGTCTCGCGCTCGGCGAGGGCCGTCCAGTCCTGGCCGGTGGCGACGGCGCGCTCCAGCAGCGGGTCGTCCACGTCGGTGACGTTCTGCACGTAGAGGACGTCGTGGCCGGCGTCCTTCCAGACCCGCTGCACCAGATCGAAGGTGTTGTAGGTGGCAGCGTGGCCCAGGTGGGTGGCGTCGTACGGGGTGATGCCGCAGACGTACAGGCGGGCGGTCGGCCCCTGGGGCACGACCTCTCGGACACTGCTTGTGGCGGTGTCGTGGATGCGCAGGGGGAGCCCCTGACCGGGCAGGGCGGGAACCTCGGAGGCGGGCCAGGAATGCATGGCTCCGACTCTAACCTTGCGATCATTTGAAAGGCTAACCAGTCGCAAGGATCGGCTTGAATCGCTTTCCGACCGTTTCAAGCACGGAATGGGGCACCTCGGGCGACTTCGGTCAGACCGGCGGCCAGGGGATCGACGGCCAGTCAGGTGACGGCAGCGGGTGGCGACCGCCGCGGCGCAGCGCGGCGACCCGCTCCCGGGTGGCGGTCAGCTCGGCTGAGGTCAGGTGCGGGCCCAGCTCCCGCGCCAGCGGCCCGTCGAGCTCGGCGGCCAGCCGGTCGAGCACCTCGTGGGCCTCGGCCGTGAGCGGCTGCTCGGCCCAGCCCCAGAGCAGGGTGCGCAGCTTGCCGGGGACGGCGAAGGTGACGCCGTGGTCGATGCCGTAGATCCGTCCGTCGGCGGCGGGCAGCCAGTGGCCGCCCTTGCGGTCGGCGTTGTTGAGGACGGCGTCCAGCACGGCGAGCCGGCGCAGCCGCTCGTCGTCGCGGTGGACCAGCAGTGCGGTGCGGCCCTCCCCCACCTCCGCCCGGACGATCGGGAGCCAGCCCGGCTCGGGGCCGGCCGGGTCCTGCAGGGCCAGCAGCTCGGGGGCGTCCGGGTCCGGCTCGATCCAGAGCTGGACCATGCCGGGGCCGTGCGGGCCCTCGCGCAGGACGGTGGGCGGGATCAGCTCCCACCCGGTGGCGGCGGCCAGCCGGTGGGCGGCGACCTCGCGGCCGGCCAGGGTGCCGTCCGGGAAGTCCCAGAGCGGGCGCTCCCCGGCGACCGGCTTGTAGACGCAGGGGGCGGCCAGTCCGGCCAGCTCGACGGTGCAGTAGAGCACGGCGTTGGAGGCCTCGGTGACCCGGCCGTGCACGGTCAGCGCGCCGGAGCTCAGCAGCTCCAGGGCGGCGCCGGTGTCGGCCGCCAGGGCCGCGCTGGTCGCCGGGTCCGTCACCGGGACGGCGTCGCTGTCCGGCTGGGTGTTCAGCGCCGGTAGCCGTTCGCGCGGGGGCACAGGTGGCCCTCGGGGTCCAGCGGGAGGTTGCAGAACGGGCAGGGCTTGCGGCCGGCCGCGACCAGGTCCAGGGCGCGCTTGGCGAAGACCCGGGCCATCGCCCCGCTGAGCCGCACCCGGAGCATGTCCGGGCCGTTCTCGTCGTCCTCCAGGGCGGCTTCCTCGTCCTCGTCCTCGGTCACCGCCTGGGCCTCGACCACCAGGCACTCGTCCACGCTGTCCCAGGCCAGGGCCATGGTGCCGACCCGGAACTCCTGCTCCAGCGGCAGGTCCAGCGGAGCGGTGTCGATCAGGTCGGCGGGGGCCACGGCCGGGATCGCGGACGAGCCGGCGGTGCGTCGCAGGGCCTCGTCGAGGACCTCCTCGACGCGCTCGGCCAGCGCCGCGACCTGGGTCTTCTCCAGCAGCACGCTGGTCATCCGCCCGCGTGAGCTGGCCTGGAGGTAGAAGGCCCGGGAGCCGGGCTGGCCGACCGTACCGGCCACGAACCGCTCGGGCTGGTCGTAGAAGTAGACCTGACGGGGCACTCTCTCGCTCCGGATCGGGATCGGGCAGGGGCTGTCTGTGGCCAGCCTACGGCTTGCGCGGCGGCCGGGGTGAGGCGTGGGGTCAGGGTGTGGGCGCGGGTGCGGGCGCCCCGGTGTCGCCACCGACCACCGCGTCCTCGTCGGCGGTCGGACGGTCCGGCCGGGGCGCCAGCGAGGCGAGGCTCCCGGTGTCGCCGAGGCGCAGCAGGTACGGGCGGTGCGCGGTGTAGCGGATCGCGGTCACCGAGCAGGGCTCGACGGAGATCCGCTGGAAGTGGTCCAGGTGCAGCCCGAGGGCGTCGGCGACCACGGCCTTGATCACGTCACCGTGCGAGCAGGCGACCCAGACGGCGTCCGGGCCGTGCTCGGCGGCGATCCGGTCGTTCCAGTCCCGCACGGCGTCGACGGTGCGGTGGCTCAGCTCGCGCAGCGACTCCCCGCCGGGGAACGCGGCGGCCGAGGCGTGGTCCTGGACGGTCCGCCAGAGCGGTTCCTTGGCCAGCTCGCCGAGCGGCCGGCCGGTCCAGTCGCCGTAGTGGCATTCGCCGAGGCGCTCGTCCGGCTCGGGTGCGCCGAGCTCGGGGCGGGCGGCGAGCAGCGGTTCCAGGGTCTGCCCGCAGCGCTCCAGCGGGCTGGAGACCACCTTCGCCAGCGGGATCCCGGCGAGCCTGGCGGGCAGCTCGGCGGCCTGGGCGCGCCCGGTCTCGTCGAGGTCGACGCCGGGCGTCCAGCCGGCCAGGACACCGGCCGTGTTGGCGGTGGAACGGCCGTGTCGGACGAGCAGCAGGGTGGGCATGCGGCCAAGCCTACGGCTTGCGCGGTGCGGGTGGCAGCGGGTGCCCAGCTCGTGCGCTTTCAGTGGATATGACGGCCGTTCGACGCCGGGCGGGCGAGAATGGACGGCATGATCGTCGATTGCGCCGTCTATCGGGACGGCCACCGCACCGAGGGGCCTGACGACTTCTCGGATGCCCTGGACGCAGCCCGGGCGGCCGGGAACAGCTTCGTGTGGATAGGGCTGGCGGACCCGACGGTGGAGGAGTTCGACCTGGTCAGCTCCGAGTTCGGGCTGCATCCGCTGGCCGTCGAGGACGCCGTGACGGCCCGTCAGCGCCCCAAGCTGGAGGAGTACCAGGACCTGCTGCTGATGGCGCTCAAGACGGTCGGCTACCACCCCGCCGACCGCAGCATGACCATCGGCGAGGTGATGGTCCTGGTCGGGGACTCGTACGTGATGACCGTCCGGCACGGGGCGGACAGCCCGCTCAAGGGGCTGCGGGCGGAGCTGGAGAAGCAGCCCGACCTGCTGCGGATGGGCCCGGCCGCGGTGCTGTACGGGATCTTCGACCTGGTGGTCGACAGCTACCTGGATCTGGCCACCACCCTCCAGGGGGAGCTGGACGACCTGGAGGCGGACGTGTTCGCCCCCGGCCGGGCGCGGGGCGTCGCGGAGCGGATCTACGGGTTCAAGCGCGAGGTGATGCGGTTCCGCCGGGCCACCATGCCGCTCCAGGAGCCGGCCGCCCGGCTGCTGCGGCCCGACGTGCCGTTCGTGGCGGAGCCGCTCCGGCCCTACCTGCGGGACGTCGCCGACCACCTGCACCGGGTGATCGAGCTGGTGGACGGTCTGGACCGGCTGCTCTCGGACATCCTCAACGCCAACCTGGCGCAGGTGAGCGTGCAGCAGAACGACGACATGCGGAAGATCTCGGCCTGGGCCGCGCTGGCGGCGGTGCCGACGATGATCGCCGGTATCTACGGGATGAACTTCGAGCACATGCCGGAGCTCCACCAGATCTGGGGCTACCCGGCGGTGCTGGCCCTGATGGCGGGCGCCTGCGCGTGGCTGTACCGGAGCTTCAGGCGGGCGGGGTGGCTCTGAGTCCGCGCCGGCCCTGCGGGGCGCCGGGAGTGACCCCGGCACCCCGCAGGGGCCGCGGTCAGGCGAGGCCGGCCAGCTCCAGCGCCTCGACGCCGGTGCGCAGCGCGGTCATGCGCTCCTCCAGGGTGAAGCCGGCGGGCGCCAGGGTGAGGGTGGTGACGCCGGCGTCGGCGTAGGCCTGCATCCGGTCGGCGATCCGCTCCTTGGCGCCGAGCAGCGCGGTGGAGTCGATCAGGTCGTGCGGGACGGCGGCCGCGGCGCCCGCGTAGTCCCGGGCGAGGTACTTCTCCTGGATCTCGTCGGCGGCCTGCTCGTAGCCCATCCGGCGGGCGAGCTGGTTGTAGAAGTTCTTGTCCTTGCTGCCCATGCCGCCGATGTAGAGCGCGGCGTAGGAGCGCTGGGAGTCGGCGGCGGCCTTGACGTCCTCGCCGACCGAGATGGCGACGGTCGGGCAGAGGTCGAAGCCGTCCAGGGTCAGGCCCGCCTTGGCGCGGCCGGCCGTGAGCGGGTCGACTGACAGCGCGGCGTGCTCGGGGGCGAAGAAGATGCCGAGCCAGCCGTCGGCGATCTCGCCGGTCTGCTCCAGGTTCTTCGGGCCGATCGCGGCGATGTACAGCGGGATGTGCTCGCGCACGGGGTGCACGGTCAGCTTGATCGGCTTGCCGGGGCCGCCCGGCAGCGGGAGCGTCCAGTTGGCGCCCTCGTGGACCAGGCGCTCGCGGGACATCGCCTTGCGGATGATCTCGACGTACTCGCGGGTGCGGGCCAGCGGCTTGTCGAACTTGACGCCGTACCAGCCCTCGGAGACCTGCGGGCCGGAGACGCCGAGGCCGAGCCGGAAGCGGCCGCCGGAGAGGGTGTCCAGGGTGGCGGCGGTCATCGCGGTCATCGCGGGGGTGCGGGCCGGGATCTGGAAGATCGCCGAGCCGACGTCGATCCGCTCGGTCTTCGCGGCGACGAAGCTGAGCACGGTGGCCGCGTCCGAGCCGTACGCTTCGGCGGCCCAGCAGACCGAGTAGCCGAGGCGGTCGGCCTCCTGGGCGACGGCGATGTTGTCGGCGTCCATGCCGAGTCCCCAGTAGCCGAGGTTGATCCCGAGTCGCATATGGGTGCCAAGCCTTCCAGTCGGTCCGTGGCGCGAGCGTAGCCCTGCCTTCGACAGACATGCTACTGGCCGGTAGGTGTGTGCTGCGTCACCCGCACGAGGAGGGCGCGTGACGACCTCGACGCGCCCCGACCAAGGGGCGCGCGCGGCGTGTGCGCGGGTCTTTCCGGGTCGGCCCAGGGCGCGGGCGCTACGCTCGGGCGACAGCGGGCGGAACCTCCCCGACCTGCGAGTTCGTCAGCTGACGAAAGGCCGGCCCGATGGAACAGCGCCACCTCGGACGGACCGGGCTCCGGGTCTCCCGGCTCGGACTGGGAACCATGACCTGGGGCCGGGACACCGACGAACACGAGGCCGCCGAACAGCTCAAGGTCTTCGTCGACGCCGGCGGCACCCTGCTGGACACCGCCGACGTGTACGCCGACGGCGGCGCCGAGTACCTGATCTCCAGGCTCACCGACAGCCTCGTCCCCCGCTCCGAGCTGGTCGTCGCCACCAAGGCGGGCAGCGTCCCGGGCACCGACCGCCGCTTCGACGGCTCCCGCGGCCACCTGCTGGCCGCCCTCGACGCCTCACTGCGCCGGCTCGGTACCGACCACGTCGACCTGTGGCAGGTGCACGCCTTCGACCCCGCCACACCGACCGAGGAGACCCTGCACGCCCTCGACCTGGCGGTCGCCTCCGGCCGCGCCCGCTACGTCGGCGTGTCCAACTTCAGCGGCTGGCAGCTCGCCAAGGCCGCCACCTGGCAGCGCGCCCGCCACGACCGGGTCCCGCTGGCCAGTACCCAGATGGAGTACTCGCTGCTCCAGCGCGGCATCGAACGGGAGGTACTGCCCGCCGCCCGGGACGCCGGACTCGGCCTGATCGCCTGCTCCCCGCTCGGCCGCGGCGTGCTGACCGGCAAGTACCGGCACGGCGTGCCGCCGGAGTCCCGCGGCGCCTCGGCCTACCTGTCCGGCTTCGTCCAGCCCTACCTCGGCGACCGCTCGCGCCGGATCGTCGACGCCCTCGCCACCGCCGCCGACGGTCTCGCCAGCAGCCCGCTGGCCGTCGCCCTCGCCTGGGTCCGGGACCGGCCCGGCGTGGCGAGTGCGCTGGTCGGCGCCCGGAACGCGACCCAGCTGCTGGCAGCCCTGTCGGTGGAGAGCCTTACGCTTCCCGATGAGATCCGCGGCGCGCTGGACGATGTGTCAGCTCCACTGCGCCGCTACCCGGACCAGGGCTGGACGGAGCTGTAGCGCCGGCTGTGAGGAGTGAACCCATGACCGAAGCGGCGAGCGGCGCGACCGAACCGACCACCCCCGAGGAGCGGGCGGGCGCGGTGGCCGCGCTGGCGGAGGCGATCCGGGCGGTCGGCCAGAGCGGCGCCGACGACGACGCGTCCACCGGCCCGGCCGAGGCCGCCGAGGAGGGCGCTCCGCCCTCCGACGAGCAGCGGGCCGCCGCACTGCGCGCCGCCGCCGAGGTGCTGACCTCGGGTGGCGCCCCGGCTGCACTGGCCCCGGCCGCCGTCGCCGGGCTCGGCGAGAACGCCGCCGAGGCCCTGCGGGCGGACCCGTGGGCGGTGCTCGCCCTCCCCGGCGTCCGCCCCGAGCAGGCGGACGGGTTCGCCCGCGGCCTGCTCGGCCAGGAGGCCGGCCCCGGCGACCCCCGGCGGGCCGGAGCCCTGGTGCCGTGGCTGCTGGAGCAGGCGGCGCTGCGCGGGCACTCGGCCCAGGAGATCGGCGAGGTCGCCACCGGACTGGAGCGGCTCGGGCTGCCCGACCCGGCCGCCGCCCTGCAGGCGGTCGTGGTGGACGGCCTGGTCATGGCGTTCCAGGAGGAGCTCCCGGGCCGCCCCGGCGCCGACGACGAGGAGGAGCCGCCGACCCGGACGGTGCTCGCCCTGGAGCGGCTCGCGCTCGCCGAGGAGAGCCTGGCCGACGGCCTGGTCCGGGTGCTCTCGACCTTCACACCCGGCTCCGACACGGTCACGCCCGACTCCGGCGAGGACGATCCCGACAGCCCGGTCGACACCGGGGACGACACCGGGGACGACACCGGGGAGGACACCGAGAGCGACCCCGCGGCGGCCGAGCACCCCGCCGCCGCGCCCGTGGCCCCCGGCCCGGCCGCCTGGGCGGCCGCGGCCGCCGCCGCGCCCTCCTCCTCCGCCGCCGCGCTGCTGCGCGCCGTCGCCGACAGCGCACTGGTCGCCCACACCGGCGGCGAGGCCTCGCGGGCGGAGCCGGCCGCCGTCCTGGACGCCGCGCACGGCCTCGGCCTGCGGGCCTGGGCCGCGGCCTGGACGGCCCAGGGCCGCGACGAGCTGGCCGCGCTGATCCCCGACTCCCCCGCCGCCGGGCAGGTGGCCACCCTCGCCGACCTGCTCTCCGGCACCGCCGGCCCCGGCCGCGCGGTCGACGGCACACTGGCCCTCGACCTCCTGCTGGTGCTGGACGCCCCACTGCTCGACGTCGAACAGGCCGCCACCCTGCTGGAGGCGGTCGCGGACGGCACCCGGCTGGTGCTCAGCGGTGACCCGGGCCAGCTCTGGTCCGCCGGTCCCGGCCGCTTCTTCGCCGACCTGCTCGCGGCCAGGCTCTGCCCCGTGGTCGCCTCCCGCACTCCCGACTTCGGGCCGATCGGGGAACTGGTCTCCGGCATCGGCATCGGCGAGCTGCTCACCGTCGAGGCGCCGGAGAAGGAGGTGGTGATCCTCGGGGCGAAGGACGGTGCCGAGGCAGTCCACCGCGCGGTGCAGCTGCTCGGCGACTCGATCCCGCGCGCGCTCGGCATCGCCGCCGAGGACACCGTGCTGCTCACCCCCGGGCACGGCGGCAGCGCCGGCACCCGGGCGCTGAACGCCGCCGCCAAGGCCCGGCTCAACCCCGGACCCGGCCGGTTCGGCGGCTTCGACCCGGGCGACCGAGTGGTCCACTCGCCCTCCCTCGGGGTCAGCCGGCCCGGCCGGGTGCTGGACGGCGACGCGGCCGGGCTGCACCTCGAACTGGCCGACGGCGAGCGGCTGACCCTCTCCCCCGCCCAGGCCGCCGGGCTCCGGCACGGCTGGGCCCTCACCGCCCACCAGGCCGTCGGCCGTCGGTGGGCCGCCGTCGTCACCGTGCTGCCGGAGGACGCTGCGGCCACCCTGACCCGGCAGTGGGTGTACACCGCGTTCGGCCGGGCGGAGCGCCACCTGTCCGTGGTCCACGCCGTCGGCCAGGCGCTGCCGCAGGCCGTCGCCGAGCGGCCCGCGCAGCCGCGCGGCACCCGGCTGCGGGCCATCCTCGCCGAGCACGCCGAGCAGGGGTAGCCTGCGAGCCGGCCTCCGGTGGCGGTCCGGCCGGGTGCACCCCGCCCGGACCGCCACCACACGCGCCGACAGGCAGGTCGATACCGGGGTGGGAGCCACCATGAGCGCAGACACACGGCAGTCGGAGTTCGGATCGGGGGCTCCCGAGCCGCGCCCGCTGGACGTCGACTGGATCCACGGATCGCCGTCGGCGAAGCACAACACCGATCCGGACATCCAGGTGCACGCCTACGACGAGCACACCTTCATCCTGCGCCAGAACATGGCGATCGACTACGAGGCGCCGTTCCTCTACCTGCTGTTCGGCAACGACCGGGCCGTTCTGATCGACACCGGCGCCACGGCGTCCGCCGAGTTCTTCCCGCTGCGCCGGGTCGTCGACGAGCTGGTCGAGCGCCGGCTGGCCGCGTACCCCCGGCAGCACTACCCGCTGCTCGTCCTGCACAGCCACGCGCACGGCGACCACGTCGCGGGCGACGTGCAGTTCGCCGACCGGCCCGACACCGTCCTCGTCCCGGCCGCGCTGGACGGGGCGTGGGAGTACTTCGGTTTCGCCGGCGACCCGGACCGGGTGGCCCGGGTGGACCTCGGGGGCAGGGTCCTGGAGTGCCTGGCCACGCCGGGGCACCACCCGGCGGCCGTCACGTACTACGACCCGCACACCGGCTTCCTGCTCACCGGCGACACGGTCTATCCCGGGCGGCTGTACGTGGCCGACTGGCCGGCCTTCCGCCGGACGATCGACCGTCTGATCGCCTTCGCCGGCACCCGCCCGGTCACCCACGTGCTCGGCTGCCACATCGAGATGACCACCGAACCGGGCGTGGACTACCCGATCCGCACCGTGTACCAGCCGGACGAACCGCCGCTGCAGATGACCGTCGCCCAGCTGCGGGACATCCGCACGGCGATCGACGAGGTCGGGGACCGGACCGGCAGGCACGCCTTCCCCGACTTCATCCTCTGCCGGGACGCCTGACACCCGACGGGCGGGGGTGCGTGCCCACGCACCCCCCCCCGGCAGCATGTCCGGCAACATGCCCGGCCCGGCCCGGACCCGGCCTCAGAGCTCCTGCTCGAAGCCGTCCAGCTCGTCGTCGTAGACCTCGCTGACGTCGAAGCGGCAGATCAGCAGCTCCGGGTCCAGCGCCTCGAACGGCTCGGGCAGCCACTCACCGGGGTCGCTCGGCTCGGTGGCCGAGACCCAGAGCGTGGAGTCGCCCTCCTCCAGCCCGAACTCCTCCGCCCGGGCGGCGATCTCGTCCGGCTCGAACTCGCCGAACAGCACGCCGATCGCGGCCGTCACACCGTCGCCGGAGCCGCCGCCGGGCGTCAGCGAGCTGTCCACCCGCTCGGCCTGCGCCCGCAGCCGGGACGGGTCGGCGACCAGGTAGTCGCGGCGGATCAGCACGCTGATCGCCTCGGGCTGGTCGGGGCCGCGGTAGGCGCCGCCCGCCTCGTCGCCGGGGACTTCGAAGGGCGTGACCTCGTCGTAGGCTTCGTAGAGGAGCTGGTCGTAGGCGATGGCGGCCGCGGCGAGCTCCTCGTAGGCAGTGACCACAGCGGGTTCGCCGGCCTCGGTGGCGCTCGAAACTGCTTCCAGGTGGCGATCGATTGCGACCTTGACCGCCTCGGCGGCGGCGCGTACCTCGTTGACGGTGAGCTGCGCGGCATCAGACATGGTGCAGACGCTATCCCCACCCGGCGGCGACACGCACAGCGGTTGTCACCTACAGCCGTTAATTCCCGGCAAGTTACCCCTCGATGTCCGATCCGGGTGGTTCTGTGCCGGACCACGACTCCAGCGGAACGGGTGATTCCGGGGGTCGGCGGCGGAGCGCTGGGTATCTCGTCCACATCCGAAAACTGATGGACGATCAGCCCGGACCAGGGCAGGCTCGGCGGGCAACCCGGCAGGCGGGAGGGAGTGCGGGGCCGGTCCGCCCGGTCCACCCGGCCCGGTCCGGATGTCCTCGGCAGGCCCTAGGCTTGCCGACAGCCGAAACGCAGGAGGAGAGACTTGACGCCACCCAAGCTGACCCGGCAGCCGGAGTACGAGTACCAGTCCCTGCGGCTGCCGCGGGGCACGACCCGCAACGCGGCCCGCCAGCTGCTGACCGAGCACGCCGAGTACGGGCACTGGGAGCTGGACCGCCTGCGGCTCTTCCCGGACGGCAGCCGGACGGTCCTGCTGCGGCGGAGGATCATCCGGCAGGTGCGCAGCAGCTGGTGACGGCGGCGGGCGGGCGCCACCCCCGCGCGGCCCCGGCGGGGCGGGGCGCGGTGCGCCCGTAACCGTTCCCCCACGGCCACGGGCGCCTGGTCGGCGGGCGCGGCGCCCGACGGCGTCAGGCCGCGGCGCGGGCCCTGCGGTAGAGGACTCCGCCGCCGAGCAGCAGCAGGACGCCGGTGCCCGCGAGCAGCTCCACGCCGGCCGCACCGGTGGAGGCCAGCTGCCGCTGGGTGTCGGCCGGGGCGGTGGTGTCGACCACCGGGGTGGTGGTGCCGGGCGCGTCCCCGCCGGGGGTGCCGGTGCGGTCCGTACCGGTGGGCGGGGTCTGGGTGGGCGGGGTCTGGGTGGGCGGGGTCTGGGTGGGCGGCGTCTGGGTGGGCGGCGTCTGGGTGTGCGGCGGGTTGGGCGTCCCCGGGGTGTCCGGGCAGTCCTCGTCGGCCGGGGGCGTGGACGGCTTGGGGTGGACCGGTGCCGGGTGGCTGTGGTTGGCGCAGTCGTTGCCGAATGCCGGGTTGCCGATGCCGACCACGTTGACCGAGTTCCCACAGGCGTCCACCGGGACGTCGATCGGTGCGTGGACCCCGTTGCCGGAGCCGACGCCGGGCGAGTTGGCGGTCGTACCGCTCGCCGACGCGCCGCCCGGGTGGGTCGGCTGGTGGGCGCTCCTGCTGTGCGCGGTGTTGCCGCACTGGTTGCCGAAGGCCGGATTCAGCAGGCCGACGACGTCCACCGTGTTGCCGCAGGCGTTGACCGGGATGTCCACGGGGACCTGAACGGAGTTCCCCGAGGCGACGCCCGGCGAGTTCGCCGCCCCGCCCTGGGCCTCGCTGCCGGCGGCATAGGCGTAGCCCGCCGTCGAGGCCAGCACGCTACCGGTGGCCATGGCAGTGAGGAGGCCCTTCTTAGCGACCTGTCGCAATTGACTCCCCTGACTTCTGTACTTGTCGGAATTCCCGACGAATGACTCGCCGGTACCCCTCTACAACGACGGAGAGTAGGGAAGGTTGAGCCGGAAGGCCCCAATTCATTCGATCGAGTGATCGCGATAGCAGCGTGCCGCGTTGACGCCGGCCGGACACGCGGATGCGCCCCTGAGCGGCGGATCCACCGCTCAGGGGCGCATCGGTCGACCGACCTTCACCCGCAGACCCCGGCCGGGCCCTCCTCGGTCCCCGGCCGGGCCGTCATCGGGTCGTCTTCGAGCCGTCGTCGAGCCGTCGTTCGGCTCAGAAGTTCTGGCAGTTGTTGCCGAACGCCGGGTTCAGCAGGCCGATCACGCTGATGGTGTTGCCGCAGACGTTGACCGGCACGTGCACCGGGACCTGAATCAGGTTGCCCGACAGCACGCCCGGGGAGCCCACCGCGGCACCGTGGGCGGTGGCACCGCCGTGGGCGGACGCGACACCCGCACCGGCGAGCACCAGGCCACCCGCGGCAGCGGCGACAGCGGCGATCTTCTTGACCTTCATGGTTTCCTCCTGGTCGATTCCGCAGCCCGTTCCCCGGACTGCATATGGGTGAACGAGGGTGTGGCAAACGGGGTACGGAGGAGATCACCCATTCACCCCCAGAGGTGACAGGTCGCACATATGCCCGACCTTGAATTCCGGGACGTATCGTTTCTTCACCCGCGTGTCGGACTGTCCCTAATCATCCGCTCAGACAATGCGGCCGGCCCGCCCCGGGAAACCCCGGGACGGGCCGTCGTCCGAACAGCGCCTCAGCAGGCGTCGAGGAACCGGTCCAGCACCCGCACGCCGAACTTCAGGCCGTCCACCGGCACCCGCTCGTCCACGCCGTGGAACATCCCGGCGAAGTCCAGCTCCGGCGGGAGCTGCAGCGGCGCGAACCCGAAGCAGCGGATCCCGAGGTCCTGGAAGGACTTGGCGTCCGTCCCCCCGGAGAGGCAGTACGGCACCGCCCGCGCGATCGGGTCCTCGGCGCGCAGCGCCAGCTGCATGGCGTCCACCAGGGCGCCGTCGAAGCCGGTCTCGATCGCCTTGTCCGAGTGCAGGGTCTCGCGCTTCACCCGCGGGCCGAGCACGCTGTCGAGCTCGGTCAGGAACTCCTCCTCGTAGCCGGGCAGGAAGCGGCCGTCCACGTGCGCGCTGGCCTGGCCGGGGATCACGTTCACCTTGTAGCCGGCGCCGAGCATGGTCGGCTGGGCCGTGTTGCGCAGCGTGGTGCCGATCATCTTGGCGATGCCGCCGAGCACCCGCAGCGTCTCGTCCATGTTGTTCGGGTCGAGCGGCACGCCGAGGGCGTCCGAGAGCTCGTCCAGGAAGGCCTTGACGGTCTTGGTGATCCGCAGCGGGAAGGTGTGCCGGCCGAGCCGGGCGACCGCCTCGCACAGCTCGGTGATGGCGTTGTCGTCGTTCTCCATCGACCCGTGCCCGGCCCGGCCCTCGACCGTGAGCCGCATCCAGTGCATGCCCTTCTCGGCCGTCTCGATCAGGTAGAGCCGGACGTCGTTGTTGACCGTGAAGGAGAAGCCGCCGACCTCGCCGATGCCCTCCGTCACGCCCTCGAAGAGGTCCGGGTGCTTGTCCACCAGGTAGCGGGCGCCGTAGGTGCCGCCGGCCTCCTCGTCCGCGACGAAGGCGAGCACCAGGTCGCGCGGGGGCTTGCGGCCGGTCCGCAGCCGGTCGCGGACGACCGCCAGGGTCATCGCGTCCATGTCCTTCATGTCGACCGCGCCGCGGCCCCAGACGCAGCCGTCGGCGATCTCGCCCGCGAACGGGTCGTAGGTCCAGTCCGCGGCGTCGGCCGGGACGACGTCCGTGTGCCCGTGGATCAGCAGGCCGGGCCGGGAGCGGTCCTCGCCCTCGATCCGGACCACGGTGGACGCCCGGCCCTTCGCCGACTCGATGATCGTCGGCTCCAGGCCGAACTCGGCCAGCTGCTCCGCTACGTACTCGGCCGCCTTGCGCTCGCCGGGGCCCGATCCGTCCCCGTAGTTGCTGGTGTCGATCCGGATCAGGTCACGGCAGATCTCGGCGACCTCCGACTCCGCCGTCACCCGCGCGGCACCCGCCTGCTCCGCCCTCGACTCGCTCACGGTCACTCCTCGTCTCTGCCGACGTGTCTGCGGCCCGTGCGGCGCGGCCTGCACACCACCCCGGCCCAGCCGGGCACGGGCACCATCCCGTCATCCTCCCCCGCCGGGCGCCCCCGCCCAAGAGCGAATATCCGCAGTCCGACGGCCGGCCCGGCGGGCGGGGACGGTTTTGGGTCCGCAAGCCGATCTTTGCTACAGTTACGGAGTCAGCGCGGCGGAGAGCGGCGCGGACGGCACACCTGGTCCGGGTGGCGGAATGGCAGACGCGCTAGCTTGAGGTGCTAGTGCCCTTTATCGGGCGTGGGGGTTCAAGTCCCCCCTCGGACACCAGCTGAGACCCCTGTTGATCAGGGGTTTTTTGCTTTTCCGGACTGTGGCGTGACCAACCACGTGACGACGACCGTGCCGGACGGCAGCCACACGGAAACCCGGACGGTCGACTCTCCGGCGGGCGAACGCTCGTGAACGAGGCGAGCGCTCAGTCCCCCTCGGACGCTTCTTTTCGCACACGAAATGTGCGGGTCGCGACTCGACGGTCACGATCCGCTTCTCAGCAGGTCGGATGATCAGTCCTCGGCGATACTGGCGATATGGACGCACCGGTGCCCGCGTTCAGCGAGGCTCCCGAGGATCCGTTCGCAGTGCGTCGTGCGGCATGGGCGGTCCTGGACGACGGTGGCAGGGTCGTCGGCTGGAGCGAGCGAGCCGAGGGCCTGCTCGGCTATCGGCCGCGGGAGGTGCTCGGTCGCGCGGCGGCCGACTTCCTGGTGGACGCCGCCGATCAGGACGCCGTGCTGAGCGCGATCGCGGAGTGCGAGCGGGAGGACGGCTGGTTCGGGGTGCTGCCCGTGCTGCACCGCAGCGGCCGCAGGGTGGAGCTGGGACTCCGGGTCCGCTCGGTGACCCGGGCCGACCTGCGGTGCGAGTGGTTCCTGGTCGCGGCGCCGGCCGAGCAGGTGGTGCAGTGGGAGACGGACCGGTCGGTCTTGGACGGCCTGTTCCGGCGCTCCCCGATCGGTCTCGTGGTGCACGCCCCCGACCTGGGCATCCTGCGGGTCAACAGGGCGATCGCCGGTTTCAGCGAGGTTCCGGCCGAGCAGCACCGTGGCCGCCGTATGGGCGACTTCCTGATCGGGCCCGACGTGGAGGCGATCGACCGACACCTGCGACGGGTGCTGGAGACGGGCGAGCCACTGATCTTCACCGAGCAGCCCTGCCGACTTCGGCGGGAACCCAACCGTGAGCGGATGGTGGCGATCTCGGCCTTCCGGCTGCAGGACCCCTCGGGCCGGGTCCTCGGAGTCACCCAGATGGTGGAGGACGTCACCGACCGCCACCGGGCCCGGCGCCGGCTGGCGCTGCTCAACCGGGCGAGCGCCCGCATCGGCACCACCCTGGACGTGGCACAGACCGCCCGGGAGCTGGTCGACGTGGCAGTCCCCGATCTGGCCGACGCCGCCTCGGTGGACCTGCTGGAGCCGGTGGTCCGCGGCGAGGAACCCGCCCACGACGCATCGGGGCCCGTGCGCAGAGCGGCGGTCCACTCGGTCCGGCAGGAGGCGCTGGAGGTGATGTACCCGGTCGGCGAGGTCTTCCGCTTCGACCGCCGCACACCGCAGGCCAAGTGCCTCGCCGAGCAGTTGCCGGTCCTCGAGGCCGGGCTGGAGACCAGCCCCGGCTGGTACTTCCAGGATCCCGAACGGTCCAGGCGCGCCATCGCCCTTGGGGGGCACTCCCTGATCGTGGTGCCGCTGACCGCCCGTGGCGTGTTGCTGGGCACGGTCAGCCTGTGGCGGGCCTGGCGGCCCGAACCGTTCGAGGAGGACGACCTCACACTCGCCGAGGAGTTCGCGGCCCGCGCCGCCGTCTGCATCGACAACGCCCGCCGTTACACCCAGCAGCACCAGGCGGCGCTGACCCTGCAGCGCAGTCTGCTGCCGCGCAGGCTGCCCGACTACCGCGCCGTCGAAGTCGCCCATCGTTATCTGCCGGCCGATCCCGCCGCGGGCATCGGCGGCGACTGGTTCGACGTCATCCCGCTCTCCGGTGCCCGGGTCGCCCTGGTCGTGGGCGACGTGGTCGGCCACGGCCTGCACGCCGCGGCCACCATGGGTCGGCTGCGCACCGCCGTGCACACCCTGGCCAACCAGGACCTCGCACCGGACGAGGTGCTCTTCCATCTGGACGACCTCGTGAGCCGTCTGGCCGACGAACAGGAGCCCGCCCACGGAGCTTCACAGGCCCAGCAGATCGTCGGCGCGACCTGCCTCTACGCGGTGTACGACCCCGTCACCGGACAGTGCACGCTGGCACGGGCCGGCCACCTGCCGCCCGCGGTGGTGACTCCGGACGGCCGCTTCAGCCTTCCCGACCTGCCTGCGGGGCCTCCGCTGGGCCTGGGTGGCCTGCCCTTCGAGGCCGCCGAAGTGCAGCTCCCCGAGGGGAGTCTGCTGGTCCTGTACACCGACGGGCTCATCGAGGCCCGGAGCCGCGACATCGACCTCGGGCTGCAGCGGCTGCGCGAGGCGCTCCGCCGTCCCGCCCAGCCGCTGGAGGAGACCTGCAAGGCGGTGGAGGACATCCTGCTGCCCGAGCTGTCGCGCGACGACGTCGCGCTGCTCATCGCGCGGACCCGGATACTGGCCGCGGAGAACGTGGCCTCCTGGGGGCTGTCCGCGGAGCCGACCGCTGCCGCCCGGGCCCGCGAGCTGACCACGGCCACGCTGGCCGAGTGGGGGCTCGACGAGCTGGCCTTCATCGCCGAACTGGTCGTCAGCGAGCTGGTCACCAACGCCTACCGCTACGGCGGAGCACCGGTGGTCCTGCGGCTCATCCGCGACCGCTCCCTGATCTGCGAGGTCTCGGACGGCAGTAGCACCTCACCCCACCTGCGGCACTCCCGCAGCACCGACGAGGGCGGGCGCGGCCTGTTCCTGGTCGCCCAGCTCACCGAACGCTGGGGCGCTCGCTACGGCCGCAACGGCAAGACGGTGTGGACCGAGCTGCCACTGCCGTAACCGTGCGCACGGCATGCCGCGCGGGTGTGCGGTCGACGCCGGCCGACGACCGGTTGATCACTCATAGATCGACCGTTGATCAGCCGCGCCTAGCCTTCGGGACGTCAGGAGACAGGCAGCGCGCCCTACCGAAACGAGGACGCCTCCGCCCGCCTCCGTGGCTCCGGCGTACCACCGTCCGGGTGCCGGCCCGCACCGCGCGAACTGCGGTGGGCCGGGCCGGGTGGCCGCCGTCCAGTCGCTCCCAGTTAGGGGTAGTCCCGATGAATCAGGAAAACGCGATCGCGATCATTGGGATGTCCTGCCGGCTCCCCGGCGCCGGGGACGTCGACGAGTTCTGGCGCAACCTCCGGGCCGGCGCCGACGGCATCAGCCGGTTCGGCCGGGCCGAGCTGCTGGCGGCGGGGGTGGATCCGGCCCTGGCCGACCACCCGGACTACGTGCCGGCGCGTGGCGTGATCGCCGGCGGCGACCGCTTCGACTGGGAGCACTTCGGCTACAGCGCGGCCGAGGCCGAGGGGATCGACCCTCAGCAGCGGGTGTTTCTGGAGTGCGCGGCGCAGGCGCTGGACGACGCCGGCACCGACCCCGCCCGCACCGACGGCTGGATCGGCGTCTACGCGGGCTGCGACACCGCGGCGGCGCCCGGCTCCCCCGACTCCGACCCGGCCCGCGCCACCATGCGGATCATCGGGTACGAGAAGGACTTCCTGGCCACCCGGGTCGCGTACAAGCTCGGTCTGCGCGGGCCCGCGGTCACCGTCCAGACCGCCTGCTCGACCTCGCTGGTCGCCGTGCACCAGGCCTGCCGCGCGCTGCTCGGGTACGAGTGCGACACCGCGCTGGCCGGCGGGGTGACGGTCCGGCTGCCGGAGGCGGGGGGCTACCTCCACCAGGACGGCAACATCCTGGCCGAGGACGGGCGCTGCCGTGCCTTCGACGCCGCCGCCACCGGAACGGTGAGCAGCAGCGGCGTCGGCGTGGTGGTGCTCAAGCGGCTGGAGGACGCGCTGGCGCACGGGGACCGGATCGTCGCGGTGATCCGGGGCTCGGCGATCAACAACGACGGCGGCGAGAAGATCGGGTTCACCGCTCCTTCGGTGGCCGGCCAGCGGGACGTGATCGAGCTGGCCATGGCCCAGGCCGGTGTCGGGGCGGACGAGATCGGCTACGTGGAGGCCCACGGCACCGGCACCCGGGTCGGCGACCCCGTCGAGCTGGCCGCGCTCACCGCGGCGTACCGGGCCGGCACCGATCGCGTCGGCTACTGCCTGATCGGTGCCGCGAAGGCCAACATCGGGCACACCGGTGCGGCGTCCGGGGTCGCCGGGCTGATCAAGACCGCGCTGATGCTCCAGCACCGCGAGTTCGTACCGACCCCGCACTTCGAACGCCCCAATCCCGAACTGAAGCTGGCCACCACGCCGTTCCGGGTCAGCACCGCACTGAGCCCCTGGGTGAGCGAGGGGCCGCGGCTGGCCGGGGTCAGCTCGTTCGGGATCGGCGGGACCAACGCGCACGTGGTGCTCGGGGAGGCCCCGCCGACCGGCCCCGCACCGAGCGGGCGGGACGGGGCCGGCCCGGCCCTGCTGTGCCTGTCCGCATCCTCCCCCGAGTCCCTGCACACGCTGCGCGAACAGCTCGCCGACCGGCTCGGTGCGCCGGACGCCCCCGCCCTCGCCGACACCGCACGCACCCTGGCCGCCCGGCGCCGCTTCCGCCACCGGGTCACCGTGGTGGCCGACGCCCCCGGCCCGGCGGCCCGGGGCCTGCGCGAGGCCGAACGGGTCACGCACGCGGAGCGCGAACCGGAGACCGCCTTCCTCTTCCCCGGCCAGGGCGCCCTGCGGGCGGGCCACGGGCGGGGCGCCCACGCGGTCCTGCCGGTCTTCAGGGACGTCTTCGAGGACTGCCGCGAGCAGGTGCGGCAGCGGTTCGGGGTCGAGCTCGGCGCGATGCTCGACCCCGCCACCCCGGCGGCGTGGTTCGCCGACACCCGGCACCAGCAGCTCGGCCTGTTCGTCCTCGGCTACGGTCTCGCCCAGCAGCTGGCGAGCTGGGACGTGCATCCGACCGCGCTCCTCGGGCAGAGCGTCGGCGAGTACACCGCCGCCGCGGTCGCCGGCGTCTGGAGCCTGCCGGACGCGCTCGGCCTGGTGTGGCAGCGCGCCCGGGCCATGCACCACGCCGCGCCGGGCCGGATGCTGGCCCTGCGGATCGGCCCGGACGAGGCCGCCGCCCTGCTCGACGCGGACGTGGCCCTCGCGGTGGCCGGCGGCGACCATGTGGTGCTCTCCGGCCCCGTGCGGCGGATCACCGAGCTGGCCGAGGCACAGCGCGAACTCGGCGTCCAGGTCAGGCTTCTGGAGACCGAGCACGCGTTCCACTCGCCCTTGATGGCCTCGTCCGCGG
The DNA here is from genome assembly GCF_041434935.1 of Kitasatospora sp. NBC_00374. Lineage (NCBI taxonomy): Bacteria > Bacillati > Actinomycetota > Actinomycetes > Kitasatosporales > Streptomycetaceae > Kitasatospora > Kitasatospora sp. NBC_00374. The sequence goes on along the minus strand of NZ_CP107964.1, from coordinate 6,883,379 downwards.
ATGCGCTGCGCCGGGCGGTGGCGGCCACCGCGCACCGGGCCCCCCGGGTGCCGTTCGTCTCGAATCTCACCGGCGGCTGGGCGGAGCACACCTCGGTCGGCGATCCCGACTACTGGGCCGGGCAGCTGCTCGGCACGGTGCGACTGGCGGACGGGCTGCGGACGCTGGCGGACAGCGGGGCGAAGGTGCTGGTCGAGCTCGGGCCCGGCGACGGGCTCGGCCGCCAGGCCGCCGGCGGTGCGCTCGGCGCGCCGGCCCGGGCCTCGGCCGTGGCGCTGCTCGGGCGCGACCCGGGGCGGGAGGACGCCGCCGTGCTGCGCGGTCTCGGCCGGCTCTGGGAGCGCGGGGTGGACGTGCCCTGGGACGAGCTGACGCCGACCGGCCGGGGCCGGCTGGTCTCGCTCCCGCCCCACCCGATGTCCGGCACCCGCTGCCGCCCGGCGCCCGGCCGGGACCGGACCGGGGACGCCGGTGAGGAGTCCACCGGGCTGCAGGCCGCCGAGCCGCAGGCCACCGAGCCGCGGTCCGCCGGGCCGCGGTCCTTCGGGACGCCGTCCGCACCGGCCCGGACCGGTCAGGACGGTTCCGGCGAAGCCCGTACGGAACGGCTGGCCGCGCTCTGGCGCGCCGCCCTCGGCGTCGACACCGCCCTCGCGGGGGACGACTTCTACGAGCTCGGCGGTTCGTCCCTGATGATCGTGGGGCTGCTCGCCCGGGTGAGGGCCGAGACCGGGGTCCAGATCCCGGCCGCGGCCGTGGCGGCCGCGCTGACCTTCCGCCGGCTCGTCGAGCTCGTCGGTGAGCGAGCGCCGGGCGAGGCCGCTCCCACCACGGCGGACACCGCCGCCCCCCGGACGCCGCGGCCCGACCGGGCCGCGGTGCCCGACGTCCCCGGACTGACCCTGCTGCGCGACGGCGGCCCGCGCGACCCGCTGTTCCTGCTCGCGCCGGCGGGCGGCAGCACGCTGAGCTACCGCCACCTGGCCGCGGCGATGGACGGAACCCGCCCGGTGTACGGCATCGAGTCACCGGGCCTGCACGACCGGCGACGCACGCTGTACCGGCTGGAGCAGATCGCCGCGCACCAGGTCGGAGTGGTGCGCCGCGCCCGGCCGAACGGCCCCTATCTGCTCGGCGGCTGGTCGTTCGGGGCGATGGTGGCCCACGAGATGACGCGTCAACTCCTCGACGAAGGGGAGGAGGTGAGGCTGCTGCTGGCGATCGACGGCTATCTGCCGGACACCGGCGGCCGCCCGGTCGCCACCCGCCCCCGCTGGCTGGGACAGGCGCTGTCCTTCCAGGCCGAGGCGCTGCTCAAGCGCGGCCGTTCGAAGCTGATCGGCGCCGGTCCCGGCCGCGGCGCCGGGGCGCAGGGCGGACTGAACCGGATCGGCGACCTCGCCGGGGCCGCCGGCGCGACCGACTTCGTCCGGGTGCACAACGCGAACCTCACCGCGATGCTGCGGCACCGTCCGCGGCCGGCGCCCTGCGACCTGGTGCTGTTCAAGGCGGCGGCCGACGAGACCCGGTGCGCCGAGCTCGCCCGGCACCTGGCCCCGCTCTACCGGGGCGAGGTGCGGGTCGAGCCGGTGCCGGGCGACCACTGGTCGGCCCTGGGCCCGGAGCACGCCGCCACCCTCGCCGGCCGGCTGCGGCCGTACCTCGAACCGCTGGACTGACCGCCCTCCCATCCGCACGACGGATCCCGGCGCACACCCGCGCGGCCGGGCTCCGGGCGCAGCCCTGCCTGCGGGCCCGGCCGCGCGCACCCCAGCTCTCCCCCTGCCGCTCCTGCGCGCCGAAGCGCCGAGCGGGGCCGGCCGAGAGCGGCCGAGACCGAGCGAGACCGACCGAACCCCACCGTGCCATGTCCGGACCGACCGTCCGGCGGACAAAGGATTCCCGTGCCAGAGACCGACCAGGCGAGCTGCCCGTACCTCGCGGGCGCAGCCGACACCGTCCACCACCTCGACGCCGAGTTCACCCAGAACCCCTTCCCCGACCTGGAGCGCCTGCGCGAGGCCGGCCCGGTCCACCGGGTGCGGCTGCCGAACGGCACCGAGCGGTGGCTGATCACCCGTTACGACGAGGTGATGGCGGCGCTGGCCGACCCTCGGTTGAGCAACGAACTGGCCCGCGGCCTGCAGAAGGTGCTGCCGCCCGAGCCGCTTCCGCCGAGCTGGCAGGTGGCGCTGCGGACCAGCAGCCTGCTCGGCCGGGCGATGGCCAACCTCGACCCGCCGGACCACGACCGGCTGCGCAAGCTGGTCGTCAGGACCTTCAGTGCCAAGCGGATCGAGGGTATGCGCCCGCGGATCCAGGAGATCACCGACGAACTCTTCGACGCGCTCGCCGGGCGCACGGAGTTCGACCTGGTGGAGGCCGTCTCCAACCAGCTGCCGATCACGGTCATCTGCGAGCTGCTGGGGGTGCCGTCCTCGGACGCGGACCTGTTCCGTACCGCGGCCAGTGTCCTCGGCGGCTTCGTGCCGGACGACGAGGCCGCCCGCCGGACGATCGCGGCCCTGGACGCCTTCGACACCTATGTGCGCTCCCTCGTCACGGCGCGGCGCGCCGAGCCCGGCCCCGACCTGTTCAGCGAGCTGACCAGGGTCACCACCGGTGGCCAGGGCCTGACCGACGACGAACTGGTCAGCATGGCCGGCCTGTTGCTGTTCGGCGGCTACGAGACCTCGGCGCAGCTGATCAGCAGCGCGGTGCTCTCCCTGCTCCAGCACCCCGAGCAGCTGGCCGCGGTGCGGGCCGAGCCCGGCCTGCTGCCGGGTGTCGTCGACGAGGTGCTGCGCTTCGAGGGCCCGGTCAACCCGGGTCTGAACCGGTACGCGCTGGAGGACGTCGAGATCGGCGGGGTGACGATCCCGCAGGGCTCCTACGTGGTTCTCGGCGTGGCCGCCGCCAACCGCGATCCCCGTCACTGGGCGGAGCCCGACCGCTTCGACGTCACCCGGACCGCCACCGCCAAGCAGCTCGGCTTCGGCTACGGCCTGCACTACTGCATCGGCGCCCGGCTGGCCCAGCTGGAGGTGGAGATCACCCTCGGCACCGCGCTGCGCCGCTACCCGAACCTGCGGCTCGCGGTGCCCGCCGACCGGCTTCGCTGGCGGGCCGGTTCGGTCCGCGGGGTGCGCGAACTGCCGCTGCTCGTCGACTGACGCGGCCGCCCGCGCCCACCGGCGCCCGCCTTCCACTCCTTCCTTCCTCCGAGAGGTACTGCTATGTCCGGGATCGCCGGCTGGGTCGACCGTGGCCGCGACCTGACCCGTGAGGGTCTGGCCGCGGCCGTGATGACGGCCCGGCTCGCCGCACGCGGCCGCCACGGCGAGCGGCTGTGGTCCAGCCGCTCCGCCGTCCTCGGCCATCGCGCCGACGCCCTGGACACGGTGGGCGCGCAGCCCGCCGTGGTCCGGGAGCACGGTGGCCCGATCGCCGTGATCACCTTCGACGGGGTGCTGTACAACGCCTCCGAGCTCCGCTCGCAGCTGGCCTCGGACGGCCGCCGGGGCCCGCTGGCGACCGATGCCGACGTGGTGCTGCGCGGGTACCTGCGCTGGGGTTGCGCGGTCGCCGAGAAGCTGGAGGGACTGTTCGCGTTCGCCGTCTGGGACGTCCGGAGCTCCGAACTGCTGCTCTGCCGTGACCGGTTCGGGGTCAAGCCGCTGAGCTACCTGCCGCTGCCCGACGGGGTGCTGTTCGCCTCCGAGGTGGCGGCGCTGGCCGCGCACCCGCTGGTGGGCACCGAACTGGACGCCGAGGGCCTGTGCTCGGTGCTGGCCCAGGTCCGCAGGCCCGGGCACGCGGTGCTGCGCGGTCTGCGCGAGGTCAGGCCCGCCCACCTGGTGCGGTTCCGCGCCGACGGGGTCGTCGAGCAGCGTTACTGGTCGCTGGAGGCCCGTCCGCACACCCAGGACCTCGCGCAGACCGTCGAGACCGCCCGCGGGCTGCTCGACGAGGCGATCTCGCGGGAGGCGGGGGCCGGGACACCGTCGGTGCTGCTGTCCGGCGGCCTGGACTCCAGCGCCCTGACCGGCCTGGTCTCCGAGGTCGCCGGCGGCGCGCCGCGCACCTTCACGGTCTCCTTCGGGGACAGCGCCGCCGCGGTGCCCGACCGGCCGTTCGCCCAGGCCGTGGTGGACCGGCTGGGCTGCGACCACCGGGAGGTCCTGGTCGATCCGGCGCGGTTGACCGATCCGCTGGCCCTGGAGGCCGTCCTCGCGGCCAAGGACTTCCCCTCGCCGTTCGGCGACAAGAACCTCACCCCCTACCTGTTCTACCGTCAGGTCGCGGAGCACACGCCGACGGCGCTCAGCGGCGAGGCCGCCGACGCGGTGTTCGGCGGCCTGATCAGCGGGCAGGAACGGGCCTCCTCCGAGCACCGCACCTTCCCGTGGATCGAACGGGCCCGCACCTTCGGCATGATGCACGGCATCGGCAACGGCCTCTTCGACGAGGAGCTGCTGCACGAGCTGGACTACCCCGCCTTCTGCGCCGAGCGCTACCAGGAGGCGAGGGAGGAGGTACCGCACCTGGACGGTGCGCAGGGCGACGACCGGCGGGCCCGCGAGATCGACTACCTGCACATGACCAGGCTGTACGAGCAGGCGGTCAACCACTCGGAGCGGCTGGGCGCCGCGGCCGGGCTCCAGGTCCGCTTCCCGTTCTCCGACCACCGGTTGTTCGGCTACCTCTACAACGTCCCCTGGCGGATGAAGTCCTTCGACGGCCGGGACAAGAGCCTGCTGCGGACGATCGCCAGGGACCTGCTGCCCGCCTCGGTGCTGGACCGGCCGAAGGTGCCGTTCCCGATCACCTACCACGCCGGGTACAAGCAGTCGCTGGCCACCAGGCTGCGTCAGGTGCTGGAGGACCCGGGCGCGCCGGTGCTGCCGCTGCTGGACCTGCCGGCCGCCTGGAAGGTGGTGGACGACCCCAGGCTCCTGGACCGCGGCGGCTGGCTGGGGCGGGCCGACACCGAGATGGTGCTCCAGCTGGACGGCTGGCTGCGCGGCCGCCGGATCAGGTTGGCGCTGTGAACGCCGTCGGCGCGACCCCGGCACCCGCGAATCCCGCCACCTCAGCGAAGGCCCCGTCCATGACCGACCTCCTCCGCACCGACCTCCTCCGCTCCGACCTCCCGGCCGACTCCCCGGCCGGCCCGCTGCTCCACGAGCTCTTCCGCGAGCAGGCCGCCCGCCACCCCGACCGGATCGCGGTGCGCGACACCCGCCAGTCGCTCACCTACGCCCAGGTCGACCGCCGTTCGGACTGGCTGGCGGCCCAGTTGCACAGCCGCTGCCCGCAGCCCGGGGTGCTGGTGGGGCTGCACCTGGAGCGCGGGGCCGACGTGGTCGTGGCCATGCTCGCGGTGCTCAAGAGCGGGCACACGTACGTGCCGCTCGACCCCGGCTACCCGGTGGAGCGCCTGCTGTTCACCGCGCGGGACGCCCGCCTCGGCCTGGTCCTCTCCGACCAGGCCGTGCCGGCCGGGCTCGCGGAGCTGCCGGTCCTGCGGCTCGACGAGCTCACCCAGCCCGACGGCGCGGTACCGGCTCCCCCGGTGCCCGGCACGGCCGACGCGCCCGCGTACGTCATCTACACCTCGGGCTCCACCGGACGCCCCAAGGGCGTCCGGGTGCCGCACCGCAACGTGGCGGCCCTGGTCCGCGCCTGCGGCCGCCGCTACGAGCTGCGCCACGACGACGTCTGGACCCTCTTCCACTCGTACTCCTTCGACTTCTCGGTCTGGGAGATCTGGGGCGCGCTGCTCAGCGGCGGCACGCTGATCGTGGTGCCGCACCCGACCGCGGCCTCCGCGCAGGCGACGCTGCGGCTGCTGACCGACGAGGGGGTCACGGTCTTCAACGTGGTGCCGTCGGTCTTCCGCCATCTGACGCGGGCGGCCCGGCGCACCGGTCTGGTGCCGTCGGCCCTGCGGTACGTGATCTTCGGCGGCGAGTCGGTGGACATCCGCGACGTACGGGCGTGGCGGGCGGTGGCGGGCCGGGAGACCCGGTTCGTCAACACCTACGGCATCACCGAGACCACCGTCTTCGTCACCTACCGGCTCTTCACGGACGAGGAGCTGGACCGGGAGCCGGACGCCCCCGACGGCTCCGCGTTCGCGCTGGACATCGGCGAGCCGCTGGACGGCTGGGAGCTGCGGGTGGTCGGCGAGGACGGTGCACCCGTCGCCCCCGGCGAGACCGGCGAGATCCTGGTCGCGGGCTCCGGCGTCGCGCTGGGATACCTGCACCGGCCCGAGCTGACCGCGGAGCGCTTCCCGCTGCTGCCCGTCCCCGGAGGCGGGACCCGGCGGCACTACCGCAGCGGCGACCTGGCCCGGCTGCTGCCGGACGGCATGTTCTGCTACGCCGGACGGGCCGACGACCAGGTGAAGGTCAACGGCTTCCGGATCGAGCTCGGTGAGGTCGAGGCCCGGCTCCAGGACGCGCCGGGCGTCCGCGAGCTGGTGGTGGTCAGGACGGTCAGCCGGATCGGCGAGCCGATGCTCACCGCCTTCTACACGACACCCGACACCGCACCGCCGACAGCCGGCCTCCAGGGGGAGCGGGAACACCAGGAGCGCCTGACCGCCCACGCGCGCAGGGCCCTGCCCGCGCACATGGTCCCCGGGCTGTGGGTGCACCTGGCCGGGCTGCCGGTCAACCCGTCCGGCAAGACCGACCGCAAGGCGCTCTCCGCATGGCCCGGGCAGCCGCCCCGGCCGCCGTCCGCCGGCTGACCCCCCGCCAGCTGACCCTCCGCCGGCGCACACGTTCCGTTACCCCGAAGGACTGTGATGGCTCCACGCACCCGTAACCTCGCCAGCGACCCGGACCGGCCCAGCTTCCTGGAGGAGCTGTACCAGGGCCGGTTCCGCTGGGATCTGATCCACCCGTTCCCCGAGCAGCGGCCCGAGGACCACGAGCGCGGCGACGCCGCGGTGGCCGCCGTCGGCGCGTTCCTGCGCGAGCGGATCGACCCCACCGAGGTCGACGTCCGGGGCAGCCTGCCCGACGGCTTCCTGGCGGAGCTGGGCGGCCACGGCTACCTCAGGCTGCAGGCCGGCCCCGAGGTCGGCGGGCACGGCCTGTCCTCGTTCAACACCTTCCGGGTGATCGAGGAGGCCGCGTCCTGGTGCCTGCCGGTGGCGGTGCTGCTGGGCATCGAGAACGCCCTGGGGGCCGGCGCCTTCCTGCCGGTGCTGCCGCCCGGCCCGCTGGCCGACCGGGTCAGGGACCACGTGCGGGCGGGAGGGCTGTCCGGCAGCGCCGACACGGAGCCCGAGGGCGCCGCCAACCAGGGACGCACCACCACCGCCGAGCCGGTCGAGGACGGCGCCGCCTACCTGCTCAACGGGCGGAAGGTCCAGGTCGTCAACGCGCCGGGCGGAGGCCTGTTCAGCGTCACCGCCTCGGTACGGGCAGCGGACGGCACCGAGCGCAACCGGCTCTTCTTCGTCGACGCCGACACCCCGGGGGTCCGGCGCAGCGGCGCGCAGGAGCTGATGGGCATGCGCGGTCTGCCGTTCGGCGGGCTCGACCTGGAGAACGTCCGGGTCCCCGCGGAGCTGGCACTGGCCGAACCGGACCCCGAGCACACCTCCCGGCTCACCCCGGCGGTCTCGCTGCTGGTGGTCCGCGGCCGGCTCTACATCATCGCCGCGCCCTCGCTGGCCACCGCGAAGCACTGCCTGGCCTGGGCGCACGACTTCGTGGCGCGCCGCTCGGTGGACGGCCGGGGCCTCGGGGAGTACGAGGAGATCCGGCGCCGGCTGGCCGAGTCGAAGGCCGACGCCTTCGCGCTGGAGAGCACGGCCCGGTGGAGTCTGCTCGGCGAGGACCACGGCACGGCCGTCAACCTCAAGTTCGAGCAGAACGCCTCGAAGAACATCTGCTCGGTGCTCGGCTGGCGGATCGCCGAACGGACCCTGTCGATGCTGGGCGGCGAGGGCTACGAGACGGCGCAGAGCAAGCACCGGCGGCAGGTGCCCGCACTTCCGCTGGAGCGGGCCTTCCGTGACGTCCGCGGTCTGCGGATCACCGGCGGGGTCGACTTCCTCCTCGACAACTGGAGCGCCGGCCGGACGCTGCTGTCCTACTACTACCCCGAGCCCGACCACGCGGCCGAGCTCGCGCAGGAGCAGGCCCCGCCGGCGGAGTTCGGCGACGACCACGCGCTCTCGGCCGACAACCTCGCGCACCTGCACTTCGTCCGCGAGCAGGTGCACCGCTTCGGGCGCGACTGCCTCCGACTCACCCGCAGGTACCCGGAGCGCGCCGAACTCGCCTCCAGGCAGCGCCTGTTGATTCTGCTCAACCGCACCGCGACGGAACTGCTGACGATGTCGCTCACGCTGGCCCGGGCCGCGAGCGCGACCACCGCCGGGCAGCTGGACGTGCAGGACCTCGCGGACGTGTACTGCACCACCGCCCGGGCCCGGCTGGCCTCGCTGCTCCACCGGCGCGCCCAGGAGGAGGGCCTCGGCTCCGCCGGCGCCGCCGCAGCACGGCTGGGCACCGTCCCGCCGCCGGCCGCGGTTCCACCGACCCACGACGTGACCTTCGCCGACGCCTCCGGGGCCGGCCGATGAGTGAGGAACCGACGATGACCGACACCCCCGAGCCGACCGGGCCGCGCGCCGTGCCGGCCCACCCCGGCGTCCCCGCGGGGACGGGCGCCGCGACGGTCCGCGAACTCCCCCTGTCGGTCGGCCAGGAGGCCATGTGGATCTCCTGGCGGCTCGACCCCGGACAGTGGACACACATCATCCCGACGCCGTACCGGATCGAGGGCACGCTCGACCCCGACCGGCTGCGACAGGCCGTCGCCGCCCTCGGCGCCGCCTACCCGCAGCTGCGCGCCCGGGTACTGGACGGGCCGGCGGGCCTGCGGCTCGGCTGGGCCGACGCGCCGCCGATCCCGGTGGCCGAGCACACCGTGACGGGCGACCTCGCGGAGGCGGTCCGGCGGACCTGGCAGCGGCCGTTCGACCTGACCGCGGGTCCGCTGGCCCGGGTCGACGTCCTGCACGGCGACGAGGGCAGCGTCCTGCTGATCGCCGTACACCACCTCGTCCATGACGGAGCGTCGATCCTGCTGCTGCTGGACGCGCTGCGCAGCGCCTACGCCGGGCGGCCGCTGACCCCCGCCGACCACATCGGGCCGCTGACCGCCTTCGCCCGGCGCTCACGCGAACTGACCGACACGCCCGCCGGTGACGCCCAACGTGCCCACTGGCGCGGCGCCCTGGGCACCGGCACGACCTTCGAGCTGCCCGCCACGGTGGACGAGCCCGGCTACACGGTCCTCAGCACCGAGGTGCCCACCGCGCTGGTGCCGCGACTGCGGGAGCGGGCCGACGAACTCGGCGTGTCCTACTTCACCCTGCTCCTCGGCGCGTACTTCGCCCTGCTGCGGCGCTTCGCCGGCGAGGACGACCTGCTGGCCTCGATCCCGTTCCACGGTCGCTCCGCGGAGGAACTCCGCGACAAGGTCGGCTACTTCGTCAACGCCCTGCCGATCCGCCGGCAGGTCCGGGGGACGGACAGCTACGCGGACCTGATCCGGGCCCTGCGGGGTGAGCTGCGGGCCGCGATGACGCACGGCGACCTGCCGCTGCCGGCGATCCTGCGCGAGGTCGGCCTCACCGGGTGGCAGGCGCACGCGCGCAGCCACCAGACGGTCTTCCAGTACTGGCACGCCGGGCTGCGCCAGGACGTCGACGTGCAGCGGCTCGAACTACGCGCGGACGGGGCCCCGGGCGGGTCCTCGTGCGTGCTGAGCCTGCTCGACATGGAGAGCAGCGCCGACTACACCCTCGCGGTGATGGTCCGGGAGGACAGCGGCGGCACCCACGTGCTGTGGAAGGACCCCGCCGGCGCGGTCGGCCGCACGCTGCTGGCGGTGATGGCGGAGCACTACACCGAGGTGCTCACCGCCGTGGCGAAGGACCCGTACGCCCTGGTGGGCGTGCTCGGCGAGCGGGTCGGCACACCCGCGGGCACCGTGAACGCCCGCGAGGTGGCCAGGCTGATCGAGAGCCACCCGGCCGTCCGGCAGGCCCTGGTGACGCCGACCGGCGGTGACGCCGACCTCGCGGCCCGGCTGACCCTCGACCCGGCCGTGGACGCCCCCGGCCTGCCCGCCTCGGCTCTGGCCCTGGTACGCGAGCGGCTCGGCGACCGGACACCCCGGATCCGCTTCACCACGCACGGCGCCGACGGAACCGACGGAACCGGCCCCGACCGGACGTCCCCGACGGACACCGCGACCACCGCCGTCCTGATCGAACTGTGGCAGGACGTCCTCGGCATCGACACCGTCACCCCCGACGACTCCTTCTTCGAACTCGGCGGCCACTCCCTGCTCGCCGCCGAACTCGCCGACACCATCTCCCGACGCCTCCACCTCGACACCCCCGTACGCGCCCTCTTCGAACACCCCCGCCTCAACGACCTCGCCACCCACCTCGACCGACTCCGCACACCCACACCCACACCCACACCCACCAGCGCCGACACCGCGACCACCGCCGTCCTGATCGAGCTCTGGCAGGACGTCCTCGGCATCGACACCGTCACCCCCGACGACTCCTTCTTCGAACTCGGCGGCCACTCCCTGCTCGCCGCCGAACTCGCCGACACCATCTCCCGACGCCTCCACCTCGACACCCCCGTACGCGCCCTCTTCGAACACCCCCGCCTCAACGACCTCGCCACCCACCTCGACCGACTCCGCACACCCACACCCACACCCACCAGCGCCGACGACGGGCCCGAGGCGGAGCCCCGGTCGTTCCCCGCCTCCGGCTTCCAGGACCGGATCTGGCTGGCCGAACGGCTGGAGCCGGGCACCGGGGCCTACAACGTGCCGCTCGCCTGGCGGATACCCGGCGGGCTGGAGGCCGGGGCACTCGGGCGCGCGCTGGCCCTGCTGGTGTCCCGGCACGAGATCCTGCGTACCTCCTTCGTCGAGCGCGACGGGCGGCTGCGGCAGGTGGTCGGCGAACCCTGGTTCCCGCAGCCGGACTTCCTCGACCTGCGCGACCGTGACGACCGGGACGAGGTGCTGCAGGAGCGGCTGAACCGACTCGCGCACCACGAGTTCGACCCCGCGTCCGGGCGGCTGCTGACGGCGGCCCTGTTCCAGCTGGGGGAGGACGACCAGGTGCTCTTCGTCTGCCTGCACCACCTGGTGTGGGACGGCGAGTCGGCCGGGGTGTTCCTGCGGGAACTCGCCGACTGCCATGCCTCCGTGAGCCCGCCCGACCCGGCCCTGCCGGCCCCGCAGGCCATACCGGCCGGGGACGGCGTGCCCGCCGCGGAGCCGGTCCACCCGGCCTCCGCGCACCAGGGACGGATGGGCTTCATCGACCACTTCGAGCGCGGGGTGGTCTACGAGGGAGCGCCGGTCTACCACAACCTGCCGCTGTACCTCAGGCTCGACCGGGCACCCGACCCCGCACTGCTGCGCGAGGCCGTGACCCGGGTGGAGCTGGCCCACGAGGCGCTGCGGACCAACCTGGTCCTCGTCGACGGCCGGATCGCCCAGCGCGTCACCGCCGGGGCCCGGATGGCGCCCCGGTGGTTCGAACCCGTCCCCTGCCGCGGTGACTCGGTGCCCCCGAGCCTGGGCGAGTGGGCGGCCGAGCCCTTCGACCTGGCCGGCGGGCCGCTGCTGCGCCTGGCCGTCCAGCCGTCCGCCGACGGTGGGGCGTGGCTCGCGCTGGTCGGCCACCAGGCGGTGGTCGACCGGATCTCACTGACGGTCGTCGCCGAACAGCTGCTGGCCGCGCCCGACACCGCCCCCACCGTGCCCCGCAGCTACCGGGAGTGGCTGGACGCCGTTCCGCAGGAGCGCAAGCAGCTCGACCTCGCGGTGCGCGCCCGGGAGCTGAGCGGTGAGATCGATCCGCTGCGGCTGCCCGAGCGCCGCCCCCGCGAGGCCGTGCACGTCTACCAGGAGCAGTCCGTACCCCTGCGGCTGCCGGCCGCCCTGCCACTCGCCCGGTTCGCCCGGGAGCGGGGCCTGAGCCAGGAGGACGTGCTGCTGGCCGCCTTCACCGTCCTGCTGGGCTGGTACTCCGGCCAGGAGGAGATGGTGCTCGGCGTCGCCGACACCGGGCGCCGGGACGCGGACCGGGACGGCGACGGCGACGCCACGATCGTCGGGCCGCTGGCGAACCTGCTGCCGCTGCGCCTGAGCGCCGCGGTCTCGGCCTCCTTCCACGCGGTGGCCGCCGAGACCGGCCGGGCGCTCGGTCTCGCCCGCCGCCACCCGCTGGCACCCTTCGACGAGCTCGTGGCGCTGGTCGACCCCGACAAGGACATGAGCCGGACCGCCCTGTTCGACGTGTTCTTCTGCTATGCGGCCGGACCGCGCACGCTGACCTGCGCCGACGGTGGCCACGCGGTGCTGGTCGAGGAGGGCGGCGGCTACGGGAAGTACGACCTGACGCTCTTCCTGCGTCCGGACGGAGCCGCACTGGACGGGCGGCTGGTCTTCAACGGCCTGTACTTCGACGAGTCGCAGATCCGGCTGATGGCCGAGCACTACGTGCGGCTGCTGGAGCAGCTGCTGGCCGCGCCGGACCGGCCGGTCGGGGAGGCCGATCCGCTGACCGAGCAGGAGACGCACACCCAGCTGGCGGTCTGGAACGCCACCGAGGCCGACTATCCCCGGACCACGCTGCACGCCCTGGTCCGCGAGCAGGCCGAGGCACGGCCGCGGGCGGTGGCCCTGTCCTGCGCGGGGGAGCGCCGCAGCTACGCCGAACTGCAGGCGGGCGCCGAGCTGTCGGCCCGCGCCCTGGTGGCGCGCGGGGTGCGGCCGGGCGAGCTGGTGGCCCTGTCGCTGCCGCGGGGGCCGGCACAGGCCGAGGCGATGCTGGCGGTGCTGCTGGCCGGGGCCGCGTACCTGCCGATCGACCCGGCGACGCCGCCCGAGCGCCAGGCGTTCATCCTCGCCGACTCGCGCACCCGCTGGGTGGTGACCGACGACGCGCAGGCGGTGGGCCGGCTCGGCTTCGAGGGCTGCGCGGTGACACCCGAGCAGCTCGCCGCCTCCCCCGGGGCCGAGGGCACGGTGCTACCGGAGACCGGCCCCGACTCTCCCGCCTACTGCATCTACACCTCCGGCACCACCGGCCGGCCCAAGGGCGTCGTGGTCAGCCACCGCAACGCCGTACGGCTGATCCGAAACGACCGCTTCCCGTTCGCCTTCGGCCCCGCCGACGTCTGGACGATGTTCCACTCGTACGCCTTCGACTTCTCGGTCTGGGAGCTGTTCTGCGGGCTGGCCCACGGTGGCCGGGTCGTCATCGTCCCCGAGGACGAGGCCCGCGACGCCCGGCAGTTCTGGCAGCTGCTCCAGCGCGAGCGGGTCACCGTGCTCAACCAGACCCCCAGCGCCTTCCGGCAGCTGCTCGCGGCGGAGGAGGAGGCCCCCGCCCCGCTGGACCACCTGCGCTACGTGATCTTCGGCGGGGAGCAGCTCCAGCCGGCCATGCTCGACGGATGGCTGGAGCGCCGCCCGCAGGTCCGCCTGGTCAACATGTACGGGATCACCGAGACCACCGTGCACGTGACCGTACGGACCGTCACCCGGGCGGACGCCGACGCCGACCGCAGCGTGATCGGCACGCCGATCCCGACCAGCACCGTCCACCTGGTCGACCCGCGCACCGGCGGGCGGCTACTGCCGGTGGGGGCGGTCGGCGAGATCATGGTCGGCGGCGCGGGCGTCACCGACGGCTATCTGGAGCGCCCCGGGCTGACCGCCGAACGCTTCGTCCCCAACCCGTTCGGCGAGGGCACCCTGTTCCGCAGCGGCGACCTGGCCCGCTACCGCGTCGACGGCTCCCTGGAGTACCTGGGCCGCAGCGACTCCCAGGTGCAGCTGCGCGGGTACCGGATCGAGCTCGGCGAGATCCAGTCCTGTCTGCGCGAGCACCCGGCGGTCGCGGACGCCACGGTCCTGGTCGAGGACGACCGGCTGGTCGCCTACCTGCAGCCCGTGGGCGAGCCGCCGACCGGGGCGCAGCTTCGGCTGCACCTGGGCGCCAAGCTGCCCCAGTACATGATCCCCGCCGGCTTCCGCACGGTGGCGGCGATCCGGCTGACCGCCAACGGCAAGCTGGACACGGCGGCCCTGCGGGCGGCCGGGGTGCCGCTGGAGAACACCGCTACCGGCGAGCCGCGGACACCGACCGCACGGGCCCTGGCCGCGGTGTGGGCCGAGCTGCTGGCCGTCCCGTCGGTCGGCGCGGAGGACTCCTTCTTCGCCCTCGGCGGGCACTCGTTGCTGGCCGTGCGCCTGCTGAGCCGGGTCGCCCGTGAGTTCGGCCCGACCCTGCCGCTGCGCACCCTCTTCGAGTGCCCCCGTCTGCAGGACTTCGCCGATCTGGTCGACACCCGGGGCGGGCGGGCCCCGGAGTCCGCCGATGCCGGCGCGACCGCCGGCGCCGACGGGCCGGCCGGCGACCTGCTGCCGGCCTCCGGCTTCCAGGAGCGCATCTGGCTGGCGGAGCGCGCCGCGCCCGACGACGCCCGCTACAACGTGGTACTCGCCTGGCGCGCCCGCGACGGTCTCGACGCCGGGCTGCTCCGCAGGGCGCTGGACGATCTGATCCGACGTCAGGAGATCCTGCGCACGCGCTTCGTGGAGCGCGAGGACCGGCTGTGCCAGCTGGTCGGCGAGGCGTGGAGCCCCGAGATCGAGCCGCTCGACCTGCGCGCCGCAGCCGCGCCCGACGCCGGGCTGCGGAGCTGGCTCGACCGGGCGGCGCGCCGGCCGTTCGACCCGGCTTCGGGCCGGCTGCTGCGGGTGGCGCTGGCCGACACCGGCGGTACCGAGCGCGTCCTGCTGCTCTGCCTGCACCACCTGGTGGTCGACGGCGAGTCGGTGCCGGTGCTGCTGCGCGAGCTGGAGCGCTCCTGGAACGCGGCGGCGCGGGGCGGGGAGGCCGAGCCGGCCGCCGTCCAGTACCGCGACTTCGTGGCGGACCAGGAGGCCGCGCGCGGCAGCGCCCGACGGGCCGCCGACCTCGCCCGCGGGACGGACCGGCTCGCCGGCGCCCCCGCCTACGCGCGGCTCCCCGAGCCCGCCGCGGCCGGGCCCGACGGCGCGGTGGCCGTCCCGCTGCCCGCCGACACGATGGCCCGGCTGCGCAGGCTGCAGGCCGAGCAGGGCGTGTCCTGGTTCATGGCGGCCTCGACGGCGCTGGCCGCCCTCCTGCACCGCTGGACGGGCGACCCGGACGTCACCTTCGGCGTGCCCGTCTCCACCCGCGACCGCGGCCGCTTCACCGACCTGCTCGGCCCGTGCCTGGACCTGACCGTGCTGCGCTCGCGGCCCGCCCGGGACGCCACCGTGCGAGACCTGTTGCAGGCGATGCGGACCGAGGTGCTGGACGCCTTCGAGCACCGCGGTGCCCCGTTCGACGAGCTGGTCGAGCGGCTGCAGCCCGAGCGCCGCCCGGGCCGTACGCCCTACGCGGACGTCGCCCTCAACATGAACCTGCTGAACGGTCGTCGAACCGCGCTCGGCGGCAGCGAGTTGAGCCCCCTGTTCTTCGACTCCTTCTGGGAGCGGGAGACCAAGTTCGCCCTGACCGTGACCCTGTCCGAGCAGGACGGCCTGCTCTCCGGCGCGTTCTCCTACCGGGGAGAACGGCTCGCGGCCGAGGACGTCCACGCGCTGGCCGAGGCGTTCGGCCGGCTGCTCGCCGGCCTGCCGGAGCTGCTGGACCGGCCGCTGGACGGCCTCGGGCTGCCGGCCCCTGCCGACAGCGAGGCGGTCCGGCCCCGGCCGGCGGCCGCTGCCGACCTGCCACTGCCCGCTGCGGACGCCACGGCCGGGCGGATCCAGTACCGGCACTTCGTCGCGGCCCAGGAGGCCCGGCGGGACAGTGCCGACCGGGCGGCCGACCTCGACTACTGGGCCGACCACCTGGCCGGGGCCCCGCCCTACCTGGACTTCCCCGCCCCCCGGGAGAGCGGGCCCAACGGCGCCGTGGCGATCCCGCTGGCCGACGGTCTGCTGGAGCGCTGGCGCCCGCTGCAGCAGGAGCACGGCTTCACCCCGTACCTGACGGCCGCCACCGCGCTGGCCGCCCTGCTGCACCGCTGGACGGGCCAGGACGACGTGGTGTTCGCGGGGCCGCTCGCCCACCGGGACGACCCGGAGTTCGCCGACCTGCTGGGCCCGTGCCTGGACACCGTGGCACTGCGCTCGCGTCCCGCCGAGGACGCGACCGTGCTCGACCTGCTGCACGCGATGCGCACCGAGCTGCTGGGTGCCTTCGAGCACCGCGGCGCGCCCTTCGAGGACATCGTCGACCGGCTCAACCCGGTCCGCCGGCCGGGCCGGACCCCCTTCGCCGACGTCCAGTTGAGCCTGGAGACGGCGCCGGGCCGGCCGCCCACCCTCGCGGGCCGGCCGCTGACCCCGTTCGCCTTCGACCGGCAGGGCGCGGGCTTCCTCGGCAAGCTCGGTCTGACGGTGGTCCTGACCGTTCGCCACGGCGCGATGAGCGGGGTGCTGACCTACCGCGGCGACCGCTACCGCCCGGCCGACGTGGCCCGGTTCGCCACGCTGCTCGGACGCGTGATGAGCACGCTGCCCGATCGGCTGCACGTCCCGGTCGGCGAGCTGGACCTGGTCGGCTCCGATCTCGCGGACCTGCGCGAGGCCGAGCGCGGCCCGGCCGCGGCCCCCGCCACCACGGTGCCCGAGCTGGTGGCCCGCTGGTGCGAGGAGCACCCCGACGCGCCCGCGGTGGAGACGGCCGGCGGCGTGACCAGCTACCGCCGGCTGGCGCAGCGGGCCACCGCGCTCGCCGAGCGGATCCGCCCGCACCTGCGCGGCGCCGATCCGGTGGTCGCGCTGGTGCTGGGACGCGGCGCGGACCTGCCCGTCGCGATGCTGGCCTCCTGGCAGGCGGGGGCCGCGTTCTGCCCGATCGAGCCGGGGCACCCGTCGGCCCGCGTCGACTTCGTCCTGGACGACCTGGACGCCTGCGCCGTCCTGACCGACGACCCGTCACTGCGCGAGCGGCTCGGCGGTACGGGCCGGGCGGTCCTCGACGTCACCGCGGACGAAGCCGGGGACCCGGCCGCCCCGGTGCCGCCGCTGCGCGTCCCGGCGCCCGGCTCCACGGCCTACGTCATCCACACCTCCGGCACCACCGGCGAGCCCAAGGGGGTGGCGGTCCGCCACGGCGGCCTCGGCCAACTTGTGCTGTGGGGACGCGAGTCCTTCGACCTGCGGCCGGGCGACCGGATCGCCCAGGTCCTCAGCCCCGGCTTCGACGCCTCGCAGTGGGACATCTGGTCGGCGCTCGGTTCGGGAGCCTGCCTGGTACCGCTGGAGGGCCCGATGGTCGTCCCCGGGCTTGCGGGCTGGCTGGACGAACGGCGGATCTCGCACTGCCTGGTGATGACCCCGCTCGCCGAGGCGATGTGGAGTGCCGGCACCCCCGCTCCCCGTCACCTGCGGCACCTGCTCGTGGGCGGAGCGGCCTTCACCCAGTGGCCGCCGGACGGGCTCCCGTACCGGGTGCGCAACGTCTACGGCCCGACCGAGAACACCGTGTTCGCGCTGCACCACGAACTCGACGGCGAGGGCCCGCTGAACCGGCTGGGCCGCCCGCTCACGGGCGTCGAGGCCCTGGTGCTGGATGCCGGGGGCCGGCGCTGCCCGGCCGGCGTGGTGGGCGAGATCTGCCTCGGCGGCGCCCTGGTGGCCGCGGGCTACTGGCGCCGGCCCGAGCTCACCGCCGAGCGGTTCGCCGCCGGACCGGACGGCGGCGCCGGGACGGTCTACCGCACCGGCGACCTCGGCCGGCGGCTGGCCGACGGGACGCTGGAGTACCTCGGCCGCGCCGACCGGCAGGTGAAGATCCGCGGCTACCGGATCGAGCCGGGCGAGATCGAGGCCGCCCTGCTGGCGCAGCCCGAGGTCGCCCAGGCCCTGGTCCGGGCGGACCCGCGGCGCTCCCCCGCGCTGGCGGCCTATCTGGTGGCGCACGCCGAACCGCGCCCGTCCACCGCGGAGCTGGCCCGGCGGCTGCGGTCCGTGCTGCCCGCCTTCATGCTCCCCGAGGCCGTGGTGTGGCTCGACGCGCTGCCGCTGAAGCCCAACGGCAAGGTCGACGAGGCCCGGCTGCCCCGGCCCCGGCGGGATGACCTGGCCGCTCCCGCGGCCTGGGTCGCGCCGGGCGCGGGTCTGGCGCAGCGGATCGCCGGGGTGTGGTCGGAGGTGCTCGGCCTGGCCGAGGTCGGCGCCCACGACAACTTCTACGACCTCGGCGGCAACTCGCTGCTGCTGGCCAGGCTGCACAGCCGACTGACCGCCGCACTGGACCTGGACCTGCCGATCTCCCGGCTGTTCGAGCACCCGACGGTCGCGGCGCTGGCGGACGCCCTCGCCGACGGCCGGCCGACCGGCGCCCGGGTGGGGCCGGACGGTTCCGGCGGCGGTACCCGGGTCGACCTGCGCGACCGGGCGGCCCGCTCCAGGACCGCCGCCCTCCAGGCTCGGCGTCCCCGGCGATGACGGCCGCCCCGCCCGGCCCGTGCCACGCCCCGGCGCCCGTCGGGCCGAACGGCACGGGCCGGGCGGGGCCCCGGCATCGGCACTCCACCAACCGAAAGGGATGACATGGGATCGACGACTCCCGCCGCTCCACCGGCCGGGGCGACCGAAGCCCGCCGCCCGGGCACGCTACGAATCCTGCTGTGCGCGGAAGTCCTGTCGATGACGGGGTCCCAGCTGAGCGCCGTCGCGCTGCCGTGGTTCGCCCTGCAGAGCACCGGATCGCCGGCCGCGATGAGCAGGGTGATGGCGGCTCAGATGGTGGCCGTCGCGGTGTTCGGGCTGCTGGGCGCGAGCCTGGCGGGCCGGCTCGGTCCGCGCAAGGTGCTGCTGTTCTCCGACGCGGCCCGCGCACCGCTGATCGCCCTGGTGCCCCTGCTGCACGCGGCCGGGCTGCTCGGCATGCCGGTGTTCATGGTGCTGCTCTTCGCGGTCGGCTCGTTCTTCGCCCCCTACGTGGCCAGTCAGCAGGCCATCCTGCCCGCTCTGGTCGGGGACGACCAGACGCTGCTCAGCAAGGCCAACGCCCGTCTGCAGGGCGCCACCCGCCTCACCATCCTGCTCGGGCCGCCGACCGCCGGACTGCTGATCGCGGTGATGGGAGCCCCGGCCGTGCTGTTCCTGGACGCGCTCAGCTTCCTCGCCTCCGCACTCCTCATCCGCTGGGGGCTGCCGCGCGACCTCGCCGTCCCGGTGGCACCGCGGCACGGCCGGCTCCGCGACAGCCTGGCCGTCCTGGTCAGGGACAGGATGCTCGGCCGCTGGACGCTGGCCCAGATCCTCGGCGAGGGTGCCTGGCAGGCCCTGTTCGCCCTGATCCCGGTCTTCGTGCTGCTCCGGCACGG
The DNA here is from genome assembly GCF_041434935.1 of Kitasatospora sp. NBC_00374. Taxonomy (NCBI): domain Bacteria; kingdom Bacillati; phylum Actinomycetota; class Actinomycetes; order Kitasatosporales; family Streptomycetaceae; genus Kitasatospora; species Kitasatospora sp. NBC_00374. The sequence continues at coordinate 6,863,919 of NZ_CP107964.1, read as the reverse complement.
TTCGTCGGCGCTGTCCGGTGTCCTGCTGGGCGCCTTCGGCGGCGGTGCGCTGCTGGGCACCTTCCTGGTCGGTCCCGCCCTGCGCAGGCTGTCCAACCTGCGGCTGGCCGTCCTCGGCCGGGTCGGTCAGGGCGTCGTCTTCCTGGCTCTGCTGTTCCCGCTCGGGCCGCTCTCGCTGGCGGTCTTCCTGGCCGTGGTGGGGCTGTTGAACGGCCTGTCGAACGCGCCGATGGTCGCGGTGCGCACCGCCGCGATCCCGGCGCCGCTGCGCTCCGCCACCCTCACCGTGATCGCCGCCGCCGCGCTCTCCGGCGGCACGCTGGGGCTCGCGGCGGTCGGCACCGTCGTGGAGTCCGCGGGCATCTCGCGGACGTTCACGGCACTGGCGGTCGTCCAGGCCTGCGGCGCGGCGCTCTTCCTGCTGGGGGCCTCGGTGGCGTCCCGGCCGAGCAGGGCGACCGGCTGACCCGGCCGCGGGCGGGCGCCGCGACGACCGCCCCGACGCTCCCGCCCGCGGCGTGGTGAGGCCCCGTCAGCGCTCCTGGTCCAGACCGACGGGTTGCCAGCGGTAGGCCTCGTCCTCCTGCCAGCACTGCAGCTCGTCCTCGACCACGGCGGCCAGCGACAGCCGCCAGTCCTCGCCGACGGACAGCGCGACCCGGGTGGCGGGACGCAGTGTCGGGCGCCACCAGCGGGCGCGGCGGGCTCCCCCGGCGGCGGGCAGCCGGACGCGGACGCCGCCCGCGCCGGCCAGCGCGATGGTCGGGCCGCCGCGGTGGCCGGCCATGGCCACGCCGAGGACGGACTCCGCCTCGCCGATCTCGCTCGGGCCGGCGGCCGCCTCCGCGAGCCGGTGCAGCTGGACGGAGCTGTCCGGCCGCAGGACGGCGGCCTGCGGCCCCGCCGAGGAGCGGGCCAGCGCCGCCCCGCGGACGGCACCGGGGGCGCCCAGCTGCTCGGGATGGTCCTGGGCGCCCACCCGCCAGCACAGCAGCCGGCCGCGCTGCTCCACCAGCACCGACCACGTCCCGGCCCGTTCCTCGACGGCCGCGAGCACCCGTTCGGCCGGGCAGCGGGGCAGTTCCTGGCCGGTGAGGGTGACGCCCGGGGCCCAGCGGAACGAGTGCAGCGCGCCGGCCCGGGCCGTCCACACGACGAGCTCGCCCGAGCCGTTCACGGCCCCGGCCACGCCGCTGACCCCGCGGGCCGCCTCCCACCAGCCGGAGGCGTTGCCGACCCAGAGCGTGCCCGCGCGGTCCTCGGCGAACACCGCGAGCTCGGCCCGCCGGCCGGCCCGGCCCGCCACCAGGTCGGCGACGGCGTCCGGCCCCCGGTCGGAGGGGAGTTCGTGGGCGGCCCGGCCGGGGCCGGCGAAGGCCACCCCGGCCGCGCCGCCGGAGACCACCAGGGGCCGGCCGGCGGTGTCGGACAGCACCGTCAGGCAGGAGGTGCGCGGCAGGGCCCGGTGGGCACGCAGCAGTTCGCGTCCGCGGGCCGCCCAGGGGCCGAGCGGCGCGGGCCGCCGGGCCGGGTCGTGGTGCAGCGGCTCGCAGGCCCACTGCGCCAGTTCCTCCCCGAAGCCGGCCGCCGTCAGCTCGCGCCGGGCCTGGTCGGCGGCCGGCCGGTGGTCCAGGCGTCCGTGCTCGGGCAGCAGCAGGCTGCGGGCGAGGGTGCCGACGGCGAAGAGGTCCTTGGCGACGGCCGGGAAGCCGCCGACCTGCTCGGCCTCGGGCGGCACGTGGCCGGGGGTGAAGACGGCGACGGTCAGGGTGTGGTCGAGCGGGGCGAGGAAGGTCAGGTCGATCAGCTTGACCCGGCCCTCGGCGTCCACCAGGACGTTGGCCGGGGAGATGTCCCGGTGCACCCAGCGTCTGCGGTGCAGCTCGTCGACGATGCGGCAGAGCCGGACCAGCACCTCGGCGGCGGCCGGGAGCCCGCCGCGGTTGGCCCGGGCCCAGGTGTGCAGCGGCACGCCCTCGACCCAGGGGGAGATCTGGTAGCCGAGCAGTCCGGTGCCCGGCGGGCTGCCCGGCCGGTGTGGCGAGGGCCCGAGCAGGAAGGAGGGCACCACCAGGTCGGTGATGCCGAGGCGGTGGGCGTTGTGCGAGACGTCGTCCCAGCGGCCGAGCCAGCGGCGGACCTCGGACGGATCGCGCTCCAGCATGATCTTCGCGGCGACCAGTTCCTTGAGCCCGCTGTGGCCGGTGCGTACCGCCCGCCACACCTCGGCCTCGCCGCCGCGGTGGTGGAACTCCAGCAGTTCGTACTGCTCGGGGTCGAACTCCGGCCCGAACCGGAGCCCGGGCACCCAACGCGACTCGGACACTCCACCCCCGACTGAAACGACCCGGCCCCAGCGTTCCGCAGCCTCAGGATAGTGCTCTTTTCCGTCCCGACGCCCCCCGAAAGCCCTATCCTGAGCCTACTGGGGAAAATCTTGACGAGGCGTCAATCTCCTTGATCGACATCATGGTTGGGTGGCGCCGGCGGATCCGAAACTGCAGGGGGACGGGGCATGGCGCTGCTCGCGCTGGTGCTTGTGCTGGCGGCACTGGTCGGTTGGGGCGGATTCGCGCTGGTCCGGCGCGGACGGGCGCTCGACCCCGAGTCGGTGGCCAGGGCGCTGACCGCCGCGGCGGCCAAGGCCACGGCCGGACAGCAGGAGCAGGCCCGCCGCCGGTACGCCGCGCTGGCCGGCCGGCTGGCGGCCGCGCCCGAGGCGCTGCGGCCGCACCGCGGCCTCGCCCTGCTCGGCCAGGCCGGGGCGACCGCCGCGCTGGGCAACGCCCCCGGCGCGCTCCCGCTCTACCGCGAGGCCTTCCCGCTGCTGGCCGAGCCGGCCAGGCAGCTGCCCCGCTGGAGTCTGCGCCAGCTCGCCGAGGAGCGGATGCAGGCCCCGGACGGCGACCTCGCGCCGGTCCTCGCCTTCCTGCGGGCGACGGCCCCGGGCGCGGAGCCCGGTGTCGAGGCCGAGTCGGCCTCCCGATCCCTGGACTGGCTGCAGCGTCTGTGCCGGGAGGGCGCCACCGACCGGCGGGAGAGCGTGACGGCGGCGGCCCGCGCCACGCTGCCGGAGCGGGACTGGCCGGTCCTGGCCCGGGTGGCACTGCTGCGCGAGAGCGGGCGGGCGGCCGAGGCCGAGGCGCTGCTGGCCACCGCGGCGCCCGCGGGCGGCAGCGAGCTCTGGTTCCGCCTGGGCGCGCTGCTCAGCACGCCGGGCCGGCACGCCCAGGCGGTGGAGGCCTTCGACGAGGCGCTGCGGCGGGGCCCGGGCGAGGCGTCCCCGTGGGCCCGGGGCCCGGCCCTGCGGGCGGAGTCGCTGCTCTTCCGGGGGCTGGCCCGGCAGTTCCTGCTGGACATCGAGGGGGCGGCGGCCGATCTCCGGGCGGCGGCCGCCGAGGCCCCGGCGGACCCTCGCCCCCGCTATGCGCTCGGGCGGCTCGCCCTGCTGCGCAGCGCGGACGAGGAGGCCACCGGGCAGTTCACCGCGGCCCTGGCCGCGGCACCCTCGTACGCACCCGCCCGGCTGGGCCTGGCCCTGCTGCACGAGCGCGCCGGGCGGCCGGCCGAGGCGGCGGCGCAGTACCGGGCCGGGCTGGAGGGGCTGCCGCAGTGGCGCCCGGCCCGGGTCAGGCTGGGCGCGGCGCTGCTGGCGGCCGGCTGGCCCGAGGAGGCGGAGCCGCTGCTGCGCGCGCAGGCCGGTACCGGCTCGCACTGGGAGCGCAGCGCCGCCTTCCACCACGGCCTGGCCCTGGCCCGGGCGGACGACCCGGCGGGCGCGCTGGAGCGGTGGGAGCCGCTGCGCGACGCGGACCTGACGGGCCGGCTGGCCCTGCTGCGGGACCGGCTGGCCCGGCGCCGGCTGGCGGCCGACCCGGCGGCGGCCCGCGCACTGTGGCAGCAGGCCGTCACCGACGCGCCGGACGCGCCGGGCTACCGCCTGGCCCTGCGCGAGGCGGCGCTGCGCGAGGCCGCGCACCTGCTGATCACCGCCCGCGACCTCCCGGACGGCCGGGCCGCAGCCGCCGAGGCGCTCGCGCTGGCCGGCTCGGCCGCCGGCTCGCCGGACGGGTCGGAGCCCGCAGGACCGCCGCTGCGGGAGCGGCGGCTGCGGGCCGGGATCGCCCTGGCGGCCGGCTCGGCCGAGGGCCTGGGCGGCCTGCTGGACCAGGCCGACGGCCCGCGGGACCGCTACCACCTGGCGGCCGGTGCGCTGCTGACCGGCCGTGCGGTGCAGACCGTGACCCTGCTCGCGCCGGTGGAACCGGATCCGGCGGGCGACCCGGCGGTGTCCCGGCTCCGGGCGCTGCTCGCCGAACGGGCCGGGAACTGGCCGGCGGCGCTGGAGTGGCACCGGAGCTTCCTCGACGCGCCCGGCGCCGGGCGAGCGGTCACCGACGGCGCACGGTGCGGGGCCGAAGCCGGCGTCGCCTGTGCCGAGCCGGCCGTCGACGCCTGCGCCGGCTGCGGCCGGGAGGGCTGCGCCGCGCACCTGTACCGGCCGGCGACCGCCGGCTCCGCCCGCTGCGCCGGCTGCGCCGGGCCCGCCCTGCGGGCCGTCCTGGGCTGCGCCCGCCGGGCCGGGCTTGTCCCGGAGGCCGAGCGGATCCTCACCGCGTGGGCCGACGTCCTCGGTGACGGCGCCGCTTCCGTGCCCGTCCGGCGCGACCTCGCACTGCTGCGGGCCGAGGCGGGTGAGCTGGACGCCGCGCTGGCCCTGCTGCCCACCGCGGCCCCCCGGGCCCGCATCGCCGTCCTGATCCGCCGCGCGGCGGCCGCCCTGGACGCGCAGGACGCCGTCCGGGCCGCCGCCGACCTGCGCGAGGCCGTACGGCTGGCACCGGACCACCCGCACGCCGGCCCCGCACTCGGCACGCTGGCGGAGCACGAGGCCCTGCACCACGCCGGCGAGGGCCGGCACCGGGAGGCCTGGGACGGCTACCACGCGCTGCTGCTCACGGATCCGGGCCACCCCCGGCTGCTGCACTCGCTCGGCCTGGTCAGCTACCGCCTGGCCGTCGCCTGCGAGGCGGCGGGTCCGGCGGGGGCCGAGGACGCCGCGCGGTACTGGCCGTGGGCGATCGGCTGTCTGATGTCCGCGCTGCACCTGCCCGACCTGTGGTCCCGGACGGCGAGCGTGACCGGACGCCCGACCGAACCGCAGCGGATCGCCGCCGCCCGGACGGCACTCACCGACCGGCTCCGCGGGGACCTGCGCGAGCTGGACCAGGCACGCGGACTCAGCGCGGACGACGTCGACGCCTGGACCGTCCGGCTCGGGATGGAGGCCCGCAGCGCCGAGGCCTTCGCGCAGGAGGAGCTGCACGTCGCCCCGGACGGCGGCGTCGGCCGCCGGCTCGTCCTCGGCCCGGCGCTCGGCCGGCTGCTGCACGAGGAGTCGCAGGCGGGCGCGCTCGTCGCCTGGGCGGGTCAATTCGACTACGCGGTCCGCCCGTGGCGCCGGTCCGGGCCGTTCGGTGTCCATCCGCTGACCGAGGCGCTCGGCCTGTTCGACGCGCTCGGGCCGCACCGCTACCTGCTGCTGCAGGGCCGCCACGCGGCGGCGGTCGCCGCGCTGGACGCGATCCCCGCGGCCGAGCGCGACGAGGCCTGGCAGGCCCTCCTGCGGGAGGCCCTGACCAGCCAGGCCAGGGAGCGCCACCGGCACCAGGACTGGCGCGAGGCGCTGGCCGGCCTGGACCGTCTCCGGGCGCTGCCGGGTGGGGAGATACCGGCCGAACTGGCCGCGCTCGCCGCCGACTCCGGGCTGCGGGCCGCCCGCGCGCTGCTCAAGGAGAGCGACGACGACCAGTCGGGCGCGGTGGAACTGCTGGAGCAGGCGCTGGCCATGGCCCCGGACCACACCGAGGTGCGCAGCAACCTCGGGGCCGCCTACGCCCAACTGGCCCGGAAGATCAACAACGAGAGCACGGACTACTCCAGCGCGCTGGTCCTGCTGCGCAAGGCGCTCACGCTGGCACCCGACGACCCGACGGCCCGCCACTTCCTGCAGGCCGCCCTGGGCAACCGCGCCAACGAGCTCACCCGGCCGGGCCCGGAGAAGGACCTCTGGGAGGCGGCGGGTCTCTGGCAGGAGCTCATCGACCTCGACGCCGACCCGGACAACCGGCTCGGCCTCGCCTACGCGATGCGCCTGCTGGCGCGCTCCGCCGCGCTGGCCGACCACCGCACCGAGGCGGTCGACCGGATGACCGCAGCCCTGCGGGCCGATCCCGAGTGGACCGGCGACACCGCCCGGGAGGCGCCGCGCCGGGTCTCGGTCCTGCTGGCCAACCACGTGCTCGACGAGCTCCAGGACCGCCCCTTCGCCGAGCGCGCCGCACTGCTCCGGCAGGCCCAGACCTACGACGACTCCGGCGACCTGCGCCGGGTGATGGTCAGCGTCTGGCGCAGCGAGGCGGCGCGCGACTACAACGAGCGCCGCTACGACGACTCCGTCTCGCTGCTGGAGCAGGCGCTGCGGATGTGCGACACCGCGGAGGACACCGCCGCGGTCCGCAACGAGCTGGGCATCGTGCACAGCTCGCAGGCCGTGGCCCATGCGAACGCGCGCCAGTTCCGACAGGCCCGGGAGCTGATCGCCAAGGCCGTCGAGTACAGCCCGGGCGACCAGGAGCTGCGCGCGCTCCAACGGCGGATCAACAGCCTGCGCTGACCGCACCGCAACCGGAACGCACCGCGCCACACCGCCCAACCAGACACTGCCGAGGGAGAGGAGACCGCCGTCGTGCCGCTGCACGAACCGTCGCCGTACGAGGTCCTGGGCATTCCGCTCACGGCCGGGGTGCGCGAGATCAACCTCGCCGTGGGCCCGGCGATGCGAGCGGGCCGCCACAGCCGTCAGCAGATCCAGGAGGCCGCGGCGCTGCTGCGCAACCCGGACCGGCGGCTGGAGCTGGACGTCCAGCAGCAGTTGCCGCCGGACCCGGTGGAGGGGGTGGCGGAGCTGCTGGCCCCGGCCCTGGCCGAGCCGCTGCTGGTGGTCGGACCGTCCGAACCGCCGTCCGCCGAGCGGCTTCTGGTGCTGCACCGCGGGGAGTTGGCGGCGGACTTCGCCGACCCGGCGCCGGCGGGTGTGGACCCCGAGCCGCCCGTCCCCGAGCGCTTCGCCGCCGACCTGTCCGTGCTGCCGCCGATCGAGATCCCGGAGTGAGCGCCATGACCACGCAGGAGTTGGGCGAACCGCTGGAGGTGCCGCAGCGGGCCCTGGAGGTCGATCTGGCCCAGGCGTTCAGCCAGCTGCTCTACCGGGCCTCGCTGCTGCAGCGGCTCAGGGGCGAGGAGGCGCGGTCGGCCGCGGCCGCCCAGCGGGAGCTGCTCGGGCTGCTGGTGGAGGTGGACGACGCGCTCGCCGCGCTCGGCCTGGACCCGGAGTTGGTCCTGCTGGGCCGGGGGGCGGGGATCGAGGCCACCCGCCGCCGGCTGCTGGGCAAGCTGGCCAAGGCGGGGGTACGGCCGATGCGGCTGGAGGGGCTGGCGGCGGATCCGGCGCTGTCCGAGATCGTCGGCGGCGAGGTGCGGCCCGGTCTGGAGCCGGAGACGGTCGTGCAGACCGTGGTCACCGGCTTCTTCTGGAACGACGAGGTGCTGCGCCGGGCCCAGGTCGTGGTCGCCACCGCGCCGCCGCCCGAAGCGGCGGGGGCGGAGCCCACGCCACCCGAGCCCACGTCACCGGAGCCCACGTCACCGGAGCCCGCCGAGACCAGTGAGCCCAGCGAGCCCGGTGAGCCCGCCGAGCCCGCCGAGCCGCCGGCGCCGGCATCCGCGCCGGCATCCGGTGGCCCCCGGAAGGCCGCGGCGTGGAACGGCCGGCGCAGGCGACGGAAGCGTTAGGAACAGAGGGGAAGACATGTACCGCACACTCGGTATCGATCTGGGCACCACCAACTCCGTCGTGGCGCACCTTCGCCGGGGCGAACCGGAGATCATCTTCAACCGGCAGAACCAGGAGGCCACGCCCTCGGTCGTCGGCCGGGGCCGGCGCGGCGAGCTGCTGGTCGGCTCCACCGCGCGGGGCCGCCTGGCCCTCGACGGCGAGAACGTGATCCGCTCGGTGAAGCGCTTCGTGGGCCGCAGGTTCCGCGACCCCCAGGTGCAGGCCGCCCTCGACGAGCTGGACTACAAGGTCACCGCGGGCACCGACGGCGACGTCAACGTCTGGTTCGACGGACGCTCCTACACGCCGGTCGAGATCTCCGCGATCATCCTGCACCGGCTCAAGGAGGACGCCGAGCAGCGCTTCGGCGAGCCCTTCCAGCGGGCCGTCATCACCGTCCCCGCCTACTTCGGTGAACGCCAGGTCGCGGCCACCCAGGAGGCCGGCCGGATGGCGGGCCTGCACGTGCTGCGGGTGATCAACGAGCCGACCGCGGCGGCCCTCGCGTACGGGATGACCAACGAGGCCGGGGACGAGGGCCGTACCGTCCTGGTCTACGACCTCGGCGGCGGCACCTTCGACATCTCGATCCTGCTGCTGGTGCCCGGCTCGGTCTCGGTGCTCGGCATCGAGGGCGACAACCTGCTCGGCGGCGACGACTTCGACCGGGCCATCACCACCGCGCTGCTGGAGGACATCCGCGAGGAGTACGGCTCGGACTACCAGCCCGACCGCCGCGACCGGCCCCGGATCGCCTCCGCCGCCGAGGTCGTCAAGATCGAGCTGTCCAACCAGGAGGCCTCGGACGTCGTCCTGGCCGGGCTCGGCGCCGGCCAGCTGGTGCTGGAGACGGTCTTCGAGCGGCCCCGCTTCGAGGAGCTGATCGAGGCCCGGATCGAGCGCACCATCGAGCTCACCCACAAGGCCATCATGCAGGCCAACCTCACCGTCGGGGACATCGACGAGGTGCTGCTGGTCGGCGGCTCCACCTCGATCCCGCTGGTGGCACGGCGGTTGGGCGAGGTGTTCGGGCCCAAGCGGATCCGCCGCGGCGTCAACCCGATGCAGTGCGTGGCGCTGGGCGCGGCCGTGCAGTCCGCGCTGGTCTCCGAGGTGGAGTGCCCGGAGTGCCGGGCGCCCGGCGACCTCGCCGCCTCGGCCTGCTCGAACTGCGCCGCCTCCCTGCTGGGCGGCCCGCGGGTGTCCTGCCCGGGCTGCCACCTGCCGGTCGACCCGGCCGCGGACGCCTGCCCCAAGTGCGAGCACGTCCTGGAGGCCGCCGGGGCCGCCCCGGTCGCGGCCGCCCAGGCCGCCCCCGCCGCACAGACCCGCGGCTGCCCTCGGTGCGGCACCCCGGCCGCCGCCGGCGCCACCGCCTGCGAGCTCTGCGGGGAGACCCTCGGCGGCCAGGCCGGCGCGGCGGCCGGGGCCACCTCGACCGCGGCCGAGGACGTGGGTCTGCGCTGCGCCGGCTGCGGCGTGGTCAACCCGCCCGGCACCGAGGTCTGTGCCTCGTGCGGTGAGCTGATGCAGGTGACCAACCCGTTCGACATCACCCCGAAGAACCTGGGCATCGAGCTCAACGACGGCCGGCTGGCCGTCATCATCCCCAAGAACACCAGCTATCCGACCTCCGCGCCGGTCAGCCGGGAGTTCGTGGTCTCGGGCAGCGGGCGCCAGCGGCTGGAGGTCGCGGTCTACGAGGGCGAGCACGAGATCGCCCAGCAGAACGAGCTGATCGGCCACCTCACCCTGCGGCTGCCGGCCGGGCTCGGTGGCCGCACCCCGGTGGACGTCTCCTTCGGCCTCGACCGGGACCGCACCATCACCCTCTCGGTGCGGATCCAGGGCGGCGACGAGAAGACCGTCAAGCTGGAGCGGGTCACCCTCGATCCGGAACTCAAGGTCCAGGTGGAGGACCAGCAGCGGCAGATCGAGAGCTTCACCGACCGCTGGGGCGCCGAGCTCACCGAGGCCGAGCTGCGCGAGGCGCAGCAGCTGATGGACACCCTGGACGACATGGCCGCCGGCCAGACCAAGGGGCAGTCGGTGGACGCGGCCCTGGAGCGAGCCCAGTTCCAGCTGAAGGCACAGCGCTGGGTGCGCGGCTCGGAGGCGTACCTGAGCCTGTTCCTCCACTACTGCGAGAAGCACCTCGACCCGAGCGACCTGCGCCGCCTGCGTGCGGTGGCGTCGGAGCTCCGGCTGCGCCGGGAGGCGGCGGACTGGGAGGGCGCGATGGCCGCCGCGGCCCACGCGGACGAGCTGTGCGACTCGCTGGGGCACACCTTCCGGATGCTGACGATGTGCAACGTCTACGTCAACCAGAGCCTGGTCTCCCCCGCGCTGGCCCAGCGGATCATGGCGGAGCTGCGCGGGCTGGACAGGGCCGTGGAGTCGGCCAACATGGAGGCCGCCAACCGGCACAACTCGGCGCTGCTGCTGCTGTACGCGGAGGCGCAGCGGGAGCTCGGCGACGATCCGCTGCCGGAGCAGGTCGGCCCGGTGCGCCCGGAGGAGGCTGGTCCCCGATGAGCGAGGTGCCCCCGATCGAGGTGCCGTGCCCGCAGTGCGGGGTGCCGGCGGAGCCGGAGAGCCTGCGCTGCCCGTCCTGCCGGGAGGATCTGGCGGCGCTGGTCCGGCTGCGGTACGCCGGGCGGATCGACTACAACGAGGCGCTCGCCCGGGCCCGCGCCGGTGACGACGCGTCGGCGCTGGTGCTGCTTCGGCGTGCGGTGGCGGCGGAGCCGGAGCTGCGCCCGGCGTGGGCGCTGCTCGCGGACGTGTCCGCGCGGGTGGGCGCGGAGGAGGAGGCCAGCGCCGCGGCGGCGGTGCTGCGGATCTGAGGCGGTGGGCCGGGCCGCCGCACGGGCGGCCCGGCCGGCTCCGCCGGGGGCGGGGCGCTGCGGGGGGCCGACTCGGCGCCGGCGTGGAAAGCTGGAACGAAAGGCCGCCGGTCGGCCGGGGGCCGGCCCGGTGGCTTCGTCGGCCAAGGAGGCCCGAGATGGCCAGTAACGTCAACGATCCGCGAGCGGGAAGTGCGGCTTCCACGAACTCGGGGCATCCCTTCCGGTCCGGCTGGACCGTGCTCGCCGCAGTACTGATGATCTTCGGTGGGGCGATGGCGATCTTCCAGGGCATCGCCGCCATCGCCAAGGACGACCTGATCGTGAAGACCCCGAACTACGCGTTCCAGTTCAGCGTGAACGGCTGGGGCTGGGTCCATCTGATCCTGGGCATCGTCATCGTCCTGGCCGGCTGCGCGCTGTTCACCGGGGCGGTGTGGGCCCGCGCGGTCGGCGTCGGACTCGCGGGCCTGTCGGCGATCGCCAACTTCCTGTGGTTGCCGTACTACCCGTTCTGGGCTGTCATCCTGATCGCCATCGACATCTTCATCATCTGGGCGCTCTGCGCGGGTTCGCTGCGGGAGAAGGTCTAGCCCGCCGTCCCCCAGGCCTGCAGCCCCCAGCGGAGGGTGTGCCGGGCGCCGGGGGCGAGCTCCACCAGGGCGGTGCCACTGCGGAAGGCGTCCGGCGGGCAGCTCATCGGCTCGACCGCGACGCCCCGGCGGCGGGCCGCCTCGGGGAGGGTGTCACCCGTGTACACCTGGACGTAGTCGACGCCCTCGCCCAGCCGCAGGTCGACCCCGTGCGAGCCCGACGGGTGGGCGAGGCGCACCACGGCCAGGCCGGCGGAGTCCCGTTCCAGCTCGGTGAACGCGGTGTCCAGGCGCTGGGTGCCGATGGTGCGCGGGGCGCGGAAGTCGTACGGCGTGCCGGCCACCGGTTCGGTGCCGGTGGGCATGCCCTGCGCGTCGGTCGGCAGCCAGCGCCGGGCCGGCAGGCCGAGCACCGCCTCGTCCACCAGGTCGGTGCCCACCGTCAGGTAGGGGTGCTGGCCGGTGCCGTAGGGCGCGGTCTCCTCGCCGAGGTTGTGGGCCGTGACGGCGACCTCCAGCCCGTCCGCGCCGAGCACGTACTCGGCGCGGACGTCGAGGTGGAACGGGTAACCGGGCTGCGGCCAGACGGTGGCGGCGAGCAGGATCCGGTGCGGATCGCGTTCCAGCACCTGCCAGGAGGTCCAGCGGAGCAGGCCGTGGATGGCGTTTCCGTGCTCCGGCTCGGTGAGCGGCAGCTGGAGGTCCTGCCCCCGCCAGTGGTAGCGGCCGCCGCCGATCCGGTTGGGCCACGGCACCAGCAGCTGTCCGCGGGCGCCGGCGATCCGCCGGTCGGCGGCGAAGCCGTCCAGTACCGGCCGCCCGCCGACGGTGTACTCACGCAGCGCGCCGCCGAGCTCGACCACGGTGGCGGTCTGCTCGTCGTGGCGCAGCGTCAGCTGCTGCCCGGTCGGGCTGTCGGACATGGCGGACCTCCTAGGCGGGTTCGGCGGCCGGTACGGGTTCGGCGGCCGGGACGGGGGTGAGGCGCAGGGACACCACGTACGCCACCACGACCGCGACGATCACCAGCGGCATGACGGTGAGGCCGTCGGCGCCCAGCAGCAGGGTGGCCAGCAGCACCGCCGTCATGGGGAGTCCGAGCATGGCCACGCACATCGCGCCGATGCCCATGGCGAAGGCGGCCGCGGTCGGCAGCCCGGGGAGGTGGGAGAGCGCGAGCCCGCCCGCCGCGCCCACGAACATCGACGGGAAGATCGGTCCGCCGCGGAAGCAGCTGAGCGAGACGCCGTACGCCAGCGACTTGCAGACGACGAGCACCACCAGCGCGCCCACGGAGTACTGCGCCCGGTCGTCGAGCAGGGGGCTCAGCGCGTCCTGGCCGGAGTAGAGGATCTCGGAGGCGGACTTCCCGGTGAGCTCGGCGTAGGCCAGGGCCAACAGGCCGACCACGACGCCGGCCAGCACGGTGGCGGGGATCATGCGCCGTTCCACCCGTGGCTGCAGGAACAGCGCGGACCGCCGGATCCCCACCCCGACGACGCCGGCGGCCACCCCGATGACGAGGGCCCAGCCGAACCCGGCGATGTCGGGCGCGGAGGCGTGCGGGATGCCCTGCAGGGTGAGTGAGTACGTCCCGAGGCCGGTCCAGGAGCCCAGCCCGGTGAAGATCAGCGAGCCGATGCCGGCCGCGAGCAGTCCCGGCACCAGGACCATCCCGAGCCTCGCCCCGGCGAGACCGGAGGCCTCCATCAGCAGGAACGCCCCGAGCAGTGGCGAGCCGAGCAGCGTGCTGATGGCGGCGAAGCTCCCCGAGACGCCCACCACGGCGGCCGCGTCCGGGGCGAGGTCCCGCTTCGCCAGGCGGGCGGCGGCCACGGCCAGCCCGCCGCCGAGCGCGATCAGCGGCGCCTCGGGGCCGAGGACGGCGCCGAGCCCGAGGGTGGCCAGGGCGGCGATCAGGACGCCCGGCAGCTCGACCGCCGACGGCACCCCTGAGGTGTTCAGCCCCTCGGCCGGCTTGTGACCGCCGATGCCGGGCAGGTAGCGGATGGTCAGCGCGACCAGCAGGCCGCACAGGGCGAGCAGCGGAAGCGGCCACCAGTCGGGCGTGCCGTCGAACCCGAGCGCCTCGGGCAGGTCGGTGTAGGTCAGCGACTGGAGTTCGGAGACCAGGGCGAGGAAGCCGAACGCCATCGCCGAGATCGGGACGCCGAGCACGGCGGTCATCGCCAGCAGGACGAGATAGCCGCGGGTGCGCACCAGGGCGAACGGGTCGGCCGGGGCCGTCGCGGGTGCTCCGGCGGGCCTGGCCGACATGGTCACCGTCTCCTCAGCGCCGGAAGTCCTCGGGGGTCCGCCCTCCCCGGGGCGTCCATGCCGTGATACCACGCCGCGGCGGCCGCCCCGGGCAGGGCCGACCGCCGCGGCGCCGAGGCCGCACGACTGTCATTCCCCCGGCCCAACGGCGGGCCGTCGGGGTCAGGACGAGGGCGTCACCTCCTCGGCGGCGACCCGGCTGGTGCGGACGGCGTCCACCAGGGCCTGGTGGTCGCGTTCGTTCTGGTCGGCGTAGAGCTCGGCGAAGGTGGCCACCGCCAGGTCGAAGCTGTCGCCGCCGCCCAGGTACGCCGCGATGGCGATCCGGTCTCCGGAACGGGCGTGGGCACGGGCCAGGATGCCGCCGCAGAGTTCACCGAAGGCCCGCAATCCGCTCGGCACCATCAGCTCGGGCTCGGCGATGCCCTTCCAGTCGCGCAGTTGGCGGATGTAGAAGTCGCGCCGACGGCCGTCGATCCCGTCGACCCGCTCCCAGCCGAGGAAGATGTCGCTGGCGGCCTGCATCAGCCGCTGGCCGGCGACCGCCCGCTCGCCCTGGTTCTGGTACTCGCTCGCACCGGCGAAGGGGGCCAGTACCGAGGTGTCGGCCTCCTTGGCCTGGAGGAACAGCGGGTCCCGGCCGTCCCGGCCGAGCAGCAGGAAGATCCAGCAGCGGGTGCCGACGCTGCCGACGCCGACCACCTTGCGGGCGATGTCCACCAGTCTGAACTGGCCGAGCAGGTGGCGGCGGTCGGCGGCGAGGGTGCTCCCGTAGCGCCGGACCAGCTCGTGGAACTGGCCCATCAGGGCGTCCCGTTCAACGTCCGGGAGCAGATCGGCGAGCGGGACGAGCAGGGGCGGGTCGGCCGCGATCCTGGGCCGGCCGTCCACCGTCTCGGTCAGCTTGTCGAAGGCCTGAAGGCTGTCGCGGCCGCGGGCCTTGGCCGCCTCCTTGGCCAGCCTCTTGCGGCCGCGCTTCTCCAGCCGGCCCTCGGCCAGCTGCTGGACGAGGGCCAGGTCCGCCTGGGCGTACCAGACGTCCAGCGTCCGCATCTCCGCGAACCGCCGCATGGCCTCGCGGTACGAGCGCACGGTGGCCAGCACGATGTCGGCCCGTTCCGCGTCGTCGTAGCCGTTGGCCCGGCTCGCGATGACCATGCTGGTGGCGAGCCGTTTGACGTCCCACTCCCACGGGCCGGGCAGTGTCTCGTCGAAGTCGTTGAGGTCGAACAGCAGGTGCCGTTCCGGCGAGGCCAGCATCCGGAAGTTCAACAGGTGGGCGTCGCCGCACAGTTGGGTCCTGATTCCGGACTTCGGGGTGTCGGCGAGGTCGCTGGCCATGATCGCGGCGGCGCCCCGGTAGAACCGGAACGGCGACTCGATCATCCGGCCGTAGCGGACGGGCACGAGCTCCGGCAGCCTGGCCGCGGACTGGGCCTCCAGCAGGTCCACCGGGTCCGGCCGCTTCTTCTTCGGCTCGTACTCGGCGTGGCTCGAACGCGGTACGCGGCGGCGGGCGGCCTTGCCGCGGTCGGCCCGTTCCTCGGGCGTCCGGTACGCGGCGCCGTCGGCCGCCGTGGTCTGCTTCTTCGGCATGCGGGCCTCCTGGCTCGTGGGCGGCTGCCGGGGTCCCGGCGGCCGGACCTGGTCCCAGCCCCGACTTCCAGTGTCGGCGGTGCCGCGGCGGCTGTCGCCCGGACGCCGCGGGCAGGCCAGCCGGGCCGACCGCGCCGGGCAAGCGGCTACGGCTTCTGCGCCGGGCCGTTGCGCAGCCCGATCCGCCGCCAGATCGCTCGTTGGGCGCGGAGGGTGAGCGTGCCGACCACGACCAGGACCACGATGTTGACCAGCAGCTGGACGAGCGACCCGCCGGCCTCGTTCCAGCTGCCGAACGCGATCGAGACGCTGATGTCCGCGGCCGCCGGGATGGTGGTGACCGAGATGAACACCCCGAGCAGGGCGCTGGTCCTCGCCTCCGTCAGCGAGACGATCCCGACGATCCCCGCCAGGGCCGCCACCGCGAAGGAGAAGAAGTTGGGCGAGTTGATCAGGTTGGACACCGGCCGCAGCCCGAGCCGGAACGCCTCCGACTCCAGTTCGAACCCGCGGATCATCAGGGCGAACAGCAGGGTGACGGCGATGGCCAGCAGGAATCCGAGGACCAGGGCCCGCAGCCCCCGCCGGACCCGCAGCCGGTCGCGCCGGTCGACGCCCAGCGCGATGCCGACGATGGCACCGTACTCGGGGCCGACGACCATGGCCGCGACGATCAGGATCTGGGAGTTGGTGACGATCCCCACCGCGCCGATCATCCCGGCGATGACGAGGTAGAGGAAGAAGCTCGGCGCGTACCGGCCCTCGGCCCGGATCCGGGCCTCGACCTGCTCCCAGACGGGTGCGCCGCCGGCCGAACCCAGGTGGCGCGCCCCGGCCTCGGCGGCCGGGCCGGAGAAGTGGACGTCCACGGGTTCGATGGCGATCGAACCACGGCGGTCGATCGCCAGGTCGCGCAGGCCGCGCAGGACCTCGTTGGCCGCCCCGGTCAGGACGTCGAAGGCGATGGCGTCGCCCTGCGGATGGCGGACGACGCCGGGCTGCACGACCAGGTTGAGGACGCACGGGTCGGCGGTCAGGATGCCGACGGCCCGCTCGGTGAGGTCCGGCGGGCTCACCACCCGGATGTGCAGCAGGTCCACCATCTGCGAACCTCCGTGGCTGCGGTGGCCGATACCCACCTCAAGTAACGCCGTGGACAAGGGGTTCGGCAATCCCGCGCCGTCCGGGCACGCCACCACGGGAGGCGCAGGTGTCCAGGCTGTCGGATAGTGGCCGTGTAGGGATCAGTCTGAGATTGGACGGCCCCATGGACCGCTATCCCCCCATCGCCGACCACGGTCTGGTGGGCGATCTGCAGACCGCCGCCCTGGTCTCGTCCCAGGGCGCCGTCGACTGGTTCTGCTCGCCCCGCTTCGACTCCCCCAGCATCTTCGCCGCGCTGCTCGACCACGACCGCGGCGGCTACTTCCTGCTGGCGCCCGACAGCTCCGACTCGACCTGCAAACAGCTCTACTACCCGGACACCGGCGTGCTGGTCACCCGCTTCATGTCGCCGGAAGGGGTCGGCGAGGTCGTCGACTGGATGACCGCGAACACCAGCCACACCCCCACCGACCGGCACACCCTGTTACGGGTCGTCCGGGCCGTGCGCGGCACCGTACGGTTCGTCCTGGAGTGCCGGCCGCGGTTCGACTACGGCCGCGCCGCGCACGAGCTCGATCTGCGGCCCGAAGGCGCCGTCTTCCGCGGCCCGGGGATCACCGGCCACCTCCAGGCCAGCTTCCCGCTGGAGCGGGACGGCGACGACGTCCGGGGGACGGTCACGCTCGGTGTCGGCGAGTCCGCGATGGCGGCGTTCACCGCCTGCGACGCCGACGGGCCCGCACCGGCGCCGCGCACCGTCGAGGAGACCACCGCCCAGCTCTGGGAGGCCGTCGACTTCTGGCAGCAATGGCTGCACACCTCCCGCTACCGCGGCCGCTGGGCCGAGATGGTGAACCGCTCCGCGATCACCCTCAAACTCCTCACCTTCGCGCCCACCGGCGCACCGGTCGCCGCCGCCACCATGGGCCTGCCCGAACAGGTCGGCGGCGAGCGCAACTGGGACTACCGGTACACCTGGGTCCGGGACGGCTCGCTGTCCGTGCGCGCCCTGCTCGACCTCGGATTCATCGAGGAGGCCACGCAGTTCACCCACTGGCTCGGCGACCGGATGCGCGACCGGGCGGAGATCCCCGGCGAGCGGCTCCAGATCATGTACCGGGTCGACGGCGACCCGTATCTCACCGAGGAGATCCTGGAGCACCTGGAGGGCTACCGGGGCTCCCGCCCGGTCCGGGCCGGCAACGCCGCCGCCGACCAACTCCAGCTCGACATCTACGGCGAGGCCATGTACGCCCTCACCGAGAGCCTCGAAGTCGGGGTGCAGACCGGCTACCACGGCTGGAAGGGCCTCGCCCGCGCCATGGACTGGCTGGCCGACAACTGGGACCGGCCGGACGAGGGGATCTGGGAGACCCGCGGCGGACGCAAGGACTTCACCTACAGCCGGGTGATGTGCTGGGTCGCGTTCGACCGCGCCCTGCGGCTGGCCTTCGACCTGAGCCGGCCCGCCAACACCGAGCTCTGGACCACCGCCCGGGACACCATTCTCGACGAGGTCATGGACAAGGGCTGGAGCCAGCGCGAACAGGCCCTGGTGCAGCACTACGGCGGCGACGTGCTGGACGCCTCGCTGCTGCTGATCCCCCGGGTCAGGTTCCTGTCGCCGAAGAGCCCGGGCTGGCTGTCCACCCTGGACGCGATGGAGCGCAAGCTGGTCTCGGACAGCCTCGTCTACCGGTACGACCCCGCGGCCTCGCCGGACGGACTGCGCGGCTCGGAGGGCACCTTCAGCCTCTGCACCTACCTCTACGTCGACGCCCTGGCCCGCGCCGGGCGGCTGCGCACGGCGCGCTACACCTTCGAGAAGATGCACACCTACGCCAACCACGTCGGCCTGTTCGCCGAGGAGATCGGCCCGAGCGGTGAGCAACTGGGCAACTTCCCACAGGCGTTCACCCACCTGTCGCTGATCATGGCGGCCAGCACCCTGGACGAGGCGCTGGAGAAGCAGCGCGGTTGACCCCCCGTGAGGACTGCCACCCCATGACCGCACAGACCGCGGCCGGCCGTGCGCCGCGCCAGAGCCGGGACGAGTTCCGCGCGCTGTACCGGAGCCTGCGTGAGTCGGCCGCGGGCCGCACCGGCGGCCGGGGCGCCCTGGAGACCATCACCGCCGCCACCGTCCGGGCCGCGGCGGGCGAAGTCCGGCTGGGCCGCACCGTGACCATGGCCGCGCCGGTCGAGACCCGGCCCGGCCCCGACAACCCGCAGCCCGCCGGCCACCGGCTCACCGGCCCGCCCGAGGACGAGGCCCACGCGCACGGACTGCACTTCGCCACCGACCACTTCGGCATGAACGTGCACGGCGACGCCGACAGCCACCTGGACGCGCTGTGCCACGTCGTCTACGACGGCACGCTGCACGGCGGCGTCCCCGCCACCACCGTGACCCCGACGGGGGCCACCGCACTCTCCGTCGAACTGGCCCGCGACGGGATCGTCGGACGCGGCGTCCTGCTCGACATCCCCCGGCTGCGGGGCGTGCCCTGGCTCGAACCGGGCGACCACGTCACCGCGGACGAGCTGCGCGCCGCCGAACGCGCCCAGCAGGTCCGGGTCGGCGAGGGCGACCTGCTGTTCGTCCGGGTCGGCCACCGGCGCCGGCGCACCGAGTCCGGCCCGTGGGACGCCGCCCACGCCAGGGCCGGGCTGCACCCCGACGCCGTGCGGTTCGCCGCCGAGCGGCGCATCGCGGCCCTCGGCGGCGACGGCAACAACGACACCGCGCCCAGCCCGACCGAGGGCGTCGCCTTCCCGGTCCACGTGCTCGCGGTGCACGCCCTCGGGCTGCACCTGCTCGACTACCTCCAGTTCGAGGATCTGGTACCGATCTGCGCACAGCACGGCCGCTGGTCCTTCCTCTGCGTGGTCGCCCCGCTGCGGCTGCCCCAGGCCACCGGCTCCCCCGTCAACCCGATCGCGATCCTGTGATCACGGCACCGACACGTACGCCGTCCGACCCCGGCCGGCGACCCGAAGGACGGTGGTCCGCATGACCGACAGCCAGCACTACGACGTCATCGTGATCGGCACCGGCGCGGGCGGCGGCACCCTCGCCCACCGCCTCGCCCCCTCGGGCCGACGCGTGCTGATCCTGGAACGCGGCGACTACCTCCCCCGGGAGCGCGACAACTGGGAGTCCACCGCGGTCTTCGTCAAGGGCAAGTACCGCGCCCCCGAGTTCTGGTACGACAAGCACGGCGAGCAGTTCCCGCCGGAGGTCAACTACTACGTCGGCGGCAACACCAAGTTCTACGGCGCCGCGCTGTTCCGGCTGCGCCCGGAGGACTTCGGCGAGCTGCGCCACCACGGCGGTGTCTCGCCCGCCTGGCCGATCCGCTACGAGGACCTGGAGCCCTACTACACCCAGGCCGAGCACCTGTACCTGGTGCACGGCCGGCACGGCGAGGACCCGGGCGAGGGCCCGGTCAGCGCCCAGTACGCGCACCCGCCGGTGCGGCACGAGCCGCGGATCCAGCAGCTCAGCGACGACCTGGAGAAGCAGGGCCTGCACCCCTTCCACCTGCCGATCGGGGTCAACCTCACCCAGGACGCCGAGGGCGGCGCGACCCACGGGAGTGTGTGCATCCGCTGCAACCGGGTCGACGGCTTCCCCTGCCTGGTCCGGGGAAAGGCCGATGCCGAGGTGATCTGCGTCGAGCCGGCGCTGGAGCACGACAACGTCACGATGGTCACCGGCGCCAACGTCCGGAAGCTGGAGACGGACGACAGCGGACGCACCGTCACCGCCGTGGTCGCGGAGCTGGCGGACGGCTCCACGGCCCGCTTCCGGGGCGACCTCGTGGTGGTCGCCTGCGGGGCCGTCAACTCCGCCGCCCTGCTGCTGCGTTCGGCGAACGAACGCCATCCGCGCGGCCTGGCCAACAGCTCCGACACCGTCGGCCGCCACTACATGCGGCACAACAACCTCGCCCTGATGGCGGTCTCCCGGGAGCCGAACGACACCCGGTTCCAGAAGACCCTCGCCCTGAACGACTGGTACCTGGGCGCGGACGACTGGGACTACCCGCTCGGCGGCGTGCAGATGCTCGGCAAGTCGGACGCCGACCAGATCAAGGGCGAGGCGCCGCGCTGGGCCGGGATGGCCTCACCGGACATGCCGTTCGAGGTGCTGGCCCACCACGCGGTGGACTTCTGGCTGTGCGGCGAGGATCTCCCGCACCCGGACAACCGGGTCACCCTGGACGACGACGGCGACATCCACCTCGCGCTGGACGAGAAGAACAACATCGAGGGGCTGAAGCGGCTGCGGCACAAGCTGCACGGCATGCTGGAGCACCTGGGCATGCACCCGCACCACCTGCTCCCGCACAGCCTCTACCTGCACAAGGGGATGCCGATCGGGGCCACCGCACACCAGGCGGGCACCGTCCGCTTCGGCGCCGACCCGGCGAGCTCCGCCCTCGACGTCACCTGCAAGGCGCACGACCTCGACAACCTCTACGTGGTGGACACCAGCTTCTTCCCGAGCATCGGCGCGGTGAACCCGTCGCTGACCGCCATCGCCAACGCCCTGCGGGTGGGCGACCACCTCACGGAGCGGCTGGGCTGACGTCCCCGGCCGGCGTGGGGCCGAGCAGGACGGCGATGTCCCCGGGGCTCGGCTCGGGCTTCTGCGACTCGGTGACCGCCACCAGCCGCCCGTCCGGGCGCACCAGGAACAGCATCTGGTGCCCGTCCGGGAGCGTGCCGTCGACGCGGTGCGTCACGATCCGGGCGCCTTCCCGGTAGCGCCGGGTCACCTCCGGCCGGTTGAGCCCGGCGGGGAACAGCGCCTCGCCGCCGGCGTACGGGGCGACCACGCCGTGGCTGTCGGTGGGCGGCCCGAGGCGGTGGACGCGGCCCTCGACGACCTCCTGGAGGGTCGTCGAGGCGAGCGCGTTGAAGTCGTCCTCGTCGGTGAGCAGCAGCACGCCGGTGATGCCCTCCAACTCGGCGCCGGCGCCGGTGGCCGACGCGAGCAGTTCGCCGGGGGCCAGCTCCAGGCCGGCCGCCCGGATGCTGCGGCGCTCCGGTTCGAGACCGGCCCACATCAGCACGTCCAGCCCGGCCGTGCGCAGGGCCAGGCCGAGGTCGATCACCCAGGGGGCGCCGCCGACCAGCAGCGGCCGCGAGCGCGCGGAGCGCAGGGCGCCCAGCCGGCGGGCCACCGGGAGGGCGGTCAGACCGTAGACCGTGACGGTGGCCACGATCACCACGAAGGTGGCGGGGAGGATCTTCTGCGCGCCGGCGACGCCCGCCTGGACCAGCGGGGCCGAGAAGGTGGAGACGGTGGCCGCGGCGACGATGCCCCGGGGGGCCATCCAGCCGATGAACCACCGCTCCCCGCGCGGCACGTCGGTACGGGCGGTGGCGAGCAGCGCCACCAGCGGCCGGACCACCAGGACGAGCAGGGCGACCAGGCCGAGGGCGGGCAGCGCCACGTGCACCAGCGAGTGCGGGGTGACGGTGGCCGAGATGGAGACGAAGAGCAGGCCGATGGTCAGCGAGACCAGGGTCTCCAGGAACGGACGCCGGACCGGGATGTCCAGCCCCGGCAGGTTGGCCAGCGCCATCCCCATCACGACGGCGGAGATCAGGCCGGTGTCGTCCCGGACGACGTCGCAGGCGGCGGACACCCCGACCACGGCGGCCAGCTGCACGGTGGTGCCGAGGACCTCCCCGAGCGCCAGGTGCCGCAGGAGCAGCCAGAGCACGGCCGCACCGGCCGCACCGGCCGCCAGTCCGACCGCCGCGCTGCCGAAGAACCTGATGAGCTGCTCGACCCGGCCGTCCTCCCCGCTGGCGAGGACGCCGTGGAAGACCAGCGCGCCCAGGATTCCGCCGAGCGGGTCGATCAGGGCGCCCTCCCAGACCAGGATCCGCTGCAGCCGCTCGGTCGGCCGGACGTACGCGAGCAGCGGTCCGACGACGGTGGGGCCGCTGACGACGAGGATGGCCCCGAGCATCACCGCGGCGGTCATCGACATGGCGATCAGCGGCACCGCGAGCAGCGCGGCCGACACCCAGGTGACGAGCGCGCCGAGCCAGAGCAGCCGGACCACCACCCGGCGGGTGTGGCCCCTGAGCCGGAACAGGTCGAGCCCGAGGCCGGCGTCGTAGAGGATCACCGCGACCGCCAGCGACACCAGCGGGGAGAAGGCGTCGCCCAGCAGACGCTCGGGGTTGACGTCGTCCGTCAGCGCGCCGGCGGTGAAGCCGACCGGCAGCAGCACGAGGATCGCGGGGATGCGCAGCAGGCTCGCCAGCAGCTGGGAGCCGACGGCCAGCACCGTGATCAGGCCGAGACCGATCGTGATCTCGTCCGTGGTCACGGTGCCCCTCCGCGGGGTCCGTCGGTGGCCGCTGCGGCCGGCCGGAGGTCAGACACCGTCCGTGGGCCCGTCCCCGGCGAGGTCCTCGTCGGTCAGGGGCTGCAGGACCCCGTGCGTGTCGAGGCGGTAGAGCACGACGAGGGCCGGTCCGATCAGGACCAGCGCGATCAGCGTGACGAACATCAGCCACCGCAGCGGCTCGGTCGCGCCGGCCGCCTGCTGCACGGTGAGGGAGGTCGGGATGAGGTAGGGCCGCTGGGCCACGCCCCAGGCGGCGACCACCAGCGCCACGCAGCCGACGGAGGAGTACCGGGCCCAGCCCAGCGCCGGTCCGGCGACCAGCCAGGCGGTGACGGCGGCGGCAGCCGCGGCGACGATCACCAGGAGGAGCCCGAGGCCGTGGGTGAGGCCGTGGTAGACGTACGAGGTGTGCTGGTGGGTGACCGCGAGGCCGATCAGCGCCAGGACGGCGAGGACGCCGACGCTGATCCAGACCCGCAGCCGGAAGTACCGGACCAGGTCGGGGGCCGCGAACCGGCGGGCGTCCGCGGTGAGGAACACCGCCCCCAGGAAGGCGGTCGCGGCGACGGTGAGCAGTCCGGCCATGATGGAGGTGGTGTTGGCCCAGGCGTCGGCCGAGGCGGTGGTCCCGGGGGCGACCCGGCCGGAGGCGACCCCGCCGACGGCGGCACCCAGGAAGAACGGGGTGAGCACCGAGGAGACGGCGAACAGGGCGCCGTAGACGCGGCGTTCGGCCAGCCGCCGGGTGGGCTTGCGCAGCGCGAACCCGGCGCCGCGCAGCACCATGCCGACGGCCGCCAGGGCCAGTGGCAGCCACATGGCGCTGAAGACCGTCTGGAAGAAGACCGGGAAGCCGGTCCACATGATGATCAGGATGAAGATCAGCCAGACGTTGTTGACCTCCCAGACCGGCGCCATGGCGTGGTCGATCAGCCACCGCGGCCGCTTCCCGCGCTCCGCGCCGCCGGCCAGCAGGTCCCAGAACCCGGCGCCGTAGTCGACGCCGCCGCCGCAGGCGTAGGCGGCCACGGCCGCGAGCAGGATCCAGGCGACGACGTCCGCGGTCATCCGGTGCTCCCGGGCGATCGTCCGGCGCCCGGGCCGGCGGGGGCCGGCTCGGGGCGCGGTCCGTACGGGGTGTCGGTCTCCGGATCGTCGGCGCCCGCGCCGGTGCCGGTGAGCCGCCAGCGGTCGCGCATCTTCAGCAGGACCACGAGGAAGGCGCCGAACAGCAGCACGTAGACCGTGGCGACGATGCCGAACATGGTCCACAGCGAGGGCGCGCCGGTCGGGGTGACGGCCTCCGAGACCCGCATGTTCTGGTAGACGATCCAGGGTTGGCGCCCGACCTCGGTGGTGATCCAGCCGCACTCCACGGTCACCACGCTGGCGACCCCCGCGACGGCGGCGCACCGGAAGAACCACTTCGACCTGGGCAGGTCCCGGCGGCGCCACCAGCACCAGGCGTACCAGAGGGCGAGCAGGATCAGCACGCTGCCGATGGTCGCCATGATGTCGAAGGCCCAGTGCACGATGGTCGCCTGGGTGGCGGTGGGGCGGTCGGATGCGGGCACCGAGCTCAGCCCGGTCACCTGGGTGTCCGGGCTGAACCCGGCCAGGATGGAGTCCAGTTGGGGGATCTTCAGGCCGCCCTTGACGCTGCCGTCGGACTGCAGCCGGCCGAACAGGTACTCGGGGACGTGGGTGTCGGTGTCCCAGACCAGTTCGGCGGCGGCGAACTTGATCGGCTGCTTGTGGTAGATCTGCCGGGCGATGTTGTCCCCGAGGAAGAACTGCACGGGGGTGAGGATCGCCGCGACGGTGAACGGCACGGTGAAGCCGAGCCGGTGGTAGCGGTCCCGCCGGCCGCGCAGCCAGCCCACCGCGTAGACGCCGGCCACCACGTAGCCGGCGGTGAGGAACATCGCGACCACGAAGTGCCAGTACTGCGGGCCGAACATCGGCGTGAAGACGGCCTGTTGGACGCTGACGTCCACCGGGTTGCCGGCGGAGTCGAGGGTGAAGCCCTGCGGGGTGTTCATCCACGAGTTCGCCGCGATGATGCCGAACGCACCCATCATCGCCGCCAGCGGCAGCGGCACGCCGAGCCAGAAGTGCGTCCACGGCTTCAGCCGGCGCCAGCCGTACAGGTAGATCGCGATCAGGATGGCCTCGAGGAAGAACGCCCAGGCCTCCACGCCGAAGCCGAGGCCGAAGACGTCGCCCCAGCGGCCCATCATGCCCGGCCACAGCAGGCCGAACTCGAACGACAGGACCGTCCCGGTGACGATGCCGACGGCGAACTGGACGGCCATCACGGCGGACCAGCGCCGGGCCAGCAGCAGGGCGACCGGGTCGGACCTCCGCAGCCCCCGGTGGTGCATCAGCAGGGTGACGAACGGCAGCGCCACCCCCAGCGGCACCAGGATGATGTGCGAGGCCAGGGTGAACGCCATCATCTCCCGGGCGGGCAGCAGTTGGGCGGGGGTGCTCGCCAGCAGGTCGGTCGCGGTGGTCACCGGCGGATCAGCCTCCGGTGGCGAAGCCGGGGAAGAGGGTCATCCCGCCGTCGACGTAGATCGTGGCACCGACGACGTAGTCCATCAGGTCGGAGGCGAGGGTGGTGACGGCGTCGGCGATGTCCTCCGGGTCGCCCACCCGGCGGTACGGGACCAGCTTGAGCAGCTCCGCCTCGGCCTCGGGGGTGGCCCAGGCGTCGTGGTTGATGGGGGTGCGGATGGCGCCGGGGGCGACCGCGTTCACCCGGATCCCCTGCGGGGCGAGCTCCTGGGCGAGGGTCTGCATCAGCATCAGCACGCCGCCCTTGGAGGCGGCGTAGTTGGCGTGGCCCGCCCAGGGGATGATCTGGTGGACCGAGCTCATACAGATGATCTTCCCCGCCGCGCGGGACACCTCCGGGACCACGCCCCGGCGGACGAACTCCTTGGCCGCCTCCCGGGCGCACAGGAACTGGCCGGTGAGGTTGACGTCCAGCACCTTCTGCCACTGCGCCAGCGTCATGTCGACGCTGGCGGCGTCCCGCTGCAGGCCCGCGTTGGCGACCAGGATGTCGATCGTGCCGAACCGCTCGACCATGTCGGCGAACATCCCGACCACCTGGTCCTCGTTGGAGACGTCCGCCTCGTACGCGTACGCCCGCACGCCGAAGGACTCGATCTCCTGGACCACCTCGTCGGCCGCCTCCTTGCCGGCGACGTAGTTGACCACCACGTCGGCGCCGGCCCTGCCTAGGCCGATCGCGGTCGCCTTGCCGATGCCGGAGTTCGCCCCCGTCACCAGGGCCTTCTGGCCCCGCAGCAGCGGCAGCGCCGCCGGCCGCCGGTTCTCGTCCACTGGTGAGGTCACCGCTGTTCTCCCGTCGTCGGCCGCATGTCGTCACCGAGGCACCACCATTCCCGGCGGCGGCCCACCGGTCCGGGACGGCTCGCGCCGCTCGCCCGTTGGGCGCAGCGATGTCCCCCCGACGGAGCAGTGGGCCGCGGGCCGTTCAGGCGCCGGGCGCGACGACCACGTTGTCCAGCCGCTCGCCGGCGAGCCAGTGGCCCAGCTGGGTCCGGATCAGGCGGTGGGCGCGGGGCAGGAAGGCCGAGCTGTTGCCGCCCGCGTGCGGGGTGATCAGCGTGTTCGGTGCGTGCCAGAGCGGATGTCCGGGTGGCAGCGGCTCCGGGTCGGTGACGTCGAGGGCGGCGGCCAGCCGCCCGCGGTCCAGCTCGACCAGCAGGGCCGCGGTGTCGACGACGGCGCCGCGTGCCACGTTCACCAGCAGGGCGCCGTCCTTCATGGCGGCCAGGAAGCCCTCGTCGACGAGGCCGCGGGTCGCCTCGGTGAGCGGCACCGTCAGCACCACCACGTCGGCCCGGGGCAGCAGCCCCGGCAGGTCCGCCAGGGCGTGCACCGGCCCGCGCGGCCCGGTCCTGGCGGTGCGGGCCACCCGCCGGACGGTGCACTCGAAGGCCGTCAGGCGGTCCTCGACGGCCGCGCCGATCGCGCCGTAACCGACGACCAGGACCGTGCGGTCGGCGAGCGAGTGGACCGGCCGGCCCTGCCAGCTCCCGGCGTCCTGCGCCCGGACGAAGCCGGGCAGACCGCGCAGCGAGGCGAGGACCAGCGCCACCGCCAGCTCGGCGGTGCTCGCGTCGTGGACGCCCCGCGCGTTGCACAGGGTCACCCCCGGCGGCAGGAACGGCAGGACGCTCTCGACGCCCGCCGACAGGCTCTGCACCACCCGCAGCCGCGCCATCCGGGCGAGCAGCGGCAGCGCCGCCGAGGTGTGCAGGTACGGGAGGACGAAGAACTCCACCTCGTCCAGCACCCGCTGGGGCGGCGGCTCGCCGCCGCCGTCCCACAGCTCGGCCGCCGTCTGCGGCGGGCCGCCGAGCTGCTCGACCGGGTACGGGAGCAGGATCCGGCCCGGCGGGCGGCCGGGTGCGGCGTCGGTAGGGCTCATGGGGGGATCTCAGCAGCCCCCGGCCGGGTCGGCATCCCGGACCGCGCGGCCGTGCGTCAGGATCGGCCGCGAGGGGCGACCCGTGCGAGACCCCGGGAGTGGCATGGCGAGTGAAGCGGCACCGACGGTCGTGATGGTCATGGGTGTGTCCGGGTCGGGCAAGACCACCGTGGGGACGGCGCTGGCCCGGCGCCGGGGCGTGCCGTTCGTCGAGGGCGACAGCCTGCACCCGCCCGCGAACATCGCCAAGATGAGCTCGGGCCGGCCGCTCGACGACCGGGACCGCGCGCCGTGGCTGCGCAGCGTGGCCGGCCTGATCCGGGCGGCCACCCGGACCGGCACGGGTGCCGTGATCTCCTGCTCGGCGCTGAAGCGCGAGTACCGGGACCTGTTCCTGGCGGCCGGCCCGGGGGTCTGGTTCCTGTACCTCGCGCTGGACCGGGAGGTCGCGCACGAGCGGGTGGCGCACCGGGTCGGCCACTTCATGCCCGCGCAGCTGATCGGTTCCCAGTACGCCACGCTGGAGCCGCTGGCACCGGACGAGCCCGGGCTGACCGTCGACGCCCGCGCCGAGCCGCGGGCCCTGCTCGCGCTGGCGCAGGCGGCGATCGCCCGGTCCGAGGCCGCGCGCGGGGTCTGACCGGCCGGCGACCGAGATGCGCCCCGATCCGCCCGCTGCTGGAATGGCTGAGGCGGCTGCCCGCCGCCGCCGTGACCCGGTCGGACGCACGGCCGACCGGACTCACCGGCCCGATCAGACGAGGAGCTGACGTGAGCGACGATCCGAACGAGATGGGGCCGATCGACTACCTGGTGGTCGAGTTCCCCGGCAGCCGGATGACCGGTGAAGGGCTGCCCCTGCTCGTCGACCTGGTCGACCGGGGCATCATCCGGATCCTGGACCTGGTGTTCGTCAAGAAGGAGGACGACGGCTCGGTCTCGGGCGTCGAACTCGCCGACCTGACCGGGGACGGCAGGCTCGATCTCACCGTCTTCGAGGGCGTCTCCTCCGGCCTGCTCGGCCAGGACGACATCGACGAGGCGAGCGCCGTGCTCGAACCCGGCAGTTCCGCGGGCATCCTGGTCTACGAGAACACCTGGGCCGGACCGTTCGCGGCGGCCCTGCGACGCGGCGGGGGCCGGCTCGTCGCCGGCGGGCGCATCCCGGTCCAGGCGCTCCTGGACTCGCTGGAGGCCGCCGAGGCCGAGGCCGGGGCCTGAGCCGCTCGGCCGCCCGCCGTACTCGCCGACTCGCCCCTACCCGCCGCACCCGCCACACCAGCAAGGAGAGAGACCATGCCAGGCCTACTTCGCGGGGTCGCCCGCACCGCCGTCGTCGCCGGGACGGCCACCGCCGTCTCCAACCGGGTCTCCCGGCGCCAGGCCGGCCGCTGGGCCCAGCAGGAGCCCGCCTACGCCGAGCCCGCCGCGCCCCCGCCCGCCGCGCCCGCGCCCCCGCCGGCCGCGCCGGAGGACGACATGAGCGCCCGGATCGCCCAGCTCAAGGAACTCGGCGAGCTGAAGACCCAAGGGGTGCTCAGCGAGGCCGAGTTCGAGACCCAGAAGGCCCGGATCCTCAGTTCCTGACCGGCCCGCGTCGCCGGGCGGCGTCACCGGCTGGGGACGCCGCCGAGGACGTCCTTGAGGCGGTCCCAGACCGTGCGCCGGCCCGGCGGGAAGCGGCGCAGGGCCTTGCGGCGCTTGGCCGAGTCCTCCGGGTAGCGCCACCGGGCCCAGGGCGAGTCCGGTTTGGCGACCCGGCAGGCGGCGACCACCGCGATCAGCGGGACCAGCACGCCGAACAGGCCCATGGCGATCTTGCCCTTGAGCAGCGCCCAGACCGAGAAGGCCAGGTTGACCACCAGGACGGCGGCGACCACCGGGGCGCTGTCGCCGCTGCCGGTGTCGAACGGGTTCGCGCCGAGCAGGACCAGCAGACCCATGGTGGCGGCGATCAGTACGGCGTCCACCGACTTGCGGCCCTCGGCGGCCCAGTACACGTCGTCCAGGTGGAACCAGAGGGCGAACTCGTCGAGGGTGAGGGCCGCGCCGGCGCCGAACAGCGCCGCGAGGACGGCCCGCCAGACCGAGCCGGGCTGGTAGGCGAACTCGGCGGCGCCCGCGAGCAGCATCAGGAAGATGCCGTAGACCTGGTGGTGGATGTGCAGGCCGCCGACCGAGACGTCCCCGAAGGGTCCCCTGCCGGCCCGGATCATCCTGGTGATCATGCGGGTGAGCAGGAAGGTCAGCACGAAGGCGCCGACCATCCAGCCGATGCCGTTGCGCAGCGGGGCGCTGGTGGTGTCGACGGTGGTCCCGGCCAGCCGGGCCCAGCCGCCCGCGCGGTCAGCCATCGGACGCCGCCGGGGTGGCCGGGCCGGGCAGATGGCGCCGGTTGAGGAGGGCGGGCAGGCTGGGGGTCTCCAGGAACCCCTCCGCGCGGGCCGAGGCCAGGCCGATCCGCGGCAGCTCGCTGCCCTTGCGGAAGCACAGGTAGCGCGGCTCCCAGATCGGCCGGTACTTGGCGTTGGCCCGGTACAGCGACTCGATCTGCCACCAGCGGGAGAAGAACGACAGCACCGCCTTCCACAGCCGCAGCACCGGCCCCGCTCCGAGTCTGGAGCCGCGCTCGAAGACCGCGCGGAACATCGCGAAGTTCAGCGAGATCCGGACGATGCCGAGCCCGTCCGCGCCCTCGATCAGGTCGAGGACCATGAACTCCAGCAGGCCGTTGTCGGCGTCGCGGTCACGCCGCATCAGGTCCAGCGACAGCCCGTCCCGGCCCCAGGGGGCGAAGCTGAGCAGCGCCCGGAGGGTGCCGTCGCCGTCCGTGCACTCGATCATGAGGCACTGGCCGTCGTCCGGGTCGCCGAGCCGCCCGAGCGCCATCGAGAACCCGCGCTCGGTCGCCCCGTCACGCCAGTGGTCGGCCAGCCGGACCAGGGCGACCATCTCCTCGTCGGGGATGTCCGCGTGGCGCCGGATCCGGGTGGCGTAGCCGGCCCGCTTGACGCGGTTGTACGCCTGGCGCAGCCCGCGCATCGCGCGGCCCTCCAGGCTGAACTCGGCCACTTCGACGATCGCCTCGTCGCCCAGCTCCAGGGCGTCCAGGCCGTGCCGGGCGTAGACCGTGCCGGCCTCCTGGCTCGCGCCGATGACGGCGGGGACCCAGGCGTTGGCGCGGGCCTGCTCCAGCCACGGCTCGATCGCGCCGGGCCACGCCTCCGGGTCGCCGATCGGATCGCCGGAGGCCAGTGAGACCCCGCCGACCACGCGGTAGGCGATCGCCGCCTTGCCGGACGGGGACCACGCCACGGACTTGTCCCGGCGCAGCGCGAAGTAGCCCAGCGAGTCGCGCTCGCCCCACCGGGCGAGCAGCTCGCGCAGCCGGCTCTCGTCCTCGGCGGTCAGCCGTTCGCGGTTCCTGGGCGCGCGGAAGAGGACGTACAGGACGAGCAGGAACAGCAGCACGCCGGCCACGTTGACGACCACGTCCACCCAGCGCGGCACGGAGACGCCCGCCACGTCGACGTCGCCGGACAGGGTGAGCACGCGGGCGACGGCGTAGACCAGGTTCTCGCCCCAGCCGGCGCTCGGGTCCTCGTCGGTCGCCTCGACCAGCACGGCGCCGCCCGCGACCACGACCAGCAGGCCGGCCACCGCGGTGGCGGCGGCGAGGCGGGCGTTGCCCCGCTCGCCCCGGCCCTGGAACTCGGACCGGCCCAGGAAGAGCGCCACCGTCACCGCGCAGGTGATGGCGGTGGAGAACCAGTTGAGGACCCGCGAGCGGAACTCCGGGTCGGTCAGTGCCGCGACGAACACGATCGAGACCAGCACGAACAGGATGACGGCGAACCACCAGGCGGCCCGCTTGCCCCGGCCGAGCATCACGGCGAGGAAGGTCGCCAGCGCGAGCGAGGTGAAGCCGGTGGTCAGCGGGAACGGCGGGTAGAGGTTGCCGGTGTTGACCCGGTCGAACTGCGCCCGCAGCGGTGCCAGCACCACGGCGAGCAGGATGAGCAGGGCGACGACCCGCAGGTACCAGACGACGAAGCGCGCCGCGATCCGGGCGACCCTGCTGTCGCGGGCCCGGTCCTCCGCCTGTGACATGCGCAGCGCACCGCCCTCTCGGCTCTCCGGCGCCCTGGCGGATGGTCACGGGGTGTCCACGGGGACTGGGCAGATCCCTGATCCAGGATCGGATCCGCGAACCGCCGCGGCGACCGCTGTGGCCCGGACGGGCGAGCGGCGGCCGCCGGAAAACCGGATGCCCCGCGGCAGCCGAACCGCCACCATGCCTCCTGGCACACCCGCCGCCACCGAAACCCAGGAGGTACCCCCATCGGAACCGCCCAGCAGCGCCCCGGGCACGCGAACACCGCCGCGGACGGGCTCAAACTGCACCGCAGGGTGATGCGGCTCGACGGGCGCCCGTACACCGTGCTGGGGCTGCGGCCCGGGACGGCGGCCGGCTTCGCCACCAACCACTACCACCAGACCTGGCACATCCTGTCCGACCGCCACGGGGCGCAGGTGCTGGCGCGGCTGCTGTGGGGGCTGTCGTACGAGCGGCATCCCGGCACCCTGATCGTCGTCGACCGGCCGTTCCTCGACCCGACGCCGTTCGAGGGCGAGGCGAGCGACCCGATCGTGCTGGTGCCGCGCGACCTGACGCCGTTGGGCGAGCGGGCCGCCCGCGCGCTGCGCCGGGCGCTGCCGCTGGGCTCGCCGCCGGACGGGACGGTGCGGTGGCGCACCACCGGGCTGGACCGGGCACTCGCCGACCCCGACGGCTGGCGCGAGGCCGTCCGGGGCGAGCACCGGCGCGGCGGTGACTTCCGGAGCCTGGTGACCCGCCGGGGCGGGCTGATCGTCGTGTCCGCCGCGCCGTGGGAGCTGCGCGCGTGGGCGGTGGAGTCGGCCCGGCTGGGCGAGCGCGGCCCGTACGAGTCGGACCACATGTTCCTCGGCGACGGGTGTTTCGCCCCCGGCGAGGTGCAGACGTTCCGGCGCTACCGGGCGATGGTGTCCAGCGCGGTCGTCGCCCGCCGGGAGGTGCTGGCCGAGGACACCTCGGGCCGGCCGCCGCAGGCCGTGCACGAGCGGATCTGGCGCCGGTCGGCCGCGGTGCGGCGCCGGACCGCCCCCGCACCGGGGGCGCGGGGGCGGGGGCGGCGTACGGGTGTCGGTCAGCCGGCGAGGCGGTACTTGGTGGACGGCACGCCGGAGGGGTAGCTGCAGTCGAAGGTGCTGGTCGTCGCGGTGTAGCTCCAGCCGGACGGCGCCCAGCAGGCCCAGAGGCCGTTCACCGGCTGCTTGATGCGGTAGCTCGTGGCCGGGACGCCGGGGTTCTGGCTGCAGGCGCTGCCGTAGGTGATCAGGTCGTAGGTCCAGCCCGGCTTCACTGTGCAGGCGGTCATGCCGTCGACCGCGGTGCGCAGGCGGTAGCTCGCGGCCTGCGGCGCCACCTGGGCGCAGGCGCTGCCCAGTTGGACGTAGTCGTGGACGAAGCCGTCGACGGGCGTACAGGACATCACGCCGTCGGCGGGCGTCCGCAGGTGGAAG
The DNA here is from genome assembly GCF_041434935.1 of Kitasatospora sp. NBC_00374. Lineage (NCBI taxonomy): Bacteria > Bacillati > Actinomycetota > Actinomycetes > Kitasatosporales > Streptomycetaceae > Kitasatospora > Kitasatospora sp. NBC_00374. The sequence goes on along the minus strand of NZ_CP107964.1, from coordinate 6,831,196 downwards.
ACGGTGGAGTTCCAGCTGGAGCCGCCGCTGCAGGTGCGGTTCTGCTGGACCTGGTCGTAGGTGTAGCCGGCCGGGACGCTGCACGCCCAGGTCCCGTCGAGGCCGGCGGCGCGGGCCGAATCGGCGGGCGCGACGGCGAGGTTGGCGAGGAGCAGGGCGGCGGCCGCCGCGAGTGCGAAGGTGACGCGCGCGGCGAGACGGCCGATCCGGCGGAGCGGGCTCATGGCAGACATGGGTGTCCCCCCAGAGGACGCGATCGGTGTGGTGGCGATCGCGGGGATCGATCATGCGGTCACATGATCGCCGCAGTTATAGCACGAACCCTTCACCTGCTGACAGATCGTCATGAACGGTCGATCGCACGCCTGTCCGGATTCAGTCGGTGCGCCGCCGCGGCCGGGCGGGGTTGCCACAAGGGGCTCCTGACCGGCGGGCCGTCACCGGATCTGGCCGAAACCCGACCGGCCCGGCGCGAGCGGGTCGGCCACCCGGGGCCGGCTGCCCGGGATCAGATACCCAGGATGCGGGCCTTGGCGGCGGCGAGTTCCTGGTCGGAGAGGATGCCCTGTTCGTGCAGTTTGGCCAGGCGCTCCAGGCTGCTGACGTCCTCGTCGGTGAGACCGCCGGCCGCGGGTGGCGCGGCGGCGGGCGGAGGCGGTGGCGGGGCCTGCTGCGCCGCCGCGCGCTCCTCCTGGCGGCGGCCGACCCGTCCGGAGACGGCGGTCGCGGTGCCCGCGACCACGGCGGTACGGGCCGCCACGCCGAGCACACCCGGCCGGCCCGCACGGCGTACGGAACGTCCCAACATCGTGGTTCTCCTCTCGATCGGTCCGGATCCGGGAGCGGTCGGGTCAGTCGGCGGCCGCCAGGGCCTGTTCGACGACGGCCGCGGGGATCCGCTCGTGCTCGACGAGCTGTCCGCCGGCCCGCCGGATGGCCCCGGCGATGGTGGCGGCCCAGGTGTTCTCCCAGATGAGCAGGGCGGCCGAGGAGTCGGGGACGAGTTCCTCGGCGATCTGGGCGAGGTCCTCCTCGTTGAACAGGCCGCCGACCTCGCCGTCGACGTCCCGGAAGACCAGCGCCTCCTCGGGGTCCAGGGCTTCCAACTCCAGGTAGCTGACGGCGCCGTCGGCGTCCTTCTTGATGAAGGTGAGGTCGAGGATCCGGACCGTGCCGTTCTGGACCAGCCGTTGCAGCTCGGGGGCGATCTCGCCGTTGAAGTGGTTGCCGGGGAAGGCGATCACGACGTACTCCACCGGTCCCATGTCCATGGTGCTGTGCTCCTCTCGGCCGCTCAGGCCAGGACCTTGGCCTTGGCCTGCTGGTACTCCTCCTCCGTGATGTCGCCACGCTTCCTCAGGTCGGCGAGTTTGGCGAGTTCGTCGGCGTGGCTGCCCGAGTCGCCGCCGCCGGTGGCGGTCTCCCGGACGTACTTCTGGAAGTCCTGCTCGTTCTTCTGGGCCCGCTTGAGGCTGCGCTCGCCCATGCCGCTGCCGCGGGCGATCAGGTAGACGAACACGCCGAGGAACGGGATCAGGACGACCGTGATCGCCCAGGCCGACTTGGCGCCGCCGCCCATCGAGTCGTCGTGGAAGACGTCGTCGAGGACACGGATCAGCAGGAAGATCCACAGGACCCAGAGGAAGATCTCAGCGATGGTCCAGAACAGGTTGAGCAGCGGGTAGTCGCCTGCCAGTGACGTAGCGAGCATGGTGTTCCTCCTTCGGGCGGCGGTGGGCCATCGGTTGCCTTCGCTCCGCCCCGCGGCTCTGCGCGGGTGGGCCGTCGGGCGCGGATCACCGCCCTGGCTCCACCGTGCGGCACCCGGCCCACTGCCGCGTCACCCGGAGCGGGTGACCGCGACTGGCGGGGGCACCCCGTCGGCGGTTCAGTGGTAGGTGGCGCCCGACCGCTCGCCGTACCCTCGTCGATCCCGGTGACCCCATGCAGAACCCCGCCCGCACCGGCTCGTCCGCCGCCGGCCCCGGCCCCGCGCGGACAGCCGCCCGGGCGCCCTCCGGCGACCCGATCCTCGCGGCCAGGTTCGCCGTCCCCACCCTGCCGGGCAGCCTGGTCCGCCGGCCGGGCCTGCTGGCCCGGCTGACGGCCGGCGTCCAGGGGCCGCTGACCTTCGTCAACGGCCCGGCCGGGGCCGGCAAGACCCTGCTCGCCGCCCACTGGCTGGCCGAGGGCGAGCGGCCGCCGGCCACCGCCTGGCTGACCGTCGAACCCGGCGACGCACCCGGCACCTTCTGGGCGTACCTGCTGGCGGCACTGCACGGTCACGGCATCCGGCTGCCGGACGGACCGGGCACCCCGGTGCCGGCCGACGGCGCGGACCGGCTGCTGCTAGCCCGGCTGGCCGAGGGGCTCGCGCAGGCGCCCGAGCCGGTGGTGCTGGTACTGGACCAGTTCGACGCGATCCCGTCGCGTGCGGTGGCGGACGGGCTGGCCTTCGTCCTGCGGCACTCCGCCGGAGGCCTGCGGCTGGTCCTGCTCGGCCGCAGCGAACCGCTGCTCCCCCTGCACCGTTACCGGGCGGCCGGCGAGATCACCGAGATCCGCAACGCCGACCTGCGGTTCTCCCCCTCGGACGCGCGGGCGCTGCTGCGCGACCACGGCCTGGCGGTGTCCGCGGCGGCCGTGCGGACCCTGACCGGGCGCACCGACGGCTGGGCCGCGGGCATCCGCCTGTGCGCCCTGGCCATGCAGCGGGCCGGTGACCCGGAGGCGTTCGTCCGCGAGTTCGCCGCCGACCGGGCCGCCGTCGCCGACTACCTGCTCGCCGAGGTCCTGGAGGCCCAGCCGCCCGCCACCCAGGACCTGCTGCTGCGGGTCAGCGTCGCCGGGCTGGTCCACCCCGACCTGGCGGACGCCCTGACCGGCCGTCGGGACGGCGAGTGGACGCTCGCCCGACTCGCCCGCTGCAACGCCTTCGTGGAACCGGTGGACGGCTCCGCCTGGTACCGGATGCACCCGCTGTTCGCCGAGGTCCTGCGGGCCCATCTGCGGCACCGGCACCCGGGGTTGGAGCCCCGGCTGCACCACCGCGCGGCCCGCTGGCTGGCTGCGGAGGGACGGTTCACCGAGGCCGTGGCGCAGGCCGCGGGTGCCGGCGACTGGCGGTTCGCGGCGGAGCAGCTGGTCGCCAACCTGGCGGTCGGACGGCTGGTCACCGGACCCGACGCGGAGCCGCTCGGCCGGCTGCTCGCCGCCATGCCGGCCGGCCTGGACGGCCCGGCCCCGGCGCTGGTCGAGGCCGCCCGCCGGCTCGCCGCACACGACCTGGACGGCTTCGCCGCCCACCTGCGGCACGCCGACGAGCAGCTCGCGACGGCGGGCCCGGCCGCCCGGCTCGGCGCGGCCGTGCTCGCCGTCCTGGGCGGACGGGCCGCCGGCGATCCGCAGGCCACGGCACGGGCGGTGGCGGACGCCGACCGGCTGATGCGCGAGGTGCCGCCGCCGCTCCTGGAACGCCATCCGGAGATCCCGGCGACCGTCCTGACCGGCCACGGCACGGCCGAGCTCGACGCCGGCCACCTGGCGGCCGCCGCCGCCCGGCTCACCGCCGCCCTGGAGGCCTGCGGACCGGCCGGGACCCAGGCGCCGCACTGCGAGTGCCTGGGCGCGCTGGCCCTGGTCGAGCTGCTGCGCGGACGGCTGCGGCAGGCCGGGGCGCACGCGCGGGACTCGTTGGCCGTGGCCGAGCGGTCCCTGCTGTCACCGCGGGGCCTGGCCGGGGTCGGCCACCTGGTGCTCGCGGGCGTCGCGACCGAGCACGACGACCTCGCCACCGCACGGAGCCGGCTCGACCTGGTCGCCGACCCGCTCGCGGAGCCCGTCGCCGCGGTGCAGGCCGCCGTGATCGGCGCCAGGCTGGCGACGGCCGCCGGCGACCCCGACGGCGCCCTCGTCGCGTTGCGGGCGGCCGGAGCCCGCCTACGGGCCCGGGGGCTGCCCGCCTGGACGGCGGACGAGCTGACCGTCGCCGAGTCCGCCGTGCACCTGGCCCGGCGCGACCCCGCCGCGGCCCTGGCCGTCCTGGACACCGCCGACCGGGACCGACCCGCGGTCGCGGTGGCCCGGGCCCGCTCGCTGCTGGCCGCGGGGCGCCCCGACGCGGCGCTGGCGGCGCTCGCCGAGCTGCCGCCCGACGGGCCCGACGGCGCGGCGGACCAGGTGCAGGTGTGCCTGCTCCGGGCCCAGGCCGCGGAGCGGGCCGGCGACCTCGACGGCGCCCGCCGCCAGCTGGGCCGGGCGCTCGCACTGGCCCGGCCCGAGGAGCTGCGGCGCCGCTTCGTCGAGGCCGGCCCCTGGGTGGGGCGGGTGCTCGGCCGCCACCCTCAGCTGGCCCGGGAGCACGGCTGGCTGCCCGCGCGCCTGCTCCGGCCCCCGTCCGCCGCCGCGGCCGGCTCCGCGCCCGCCGTGGTCGAGGCGCTCAGCGCCCGGGAGCTGGAGGTGCTGGGCCAGGCCGCGCAACTGCTCTCCACCGAGGAGATCGCGGCCGAGCTGTACGTGTCCGTCAACACCGTCAAGACGCACCTGAAGAGCATCTACCGCAAGCTCGGCGCCGCCCGCCGCAGCGAGGCCGTGCACCGGGCCCGGGAGCTCGGGCTGCTGTGAGCCCCGCCGGGCCGGATCGCCCGGTTCGGGCGATGCCCCCGGCGTCCGGGGCGCCGAGCATGGTGGGGAACCACCGGACCCAGGCTTCGAGGGAAGGCCCGCATGCGCTACGAATTCCGCGTCGCCGGCATCGTCTCCCCGGCCCTGGCCGAGGCCTTCCCCGAGCTGGAGCACGCCCCCGTGCCCGACCAGACCCTGTTCCTCGGGCCGGTCACCGACGAGGCCCACCTGTACGGGCTGCTGATGCGCTTCCAGTCCGTGGGCCTGCAGGTGGTGGAGATGCGGCAGCTGCCCGAGCGGGGCACCGGGCTCACCCGCGAGGGGTGAGCCCGCCGAAAACCGGGTGGCGGGGCCACCGTCCGTACCGGGATGATTCGGGGCATGGCGCGGACGTTCGAGGATCTGGTGGCGGAGGCCGACTCCGTGTCGGTGGAGGGCTGGGACTTCTCCTGGCTGGCGGGTCGGGCGACCGAGCAGCGGCCGTCCTGGGGATACCAGCGGATGATCGGCGAGCGGCTGGCGCAGGTGTCGGCCGCGCTGGACGTCCAGACCGGTGGCGGGGAGGTGCTGGCCGGGGCGGCCACGCCGCTGCCGAAGGTGATGGCGGCCACCGAGTCCTGGCCGCCGAACGTCGCCAAGGCCACCGCGCTGCTGCACCCGCTCGGGGCCGTGGTGGTCGCCGACCCGGACGAGCCGCCGCTGCCCTTCGCCGACCGGGCCTTCGACCTGGTGACCAGCCGTCATCCGGTGACCGTCTGGTGGGAGGAGATCGCCCGGGTGCTGCGCCCCGGCGGCAGCTACCTGGCCCAGCACGTCGGCCCCGCCAGCGTCTTCGAGCTGGTCGAGTACTTCCTCGGCCCGCAGCCCGAGGAGGTCCGCCGCGGCCGCCACCCCGACGACGCCCGCCGGGGCGCCGAGGCCGCCGGACTGGACGTGGTCGACCTGCGGTTCGAGTCGCTGCGCACCGAGTTCCTGGACATCGGCGCGGTGGTCTACTTCCTGCGCAAGGTCATCTGGATGGTCCCGGGCTTCACCGTCGACGCGTACCGCGACCGGCTGGCGGAGCTGCACCGGCAGATCGAGCGCGAGGGCCCGTTCGTCGCGCACTCGACCCGCTACCTGATCGAGGCCCGCAGACCGGCCTGACGGCCGGCGCCTCCCGCTCCTCCACCGGCGACTTCGGCCGACGCCGAGCGGGCCCGGCCGGGCGGTGACCGCGCGGGCGTTCTACCATCGGGCCACGGCCGGTCCACGGACGGCCGGCCCGCTGTCGATCGGTCAGGAGTGCTTCGGATGAACCCCGGTGACTCGCCGCTGTCCCTGTGGTCCAAGGACTCCGTGCTGTCGATCGGCTCGGTCGGGTCGGTGCTGTCCGTCGGGTCGGTCGGCTCGGTGCTGTCGATCGGGTCGGTGGGCAGCGCCCTGTCGCTCGGCTCGATCGGCTCCGCGCTGTCGCTGATCTCGGCCGGGTCCTGGCTGAGCACCGGCTCGCTGCTGTCCGCACAGTCGCGCTGGTCGGTGCTGTCCTGGCGCTCCGACCGCGGCTTCCTGGCGGCCGGGGCGGCGGTCGCGGCGGCGACCGCCGGTGTCGTCCTGCTCTCCGACCGGCGGCGCCGGACCCGGTAGCCCGGCGCGGCGGCGGGGGCCCCCGCAGTCGCGGTCGTACGCTGCGCACAAGCGTCCGCACCCGACAGGGAGGCACTCCGCATGGCCGACGAGCAGATCCCGGGGATCGACCCGACGGTGGCACCGAGCGGGGAGGGGTGCGTGGAGTGCCTGGCGGGCGAGGGGCCCGGCTGGTGGCTGCACCTGCGCCGCTGCGCGGCCTGCGGACACATCGGCTGCTGCGACTCCTCGCCCTCGCAGCACGGCACGCGGCACGCCAGGGCGGCCGGCCACCCCTTCCTGGCCAGCTTCGAGCCGGGCGAGAGCTGGCTGTGGAACATCGAGACCGAGCAGTACTACGAGGGGCCGGAGCTGGCCGGTCCTCCCTGCCACCCGGCGGCCCAGCCGACCCCGGGTCCGCAGGGGAGGGTGCCCGCGGACTGGCGGCAGCACCTGCACTGAGCACCGCGGCTGCGGCGGTGGGTGCGCGAGCCGGTGGGTGCGCGAGCCTTGTGCGTCGGCCGGGTGCGTCGGCCGGGTGCGTCGGCCGGGTGGCGCCGGATTTCGTGGCATGAACATTGCACAACACAGGGATGGGACACCCCCCGCCGGGACAGGGATCAGACCTGTCGTCCGACAGGTACCCGTCACAGCGACCCCGGAGGACCCCTTGCGCACGAGGCTGACCGTCTCTGCCACCGCCGCTGCCGCCGCCCTCTTCCTCGCCGTCCCCGCCTCCGCCGCCCCGATCGGGCAGCCCGGCGCGCCCGGCATCGGAGACCGCTACTACCCGACCTACGGGAACGGCGGCTACGACGTCTCGCACTACGACATCCGGCTCAAGTACGACCCGGCCACCGACCGCCTGGAGGGCACCGCGACCCTGCTCGCCACCGCCACCCAGAACCTCTCCCGGTTCGACCTCGACTTCGCCCTCGACGTCGGCGAGGTGCTCGTCAACGGGCGGCCGGCCGCGTTCGCCGCCACCGGCGAGCAGGAACTGGAGATCACCCCGGCCGTGCCGCTCGCCAAGGGCGCCCCCGCCACCGTGGTGGTGCGCTACTCCGGCACCCCGTCCAAGGTCTCCCGGTACGGCTTCACCGGCTGGCTGCGCACCCCGGACGGCGGCATCGCCGCCAACGAGCCGGAGTCGGCCTGGTGGTGGTTCCCCAGCAACGACCACCCCTCGGACAAGGCCACCTTCGACGTCTCCGTCCTGGTGCCCGACGGCACCCAGGCGATCAGCAACGGCGTGCTCACCTCGCAGGTGTCCCGGCTCGGCTGGACCAGGTACAGCTACCGGGAGAACAAGCCCCAGGCCACCTACCTGGCCACCCTCGCCGTCGGCCGCTTCGACGTGGTCTCCGACACCACCGCCGGCGGTCTGCCCGTCCTCACCGCGTACAGCAGGGACCTCGGCGACAACGCCGGCGCCGCCCGCGCCAGCGTCGAGCGCACCGGCGAACTCGTCGACTGGCTGAGCGGCTACTTCGGGCCCTACCCGTTCAGCTCCGTCGGCGGCTACGTGCCCAACGTGACCACCGGCTACGCGCTGGAGACCCAGAGCCAGATCTTCTACAGCCCACGGCAGTTCGCCCGCGGCGCCAACACCGGCGTCGTCGTCCACGAACTCGCCCACCAGTGGTACGGCGACAGCGTCTCGCTCACCCGCTGGAGCGACATCTGGCTCAACGAGGGCTTCGCCCGCTACGCGCAGTGGCTCTGGTCCGAGCACGAGGGCGAGGGCACCGCGCAGGAACTGGCCGACTACACCTACGCCGCCTACCCCGCCGACGACCCCTTCTGGACGGTGCGGCCCGGCGACCCGGGCCCGGACCGGCAGTTCGACACCGCCGTGTACGAGCGCGGCGCACTCACCGTCCAGGCGCTGCGCAACACCGTCGGCGACGAGGCGTTCTTCCGGATCCTCAAGGGCTGGCCCACCGAGCACCGGTACGGCAACGCCACCATCGGGCAGTTCCAGGCCTACGCCGAACGGGTCTCCGGCAAGCCGCTCGGCGCCCTGCTGGACACCTGGCTGTTCACCCCGGCCAAGCCGGCCGCCCCCACCCTCCCGGCGGCTGCCGCCGGGGTGCGGCCCGCCGCCCCGGCCGCAGCCGGGGAACTCCGGGAGCCGCGCTCCTGGAAGAAGCTCCAGGAGAGCAACTCCGTGCACGAGCACCGGCCTTCGGCCGGCTGACCCGGACACCGGGGCGGGACGTCCGGCCGGACACCCCGCCCCGGGCACCGCCGGCACCGTCCCCGGCGGGGAGGGCGCGCCGACGCCCCGGCGGTCCGGGCCCGGGACCGGCACGGCACAATCGCTGCCATGCAGCACATCCTCGTCATCGGCATCGGGGCGGGCGACCCCGACCACCTGACCCTGCAGGCGGCCAAGGCCCTCGCCCGCACCGACGTCTTCTTCATCCTCGACAAGAACGAGGAACGGCAGGACATGATCCGGCTGCGCCGGCAGATCCTCACCGAGCACGGGCGGCCCGGCCACCGCGTCGTCGGCGTCCCGGACGCCGAACGGGACCGCACCACCCCCGCGTACGCCGCGGCCGTCGACGACTGGCGCAGCCGCCGGGCCGACCTGGTCGAGCAGCTGATCGCCGAGCACCTCGGCCCGGACGAGACCGGCGCCTTCCTGGTCTGGGGCGACCCGAGCCTGTACGACAGTGTGATCGCCGTCGTGGACGAGGTGCTGGCGCGCGGCGCCGCCGCGTTCGCGTACGAGGTGATCCCGGGCATCAGCAGCATCTCGGCGCTCGCCGCCCGGCACCGCACCACGCTGACCCGGGTCGGGCGCCCGGTCCAGGTCACCACCGGCCGCCGGCTCGCCCGGGGCTTCCCCGAGGACGTGGACGACGTGGTGGTGATGCTGGACGGGCGCGCCGCCTTCACCGAGATCGACCCCGAGGGGCTGGAGATCTTCTACGGCGCGTACCTCGGCACGCCCGACGAGATCCTGGCCGCCGGGCCGCTAGAGGAGACCGCGCCGCGGATCCGTGAACTGCGGGAGGAGGCGCGGGCGCGGAAGGGCTGGATCATGGACAGTTATCTGCTGCGGCGCTCGGAGAGCGGGAGCACCGAGCACTGAGCACCGAGCACCGAGCACCGAGGCGGCCTTCACATCGTCCCGCCGAGCTCCGCGCCGGGTTCAGGACCGTGTGAAGGCCGCTCCGGCAGCGCTCAGGTGACGCCGAGCGGGAACCAGCCCGACCAGCCGCCGGAGGCGTCCCACCAGGCGCTGGTGACGACCCCGTCCGCGCCGACCGCGAACAGGTCCAGGTGCTCGGTGACCCTGGTCAGGGCGGCGATCTGGCTGCCGGGCCTGGCCACTCCGCCGGACACGTTGAACCAGGCCGCCCAGCCGGTGGTGTCGTGCCACCAGGTCGAGTAGATCCGGTTGTCGGTGCCGACGACGAACAGGTCCAGGTGATTGGTGTAGCGCACCACTGCGGTGATCGGTGAGCCGGGCGAGGCCGTGCCCCCGGAGACCTGGAACCAGCCCGCCCAGCCGGTGCGGGCGTCCCACCAGGTCGACATGGTCCGGCCGTCGGAGGCGGTGGTGAACAGATCGAGGTGGTCCCGGTGGCGGGCCACCGCGGTCACCGTCGAGTCCGGCCGGCAGGTGATGCCCGGCAGCGGGAACCAGCCGGCCCAGCCGCTGCGCTCGTCCCACCAGCAGCTGTAGACCCGGTTGTCCGTCCCCACGGTGAAGACGTCGAGGTGGAACGGGTAGCGGGCCACGGCGGTGACGGTGGCACCTGCGGCCGCGACCCCGCCGCCCAGGTGGAACCAGTCCGCCGCCCAGCCGGTGCGGGCGTCCCACCAGGTCGACATGGTCCGGCCGTCGGAGGCGGTGGTGAAGAGGTCCAGGTGGTCGGTGTAGCGGCTGACGACGTTGACGGTGGAACCCGGGCGGGCCACCAGGCCGCCCACCCGGAACCACCCGGCCCAGCCGCTCGACTGGTCCCACCAGGTGCTGTAGACCCGGCCGTCGGTGCCCACCGTGAACAGGTCCAGGTGTCCGGCGTACCGGGCGATCGAGGTGATCGGCGATCCCGGGCCGCCGGGCGAGGCCACGCCCCCGGAGACCTGGAACCAGCCGGCCCAGCCACTCGACTGGTCCCACCAGTTCGACATGGTCCGGCCGTCCGCCGCGACCGCGAAGACGTCCAGGTGCTCGGGGTAGCGGGCGACCACGCTGATCGGGGTGCGGTCACGGGCGGGCAGGGTGGCCAGCGGCCCGATCCGGTTCCAGATCACCTGCCGGCACACCCGGCAGAATGGGACGCCGAGTTCACGCATCTTGCAGGTGTACTCCGGCCGGAACGCGCCGCAGTGGTAGTAGTGCGCTCCCTCGAAGCAGCCGACCGTGCCGGCCGGTACGGTGCTGGCCCGGCCGTCCACCGCCGAGCAGTCGGGGTTGCTCATCGTCGGCAGCGCGGTGGCCGCGGCGACCGCCCAGCCCCACTTGAGGGTGGCACGGGCGGTGTTGAGCGTGACGTTCGGCTCGGACGGCTCGCCCGCCGGGTGGTGGTCGTGGCCGGTCTCGTTGCCGCCCGCGTAGTACGGGTACTCGTCCGCCAGCCCGTACGCCGTGTGCCCGATCTCGTGGACGGCGATCTCGGTCGCGCCGCCCGCGAGGGAGTAGGTGCCGACCGAACCGCCGCTGCCGCCGTAGACCGTGGAGTTCACCACGACGATCGCGACACTGAACTCCGGCACCTGCGCCGCGGCCGTGCTGAGCACCGTGGTGTTGTTGCAGACCAGCAGCCGCCGGATGCCGTTCGCGCCGAAGGTCGAGTCGAAGTACGTGCGGGCCGTCGCCCCCGTGCCGCCACCGCTGACCGGGTCGTCGGCACCCGTGTCGGTGGAGGCGACGTTGACCCGCCAGACGTTGATGGCGGGCGAGAGCTCGTCGTACGGCGGGGTGGCGCGCAGCGCGGTCACGAAGGCCGCGCAGGCGGTGTTGAAGTCGGCCTGCTGCGCGGCGGTGAACCCGTCGCCGAGCAGCACGATGGTGAAGGCCCGGCTGCGCGGTGCGGAGCCGAAGATCTGGGTGCGGCCCTGGACGGTGCCGTCGGAGGTGGTCATCAGCGCCGCCTACCGGGCTTCGAGGGGGAAGGTGCCGAGGTCGACCCGCGGTGCCGCTCCCGGCAGAGGGCCCGTGACACCGCCGTCGAGGGCGGGCTCCGCTCCGGGGGCGGGTGGCGCCACCCGGACGACGGCGACCTGGGTGGCGGCGGCCGGCGTCGGCACGATCACGGTGAACGCACCGCGCGCCTCGACGTCGACCCTGGTGATCGGCTCCGCGTGGTCCTCCGGGAAGACCTCGGCGCTCTCCAGGAAGGCGCCCCGCGCGGGCACCCGGACAAGGCTCTTCCCGCCGCTGTCCCGGGCCTCCACGAAGTGGCCGGGCCGTACCTCGGGCGGGGTGTCGAAACCGGTGACGACCGTGTCGACCGGCTGCTGGGACACGAGACGCACCGAGTCGCCCTCGTACTCGAAGATCAGGCGAACTGCGCGCGTGGTGGGTGGCTGCTGGGGATCGGACATGTCGAATCCTCCTGCTGAGACTCGGCCTGCCTGGGATGCTCCTCCCCCGCCCGTGCGCCTGGCAATGCCCGCGGACGCGGAGCGGCGGCAAACCACTCGCCCGGGTGGTTCCTGCCCGAACGATTCTCCAGGCCCCGCCGCCGCCAGGGCGGTCACGGCTCACCCCATTCGGCCCCGACCGGCTCGCGCCCGTCGCCCGGACACCGTGTCGTTGTGCACACGGACGTGTTCCGGTGCGCGCGGAATCGGCTGCACCGGACACTCAACTGCGAGGAGGAAGACGGAGTATGTCGATACGCGGATTCGCAGCGGACCGCCGACACCGTGCGGCGGCTCTCGCCGCAGCGGTGATCTGCTCGACCTTGGTGACGGCGCCGGGGCTCGCCCGGGCCGACGGTATGGCGTCACCGTCGGTTCCCGTCCCGCGGCTGGACTGGAGTCCCTGCATACCCGGCAGTCCGTTCGACTGCGCCACCGCCAAGGTACCGCTGGACTACGGCAACCCCGGTGGCCGCACCGTCGACCTGGCGGTCGTCCGGCGGGTGGCGACCGACCCCGGGCGGCGCGTCGGCACCCTGTTCGTGAACCCCGGCGGCCCCGGCGGGCCCGGGACGGTGCAGGTGCCACAGAACTACGAGGACCTCCCGCAGGAGGTGCGGGAACGGTTCGACATCGTCAGCTGGGACCCCCGCGGCATCGGCAACAGCACTGCGGTCAACTGCTTCGGCAGTCCCGAGGAGGCCGCCGCGTGGGCGGCGACCAAACCGGCCGGGTTCCCGGTGGGCGAGCAGGAGCGGGCGAGCTGGATCGCCGCGTTCAAGAAGCTGGGCGAGGGCTGTCAGCAGCGTGACCCCGAGCTGCTGCGGCACGTGTCGACCGCCGACACCGCCCACGACCTCGACCTGCTCCGCCAGGCGGTGGGCGAGCCGCAGCTCAACTACCTCGGGGTCTCCTACGGCACGATCCTCGGTGCGACCTACGCGAACCTCTACCCCGACAAGGTCCGCGCCATGATCCTGGACAGCAATATCGACCCGCAGGCCTGGACGGACCACGGCGCGCAGGGCGACCCCCGGCTCTCGACGTTCCTGCGGATGGGTTCGGACGTCACCGCCGCGGCCACCCTGGACCGGTTCCTCACCCTGTGCGGGTCCACCACCACCGCGCACTGTGCCTTCTCCGCCGGCAGCCCGGAAGCGACCCGCGACAAGTTCGACCAGCTGATGCAGCGGCTCCGGAAACAGCCGGTGGGCGCGTGGACCTATGCCGCCACGGTCGCCGACGCGGTGAACAGCCTCTACATCGCCAACCCCGGCTGGGCCGACCTCGCCGGCCGGCTCCAGGAGCTGTGGGACGGCCGCACCCCGGAGCCGTCCACCCCTCCGCCCCCGCCGCCGGTCGCCCAGCCGAGCCCGTACACGGGTGACGAACAGGGGGGTGCCGTGCTCTGCGGCGACAGCCCCAACCCGCGTGACCCCGCCGTCTACCACGCACTGGAGGAGGCCGCCGCCGCGCGTGCGGGCGACGCCGGACGCTTCTGGACCTGGGCGGCGGAGCCGTGCTCCACCTGGCCGGCCCAGGCCGCCAACCGGTACGACGGCCCGTGGAACAACCCGACGGCCAACACCGTCCTGGTGATCGGCACCGTCTACGACCCCTCCACGCCCTACACCAACGCGCAGGCCATGGCCAAGGAACTGGCCAGCGCCCGCCTGCTGACCAACAACGGGTACGGGCACACCGCGCTGTTCAACCCCAACAGCTGCATCCAGGCGCACGAGAGCCGGTACCTCCTCGACGGCACCCTCCCGGCGGCCGGGACGGTGTGCGAGGTGGACACCCCGCCGTTTTCCTCGGCCAAGCCGCACGGCGGCGTCGCCACCGGCGGGGGCGGGACGGCGGACACCGTCTCCTGAACCGACGCCGACACCGCCTCCCGCCGGTCCCCGACCGGCGGGAGGCGGCCCCGCGTCAGGAGGGGGTGCCGGCGGGGATCCGGGGCGGGCCGGGTTCGGTGGCGTGGCGGGTGTGGGCGAGGAGGCGGTCGGCCTCGGCCTGGATGGTGTCCTTGTCGCCGATCTCGGGCTCGGGGACGGCGTCCGGGAGGAGGTCCTCGATCAGGCGCAGCGGGCGGTAGGCGAGGCCGAGCAGGCCCCAGCCGGCGAGGGCGAGGCCGACCAGGACGAGCAGCAGGCCGGCGCCCCGGCCCGGGCCGGCGCCGAGGAGGAGGCCGAGGGAGTCCGCGAGGGCGCCACCGGGCCGCATGAGGGGCTCGAAGACGTGGTCCGACAGCGGGCCCGCGGTGAGGAAGCCGAGCGGCATCATCGACATCGCGAGCATCTGGTTGGTCGCCAGGACGCGGCCCTGGAGCTCCATGCCGACCTTGGTCTGGATCAGCGCCATCCAGTGCGAGTTGAGGATCATCAGCGATCCCCAGAGCACGAACAGCCCGCAGGCCACGAAGACCGGCTGCGGCCGGATGCCGGCCAGCACCGCGGCCGCGCCGACCACCGAGGTGAAGCCGATCATGCCGACGGAGCGGCGCCGGGTGCCGCCCCACAGGGCCATCACCAGGGCGCCGGTCATCGCGCCGACGCCGCCGACGGCGGTGACGACGCCGAGTTCGACCGCCGAGCCGGCGGCCAGCACCATCGGGGTGACCAGCACGGTGACGACCGCGAAGAGGTAGTTGAAGACCACGAAGAAGACCACCATCGCGACCAGGCTGTGCCGCCGGACGATGTACCGCCAGCCGGTGACCACCTCGCGCAGCAGGGGCTCCTCCCGCTTCTCGAACATGGTGTCGGGGAAGCGGACCATCAGCAGCGCGCTCACGCCGACCAGGAAGGTGGCCATGTCGAACAGCACCACCCCGTGCAGTCCGATCAGCGAGACCAGCACGCCGCCGGCCAGCACCGCCATCATGTCGCCCGCGCCGGCGCCGAGTTGCGCCAGTCCGTTGGCCTGGCCGAGGTAGCGCTTGGGGACGAGCTGGGTGATGGCCGCCAGGTAGGCGGGGCGTTGGAAGGCGGTGCAGGTCGAGCCGATGCAGGCGACCAGGTAGACGTGCCAGAGCTGGAGCAGGTCGGTCCAGAGCAGCAGGCCCAGGGAGAGCATGCCGAGGGCGGCGACGGTGTCCGTGACAATCATGATCTTGCGCCGGTCGGTCCGGTCCGCCACGGCGCCGGCGATCGGCAGCAGCAGGACGGCGGGCAGCACCGCCACCACCGAGATCATCGCGAAGTCGAAGGCCGATCCGGTCCGCAGGTAGACCCAGACGCCGAGCGCGAAGGTGGACAGCCCGGTGCCGATCATCGAGACGAACTGGCCAATCGCGACCTTGGCGAAGGTGCCGAGGTCGGGGCGGGCCGACCGGGTGGCCGGGGCCTCGGCCGCGGGCGGCGGCGCGGCCGTCCACCCGGTCAGCACCCGGGCGAGTTCGGCCGCCTGGTGCTTGAGGAAGTAGTGCCCGGCCCGGGGGATCACGGCGAGCGAGACCCGCTCGCCGAAGTGCTCCCACTCGGCGTACCGCTCCTCGTACAGCAGGGTCGCGCGGTCCTTCTCCCCCACCACGCACAGGATCGGGGCCGTGATCGGCGCCGGGCGCCCGTCCCCGTAGGCGCGGGTGTAGAAGTCCTCGGCCTGCCGGACGTCGTGGCGCAGCGCGCGGACCAGGAAGTCCTGCTCGTCCGCGTCGTAGACGTCGGTGAAGCCGCCCATCGCCCGCAGGTAGTCGAGGTAGGAGCGGTTGGAGAGCATCCGGTCCCCGGGCAGCCGCTTGGCCAGCCACTCGGCGAAGCGGCCGGGCAGGCGGGCGGCCGGGAAGGTGCCGCCGAGCACCAGGCCGCGCAGGTCGCCGCCGGCGGCCTCCAGCCGGGAGGCCAGGGCGGTGGCGAGCGCGCCGCCGAGGCAGTGGCCGTAGAGCACCACCGGGCCGTCGATCCGCTCGGTGATCTGCTCGACCAGCAGGTCGGCGAGGCGGTCGAGGTCGGCGAGGTCGTCGTCGGGCCGGCTCGGGTCGTGGCCGGGCAGTTCGACGGCGTACAGCCGGTGGCCGGCCGGCAGTGCGTCCGCCAGGGGCTGGAAGGTGACCGGGCTGCCGCCGCCGTACGGGACGCAGACCACGGTCAGGGCGGCGGGCGCGGTGGAGCGGGTGAGCCGGTGCAGGAGCCGGCGGGGGCCCTCCTGGCCGGTGCCGGTGGCGCGGTCGTCCAGCAGGGCGGCGAGTTCGCGGACGGTGGGCTGCTGGAACAGGTCGATCACCGACAGGCCCCGGGCGAGCAGGCGGACGGTGTGCACGGCGGTGAACGAGTCGCCGCCGAGGGCGAAGAAGTCGTCCTCGGCACCGATCTCCTCGGTCTGCAGGACCTGCCGGAAGGCGTCCGCGACCTGGTGTTCGGTGGGCGTCGCCAGGGCCGCGCCGGCGCCGGCCGGCCGCTGCGGGGCGGCCGGTTCGGGCAGGGCGGCGCGGTCGACCTTGCCGTTGCCGGTGAGCGGCAGGGCGTCCAGCACCACCAGCGCGGCGGGCACCATGTAGTCGGGCAGCCGGGCGCGCAGGGCGGCGCGCAGGGCGGCGGCGTCGACCGGGCCGGCGGCCGGAACGACGTAGCCGACGAGCGCGCGGGCGGCGCCCTCGCCGCGGGTGACGACCACGGCCTCGCGGACCTCCGGGCGGGCCGTCAGTTCCGCCTCGACCTCGCCGATCTCGACCCGGAAGCCGCGGATCTTGACCTGGTGGTCGGCCCGGCCGAGGAACTCGACCGCGCCGTCCGGCCGTCGGCGGACCAGGTCGCCGGTGCGGTAGGCGCGGCCCTGCGGCAGCTCCAGGAACCGTTCGGCGGTCAGGTCGTCGCGGCCGAGGTAGCCGCGGGCCACACCGCCGCCGGAGACGTACAGCTCGCCCGGCACCCCGACCGGGACGGGCCGGCGGCGGCCGTCCAGGACGTGGGCGCCGACGTTGCCGAAGGGGCGGCCGAGTGGCGCGGTGACGGCGTCGCCGAGCTCGGCGGGGACGGCGTCACCGAGCATCGAGACGGTGGTCTCGGTCGGGCCGTAGTGGTTGTGCAGGGTCAGCCCGGGCGCGGCGGCGCGGATCCGGGCCACCAGATCGGGGCGCAGCGGTTCGCCGGCGCAGATCAGCAGCCGGCCGGGCAGCACCTCGGCGAGCCGGTCGCCGTGCGCGGCCAGGCCCTCCAGGTGGCTGGGGACCAGCTTCATCGCGTCGATCCGGTGGGCGGCCAGGTAGCCGGCGAAGGCGTCCGGGTCGGTGGCCTGGTCGCGGGTCAGCAGGTGCAGGCAGCCGCCGCCGGTGAGGGCACCGAAGACGTTGGTGGTGCCGAGGTCGGCGGCGAAGGTGGAGACCAGCGCCCAGTTCCACGGTTCGGCGGGGGTGACCGCGCCGCTGGGGGCGGCGAGCCGCTCGCGCAGTCCGTGCAGGTAGTTGCGGTAGTTGCGGTGCTCGACGGCGACCGCCTTGGGCGCACCGGTGGAGCCGGAGGTGAAGAGCAGGTAGCAGAGGTGCTCGGGGCGGACCTCGACCGCGGGCGGGCCGACGGGCGGACCGGTCGGGACGTCGAGGCCGGGGAGCAGGGCGGTGGGCGCCGCGTCGGCGGTCCTGGGGGCGAGGTCGGCGGTGGTCACCACGGCGGCGGCCGAGGCGGTGGTGAGCAGCGCCCGGATCCGCTCGTCCGGGTAGACCGGGTCGAGCGGGAGGTAGGCGCCGCCGGCCTTGAGGATGCCGAGCATGCCGACCACCAGGGCGGCCGAGCGCTCGACGAACAGGCCGACCGGGCGGTCCGGGCCGACCCCGAGGGCGACCAGCCGGTGCGCCAGCTCGTTCGCCCGGTGGTCGAGTTCGGCGTAGCTGAGCCGGCCGTCGGCGCCGAGCACGGCGGGTGCGTGCGGGGTGCGGCGGGCCTGCTCCTCGATCAGTCCGTGCAGGGTGCCGGTCAGGTCCCAGGTGCGGGCGGTGTCGTCCCAGGCGGCGAGTTGCCGTTCCTCGGCGGCGGTGAGCAGCGGCAGGTCGGCCAGCGGGCGGTCCGGGTCGGCCGCCATGGCGTCGAGCACGGTGGTGAGGTGTCCGAGGGTGCGGCGGACGGTCGGCTCGTCGTAGAGCTCGGTGCGCCAGATCAGGTCGCCGGTGAGCTCGCCGCCGCCGTCCACCACGGCGATCGACAGGTCGAACTTGGCGGTGCCGGTGCCGACGTCCAGCCAGTCGACCTCGACGCCGGGCAGCGCGGGCCGCTCGGCCGCGTCGTTCTGGACGTTCAGCATCACCTGGAAGAGCGGGGTGTGGGCGAGCTCGCGCTCCAGGCCGAGTGCGTCGATCAGCCGCTCGAACGGCAGGTCCTGGTGGGCGAAGGCGCCGAGGGTGCCCTCGCGGACGCGCTCCAGCAGGCCGCGGACGGTGGGGTCGCCGGAGAGGTCGGTGCGCATCGCCAGGGTGTTGACGAAGCAGCCGATCAGCGGCTCGGTCTCGCTGCGGTTCCGCCCGGCGACCGGGCTGCCGACCACCACGTCCTCGGCGCCGGTGTAGCGGGACAGCACGGTCTGCAGGGCGGCGAGCAGCACCATGTAGACCGTCGAGCCGGTCTGCTCGGCGAGGGCCCTGATCCGGCGGGAGCGCTCGATGCCCAGGGCGAGGGCGATCCGCTCGCCGCGGCTGCCGGCCACGGCCGGCCGGGGCCGGTCGGCCGGCACCGTGACGGTGGCGGTGGCGCCGCGCAGCCGCTCCTGCCACCAGGACTGCTGACGGGTCAGCTCCTCGGCGAGGACGGTCTGCTGCCAGTGCGCGACGTCGGCGTACTGGACGGGCAGCGGCGCGGCCTCGGGGGCCTGGCCGGCGAGGCGGGCGGTGTAGGCCTCGGCGAGGTCGCGCCAGAGCACGCCGATCGACCAGCCGTCGGCGGCTATGTGGTGCAGCACCAGGCTGAGCACGCTGCCGCCGTCGCCGGTGCGCAGCAGTGCGGCCCGGACCGGGAGGTCTGCGGCGAGGTCGAAGGGCCGCCGGGCCTCGTCCGCGAGCCAGGCGTCGGCCTCGGCGGCGGGGAGGTCGAGGGTGGTCAGCGCGAACCGCTCGGCGCCGTGCAGCTCGGGCCGGACGCGGCCGTCCGCGGACGGGTACACGGTGCGCAGCACCTCGTGCCGCCGGACCAGGTCGGTCAGCGCGGCGGCGAGGGCGGCGGTGTCCGGCTCGCCGGAGATCCGCAGCGCGAGCGGGATGTTGTACGCGCCGCTGTCCGGCTCGTACTGCGCCAGGAACCACATCCGGCGCTGGGCGAAGGACAGCGTGGCGGCGGCGCCGTCCGGCCGGGGCGTGATGCCGCGGTGGGCGGCCTTGGCCGCCCGGGCCCTGGCGAGGCGCTGCCGGAGCAGTTCCTGCCGGCCGGCGGCGGCGGGGACGGCGGTGCTCTCGTCGACGGTCATCGGGTCTCCCCCGCGGTCTGCAGGTCGGCGTCGAGCTCGCCGAGCAGGAGGTCCTCGATCCGGCGGGCCATCGCGGCCAGCGTCCTGGACTCGAAGACCGCGCGCAGCGGCAGCTCGGTCTCGAAGGTGTCGCGGACCCGGGCGACCAGGCGGATCGCGGGCAGCGAGTGCCCGCCGAGCGCGAAGAAGTCGTCGGACCGGGCGATCTCGGTCAGGCCTAGGACCTCCTGCCAGAGCTCGGCGAGCAGCTCCTCGCAGTCGCCCTCGGGCGGTGCGCCGGCGCCGCCGAACCGCGGTTCCGGCAGGGCCGCGTAGTCCACCTTGCCGGCCGGGGTGAGCGGGAGCGCCTCCAGCGGCATCACGACGGCGGGTACCAGGTGGTCGGGCAGGTGCGCGGCGAGCGCGGTGCGCAGCTCCTCGCCGGTTCTGCCGTCCGTGACCACGTGGGCGGCCAGGACGGGCCCGGCCGGCCCGTTGCGCAGGCCCACGGCCGCGGCGGTGACGCCGGGGAGCCCGGTCAGCGCGGCCTCGACCTCGCCCGGCTCGATCCGGAAGCCGCGCAGCTTGACCTGGCGGTCGGCGCGGCCGAGGTAGTCCAGGCGGCCGTCGCGCCGCCGGCTGGCGAGGTCGCCGGTGCGGTACATCGGCGCGCCGTCCGGCCCGCCGGGCTCGGGGACGAACCGCTCGGCGGTCAGCTCGGGACGGCCGTGGTAGCCGAGGGCCACGCCGGCGCCGGCGATGCACAGTTCGCCCACGCCGTTGGGAGGTACGGGGTGCCCGGCCGGGTCCAGCAGGTGCAGGCGGGTGTGCGCGATCGGGGCGCCGAGCGGCACCACGGCGTCGCGGGCGGCCAGGTGGGCGTCCACCCGCTGGGCCGTCGACCAGACGGTGGTCTCGGTCGGGCCGTACAGGTTCCACAGTTCGCGGCAGCGGCGGAGCAGGGAGCGGGCGAGGTCGCCGGTGAGGGCCTCGCCGCCGCACAGGGCCAGCAGGCCGGCGCGGCCGGGCCAGTCGGCCTCCAACAGGAGCCGCCAGGTGGCCGGGGTGGCCTGCAGCACCGTCACCCCGCGTCGCTCCAGCCAGTCGGCGAGGGCGCGGCCGTCGGTGGCGGTGGCCCGGTCGGCGATCTCGACCCGGGCGCCGAGCAGCAGGGGCAGCCACAGCTCCAGGCCGGCGATGTCGAAGGTGACGGTGGTGACGGCGGCGACCACGTCCCGGTCGGTGATCCCGGGCTCGCGGGCCATCGACCGCAGGAAGTTGACGATCGCGCGGTGCGGGACCGAGACGCCCTTGGGCCGGCCGGTGGAGCCCGAGGTGTAGAGCAGGTAGGCCGGGTCCTCCGGTCCTGCCACGGCCCCCGGGTCAGCGGCCGGGGGAGCGTCCTGCGGGTCGTCCACCAGGACCACGGGCCGGCCGTCGAACAGCTCGTCGGCGGCGGTCTCCACCTCGCCGACCAGCAGACCGGCACCGGCGTCGGCGAGCACCGCCCGGTTGCGGGCGACCGGCTGGTCGGGGTCGAGCGGCAGGTAGGCGGCGCCGCTGCGCAGCACGCCGAGCAGCGCGGCGGGCAGCAGTCGCCCGCGCCGCACGGCGACCGCGACCAGGGTGCCGGGGGCGGCTCCCCCGACCCGCAGCCGGCGGGCCAACCGGTCGGCCGCAGCGTCGAGTTCGGCGTAGCTCAGGGTGCCGTCGGCGGCCGCGACGGCGATCGCGTCCGGGGTCCGGGCGGCCTGGGCCGCGACCAGCTCGGGCAGGGTCGGCTCCGGCGCGGGGGGCTCGCCCGGTTCGGGGACGGCGGCCCGCCGTTCGGCCTCGGAGAGCATCGCGAGTTCGGCGATCGGGCGGTCGGGCTCGGCCACCGCGTGCGCGACCAGGGTCAGCAGGTGGTCGACGGCCGCCAGGACGGAGGGCTCGTCGTACCGGCTCGTGCGGTACTCGGCGGACAGCAGCGGCCCGTCGGCCGGGAACTCCAGGAACAGCGAGAGGTCGGTCTTGGCCGTGCCGTTGCAGACCTCCGCCACGAAGTCCAGCTTCAGGTCGCCGAGTTCGGCGCCGGCGGCGGGGTGGTTCTGGACCGCCAGCATGATCTGGGCGAACGGGGTGGCGGTGAGCCCCCGCGCGGCGTCGGCGTAGTGGACCTGCTCGCCGGCGGGGTGTCCGCAGTGGTCGGCGGCGTCGAGCACCACCGGCCGTACCCGGCGGACGAGTTGCCGGAACGACTCGGTGCCGCGGACGTCGAGGCGCAGCGCCACGGTGTTGGTGAGCGGGCCGAGCACCTGTTCCAGCTCGGGCAGCGGGCGGACCGCGAACGGCGTCAGCACGGCGACGTCGGTGCGCCCGGTGTAGCGGTGCACGACGGCGCCGAGCGCCGCCAGCAGCGTCATGTACAGGCTGGCGCCCTCCTCGGCGCCCCAGCGTTCGACCGTCTTCAGCAGCTCGGGATCGAGCCGACGGGCCGTCCGGACGCCGGTCGCGTCGTGCGGGTCGGGGTGCGGGCGGTCGCCGGGCAGGTGCTGGTCGGCGTCGAGTCCGGCGAGGCGGCCGGCCCAGCGCCGGGCCTCGGGGCGGCCGGCGGTGACGACCCGCTCCTCCCAGTGGGCGACGTCGGAGAACTGGAGCTCCGGGTCGCGGGCCAGGCCCTGGTAGGCGCGGCCGAGTTCGGCCAGCAGGACGCCGTTGGACCAGCCGTCCACGGCCGCGTGGTGCACGGTGAGCAGCAGTTCGTGGTGGTGCTCGCCGATCCGCAGGGCCAGGGCGCGCAGCAGCCTGCCCTGGGCCAGGTCGATCGGGCGGGCGGCCTCGGCGCGCAGCGCGGTCTCGATCCGGGCCTCGTCCGCGCCGGGCAGGTCGAGCACCGGGACGTCGACCCGGTAGGCCGGGCGGATCTCGACGGAGAGCTCGCCGTCGCGGCCGGCCAGGGCGGTGCGCAGCACCTCGTGCCGGCTCACCAGGTCGGTGAGTGCGCGGGCGAGACGTTCCGGGTCCAGCGGGCCGGTGGCGCGGATCCGCAGCGGCACGTTGTAGAGGGCGGTGCCGCTCAGCACCGACTCGTGCAGCCAGAGCTCGCGTTGGAAGGAGGTGGCGCGGGCGGGCCGGCCGCTCTCGCGGCGCGGCGGCTCGGCGGGCGGCTGCCCGCCGGCGCCGTTGGCGACCCGGACGGCGAGGGCCGCGACGGTGGGGGCGGCGAAGAACTCGCCGAGCGGGACGCGGACCTGGAACTCGCGCTCGATCCGGGCCAGGACGGACAGCGCGAGCAGCGAGTGGCCGCCCAGGTCGAGGAAGACGTCGTGCACCCCGACCTGCGGGACGCCGAGCACCGACCGCCACAGCTCGGCGATCCGGGTCTCGGTCGGTGTGCGGGGGGCGACGTAGTGCTCCTGGGCGGTGCGGGCGCGGGCGGCGACGGGCATGGCCCGGCGGTCGGCCTTGCCGTTGGGGGTGAGCGGGAAGCGTTCGAGCAGTTCGATGGCGGCGGGCACCATGTAGCCGGGCAGCGCGGCGGCGCAGCGCTCGCGCAGGGCGGCGACGGCGGGTTCGGCGCCCTGGTCCGGCTGGACGAACGCGGCGAGGTAGTCGCCGGCCTCGTCCCGCTGGACGACGGCCACGGCCGCCTGGACGCCGGGGTGGCCGGAGAGCACGGCCTCGATCTCGGCGAGTTCGACCCGGAAGCCGCGGACCTTGACCTGGTGGTCGGTACGGCCGTGGGACTCCAGGTTGCCGTCGGGGCGCAGCCGGACCAGGTCGCCGGTGCGGTAGCAGCGCCGCCCGTCGATCGTGACGAAGCTCTGCTCGGTGAGGTCGGGGCGGCCGTGGTAGCCGCGGGCCAGCCCGTCACCGGCCAGGTAGAGCTCGCCGATACCGCCGGGTGCGACGGGCCGGCGGTGCTCGTCCAGGATGAGGCCGGTGGTGCCGGGCAGGAAGTGGCCGAGCAGCGGTTCGAAGGTCTGGTCGCGGCCGACCGGCCACCAGGTGGAGTAGACGGTGTCCTCGGTGGGTCCGTACAGGTTGTACAGGCGCTGGACCTGAGGTTGGGCGTAGACCTGGTCCGCGAGGCGGCGGGACATCGGCTCGCCGGCGGTGTTCACCACCCGGACGTTGGGGGGCAGGCCGCGGCCGCCGCGCAGCAGGGCGCCCATCGCGCTGGGCACGGTGTTGACCAGGGTGACCTCGTCCCGGGCGGGCAGGTCGGGCAGGGCCAGGACGTTCTGGGCCAGCACCACCGTGCCGCCGACCGAGAGCGGCAGGAAGATCTCGTACACGGAGAGGTCGAAGCAGATCGAGGTGCCGAACAGCACCCCGGCGACGTCCTGCGGGCCGAGCAGCCCGGCGGCCCAGCGGAGCAGCGCGTTGACGCCGTGCTGGGTGACCGCGACGCCCTTGGGGCGGCCGGTGGAGCCGGAGGTGTACAGCACGTTGGCCAGTGCGTCGGGGCCCGGGTCGGGGAACTCGGTGACGGCGGGGGCGTGCCGGGCCCCGTCGATGTGGAGCAGCTTGGCTCCGGCCGTGGCGAGCAGGTGTTCACGGGCGCTGTCGGTGATCACCACCGGGGCCTCGGCGTCGCCGATCACCAGTTCCAGCCGGTCCCGCGGGTAGGCCGGGTCCAGCGGTACGTACGCTCCGCCCGCCCGGAGCACCGCCAGGACGGCGACCACCAGGTCGGACGTTCGGGGCAGACAGACTCCCACCAGGGTCTCGGCCCGTACGCCGGCGTCGGCCAAGGCGGACGCCAGCTGCTGCACGGCCGACCAGAGCTCGCGGTAGGTCAGGCGGCTCCCGCCGTCGATCAGCGCGGTGCGGTCGGGTGTGCGACGGACCTGCGCCTCGACCAGGTCGGCCAGCGGTGCGGCCGGGTCGAGCGGAGGAAGTCCGATGGAACTCATCAACTCTCCTGAGGTGTGGCCCTGTTCCGGCTTGTGGCCGAGGAATCGGGGCGGTGCGCCATGGGAGATGGTGGGGGAAAGTCCTGGAGATGACCAGTACATTGCCGACACACGTTCGATATGCCGGAAAGGTCACTCCCCTGAGCGGGTCATTGTGACGTGTCCACGGTCATTTTTGACGATTCATCAGCACCTCCCGCGACCGCCGCCCGGTCCGCCGCCAACGAGGCATTGAGCCGCGCGATCAGGGTCTGGAAGTTGACCGCGTCATGGTCGGTGAGCTGTTCGCGCGCAGGCTGGGAATGAGGCATGGCGAGGAGACTAGGGCGGCGCCGTCAACACCCGATAAACGAAAGCGTTCCACTAAATGGCATGGCCGCAACAAGCAGACGGAACCATGACGGTCCGTCCATTCTCTTGAATGGCAGCGGAGTTACCGGGTCACGATCGTTGACAGTCACCGCGGTTGCCGATCTAATGCGGTCGGGCCTCCGCCCGGGGCCGAACACAGCGAGAGCGCAGGTGGCCATGAGCACGGACAGCGATCCGCTCGCCCTGAGCATCTCCCGGGCCAAGGCCCTGTACGACCGGGATCCGACCTGCCGGTCCCTGGGGATCTCGCTCGGCGCCGTCGGACCCGGCCGGGCCGTGGTCCGGCTCCGGCTGACCGACACCATGGTCAACGGACACGGGATCGCGCACGGCGGCTTCGTCTTCCTGCTGGCCGACGCCGCGTTCTCGTTCGCCTGCAACACCCACGGGCCGGTCACCGTCGCCCAGGGCGCGCAGGTCAGCTTCCTGCGGCCGGCCGCCGTCGGGGACGAGCTGACGGCCGAGGCGGTCGAGCGCACCCGGGCCGGCCGGCACGGGGTCTACGACGTCACCGTCCGGCAGGCCGACGGCACGGTGGTCGCGGAGTTCCGCGGCCAGAGCGTGATGCTCTCCGGAGAGTTCCGCTCCGGCTGACCCGGCCGCGCCCGCCCCGCCCGGCCGCGCCCACTCAGCCGGACCGCCGCGGCCAGCGGGGCGAACGCCCGAGCGCCGCCAGCAGCCGGTCCAGCTCCGTCGCGCCCACCGGCACCGCGGCCGGCGGGCGGAACCCCGCCCCCGGCCGCAGCCGCCGCGGCCCGTCCGGCACCTCCCGCTCCGCGATCACGGCGACCTCCCGCACCAGTTCGGGTTCGAAGTCGACCGGGTGCCCGAGCGCCGCGGCGACGTCCCAGCTGTGCACCAGGTAGTCCAGCAGGTGGAAGGAGACCGCCTGCCGGGCCGGGAAGGTCACCGTGTCCTTGATCCGGGGCAGCCAGAACTCCCCTTCCAGCACCCCGGGTTCACCGAAGGCGGCGACCACGCGCGCCGCGGACGCCCGGTAGTCGGCCCGCAGGCCCGCCCCGGAGGCCCGGAACTCCCACGGGGTGCGGTCCTCCCGCTCCCCCTCCGCCGCCGCCGCGAACCCGAGGTTCTCGGCGGTCATGTGCTCCACCAGCTGCCGCAGGTCCCACTGGGCACAGGGGGTCGGCAGCTCCCACTGGTCGTCCCGGACCAGGTCGACGGCGCGGACGCTGTGCCGCAGCGCCAGCCGGTGGAGTTCGAGCATCGCTCAGGCCTTTCTGCCGTACCGGTCCGCCCACCAGCGGCGGCCGGACTCGGGGAGGGTGGAGATCGGGTCGTAGCTCGGGTACCGGCGCTCCAGCGCGTCGTCCGCGCCGGTGGCGGCCCGGGCCTCGGGCTCGGTCCGGTAGTTCTTGGTCCAGTACGAGATGCCGCGCTCGCGGTCGTAGTCCACCACCTGGTGCACCCAGCGCTTGCCCACGTCGGGCACGTCGTTGACGATCCGGGGAGTGGCGTAGCCGGGCAGGTAGCCCATGATCCCCTCCTGCAGCCGCTGCGCCTCGTGGACGGCGACCCGCCAGTGCTCGGCGTTGGGGATCATGTCGCACAGGTAGAAGTAGTACGGCAGGATGCCGGCCTCGCCCTGGAGCGCGAAGCAGAGGTCGAGCAGGTCCCCCACCGAGGCGTTCACCCCGCGCATCAGCACGCCCTGGTTGCGGACGTCACGCACCCCGGCGTCGAGCATCGCCCGGGCCGCCTCGGCGACCAGCGGGGTCACCGACTGGACGTGGTTGGCGTGGGTGTGCACCGCCAGGTTGACACCCCGGCGGGCCGCGACCGAGGCCACCCGGGCCATCCCCCCGACCACCTCGGGCTGCAGCCAGTGCTGCGGCAGGCCGACCAGCGCCTTGGTGGCGAGCCGGATGTCGCGGACCGAGGAGAGTTCCAGCAGCCGCATCAGGAAGCTCTCCAGCTGCCGCCAGGGCACGTTGGCGACGTCGCCTCCGGAGACCACCACGTCCCGCACGTGCGGCATCCGCTTGAGGTAGTCCAGCATCTGCTCCCGGCGGTCGGCCGGCCGCAGGATCAGCCGGGCCTTGGCGACCTGCGGGGTCGAGTTGCCGACCAGGTCCATCCGGGTGCAGTGCCCGCAGTACTGCGGGCAGGTGGAGACCAGCTCGGCGAGCACCTTGGTGGGGTAGCGGTGGGTGAGGCCCTCCACCACCCACATGTCGGCCTCGTGCAGCGAGTCCCGCTCGGCCAGCGGGTGGCTGGGCCAGTCCGGGTCGCGGTCGGCCCGGACCGGCAGCAGGTAGCGCCGGACGGGGTCGGCCAGGAACGCCTCGGTGTAGGCCCGCGGTTCGGTCCGGGCGGCGGGTGCCACGGTGTTCAGCATCTGCGGCGGGACCAGCATCGACATGGTGGCGAACCGGCGCCGGTCCGCGGCCAGTTCCTCGTAGAACGGGTCGGTCAGCAGATCGCCGACGACGGCCCGCAGCTGCGCGGGGTTCTTGACGCAGTGCGCCCGCTGCCACTGGGCGTCGCGCCACTGGGCCACGGTGACGTCGCGCCAGCCCGGCAGCCGGCGCCAGTCCGGTTCGGCCAGAGGGGTCCGGACGTACTGGTACGGCTGCCGGGCGGTGTGGTCGGTCATCGGTCCGGGCTGTCCGGACCGCCGGCGAACAGGGTGGCGAAGCGGGTACGCAGCTCGCGCTTGAGCACCTTGCCGGTGGGCCCGAGCGGGAAGTCGGCGGGCTCGCGGGCGATGCTCACCGCGGCGAGGCCGGGCAGGCCGGCCGCGCCGAGCGCCTTGCCGGCCGCAGCCCGGACGGTCTCCGCGTCGGCGCCCTCCGCGTCGGCCTGCAACCGGACCACGGCGATGGGAAGTTGGCCCGATCCGTCCGGGCCGGGGACACCGACCACCGAGCAGTCCTGCACCAGGTCGGCGCAGTCGGCGAGCAGCACCTCCTCGACCGGCAGGCTGTACAGCGGGCCGTCCACGGTGTCGATCACGTCGACGGTCCGGTCCAGGTGGTAGAACCGGCCCTCGGCGTCCCGGCGGGCCACGTCCCCGGTGAGCCAGTAGCCGGCCAGCTCGAAGCTGCTGGTCAGACGGGGATTGTTCCAGTACCCGGGGGTACGGGAGGGGGTGACGACACCGAGCAGGCCGACCTCGCCGTCCGGCAGCTCGGTGCCGTCCTCGGCCAGGACGGCGGCCTTCCGCACCACCTCCAGCGGCTTGCCGACACAGCGGTCGTTGCGCTCGGTCTCCGGTGAGGTGACCTGGCCGAACAGCGCCATGCCCATCTCGGAGGAGCCCAGCCCGTCGACGAACTGCGAGCCGGGCAGGGCCGGTTGCTCGGCCCGCTCCTGCGGCAGCAGCCAGGGCCTGATCAGTCCGGCCGGCCGCTCGCCGAGCTGGACGAGCCGCCGGATGTGCCCGTGGTGCGCGGAGTCCCCGGTGTTGAACCAGGAGTGCACCCTGGCCGCTCCGGCGACCGGGAGTTCACCGGTCGCCAGCTCGACGAAGGTCCGCGGGAAGGACGCCACCATGGTCGGCCGGAACGCCTCCATCACCGGCTCCACCACGGCCCGCCGCCAGTCGCCCATCACCACGGTCGGCAGGCCGAGCAGCGTGGCGGTGAGGAAGTAGCTCAGGCCGCCCGCGTGGGTGTGCGGCATCAGCGACATCAGCCGGTCGTACGGCTCCGCCGGGAAGCGCACCATCCGGGGCTGCTTCCCGTCCCAGAACTGGCGGTGCGCGAGCATCGTCGACTTCGGGGTGCCGGTGGTGCCGGAGGAGTGGATCAGCGCCACCACGTCGTCGGCGGCGTGCCGGTACGGGTACTCCTCGGGCAGTGCGACGGACTCCGCGTCGAACGCCTGGACCTCGGCGGCGAGCGCGACGAACCGGGGGCGGCGCTGCGGGTCGGCCCGGTAGGCGGCGGCGAGCCGGGTCGGGTCGTCGGCGACGATGCCGACCACACCGACGTGGTCGAGGTAGCGGACCATGACGTCCGGCCGCATCGCGTCGTTGACCAGGGCCGGCACCGCGCCGAGCGCGGTGAGCGCGAGGAAGTGCAGCAGCGGTTCGAGGCCCTCGGCGACGACGATGCCCACCGGTTCGCCGGGCCTGACCCCGTTCGCCCGGTACCACTTGGCGTACCTGTCCCGCAGCGCGGCCAGGTCGAGCAGGCTGTGGCCGCGCAGCACCACCTGGCCGCGGTGGTCGGTGTGGTGGCCGAAGGCGAACGGGACGGCCCGGTTCGGGTTCACCGCGAGGGCGTGGTCCAGGAAGTTGCCGGCGCCCAGGCCGGGTTCGTCCATCAGCTGCCGTCGGGCGGCGAGCGGGGCTATCGAGCTGGCTTCGTGCATCGTGATCTCCCAACAGTACGGAAGCTGGACGGAGTTCAGAGCAGGTACGGTTTCAGGGCCGGGCCCGGGGCGGCGCGAGGAGCTCGGCCGCCACCCGGTGGCCGGAGCGGACGGCGCCCTCCATCAGGCCGAAGAACTCGGTGCCGGTCTCGGTGCCGGCCCAGTGCACCCGGCCGTGCGGGGCCGCCAGCCCCGGGCCGAGTGCCGTCCAGTCGCCCGGGCCGAGCAGCGCCGCGTAACAGCCGCGGCTGTACTCCTCGTTGACCCAGTCGGTGACGTGACAGGCGAGCGGCGGCGGCAGCTGCGGGAACAGCCGGCCCGCCTGGGCGACGGCCTCCGCGCGCTGCCGGTCGAGGGTGAGCGCGGCGAAGCGGTGGGCCTCGGCCCCGGTGACGAAGCCGGTGAGCACGCCCGCACCGCCGTCCGGCGGCGAGTCGTCGACGGTCGACAGCAGCGGGCCCTCGGCGTTGACCGACCAGCCGGACAGGCCGTGCGCCCGCCAGTAGGGCTCCGGGTACACCAGTTGCACCTTGACCGCGCAGCCGCGGGCCGTCCGTTCGCTGCTGCGGCGGGCCGCGAGCGCCGGCCGGTGCTCGATCGCGTCGGCGAGCAGCGGCGGCAGCGCCACCACGGCCACGTCGGCGCGGGTGGCCCCGCTCGCGGAGTGCACGGTGACGCCCGCCGGATCCTGGTGGACGGCCCGGACGGGCTCGGACAGCCGCACCCGGTCGCCCAGCCGCTCGGCGATCCGCTCGCAGAGCAGGTGCGCCCCGCCGGCCACCCGGTCCTGCTGGGCACCGCCCTCGAAGGCGTTGAGATAGCGGACACCGCCGCCGGAGCGGAGGTAGAAGGCCATGTGCAGGACGGACACCTCGGCCGGGTCGGCCGCCATCATCTCGCCGAGGAACAGTGGGAAGAACAGCCGGGCGTCCGGGTGGGTGAGGTGCTGCGCGGCCCAGTCGGCGGCCGTGAGGGTGTCCAGCCGGGCGGCGTCCGGGGTGAGCCAGGGGGCGTCCACCCGGACGGCGGCGGTGAGTTCGTCGAGCAGGTCGAACATCCCGCCCAGGGCGACGGCGCTCAGCGGCGGGAAGCGCCCGGCCCGGGTGCCGTCGGCCTCGGCGCCGAGCGCGAAGCGGCTGTCCCCGACCAGCTCGGTCGGGGCGGTCTTCAGCCCGTACTCCTCGATCAGCGCGAGCAGCCCGGTGTGCCGCTCCCCCAGGTACGCGGCGCCGGCGTCCACCCAGCTGCCGGGCGCGACCTCGACCCCCCGGATCCGGCCGCCGACCCGGTCGCGGGCCTCCAGGACGGTGACCTCCGCACCGCCGGCCGCCAGGTCGGCGGCGGCGGTGAGCCCGGCCAGGCCGGCCCCGACCACGACCACGCGCATCAGGCGGTACCTGCGACCCTCTTGACCAGCGCCTCGGGAGTCGGGGCGGCCAGGAAGTCCTCGAAGGACAGCTCCGCACCGGACTCCCGGGCGACCGCGCTGAGCACCCGGGTGGCGATCAGCGAGTCGCCGCCGAGCGCGAAGAAGTCCGAGTCCGCGGTGATCCCGTCGGTCTCCAGGACGCGGGAGAAGATCGCGATTACCGTGTCAACACTCATCGAAGCCCTCCTTGACCTCGTGCCCGGTCCGGGCGCGGGTGTCGTCCTGCGGCTGCCGTCGCTGCCGCTCCTGCTCGTACCGGCGGTGCGAGCCCGCCCGGTCGATCTTTCCGCTGGCGGTGTACGCGAGCCGGGGAACGACCGTGATCCGCCCGGGCACCAGGTGGGCCGGCACCCGGTCCGCCAGGTGGCCGCGGAGGGCGGCGGACAGGGCGGCCGGGTCGGTGCGCGGGGCCGGGACGACGTAGGCGACCAGCGTGGTGCGGCCGGCCAGCGTGACTCCGGCGACCGCCGCGGCCTCGACCCCGGTGTGTCCGAGCAGGTGGGCCTCGACCTCGGCCGGGTCCACCCGGATGCCGCGCACCTTCAGCTCGTCGTCGAGCCGGCCGTGGTGCAGGAGCATCCCGTCCGGCGCGCGCTCGACCCGGTCGCCGGTCCGGAACCAGCGCTCCTCGCCGGTGCCGAACCTGGCCTCGGTGGCCTCCGGCAGACCGCGGTAGCCCAGCGCGAGCGCCGGGCCGCCGATCATCAACTCGCCGTCCTCACCGATGCGTTCGAGGACGTGCGGGAGCGGCAGGCCGATCGGCACCCGGGCGCTCTCGCGCCAGGGCCGCTCGAACCGGGCGGCGCGCGGGCCGTGCAGGTCGACGGCGTGCGTGATGAGGGTGGTCTCGGTGCTGCCGTACGTGTTGACCAGCCGGATGTCGGCGGTGGCCAGCTCGCACCAGTCGGCCAGCCGGGCGGGGCTCGCCGCCTCGCCGCCGATGACCACCAGGCGGACGCCGGGCGGCAGCGCGAGGCCGTCCTCCGTCAGGTGGCGGACCAGTTCGTGCCAGTAGGCGGTCGGGAGGTCCAGGACGGTGATCCGCTCGCGCTCCACCATCCGCAGGAAGCGCGGGAAGGAGCCCGTGTAGGCCTCGTCGTCGAAGACCAGCGAGGCGCCTGCGGTGAGGGCGGGCAGGATCTCTTCGAAACAGGTGTCCCAGTTCAGCGAGGCGAACTGCAGCACCCGGTCGGTCGGGCGCAGGTCGAACAGCTCGCGGAGCGCGTGGACCACGGTGGCGATCGCCCGGCGCGGGGTGACCACCGGCTTCGGGCCGCCGGTGGAGCCGGAGGTGAAGAGCAGGTAGGCCGGGCTCTCGGCGACGACCGGATCCGCCGGACCGGCGGGGCTCAGCAGGTCGGTGAAGTCGACCGGCACGACGCCCGGTTTCGCGGGCAGGATCGATTCTGCGTCGACCACGCTCCGGCAGCCCGCCGCGGCGACCATCGCCCGCTGCCGTTCGGCCGGAAAGGCCGGATCGATCGGGCAGTACGTCCCGCCCGCCGCCAGCACACCGAGCAGCTCCGCCACCACGCCGGGAGAGCGGGAAGTTCGGACACCAACCACTCCCGGCCGGCACCCCAGCCGCAATGCCGACTCCCCGACCAGCTCGTTGAGCCGCCGATAGCTCAGCGGGCGCCCATTGTGGACCACCGCCGTCCGCCCGGAATGGCTCTCGGCAATTTGCGTGAACGCGTCAATCAGGTCCAAGGCGACCGGACCGACACCACGAGTCCCTAAAATGACCGCTCCCCTACCGATCCGTACCGCGCCCCATTGCGCCCCGGCAATTCATGGACTGTACCGGCGGGATGGGGCGCCCACAACGGTTTGCAAGTTGCCAATCCACACGTGAATTCACCTGCGGCGCAAGGGTCCTGAGCGAATTGGCGAACGGTGCGACGCCACTCTCTGACGCTACGTCACATCCGCAGGTCCGGCGCTCCGGCGGGCGTGATCCCGGCAAACTCCCCGGGTAAAGACGGCGCTACCGGATACACCCGGCAACTCGCCTTACCGCCGTCGCGGTTCGGCGCACCGCCGCGCCCTGCGCCGGAGGCGGTACGACAGGGGAGACGCGCCCCGCGGGGCCGGACCGGGCCCGGACAGCGAAGCGCCCCGCCCCCGGGGCCGGGGACGGGGCGCTCGCACGGGCGGTCGGGTCAGGCGGCGGCCGACTCGACCGGCGCGGCCGGGCGCGGCCCGGTGCTGCCGGCCGGCCACAGGAAGAGGAACAGGGTGGGCACCAGGTACGCCACCCAGACCACCACCTGGAACACCGAGGGGTCGGGCTGGAAGTTGAGGACGCCCTTGAGCAGCGTGCCGTACCAGCTGTCCTTGGGGATGGTGGAGCTGATGTCGAAGGCCAGGCTGTGCAGCCCCGGCAGCCAGCCGGCCTCCTGCAGGTCGTGGACGCCGTAGGCCAGCACGCCGGCCGCGACGACGACCAGCATCGCGCCCGTCCAGGTGAAGAACCTGGCCAGGTTGATCTTCAGCGCACCGCGGTAGAACAGCCAGCCCAGCACCACCGAGGTGAGCAGGCCCAGCAGCGCGCCGACCAGCGGGCGGACGCCGTCGCTGGTGGCCTGGACGGCCGTCCAGATGAACAGCGCGGTCTCCAGGCCCTCCCGGCCGACCGCCAGGAACGCGGTGGTCACCAGGGCGAAGGTGCCCATGGCGAGGGCCGCGTCCAGCTTGCCGTGCAGCTCGCTCTTCAGGTGCCGGGCGGTACGGCGCATCCAGAAGACCATCCAGGTGACCAGCCCGACCGCGATGATCGACAGCGAGCCGCCGAGGGCCTCCTGGGCCTCGAAGGTCATCTGGGTCGAGCCGTACTGCAGCACCGCGCCGAACGCCATGCTCAGCAGCACGGCCGCGGCGATGCCGGTCCAGACCGGGGTGAGCCGGTCGCGGCGGCCGGTCTTGACCAGGTAGGCGATCAGGATGCAGACGACGAGGCTGGCTTCGAGGCCCTCGCGCAGGCCGATCAGGTAGTTGCCGAACACGGCGCTCTCCTCGGGGGGTTGTACGGGGCGGGGGTCAGCCGAACAGGGCCTGGCCCCACCACTCGCCGGGCTTGCGGATTCCGGGCGGGCAGGCGAAGTGCGCCGAACCGACGTGCTGGATGTACTCGTTCAGCGCGTCGGACGCGGCCAGCCGCTGCTGCAGCGGCACGAACGCCTTGCGGGTGTCACGCTGGTACGCGAGGAAGAACAGGCCCGCCTCCAGCCGGCCCAGACCGTCCGTGCCGTCCGTGAACGAGAAACCGCGGCGCAGGATCATCAGGCCGTCGTTGCTGTCCGGGTGGGCGAGGCGCACGTGGGAGTCCTCGGGCATCGCCTTCAGGTCCGGGGTGTCCCGCTCCTGCTGCTTCCCGAACGGGGCACCCTCGCGCTTGGTGCGCCCGAAGATGTCCTCCTGCTCCTTGAGCGGCGTGCGGTCCCAGGTCTCGATGTGCATCCGGATGCGGCGCGCCACCAGGTACGAGCCCCCGGTCATCCACTCCGGGCCCTCGCCGCCGGCGACCCAGACGTGCTTGCCCAGCGCGTCGGCGTCCGTCCCGGAGATGTTGTGGGTGCCGTCCTTGAAGCCCATCAGGTTGCGCGGGGTCTGCGCGTCCGGGGTGGTCGAGGAGGTCTTGCCGAAACCGAGCTGGGACCAGCGGACGTTGACCACGCCCATGCCGATCCGGGCCAGGTTGCGGATCGCGTGCACCGCGACCTGCGGGTCGTCCGCGCAGGCCTGGACGCAGATGTCACCGCCGCTGCGGTTCGGGTCCAGGTTGTCGTGCGGGAACTTCGGCAGGTCGATCAGGGCCTCCGGGCGCCTGGCCTTCAGGCCGAACCGGTCCACGCCGTCCTTCTCGAACAGGCTGGGGCCGAAGCCGATGGTCAGGGTCAGCCGGGAGGACGGCAGGCCGAGCGCCTCGCCGGTGTCGTCCGGCGGCGCCTCGGCCAGACCGGTCGCCCCGGTGCCGACCTCACGCCCGCCGGTCATCGCGGCGGCCGCCTTGGTCCACTCCTTGAGCATCTTCACCAGCGCGTCGCGGTTGCCCGTGACGACGTCGAACGCCGCGAAGTGCAGCCGGTCCTGGACGGCCGTGGCGATACCGGCCTGGTGCTCGCCGAAGAACGGGATGTCGGCGGTCGGCGCGGCCGCCGGGGCCGCCTCGCCGCCCGCACCGGCGGCGACGGCCACCGAGCCGGCGGCCGCGGCGCCCAGCGCCACTCCGGCGCCGGCCCAGCCGATGACGGCGCGTCGGCTCACCGACCCACGCGGCTCACCGCTCGGCGCGGTGGGCTGCCCGGGCTCGAAGTCGCCGGTGGTCTCGGTGTTCATCAGGGGTCCTTCGCGACGAGGGGGTGGGGGCACGGCTGCCGTGACGGCCCGAGGGCCGCCACGGCAGGGTGGCTGGCGGGGTCGGGTCAGCTGACGACGACTGCGGCGGCGAGCTTGGAGAGCGGCTCGGCCAGCGCGTTCACCGAGTCGGCGAAGGTCTTGCGCTCGGCCTCGGTGACCTTGTCGT
Source organism: Kitasatospora sp. NBC_00374 (assembly GCF_041434935.1). Classification (NCBI taxonomy): domain Bacteria; kingdom Bacillati; phylum Actinomycetota; class Actinomycetes; order Kitasatosporales; family Streptomycetaceae; genus Kitasatospora; species Kitasatospora sp. NBC_00374. The sequence goes on along the minus strand of NZ_CP107964.1, from coordinate 6,796,434 downwards.
ACGAGGTGTAGATCTCACCCTGCTTGTACTTGGCGAGCAGGGTCTGGATCGCGGCGAACTCGGTGTCCAGGGTCTTCGCGAGCTCGGCGTCCTTCTCCGCGGCCACCGGCTTCAGCAGGTCGTACGCCTTCTTGGCGCCCTCGACGTTGGCGGCGAAGTCCGACAGGTCGGTGTGGCTGTAGCGGTCCTCCTCGCCGGTGACCTTGCCGGTGGCGACCTCGTCCAGCAGCTCCTTGGCGCCGTTGGCCATGCTGGTGGCGGTGATCTCCGCCGTCGGGATCTTCTTCTGCCAGTCCTTCAGGTCGGCGACCAGCTGGTCGGCGAGCTTCTTGTCGGCGTCGGTGATCGCGTTGTCCGCCCAGAGGGACTTCTCCAGCTTGTGCCAGCCCGTCCACTCCTGGCCGGGCTCCAGGCCGTCCTCACGGGTGTCGGTCTTCGGGTCGACGTCGCCGAAGCTCTCGGCGACCGGCTCGGTGCGCTCCCAGCCGACCCGCGAGGCGGCGAACAGGCCCTTGGCCTTCTCGATGTCACCGGCGTTGATCGCGGCGGCGAACTGCTCGACCACCGGGATCGTCGCGTCGGCCTGCTCCTGCGCGTACTTGTGGTACGCCGCGACGGCGTCCTGCAGACGGCTGTCGGCCTTGGCGGTGGCACCGCCGTCACCGGTCACGGTGATCTTCTGGCGGATGCCGTCACCGGTCATGCCCGGCTTGCAGGCGACCTCGTAGCTGCCCGCCTTGATCTCGGCCGCGATGTCGACGTGGGTGCCCGGGCCGATGTTCTCCCGCTCGGTGACGATCTTGTCGCCGGCGGCGTAGACGTAGACCTCGGTCGGCTTGGAGCCCTTGTTGTGCACGGACAGCTTGACCTGGCCGCTCGGGAAGGTGGTCTTCGACAGCTCGCAGGCCGTGTCGGAGGCGTTCACCTGGATCGCGTCCGAGGAGGCCGCGTCGTCCTTCTTCGAGCAGCCGGCGAGGGCGGCGCCGACCACGGCGATGGAGAGCAGCGTGACTGCGGCGGAACGGCGACGGGCGGACATGAGAACTCCACTGACGAGGGTCGACAGGCTTGGCATGTACAGGGCAGCAAAAAGGACGGCCGGGCAGGTGCTCGACCCCCCGGCCGTCCAGTTAGCTGAGGCATACCTTAGAAGCAGCTCAACGCGCCGTCCACACCGCCCCCGACCTCCGGCCGGGGTTTTACCAATTCGTGGCCGGGCGGGACGCGGCCCGGCGGGGCGCGGAGCACGGGGGCCGAAGTGCCCTGCCGCGCCCAACGGTTGTGCCGCCTGGGCGCCATGACGGTGCGCCACCGCACGGGACGGGCAGATCGGGCAGGTCCACCGCCGCACCGGCACGCTGCGACCGGCGTCACAGCCCGGTTCGCGCCGCCACCCCTAGGGTTGGGCGCGGTGTTCGGGTTCGGGCTCGACGGAGGAGGCACGGTGGCAGCGCGTGAGCTGATCGGGCGGATCGTGGACGCGGGCAGCTTCGTCTGCTGGGACGAGCCGCTCGGCGCGCCACCCGAGGACCCCGGCTACCGGGCGGCGCTCGCCCGGGCCCGGGAACGGGCCGGCGGGCTGGACGAGGCCGTCACCACCGGCCGGGCCCTGTTGGCGGGGCGTCCGGTGGCGCTGGTGGCCTCGGAGTTCGCCTTCCTGGGCGGCTCGATCGGGGTCGCCACGGCGGAGCGGATCACCCGCGCCGTCGAGCGGGCCACCTCCGAACGGCTGCCGCTGATCGCCCTGCCGGTCTCCGGCGGGACGCGGATGCAGGAGGGCGCCGCGGCGTTCCTGTGCATGGTGCGGGTCACCGCCGCCGTGCAGGCCCACCAGGCCGCCGGCCTGCCGTACCTCAGCTACCTGCGCAACCCCACGATGGGCGGGGTCTTCGCCTCCTGGGGCACGCTGGGCCACCTGGTGCTCGCCGAACCGGGCGCCCGGCTCGGCTTCCTCGGCCCCCGCGTGTACGAGCAGCTGCGCGGCGAACCGCTCCCCCCGGACGTCCAGCTGGCCGAGACGCTGGCCGCCCGCGGGCTGCTGGACGCCGTGGTGCCGCAGGAGCACCTGCGCGAGGTGCTGCGGCGGGCCCTGGACGTGCTGGCGCAACCGCCGGCCGCCGAAGCGGTACCGCCGGGTCCGGCGCCCCGGGCCCAGGCGCCGGACCCGTGGGACGCCGTCCGCCGCACCCGCCGCCCGGACCGCCCCGGCGCCCGGCAGCTGCTGGACCGCGCCGCCGAGGGCCTGCTCTCGCTGGACGGTGAGGGCGCGCTCGTCCGGGCCCTGGTCAGGTTCGACGGCCGGCCCGCCGTGGTGGTCGGTCAGCAGCGCCAGGAAGGCACCGGCGCGCGGCCGTTCACGGCGGCCGACCTCCGGCTGGTGCGGCGCTCCGCGCGGATGGCCGAGCAGCTCGGACTTCCACTGGTGACGCTGGTGGACACCGCGGGCGCCGAACTCTCCGCCGAGGCCGAGCTGGACGGCATCGCGATCGAGATCGCCCGCTGCCTGACCACCCTGGTCGCCCTGCGCACGCCCGTCCTCGCCGTCCTGCTGGGCCAGGGTTCCGGCGGCGGCGCGCTCGCGCTGCTGCCCGCCGACCGGGTGCTGGCCGCCGAGCACGCCTGGCTCGCCCCGCTGCCGCCCGAGGGCGCGTCCGCGATCGTCCACCGCGACGGCGACCACGCCGCCGAGCTGGCCCGCTCCCAGGGCATCGGCGCCGCCGACCTCGCCGCCGTCGGCCTGGTCGACGAGGTGGTCGCCGAACTGCCGGACGCCGCCGAGGAGCCCGCCGCCTTCTGCGCCCGCGTCGGCCACGCCGTCGCCGCCGCCCTCACCGACCTGACCGCCGTCCCCGCCCCCGAGCGCCTCGCGGCCCGCGCCCTGCGCCACCGCCGGCTCGGCTCCCCGCGGTAGCCGTGTCAGTGGAGCGTCGGGTCACCCGAACCGTCACGGGCGGCGCCCCGTGGCGGCGTCTGCGGTACCGCCGTCCGGCTCCGCCACTGCACGTAGTCGGCGAGGGCGAGGTTGACCGCGTCGCTCGTCGAGGCCGTTCCCATCCTCCGCATCACCTCGGCCAGGACCTCGTCGTCGGCCTCGATGCCGATCGTGCTCACTGCGGCGCCCCCGGTTGGCGAGATGGCCGATGGATCCGGATGTCCCCACCGTACCGGGGTGCGCTCGCCCTGATCGGCAGCAACGGCCTGGGCGGGCGGTCAGACCGAGGCGTAGGCGACGCAGATCACCAGCCAGAGGCCGAGCCCGCCGGTCACTCCCGCCGCGATCCGGCTGCGGCGGGTCCTCGGCCGCTCCGGGCGCAGGAGTTGGCGGCCGCCGTAGAGCAGGCCCGGCAGGGTGAGCCCGGCGGCGGTCAGGGTGGCCGGGGGGCTGTGCCGGTACGCGAGCTGCACACCGACGAGGACGGCCGCCAGGGAGGCCGTGGCGAGGACGCCGAGCACCGCGCCGCCCACCAGCTCGACGGCCGTCTCCCCCACGAGCCTGCCGAGCCCGCGCGCGAGCCCGGCCGCACAGCCGATCTGGCCGCCCGGGACGGGTGTCGGCTCGCCCGGGCCCGGCGGGCGGTCCTGTTCCAAGGTCATGGCGCACCCCCTTTCCAGCCGTTCACCGTACTCAGCCGTGGGATCACGCCTGGTCGGCGGCCCCGGGGCGCAGTTCGGCGGGCTCGCCGCTGAAGGCGACCCGGCCGCGGCGCAGCAGGTGGAGCACGGTCCCCGGGCGGTCGAGGGCGCGGGGCAGGGTCTGTTCGGCGAGGACCACCGTCCGGCCCTCGGCGGCGAGGTCGAGCAGGGTGCCGTGCAGGCGGCGGAGGACGGCCGGGGCCAGGCCGCGGCCGGGTTCGTCCAGCAGCAGGAGGCGGGGGCGGGTGAGCAGGGCCCGGCCGAGGGCGACCAGTTGCCGTTGGCCGCCGGACAGGTCGCCGGCGCGCCGGTGGAGCAGGGGGGCCAGCTCGGGGAAGCCCGCGTCGGCGGGCCCGGGGCCGCCGAGGGAGAGCTGTTCGGCGACCGTGAGGGACTCGAAGACGGCCTGTTCGGAGGGGACCAGGGCGGTGCCCAGCCGCGCCCTGCGGTGGGGGTCCAGGCCGGTGACGTCCCGGCCCTGGCAGAACACCCGGCCGGCCGCCGGGCGGACCGAGCCGGCCAGGGTGTGCAGCACGGTGCTCCGGCCCGAGCCGTTGCGGCCGAGCAGCACGGTGACCCGCCCGGCCGGGCAGGCCAGGTCGATCCCGTGCAGTGCCTCCAGCAGGCCGTACCGGACCCGCACGCCGCGCAGCTCGGCCGCGGCGCTCACGCCGTGCCCCACAGGCCGGTGACCCGCGGGTCGGCGAGCACCGTCCGGGGCGGGCCCGCGAGGACGACCCGGCCGGCGGCCAGCACATAGACGGTGTCGGCGAGTTCGGCGACCAGTTCGGCGTCGTGCTCGACCAGCAGGACGGCCAGGCCGTCGGCCGCGAGGGCGCGCAGGACGAGGGCGAGGTGGCCGGTCTGGTCGGTGTCCAGCCCGGCGGTCGGTTCGTCGAGCAGCAGGACGCGGGGGTCGGCGGCCAGGGCCCGGGCGAGTTCGAGCAGGCGCAGCACGCCGGCGGGGAGGTCGGCGGCGGGCCGGTCGGCGACGGCGTCGAGGCCGAGCAGGCGAAGGGCCCGCCGGGTGGCGGTGCGGGCGGCGGTCCGGCCGGGCGCGGGGAGGCCGAGCAGTCCGCGGACGCTGCCGCCGGCGCGCTGCTCGGCGCCGACCCGGACGTTCTCGGCGACCGTCAGGCCGGGGAAGACGGCGGGCTGTTGGAAGGTGCGGGCGAGGCCGAGCCGGGCCCGGGCGTGGTCGGGCAGGCGGGTGATGTCGCGGCCGTCGAGCAGGACCCGTCCCTCGTCGGCCCGGGTGGCGCCGCCGAGGCAGTCGAAGAGGGTGCTCTTGCCGGCGCCGTTGGGTCCGACGACGGCGGTGATCCGGCCGGGCGGCACGTCGAGGCCGACCCCGTCGACGGCGGTCGCGCCGCCGAACCGCCGTACCAGGCCGGAGGCCGTCAGGCCGGCGGTCATCGGGGGCCGCCGTCCGGCAGGCGGGCGCGGATCCGCCGGCCGAGCGGGGTGAGGGCCCGCGGGGGCGCGGCGCGGCGCGCGCGGGCGAGGCCGGCCAGGCCGCCGGGCAGGCGGCCGATCGCGACCGCCCCGGCGCCGACCACCACGGCGGAGACGCCGACGCCGGCCAGGGTGTCCAGTGCGGTGAGCGCGGCGGCCGCGGCGACCGCGCCGGCCGCGCTGTCCACCCCGGCGACCACGGCGGCGGCGAACCACAGCAGCCCGCGGACGGGGTCGTAGGCGTTCGGGTCGAAGGACTGGCCGGCCAGGGTGGTCAGGGCGCCGCCGAGGGCCGCGACGCCGGCGCCGGCCATGAAGAGCAGCAGCTTGAGCCTGGGTACGTCGACCCCGGCGGCGGCGGCGGCCGCCTGGTGGTCGCCGAGCGCCGTCAGGGCACGGCCGAGCCGCCCCCGGTGCAGGTTGCGGACGAGCAGCAGGGCGGCGCCGAGCAGCGCCAGCTCCAGCACGTACAGGGTCCGGTCGCCGCCGGGCAGCACGGCCCCGCCGGCGAGGTCCAGGCCGCTGGTGGCGTACGGCTGCTCGAACACCAGGCGGCTGAGCGCGGTGCCGACGGCGAGGGTGGTCAGGGCGAGCGCCAGGCCGCGCCGGCGGATCGCGGGCCAGCCGGTGAGCAGGCCGAACGGGACGGCGGCGGCCACCGCGAGCAGCAGCGCGGGCACCGCGGGCAGGGCCGGCAGGCCGGGCACCCGGCCGGAGAGCAGCAGGGCGGTGCCGAGGCCGCCGATGCCCGCGTACCCGGCCTGGCCGAGCGAGACCTGGCCGCCGTAGCCGGTGACCACGACGGTGGAGAGCAGCACCAGGGCGAGCGCGGGCACCGCGAGGGCGTGCCGCAGGTCGTCGGCGCGGAACCAGAGCGGCAGCAGCAGCAGGAGCAGACAGGCGGCCTTCGCGCCCGCGGGCGCGCTGCCGCGGTGCGGGACGGGAATGCCGCGGTCGGCGCCGAGGGCGCCGCGCCACGGCAGCAGGGCGGCGACCAGCAGCGCCACCACGAACAGGTTGGCCTGCATCGCCTGGGCCAGCGGGAGGAGCTGGCCGGGCGGGCGCCAGCGGGTGAACTCGCTCTGCATGACGCCGAGGACGAGACCGGTGGCGACCGCGACGGGCAGGCTGCGCAGCCGGGCGGCGACGGCCACGGCCATGGTCTCCAGGACGAGCAGCGGCAGCCCGTACGGGTCGAGCAGCAGGTACGGGGCGAGCAGGACCCCGACCAGCCCGGCGGTGAAGGAGCCGAAGGCCCAGCCGCCGGCCGAGACCCGGTCGGCGTCGATGCCGGCGAGGCCTGCCAGGCGCCGGTTGTCGACCACGGCGCGCAGCCGGACGCCGAGGCCGGTGTGCCGGGTGACGAGGGCGACGGTGCCGGTGAGCAGCAGGACGCCGGCGAGTTGGGCCAGGGTGTCCAGGCGCAGCGGGTGTCCGCCGGGGCGGGCGAGCACGGTGGCGGGGGCGAGGGCCGGCGCGTCGCCGAACGGGGTGGTGCCCCAGATCAGCACGGCGGCGCCGATCAGCAGGACGAACACGCCGACGGCGGCGACCAGGGTCTCGGCGGGGCCGGCGCCGCGCCGTTGCAGGGGGCGGAAGACGGCCAGTTCCAGCAGCACGCCGAGGGCGGGCGCGGCCACCAGCAGGCAGCAGACGGCGGCGAGGGCGAGCGGCCAGTGCCGGACCACGACGAGTTCCCGCAGCAGGTAGGCGATGAGCATCGCCTGGGCGCCCTGGGCGAGGTTGAGCACGCCGGTGGCCCGGTAGGTGACGATCAGTCCGACGCCGCTGAGCGCGGCGGCGCTGCCGACGGAGAGTCCGGCGAGCAGGAGGTCGAGGCTGAGTCCGAGGGCGTCGGCCACCGGGTCAGCCGTCCGTCGCCGGCGGCCCGGGGTCGCAGACCGGGCAGGGGGTGAGGGCGCGCTCGTGCACGGTGGCCGGGTCGACCGGGGCGGCCTGCGGTTTGCCTGCCACGAGCGGGCAGCCGGGGCGGTGGTAGAGCGTGCCCTGCGGGACGGCGAGCGGTGGGCCGTCGGCCGGTGTCGCGGCCTCGGCGGCCTCGGCGGTGAGCAGGGCGTAGAGCTGGTCCACCCGGTGGTCGGTCGGGCCGCCGGGCGGCGGCTCGGCTCGGCGGCCGCCGAGCAGGACCGCGCCGGCCGCGAGGAGCGCGGTACCGGGGGCGGTGCCGGAGGCAAGGTAGGGCAGCTGACGGGCGGTGAGGTTCTCACCGGACACGCCGTACCAGCCGAGCAGGCAGAGCAGGAGTCCGGCGACGAGGAGCGGCCAGCCGGGGCGGTCGCGCAGCGTCCGGGCGGCGGTCCGCAGGTGCAAGCGCGTCATGGGACCTTTCCCCGGCGGCACTGGATATCCGATTTGCGGTTTCTGACCGTCATATTGCGAGTTGTCCACGGATCGTCCCTCATAGTGTCCCGTGCGGCACATCACGCCGCAGTCCGGACCGATCGGCCGGGCAGCCAACCGAGCGACCGGGGCCGGCGGGGTGGACGGGCCGTCAGGTCGGGAAGAACGCGGTGAGAGAGCAATGCGCACCAGGCACACGGACCACCGGCCCGCCGTCGCCACCGGCCCGCGGCCCCACCCGGACGGCGGCGGGCCGAACGCCCGGACGCCACGGACGGGTGCGGCCGTCCGGCTGACCGGCGCCGCGCTGGCCGTCCTGCTCGCGGCGGGCTGCAGCAGCAGCAGTTCGAGCGGCGGCTCCAGCGGCAGCCCGGAGGTGTCCGTCTCGATCTCGGCGTCCGGCTCCGCCTCCGTGTCCGTCGAGGTGTCGCCGTCCGCCTCGGGCAGCGCGCCCGCCGACGTGGCCGGGGCCACCACCCAGGTGACGGCCACCTGGGAGAAGTTCTTCGACCCGGCGACGGCGCTCGCCGACAAGGCCACGCTGCTGCAGAACGGCGAGCAGCTCGTCCCGGTGCTCCAGGGCTTCGCCGCCGACCCCCGGGTCGGCCAGGTGAAGGCGACGGTGAGCAAGGTGGAGTTCACCTCGCCGACCACGGCCACGGTGACGTACTCGCTGTCCCTGGACGGCGCGGTCGTCCAGCCGGACGCCACCGGCCAGGCCGTCCTGGAGAACGGCACCTGGAAGGTGTCCACCTCCACCCTGTGCGGCCTGGTCAGCCTCTCCGGGAACACCTCCCCGGTGCCCGGGTGCAGCTGAGCCGTACCGGTCGGGCGGCGGTGGTCGGGCGGCGCCCGGCCGCCGCCGCCCTCGCGCTGCTGCTGTTGCTGACGGCGGCCTGCGGCAGCCGGCTGCCGGAGAGTGCGTTCGGCTCCGGGGGGAGCGCGCCGGACCTCGCCACCGACACCGGGGTGACGGCGCAGGAGATCCGGGTCGGCATCATCACCTCCCTGACCAGCCCGGTCGGCGGCGAGACCTTCGCCGGCCCGCACTTCGGCGCCCTCGCCTTCTTCCGCGCCCTCGCCGACCGGGGCGGTCTGCACGGGCGTACGGTGCGGCTGCTGACCTGCGACGACGGCGGCAGCGGCCTCGGCAACCGGGACTGCGTCCACCGGCTGGTCGACCAGGAGAAGGTGTTCGCGCTGGTCGCGGGGAGCGTCCTGGACTACGCGGGCGCCCCGTACGTCGACGCGCACCAGGTCCCCGACGTTGGCGGCCAGCCGATCGGCACGGCGTACGACCGCTGGCCGCACCTGTTCAGCATCTACGGCTCGGCCTCGCCGCGGGACGGCCGTACGGTCGGCTGGGACGGCGTGCTGTACCAGAGCACCGAGATCTACCGCTTCTTCAAGGAGCGGCTGGGGGCCCGCAGCGCCGCGGTGGTCTCGTACAACCAGGCCGACTCCGCCCGCTACGCCCGGCAGTTGGAGGAGGGGCTGCGGGCCGAGGGGTACCGGGTGCTGAGCCTGAGCGTGGACCTCGCGCTGCCGGGCTTCCAGACGGTGGCCGCCGCCCTGAAGGCCGACGGCACCGAGCTGCTCTTCGACGCCATGGACAGCCGGGGCAACGCCGCGCTGTGCCAGGCGCTGGACGCGGCGGGGGTCCGGCTGTCCGCCAAGGTCACCAACGTGCAGAACTGGTCCGAGGCGGTGCGCACCGACTACCGGGACTCCCCGAACTGCCGCAACAACCTGTGGGCGACGTCCGAGTCCCGCAACTACGAGGACACCGGACACCCCTCGGTGGCCGAGTTCCGCGCGGGGATGGCCCGCTACTACCCGGAGCGCGAGGACCAGCTCTCCGCGTGGGAGCTGGAGGGCTGGGCGGCGGCCCGCTGGCTGACCGACGCGATGGACTCCTGCGGCACCGCACTCACCCGGGCCTGCGTCGAGCGGTTCATGAACCGCACCGAACCGTACGACGCGCACGGGCTGCTGGTCCCCACCGACTTCACCCCGCAGCCCCGGCCCACCGGCCCGACCCTCGCCTGCCTGAACGCCGCCCGCTGGCAGGACGGCGCCTTCGGCGGCCGGGGCGGCTGGGTGACCCAGGTCCCCGACCTGGCGAGCGCCTGCTACGACGTCCCGCAGCTCCCCTACCGACCGTGACGGAACGGTATCGGTTTGCCAACGTATGGGAGTTCCGTGCCGGAAGCGTGAACACGGCGGCACGGCTCTGGTTGACTCACCGGCCTGCCCACCCCTGCCGGAACGGAGCCTTCCACACCCATGCCCTCACCCATCCGCGCGGGCCACCGACGTCTCGCCGCCCTCTCGGGCCTCGTCCTGGCCGCCGCCTTCGCCCTGACCGGCTGCGACCCGGCCCCCGGCGACACCGGCGGCACCCCGGCCGCCGCCGTCTCCTCCAGCGCCGCGCCCTCCCCCTCGGCCTCCCCCTCGCCGTCGCCGTCGCCTTCGCCCTCGCCCTCGCCCTCGGCGAGCCCCACCCCGACGCCGTCGCCGACCGCCGCCGAGGTCACCCCGCCGGCCGCGGTCACCACGCCGGCCGCCCGGCCCACCACCAAGGCCCCGACGCCGAAGGTCACCACCCAGACCGCCGAACCGCCCCGCACCGGCGACCCCGCCCCGGCCGGCGGCTGCGAGATCGTCTCCAACGCGGGCAACTGCTACCAGGCCGGACAGTTCTGCCGCAACGCCGACCTCGGACGCAGCACCCACGACGCCAGCGGACGGATGCTCACCTGCCGCATGGTCAGCGGCAAGCCGCACTGGCAGGCCTGACCGACAGGCGACCACCGGCCCCGGGCACCCGCGCACACGCTCTAGCATGTCGCCGGACTCGATCGGCGGCAGGCGGACACCGGCCGCCTCGGAAACGGGGGCACGGATGCGGTTCGGCCTGCTCGGAGCTCTGACGGTGCACGATGCGGCCGGGCGCGAACTCGCGCTCGGCGCACCGAAGAACCGCGCGCTGCTGGCGGTGCTGCTGCTCCGGGCCAACCGCGCGGTGTCACTGGACGCCGTGAAGTCCGCGCTCTGGGGCGAGCACCCGCCCGCGAGCGCGACCGCCTCCGTCCACAACCATGTGACCCGGCTGCGCCGCGCCCTCGGCGAGGAGGGCGCGGCCCGGCTGCGCGCGGACCCGCCCGGCTACCGGATCGAGGCCGGGGAGCAGGAGGTGGACGCGCTGGTCTTCGCCGGCCTGGTCGGCGCGGCGGACGCCGCCCGCCGCCGGGGCGACTGGGCGACCGTCGGCAGCCGCGCCCGCGCCGCCCTCGCCCTGTGGCGCGGCGATCCGCTGACCGGCGTCGCGCTGGCCGAACCCGCGGCGGCCCGGCTGGAACCGGAGCTGGAGCAGTGGCGGCAGTCGCGGCTCCAGGTCCTGGAGTGGCGGCTGGAGGCCGATCTGCGCGACGGCGGGCACAGCGCCCTGGTCGGCGAGCTGACCGCGCTGGTCGCCGAACACCCGCTGCGGGAGGGCTTCCACCGGCAGCTGATGCTGGCGCTGCACCGATCCGGGCGCCAGGCCGAGGCGCTCGCGGTGTTCCAGCGGCTGCGCAGGCGGCTGGTGGCGGAGCTGGGCGTCGAGCCCGGCGCCGACGCCCGGGCCGCCCACCGGGAGATCCTCGCCCCGCCCGAGGAGGATCCGGCCGCCGGTCCCGGCCCCGGCACACCGGCCCAACTCCCCCGGGACGTCGCCGACTTCACCGGCCGGAGGGACCAACTGGAGCGGCTGGCCGCACTGTTGTCCCCCGGCAGCGCCCCCGGGCCGGGTGCGCTGCGGGTGGTGGCCGTCAGCGGCCCCGGCGGCATCGGCAAGACCACCCTGGCCGTCCGCACCGCGCACCGGGTCGCCGACGGCTTCCCGGACGGGCAGCTCTACGTCGACCTGCGCGGCGTCCACCACGCGCCCGCCGACCCCGGCGAGGTACTGGCCGGCTTCCTGCGCGACCTGGGCACGCCCGAGCACGCCATCCCGGTGACCGAGGACGCCCGCGCCGCCCGCTACCGCAGCCTGCTCGCCGACCGCCGGATCCTGGTCGTCCTGGACAACGCCCGGGACGCCGCCCAGGTCCGTCCGCTGCTGCCGGGCTCGGCGGGCTGCGCCGCCCTGGTGACCGCACGGCGCAGGCTCCCGGGCCTGGCGGGCGCCGTCCACCTCGACCTGACCACCCTCGGCGACCAGGACGCGCACGAGCTCTTCGTCACCATCGCCGGGCCCGAGCGGGCGGCCGCCGAGCCGGCGGCCACCGCCGAGGTGGTGCGCCACTGCGCGGGCCTCCCGCTGGCCCTGCGGATCGCCGCCGCCCGCCTGGCCGGGCGCCCCTCCTGGCAGGTGACGACCCTCGCCGACCGGCTCGCCGACCACACCCGCCGGCTGGACGAACTGCGGGTCGAGGACCTCGCCGTACGCGCCAGCTTCCTGATGAGCTACGCCCAACTCCCGCCCCCCGACAACCCGGACGGCCTCGCCCCCGCCCGCGCCTTCCGGCTGCTCGGGCTGGCGCCCGGCACGGACATCGGCCTGCGGGCCGCCGCCGCACTGCTGGACCACCCGCTCGACCGCACCGAACAGGTGCTGGAACACCTGGTGGACGCCTGCCTGCTCGACAGCACCGGCCCGGACCGCTACCGACTGCACGACCTGCTCCGGGACTTCGCCGCCGAGCGGGCCGAGGCCGAGGAGAGCGCGGACGTCCGCCGGGAGGCCGTCGGCCGGATCGTCCGCTGGTACCTCGACAGCCTGGTCGAGGCCGACGCCGCCCTCTTCCCCGGCCGCGGCCGGCCGGAGCGCCTGCCGGACGACCCCGGGTACCGGCCGCACGGCTTCACCGGTCTCACGGACGCGCTGCGCTGGTGCGACACCGAGCGGGTCAACCTGGTGCGCGCCACCGAGGCGGCCGCGACGTACGGGTTCCACCCGGTCGCCTGGCGGATCCCCGGGCACGGCTGGTCGTACTTCAACCACCGGAGTCTGTGGCAGGACTGGCTGACCACGACCGAGGTCGGGCTGGTCAGCGCCCGCAGCGCCGGCGACCCGGCCGGCGAGTCGACCATGCTCACCTGCCGGGGCGCCGCGTACATGCAGCTCGGGCACTGGGCGCAGGCGCAGGAGCACATGGAGGCCTCGCTCGCGATCCGGGAGGCCAACGGCGAGATCGCCGGACAGATGGCCACCACCAACACCCTCGGCATCGTCCTGCAGATCCAGAAGCGGCACACGGAGGCACGGGAGTTCTTCCTGCGGGCGCTGCGCTTCGCCGGGCCGCCGGAGCTGCGCAAGCACGAGACGACCGTCCTGAACAACCTCGGCCGCGCCGAGCTGGAACTCGGCAACCACGCCGAGGCCCTGCGGTGCCTGGAGCGGTCGCTGGAGCTCAGCAGGGAGTTCGGTGACATCTCCGCCGACGCCGAGACGATGGTCTCGGTCGGCGTGGCCCACGTCCGGATGGGCAACCCCGCGCAGGCCGTGCCCCTGCTCAGATCCGCCCTCGAACTCGCCGCGGCCGTCGGCAACGTGTTCACCGGAGTCGTCGGCCAGGCCCACCTGGCGATCGCCCTCGCCGCGGCCGGGCAGACCGAGGCCGCCGAGCAGGCGTTCGACCTGGCCCGGGCCGCGGCGGCCGACCTGAGCGGGGCACAGGTGTTCACCGCCGGCGAGGTGGTGGACGCCGCCGCGGCCGCGCTGGGCCGGGCGCCGGACCCGAGCGCGGGCCCTAGCGCCGGCCGAGGCGCGGGCTGAGCCGCGGCCCAAAGCCTGGAGCCGGAGCGCACCCGCGCCGAGACCCCCGTCCCCTGCGCGGACGCCGCCCACGTCCCCTCGGCCGTCCCCCGGCCGTCCCCCGGCCCTGCGCTCAGGTCCAGATCGAGTCCCGCCGCACCGCGGCCGGCGCCGCCGTGCGCTCAGGCCCGCCGCCGGTCCCACCGATGCCACCGGTCCCACGTGTCGCCGCCACCGCACCCGTCCCTCGTCCGTTCGCCCGTCGGCCCGCGTCGGGCCCGGGGTGAAGTCTGCGATCGGCCACCAACGAAGCACCAACGGAACACCGTTCGCCCCGGGTGGCCGAGCTCACGGCCGGGGTGCCCCCGCGGCCCGGTAGGCTGCCGCTGCCGCCCGCCCACCTGCGAGGAGTCCCGTTGACCACCGTCCCTGCGCCCGAACCGGCGATCACCGTGGTCGGGATCGGGGCCGACGGCTGGACCGGCCTGGCGCCGGCCGGCCGACAGGCGCTGCACGACGCCGGGGTGGTGCTCGGCGGCCCGCGCCAGCTCGATCTGCTGCCCGCCGAGGTGACGGCCGAGCGCCTCGCCTGGCCCTCGCCGCTGCGCCCGGCCGTCCCCGGCCTGCTGGCCGCCCACCGCGGCCGCCGGCTCGCGGTGCTGGCCAGCGGCGACCCGATGTTCTTCGGCATCGGCCGCACGCTGGCCGAGATCGCCGGGCCGCAGGCGCTGCGGGTGCTGCCGCACCCCTCCTCGGTCTCGTACGCCTGCGCCCGGCTGGGCCGCCCGGTCGAGGAGACCGAGGTGGTCAGCCTGGTCGGCCGCCCGCTGGACTCGCTCACCGCCGCGCTCTTCCCGGGCCGCGGCGTGCTGGTGCTGAGCGCCGGCGCGCACACCCCCGGGCAGGTGGCCGCGCTGCTGACCGGGCGCGGCTACGGTCCGAGCCGGCTGCGGGTGCTGGAACAGCTCGGCACTCCGGCCGAACGGCTGCTGGAGGGCACCGCCGACGGCTGGCCGCACCCGCCCGGCGACCCGCTCAACGTGATCGCGGTGGAGTGCGCGGCGGAGCCCGGCACGCTCCGGGCCCAGCTGGTGCCCGGGCTGCCCGACGCCGCGTTCGAGAGCGACGGGCAGCTGACCAAGCGGCACGTGCGCGCCGCCACCCTGGCCACCCTCGCCCCCGCCCCCGGCGAACTGCTGTGGGACGTCGGCGGCGGCTCGGGGTCGATCGGGATCGAGTGGCTGCGCGCCCACCGCAGCTGCCGGGCCGTCAGTGTGGAGCGCGACCCGGTGCGGGCCGCGCGGATCACCCGCAACGCCGCCGCGCTCGGGGTACCCCGGCTCCGGGTGGTGACCGGGCCGGCGCCCGCCGCGCTGACCGGACTGCCCACCCCGGACGCGGTGTTCGTCGGCGGCGGGCTGACCGCGCCCGGTCTGCTCGACGCCTGCTGGGCCGCGCTGCCCGCGGGCGGCCGACTGGTCGCCAACACGGTGACGCTGGAGTCCGAGGCGCTGCTGACCGAGTGGTACCGGCGGCACGGCGGCGAGCTGCTACGGCTCGCGGTGGCGCACGCCGTGCCGGTCGGCGGGTTCACCGGCTGGCGGCAGGCGATGCCGGTCACCCAGTGGTCGGTGGTCAAGGGAACGCAACAGGGAGAGCAGCAGTGACCGTCTACTTCATCGGGGCCGGCCCCGGCGCCGCCGACCTGATCACCGTGCGCGGCCAGCGCACCCTGGCGGCCTGCGGGGTGTGCCTGTACGCGGGCAGCCTGGTGCCGCGCGAGCTGCTGGCCGAGTGCCCGCCGGACGCCCGGCTGGTCGACACCGCCAACCTGAACCTCGACCAGATCGTCGGGGAGATCACCGCGGCCCACGCCGAGGGCCTGGACGTGGCCCGGCTGCACTCCGGCGACCCGTCGGTGTTCAGTGCCGTCGCCGAGCAGATGCGGCGCCTGGACGCGGCCGGCATCCCGTACGAGGTGGTGCCGGGCGTGCCCGCGTTCGCCGCCGCCGCGGCCGCGCTGAAGCGGGAGCTGACCGTGCCGACGGTGGGCCAGACCGTGATCCTCACCCGGGTCGCCCGGCAGGCCACCCCGATGCCGGAGGGCGAGGACCTGGCGACCCTGGGCCGCAGCGGGGCGCTGCTGGTGCTGCACCTGGCGACCCGGTACGTGGACAGCGTGGTCGAGGAGCTGCTGCCGCACTACGGCGCCGACTGCCCCGCCGCCGTGGTGGCGATGGCCAGCCGCCCGGACGAGCTGGTGCTGCGCGGCACCCTCGGCGACATCGCCGGTCAGGTCAGGGAGTCGGGGGTGCTGCGTACCGCCGTCATCCTGGTCGGCCGGACCCTGGGCGCCGAGCAGTTCCGCGACAGCCACCTGTACTCGACGGAGCGGGAGCGCCCGCACGAGCCGTGCGCCTGACCCCGGTGGCCCGCCATGTGCTGATCCTGGGCGGCACCACCGAGGCCCGGCAGCTGGCCGCCGAGCTGGCCGCAGATGCGTCGGCCGGGGCGTCGGCGGATGCCGGACCGCGGGTGACCAGTTCGCTCGCGGGCCGGGTGGCGGAGCCCCGGCTGCCCGCCGGGGAGGTCCGGATCGGCGGTTTCGGCGGCCCGGCCGGGCTGGCCGCCTGGCTGCGGGAGCACCGGGTGGACGCGCTGGTGGACGCCACCCACCCGTTCGCGGCCGGGATCAGCCGCAACGCGGTCGAGGCCGCCGCCGCGGCCGGTGTCCCGCTGCTGGCGCTGCGGCGCCCCGGCTGGGCACCGCGGGCCGGGGACGACTGGCACCCGGTCGGCTCGCTCGCCGAGGCGGCGGACGTGCTGCCCGCGCTCGGCCGGCGGGTCTTCCTGACCACCGGCCGCCAGGGGCTCGGCTGCTTCGCGCACCTCAACGGGCTGTTCTTCCTGGCCCGTTCGGTGGACGCGCCGGCCCCGCCGCTGCCGGCGGACCTCGAAGTCCTGCTGGACCGGGGGCCGTTCACGCTGGCGGGCGAGCGCGCCGTACTGCGCGAGCACCGGATCGACGTCCTGGTCACCAAGGACAGCGGCGGCGCGGCCACCGCTCCGAAGCTCACCGCCGCCCGCGAACTGGGCCTGCCCGTGGTGGTCGTCCGCCGCCCCGAGCCCCCGGCGGGCGTGCCGACGGCCCCGGACGTGGCGGGCGCGGTGGCCTGGCTGGCGCGGCCGCACCGCTGACCGGCGGCCGCACCCCGCACGGAGTGTGACACCAACCACAGGTGTGATGATCACTCAAATTCGTCTCCCGCAGACGGCACCGGGTAGGTTCCCGAACGTTCGACCGAAACGTGTCGAGCGCGAGAGGGGGAACGCCTACCATGATCCGCAACGCTGAGCCGATATCCGACGAGCAGTCCGAAACGGGCCCGCAGCCCGTACCGGGCGGACGGAAGGCCGCACGGCAGCAGGGCGCACAGCAGCAGGCCGGGCGCAGCAGCCGCCGCAAGCAGAAGAGCGGCGCGCGGCGCTGGCTCAAACCGCTGGGGATCACGGTGGCCCTGACCGTGCTCGCGGGTTGCGGGAGCGCGTACCTCTACTACCAGCACCTGAACGGCAACTTCCACGCCGGCACCAACAACCTCAGTGACGCGCAGGGCGCCAGGACCGCGCCGAACGCGGCCGGGCAGACCCCGCTGAACATCCTGATGATCGGCACCGACAGCCGCGGCTCGGCGGCCAACGTCGCCCTCGGCGGCGGCGCCGAGGAGGCCGACCGGGCGGGCCTGGCCGACGTCCAGATGCTGCTGCACATCTCCGCCGACCGCAGCAACGCCTCGATGATCAGCATCCCCCGGGACACCATGGTCGACATGCCGTCCTGCCGCAGCGAGGACGGGAAGAAGACCTACCCCGCCGAGAAGCACGTCCAGATCAACGAGGCGCTCCTGCGCGGCGGCCCGGGCTGCGTGGTCGGCACCTGGATCTCCCTGACCGGCCTGAACATCGACCACTACATGATGGTCGACTTCGCCGGCGTGGTGCGGATGGCGGACGCCGTCGGCGGTGTCCCGGTCTGCGTCAACATGAACATGTACGACCGCCAGATCCCGGGCATCGGCGGCACCGGCCTCAAGCGGCCCGCCGGGACGTCGATCGTCAAGGGCGAGGAGGCGCTGCAGTGGCTGCGGGTCCGGGACGCCTGGGGCTCGGACCTCGGCCGCGCCCAGGCCCAGCACATGTACCTCGGTGCGCTCATGCGCCAGCTCAAGAGCAGCGGGTCGCTCACCGACCCCGGAAAGCTGATGGGCCTGGCCGAGGCCGCCACCAAGTCGCTCAGCGTCGACAAACCGCTCGCCGACATCAAGAAGCTCTACGACCTCGGTGACGACCTCAAGGCCGTGCCGCCGGAGCGCACCAGCACCCTGACCGTGCCCGTGCTGGAGGACCCGAGGGACCACAACCGGCTGATCCTGACACAGCCCGACACCTCCCGGATCTGGAAGATGCTGCTCAGCGACACCCCGCTGGACGGCCAGGGCAAGCCGGACGCCGCCGCGACCGCCGCCCCCGCCGCCCCGAGCCCGGCGGCCCCGGCCGCCGAGGCGCCGCAGGGACCGGCCAGGGACACCGTGGCGGTCACCGTCCAGAACGGCACCAAGACCCCCGACCGGGCCGCCTCCGTCAAGAACGCCCTGGTCGAGGCCGGCTTCACCAAGGCGGCCACCGCCCCGGGCGGCGGCAGCCGTGCGACCACCCAGCTCACCTACGGCAGCGGCCGGCTCGCCGACGCCCAGGTGCTGGCCGCCGCGCTCCACCTGCCCGACAGTGCGCTGAAGGAGTCCGGGAGCAGTCGGACACTGGCACTGGTGATCGGCGCGGACTGGACCGCGGGGACCACCTTCACCGGGTCCGCGGCCGCCCCGGAGCCCGCCCCGACCGCGCTCCCGTCCTCCGTCGAGGCCGACAGCGCGAACAACGACAAGAGCTGCATGAAGGTCGTCCCGCAGGGCGGGCGCTACACCTACTGAGCCGGTCCCCGGGGCACCGTCCGCAGGAATACGCCACACAGGTGTGACACGGACGGCGGCCACGACGCTGAACGACACGGGACGAGCAGTCCCAGGACGCCGGACGGCCGGTGGGCTCCCCTGTGCCCACCGGCCGGCCGGCTCCTCGAGCGTCCGGCAGCGCGCCGGTTTCCGGAGAGGCCGCCCAGCGATGCAGAACCACCAGGGACCCGGGCACCCGACCGCGGCGCCGGACCGCCCGGCCGCGGCCTTCGCCGCCCACCGGCCGCCGAGCCCGGTGTTCGTGGACTCCTCCGGCCGGCGCCAGCGGCTGGTCCGCCGACTGGGCCGTCTGCTGGTCATACCCGCCGCCGGGTACGTCGTGCTGCTGGTGAGCACGCTGCTCGGCGGACCGACCGTGCACTCGCCCCTGCTGCCCGCCGCGCAGGCGCCCCACCCCGTACCGGCCCCGCCCGCCGCGCCGCAGTCGGCCGGCCCCACCGCCGAGGTGTCCGGCACACCGGCGCCGCCGCGGACCCCCGCCCCTGCGGCGAACGGCGGCGGCGCCTCCGTCAGGGCGACGGCGAGCCGCGGGGGAACCTCCGACGCCTCACCCGTGCCGTCCGCGTCCGCCACGACGAGCGCCGAACCGTCGCCCTCGGCCGATCCGGGCGGCCACGGACGCTCCTCGTCCGCCCCGGGGAAGACCGGCAAGCCCAGCACGCACCCGTGACCCGTCGTCCCCACCGCAGCAGGCAGGAAGCACCTCCGTTGTCGAAGAACCGCCGCCGCGCGCCAGGTCGCCACAGCTCGGCGCGCACCGTCCCGTTGCGCACGCACTGGCTGCTGCTCACCACCCTCGTCCTGACCCTGTCCGCCGCGCTGCTGCTCCAGGGCTACACCCGGCACATGTTCGACGGCACCGCCGACGGCGCCCGGACGGCCGGGGGCCCGGCGCTCACGGTGCCGTCGCAGGTCACGTCCGGCGGTCCGGTGATCGAGGGCGCCGCCGGCCGGACCGCCGGGCCCTCGCCCAGGACGGTCGCGCTGACCTTCGACGACGGGCCGGACCCGGTCTGGACCCCGAAAATCCTCGACGTCCTTCGCGCCAACGACGTGCACGCCACCTTCTTCACCGTGGGCACGCAGGTCTCCGAGCACCCCGAGCTGGCTCGGCGGATCGTCGCGGAGGGCCACCAGATCGGCGTCCACACCTTCACCCACACCGACCTCGGCGCGGCGGCCGCCTGGCGACGCTCCCTGGAGCTGCGGGAGAGCCAGCTCGCCCTGGCGGGCGCGGCCGGTGTCACCACCTCGCTGCTGCGACCGCCGTACTCCTCGACCAGCGACGCCCTCACCGACCGTGACTGGGACGCCGTCGTCCAGGCCGGACAGGAGGGCTACCTCACCGTCCTCACCACCCTGGACAGCGAGGACTGGCGCCGGCCCGGCGTCGACAGCATCGTCGCGAACGCCACCCCGCAGAACACCGACGGCCAGATCGTGCTGATGCACGACGCCGGCGGTGACCGCGCGCAGACGGTCGCCGCCCTGGAGCAGCTGATCCCCCGGCTCAAGGCCGCGGGCTTCAGCTTCACCACGGTCAGTGCCGCCGTGCGGCTCCCCGACCCGGTCAGGCCGTCCGCGGCCGCGGACCACTGGCAGGGCCTCGCCCTCGTCACGGCGCTGCGCGCCAGTGACGAGGTCCTCGCCGTGCTGTCCTGGCTGCTGTGGGCGGCCGGCGCCGTGAGCGTGCTGCGGGCCGTCGCGGTGCTGGTCGCCGCCCGCCGGCACGTCCGCATGCGCCGCCGGCCGTGGGGCGCGCCGGTGACCGAACCGGTCAGCGTCATCGTCCCCGCCTACAACGAGAGTGCGGGTATCGAGGCGGCGGTGCGCTCGCTGCTGGCCTCCGACCACCCGGTCGAGATCATCGTGGTGGACGACGGATCCACCGACGGGACCGCCGACATCGTCGAGGCGCTGCGGCTGCCGGGCGTCCGGGTGATCCGGCAGCAGAACGCGGGCAAGCCCGCCGCCCTCAACACCGGTATCGCGGCGGCCTCCCACGAGCTGCTGGTGATGGTCGACGGTGACACGGTGTTCGAGACCGATGCGGTCCGCATGATCGTCCAGCCGTTCGCCAACCGCAGGGTCGGCGCGGTCTCCGGCAACGCCAAGGTGGTCAACCGCGGCGGTCTGCTCGGGCGGTGGCAGCACATCGAGTACGTGGTCGGCTTCAACCTCGACCGCCGTCTGTTCGACCTCGCCGAGTGCATGCCCACCGTCCCGGGCGCGGTCGGCGCCTTCCGCCGCGGCGCGCTGCTGCGGGTCGGCGGCGTCAGCGACACCACCCTGGCCGAGGACACCGACCTGACCATGGCGCTGTGCCGGGACGGCTGGCGCGTCGTCTACGAGGAGCGGGCGAAGGCCTGGACGGAGGCCCCGGCCTCGCTCGGCGCGCTGTGGAAGCAGCGCTACCGCTGGTGCTACGGCACCCTGCAGGCCATGTGGAAGCACCGCGGCGCCCTGGTGCAGCGGGGGCAGGCCGGGAAGCTCGGCCGGCGCGGACTGCTCTACCTGCTGACCTTCCAGGTCCTGCTCCCGCTGCTGGCCCCGGTCGTGGACGTCTTCGCGGTCTACGGCCTGGTCTTCCTGGACCCAGTCCGCATCCTCGGCCTGTGGAGTGCGTTCCTTCTGCTCCAGGTGCTCATGGGCGTCTACGCGTTCCGGCTGGACGGGGAACGGACCGGTCCGCTCTGGAGCCTGCCGCTGCAGCAGTTCGTCTACCGGCAGCTGATGTACCTGGTGGTGGTCCAGTCGGTGTTCACCGCCGTCGCGGGATCACGCCTGCGCTGGCAGCGGATGGAGCGCTACGGCAGCCTGCCGGTCGCGCGCGAGAGCGCGCCAGCGGGTCCGGCCACCCGGCCGGTCCCGGCCGGGCTCGAACTGGCCGAGTCCTGGATCGAGGAGGCCCAGGCCGCCGCCTCGGCCACACCGGGCGGCGGCCTGCGCACCGGGCCGGGCGGCGCCTCGCCGTGGGCCGCCGCCCAGGGTCACGGCCCGGGCTCCGAACCGCCGGCGCGGCGTCGTCGGGGCTGACGACGGCGGGGTGCCGCACGTACCCGGTGCCGGGTACGCGTACCGGGTGCCGGGTGCCGGGAGCCGGGAGCCGGCCTAGCGGGCCCGGGCGAGGTGGGCGAGCGCCGCGTCGAGGGCGGTGTCGGCGGGGACGGCGATCTCCGGGACGACTCCGACGCCCTCCCAGTTGGTGCCGGTCACCGGGTTGATCGAGCGGGAGGTCGGCACGGTGACGGAGATGTGCGGGGTGACGGGGTACCAGTCGGTGGGGTGGGCACCGCCCTTGGTGGTCTCCCCCACCAGGGTGGCCCGGCGCTGGGCCTGGAGGTTGTACGCGATCTCCTCGCCGCCCGAGAAGGTGGTGGCGCTGGTCAGCACGTACACCGGACGGTCGAGGTAGCGCGGGGCGGGCAGGTGGGTGGAGGTCCAGAACTGCTGGGTGCGCCCGCTGCGGCGGTCGTAGATGTCGTTGAGGTGCACCGAGCCGTCGGCGAAGAAGTAGCTGCACCAGAGCGCGACGCCCTCCGGCGAGCCGCCCCGGCAGTTGCGCAGGTCGAGGACGAACGCCTCGGTGTGGGTGAGGAGTTGCATGGCTGCGGCGAAGATCTCGGCGGCGACGGCGGGGGTGGCGACCAGCCGCAGGTCGAGGTAGCCGATGTTGCCGTCGAGGCGCTCGACCCGGCGGACGCCGTAGTTCTCCGCACGGCACATCTCGGTGAAGCGGGCCTCGTCGAGCTCCGCGGTGTCGCCCTCGACCGGCTGCGGCTCGTCGTCCCAGAGCAGGCGCAGGTGCTTGTCGGGACAGACCTCCTGCAGGTGGCCGGTGACCGCGGCACACAGGTCGGCGCCGGCCAGGCCTTCGTACTCCCCGGCGGCGAGGCGGCGGCGGATCGCGGCGTCGACCTCGGCTGCACGGTCGGGGAACACATAACCGGCGGTGATCCGGCCGAGTGCGTCCTCAAGAATGGCGTGATGGGTTGTCATACGACCGGATGGTAGTGCGAAGGCCCGGCCCCGTCAGATCAATTCGGGGCCGGGCCTCAGCGGGCGAGGAGCGGTCAGCGCGCCGCGTCGACGGCCGCCAGGCCGTTCGCCCAGAGCGAGTTGACCCGGTTCTTCTCGGTGGAGTTCGGGTAGGCGTTGGTGCAGGACGTGCCGGGGCCGCCACCGGACATCAGCTCGCTGCACGGACCGGAGTAGTGGTCCGGGAGGCCGAGCACGTGGCCGGTCTCGTGCGCGACCACGCGCAGCGAGGCGTACTGCTGGTTCTGCCGGTAGTCGAGGAAGACGTAGCCCCGGCCGTGGCCGTCGGTGCTCGCGTACGAGCCGCGCGAGTCGTTGCCCTCGTAGTACCGGAAGTCGGCGTTGGTGCCGCTGCGGAGCTGCACGTTGCGCACGGAGCCGTTCCAGATCGACGCGCTGCTGGCGATCGTGTTGCGGAACGTGGGCGCGCTGCTGGCGTCGTAGGTCACGTAGACGACCTTGACGAAGGGGTTGGCCGCCTGCTTGGCCAGCGCGGACTTCATCACGGCGTCGTAGAACGCCTTGTTGTTCGCCGCCTCCTCGGACGAACCGGCGTACGAGGACGCCACGTAGCCCTGCTGGGGAGCAGAGTCGACGGTCGCCGCGGACGCGGGCACGGCGGCGATGCCGGCCGCCAGGGCCAGGCCGACGGCAGCCGTGAGCGAAAGAACGGAACGCTTCATGTGGGGGTACTCCATTCGCGAGTCCCAGGGCAGTTGGGGGTGCCGTGGAACACCGGATGAACTGGTGATGCACAGAGCTTCGGCCAGACCGGGGAGCCTGCGGAGGATGTCAACCGGCGATAGCCCGCCGCAATGCCCCTACTCGCCATGTGCGTTCCAATATCTGACATGGCCCTGGCAAAGAAATGTCCGCTTCGTTATGCTCCGGCTGTGGAGCTCGACGTGAGACACCTGCGCGTGCTGTGCGCCATCGCGGACACCGGCAGCGTGCGCAAGGCGGCGCAGCAGCTCGGCATGACCCAACCCGCCCTCTCCACCCAGCTGCACCGCATCGAACGGACCATCGGCGGACGGCTGTTCCACCGGCACCAGACCGGCAGCCACCCCACCGCCCTCGGCCACTCGGTGCTCTCCCGCGCCCGGCCGATCATCACCGAGATGGCCACCCTGGTCGCCGCCGCCCGCGAGGAGGCCGCCGGCGCCGAACAGCGCCGGCTGCGGCTCGGCAGCGTCGGCAGCCGCGCCGTACCGGCCTGGCTGCGCAAGGTCCACGACCGGCTCCCCGACACGGACACCACGATCCACGTCGACATCTCCGCCATCGCCCTGCTGCGCATGATCGCCACCGACCAGCTCGACATCGCCTTCGTCCACGAGAGCGAGGGCTTCCCGCTGCGCGTGCCGTCCGACGCCGGACACCGCGTCCTGATGGCCCGCGAACCGCAGTTCGTCGCCCTGTCGGCCCGTCACCCGGCCGCCGCCCAGCCGGTGGTACGGCTCACCGACCTCGCCGACGACACCTGGATGGTGGACCCGACCGCCGACCACGAGTACGCGGCGATGCGGCGCGTCTTCAGCGTGGCCGGCCTCGACCCCCGGGTGCTGCAGGTCCGCGACAACGCCACCGCCGCCGAACTGGTCGCCTCCGGCGAGGCCGTCCGCCCCTGCCAGCCGACCTCCGTCGCCGGGCCGGGCACGGTCGTCCGCCCGGTCCAGGGCGACCCGCTCGGCGTCCGGCTGCTACTCACCTGGCGGTCACGGGCCCTCAGCGCACCGGCTCTGGACGCCCTGTTCGGCGACCTGCGCGCCGCCTACCTCGACCTGGCCCGGGTCAACCCCACCTACGTCGCCTGGCTGCTGCGGCACAACCGCTCGCTGCCGCACCTGCTGGACCCCGCGCAGGCCCGGCCGGTGGCGGCCCGGTTCCCGCCGTAGCGCCGGCACGACGCCGGCGTGATGCCGGCGTGATGCCGGCGCAACGCACGCCGCGGCACGGGCCGTTCAGCGGATCCCGGAGTCGGGGTGCTCGGCGTCCCACTCCCGGCGAGCCCGCGCGATCGGGTCGCGGTGCGCCGCGGACCAGTCCGCGAGGGCCTTCACCAGATGCGTCAGGCTGTGGCCCATCTCCGTCAGCCGGTACTCGACCTGCGGTGGGACCGTCGGGTACACCGTGCGGGCGACCAGTCCGTCCCGCTCCAGCCGGCGCACCGTGAGCGTCAGCATCCGCTGCGAGATGCCCGGGACGGCGCGCTGCAGCTGCCGGAACCGACGTATGCCCTGGGCCAGTTCGACCACCACCAGGACCGACCACTTGTCCCCGATCCGGTCGAGCACCTCGCGGATCCCGCAGTCCTCGTGCTCGTCCCCGCACCTGACGACGGGTCCGGCGGACGGTACGACGGGTTCGACGGTTACCTCCGTGTGCCCCACCGACATCGAAGTGCCTCCTTACGCGCCCCGGTACGAAACCGCAGGATGGTGACGGTTACCGAACAGAACCTACCCGAACAGGGAGACCCCGATGATCCTGGTCACCGGCGCCGCAGGCGACCTGGGCACGCTCGTCGCCGAGCGGTTGGCCGACCGCGACGACACCGCCTTCGGAACGCGCGACCCCCGGCAGGCGCCGGCCCCGTCCCCCGCCCGCCGCATCGACTTCGACGACCCCGACACCCTCGCCCGGGGCTTCGAAAGGGTGGACGTACTGCTGATGATCTCCGCGGGCCACGGCGAGGACGACACCGTCATCGCCCGGCACGGCGCCGCCGTCGACGCCGCGGAGAAGGCGGGCGTGGGCCACGTCGTCTACACCAGCCTGACCGCCGCCGGCGACCACCTCCCCTACGCCCTGCCCCACCGCTGGACCGAGCGCCGGCTGCGGGCGAGCACCCTGGAGTGGACGATCCTGCGCAACGGCCTGTACGCGGAGCTGCTGGGCCAGATCGCGGCGCCCTCCGCGGACGGGCGGATCACAGCCCCCCTCGGCGACGGACGGCTGGCCGCCGTCGCCCGCGCGGATCTCGCCGACGCCGCGGTCCGCGTGGCCCTGGAAGCCCCCGCCCACGCCGGACGCAGCTACGAACTCGTCGGTGAACAGGCCGTCGGCGGCGCCGACCTGGCCCGGGCGCACGGGCCCCGGTTCACCTACCGGCCGGAGACGCTCGCCCGGGCCCGCGCACGCATCGCCGGCTTCGGCGTCGAGCCGTTCCAGGTGCCGATGCTGGTCGGCACCTGCTCCGCCATCGCCGCCGGATTCATGGACCGCACCGGTGGCGACCTGCGCCGACTGCTGGGCCGCGCACCCCGTTCCCCGCTGGCGGCGGCCGTCGGCCGGCCCGCCTGGTAGGTCCGGGCCGCGGGTCCGGGCCGTCGGGGCTGGGCCGTCGGGCCGGGCCGTCGGGCGGGGGCCGAAGTGATACGGCCGAGGCACCGAAAGATCCGTTCGTGGGCGCGGTACTTCGCTGTCGAGCGGCGGCTTCTCCTGGTCGTATGAGGCTGTGCGTGCCGTCCGGGGGGCCGGCGCCCGGACCCGGACCGGCGGCGCCGTGACGGGTACTCAGGTACCGCCTCCGACGGGTGGGTGCGGCCCCGCGGGCGCCGCCCGCGCACCTCTGCCCTCGGCTCGAACAGGAATCACCGTGACATCTCCGCGTCCCACCCGCCCCCGCCTGCTCCTGGCGTCACTCGCCGCCGGCGCGCTTCTGCTCGCCACCGGCTGCGACGACCCGTCCGCAGCGTCCACGGACCACGCCACGGCCGCCACCACCCTGTCGGGCAGGCCCGCCGGAGCGGACGACCCGGCGCTCGCGTCCTTCTACGGCCAGCAGATCACCTGGAGCGCCTGCCCGGCCGACCCGAACGCCGGCGACGCCGACCCCACGGGGATGCAGTGCGGCAAGCTGCACGTCCCGCTCGACTACACCAAGCCCGCCGCCGACGCCCTCGACCTCGCCCTGATCAGGCTGCCCGCCGCGCAGTCCGGTCAGCGGGTCGGCTCCCTCGTCGTCAACCCCGGCGGGCCCGGCGCCTCCGGCGTCGACATGGTCCGGTCCGGCGCGAAGCGGTTCGGCGGGGCCCTGCACGACCGCCTCGACGTGGTCGGCTTCGACCCGCGCGGCACGGGCGCCAGCTCCCCGGTGCTGTGCCTGGACGACAAGCAGCGCGACGACCTGTCCCAGCAGGACCGCCCCCTCGACCCGGCGAAGCGCAAGGCGGCGGTCGAGGCGACCGACCGGGCCATCTCCGCCGCCTGCCAGGCGAAGTCCGGCCGGATCCTCCCGTTCGTCGGCACCCGCAACACCGCCCGGGACCTCGACGTCCTGCGGCAGGCCCTCGGCGACCCGAAGCTCAACTACCTCGGCATCTCCTACGGCACCTACCTCGGCGCCCTGTACGCCGAGGAGTTCCCCGGGAAGACCGGGCGGCTGGTCCTGGACGGCGCGGTCGACCCCGCCGCCGACCAGCTGGACTTCGCGATCGGCTCGGTCATCGGCATGGAGTCCTCGTTCCGGCGCTTCGCCGAGGACTGCGTCCGCACCCACGCCGCCGAATGCCCGCTCGGCACCGACCCGGCCGCCGCCCCGCAGAAGCTGGCGGACTACCTCGAAGGCCTCCACGACCACCCGCTGGACACCCCGGACGGCCGCCGGCTCAACAGCGACCTGGGCTGGACCGGCACGAGCGCCTTCCTCTACGGCAGCGAGAAGACGGCCTGGCCGAGGCTGCGCGAGGCCCTGACCGCGGCCATCACCCAGCACCGTGGCGACCTGCTGCTCGCCGCGGCCGACAGCTACAACGGCCGGGACGAGCAGGGTCACTACGACCCGATGGACGCCGCGAACCGCGCGATCAAGTGCGCCGACGGCGGCGCCGCCACCCCGTCCCCCGAGAAGCTGAAGCAGCAGGTCGCCAGGCTCGACGCCGAGGCCCCGCTGGTCGCCAAGGGCACCACCCCGGAGGAACTGCTCACCTCCACCTGCGCGAACTGGCCGTTCAAGTCCCCGGAGAAGCCCCACACCGTCCGCGCCGAGGGCAGCGCCCCGATCCTCGTGGTCGGCACCACCGGCGACCCGGCCACCCCGTACGCCGCCGCCGAGAGCCTCGCCAAGGGCTTCGCCAACGCCACCCTGCTCACCCGCGAGGGCGAGGGCCACGGCGCCTTCGGCAAGGGCAACGCCTGCATCGACGCGGCCCTGACGGCCTACCTGGTCTCGGGCACCGTGCCGGCGGCGGGCACCCGCTGCGCGGGGTAGCGCGGATCGCCGCGCCGGCTGCCGAACGGCCCGGGCAGGCCGTCCGCCTGCCCGGGCTCCCCCGCGGCGAAAACCCGGATGCGGGTGCCGCACAGCCGCTCTAGGCTGCGCTCGCTCGCGCGAGCGAGCAAGGCGCCGGATCGACCGGCGGCGGAACGGAGATGCACGGGATGACCAGTCAGCTGTCCGCGATCTGCTTCAACTCGCCTTCGCCGTCGGCCCTGGCGCGGTTCTGGGCCGCCCTCCTGGGCTGGGAGGTGGCCGACGCCGCTCACGACAGCGCGGCGATCCTGCCTCCCGGCCCCGCCGGGTTCCGCATCCGCTTCCTGCCGAGCCAGGAGCCGAAGACCGGCCAGAACCGGGCCCACTTCGACCTGACGAGCACCTCCCCGGAGGACCAGCGGCAGACGGTGGCCCGGGCCCTGGAACTCGGCGGGACCCACATCGACGTGGGCCAACTCCCGGAAGAGGGGCACGTGGTGCTCGCCGATCCGGACGGCAACGAGTTCTGCGTCATCGAGGCCGGCAACAAGTTCCTCGCCGACACCGGCTTCATCGGAGCGCTGGCCTGCGACGGCACCCAGGAGGTCGGCTACTTCTGGAGCGAGGCGCTGCGGTGGCCGCTGGTCTGGGACCAGGACCAGGAGACCGCGATCCAGTCGCCGAACGGCGGTACGAAGATCACGTGGGGCGGCCCTCCGGTGGCACCGAAGACCGGCCCGAACAGGCTCTTCTTCGAACTGGCGCTCCCCGCCGACGCCGACTGGGTAGCGGAACTCGACCGCCTGGTCTCGCTCGGCGCGACGCGCAGCGACGTCGGCGGCGACGACGACAGCGGCCGGGCGCTGATGCTCGACCCCGACGGCAACGAGTTCTCGGTACGGCGGCACCGGTAGCGCCACCCGAGCTGAGTAGCAATCAGGGCCTGTCAAACGTCCAGGAGTTTCCGTACTCGCCCAGCCAGAGGGTGTGCTTCCCGCCCGTCGCGTGGCTCGACAGTGCGAGGTGACACGTCTTGGGCTGCGCGAAGCTGATCCACACCTGGTGTCCGGCATCCGTCTCGTAGCCGGCTTCCCAGGTACCGTCCCTCACCTCCCACAGGTCGTCCGTCGCCGGGGATTGCTCGGATTCACGGCAGGCGGCGGCCGGTATCGCCGACGGGCCGAGCCGGCCACCCTCCAGCAGGGCCAACCTGGCCCCGGTCGTCCCCTCGGCCGTCCACTGTCCGACCGGACTCGGGTGCGGGGCGGTGCTCGCGCAGGACCGGAGCACGAAGAGGGCGGAGTACGCAAGCACGAACCCCAACAGGAGGCCGGAATGGCCAACTGGGTGGACCTTGTCATACCAGGACGCTAGCAGCGCCGGCCGAAGTCGAGGTCGAGGTCGAGGTCGTGCAGCATCCGGTCTCGGGCGCCACGCCACCGGCATCCGCAGCAACTCGACCGCCACCGCGGCGGTTCAGTCGATTCCCAGCGGACCGACGCCCAGGTCCTGGCGCATGAGTTCGCGCATCCGCGCCATGGCCGCGCGGCGGGCGGCGATCAGGGGGGCGTCCGTCGGGGAGCCGACCGGCGCTCCGGCAGCGTAGGCGTCGCGGAGGTGGCGCAGGGAGTGGAAGGCCTCATTGGCGGCCGCCACCACAGCGGGTGGACCGACCAGCCACAGGCGTTCGCTCGCGGTGTAGAGGCCAGTGGCGCGGAACACCTCGCGGACGGCGGTGCCCCGCGCCGCGTCGGATAGATGGTCACCGAGGGCCACCGCCCGGATCTCCTCACCCGCCGTCTTGAGGGCGGAGACGTACGCGGTGTACACCTCGCGCCGCACCTCCAGGGTGTGCCGCGCCTCCTCGCGGCGCCAACGGTTGCGGTCGGCGAAGAGGGTGGCGGCGATGCCGATCGCGGCGCCGGCCAGTGTGGAGAGCAGGGGCATCCAGTCCATGCCGTGCAGCCTGACCCAAGCGGCGGCGCCACGCCAGGAGTTGGCTCAACTCCGCGCCTCGGCGGCGCGCAGGTAGGCGGTGGTGAGGTTGCGCAAACGGGCTCGGCCGAAGGACGGCCCGGGCGAGGCAGCCAGGCGTGTGGCCCGGAAGGTGACGGCCCACCAGAGTCCCGCCGCCGTGGTCGATGCGGCAAATGCCCGGGGCATAGCCGGGGTGCGGAGCGGAGTCGGAAGCGCGGTGCCGCAGGGCGTGCCGACGCACGCGGCGCGAGCGCCGGATTCCCGGCGATGTGTCTGGAAGACGACCTGGCATGCCACACCCGAACCCCCTGAACCATCTACAAGACAAGGGAGCCCTCGATCGGACGGCCAGGCGCCCCTATCGGACCTCAGCTGCGGACTCGCGCAAACGCTTCATTCCAGGGCGATCCGTATTGACGCACAAGACATAATCGCCCCCCTTCTTACCGAACTCCAGGAATTCTTTACAGGACCTCTCCCCGTTGATTCACTGAAGAGATCGACATATATTCCATCCCCTGCGGAATCAGAGCTTCCGACCATTCAGGTTCCGGAATGCCGTCGCGCATCATCGAGGGTGGCCTTTCCGGGTACCTGGTCCGGTCGCTGACCTGGAGCCGGGGCGCGGCGATGGCCGCGCCCCGCTCGTTCATGTCGCCGCTGGCGTCCCAGTCTACTTCTGCACCCCGGCAGCCTCCGGCAGCGCGGCTCCAACGAGAACGGCCTGCTGCGGCAGATTTCCGAAGGGAGCCAGCCCGTCCGTCCACGGTCCCGAGCACCTGGCCGGCGTCGCCGCCAAACTCAACGGGCGCCCCGCAAAACGCTCGGCTGGGAAACCCCAACCCCAGCCGAGCGCACATAAATTTATCACAGCCTGATCAAGTTGCATCGGCCCTAGAAACCGCCTTGTTTCGACGGGACTTCTCAACTCGGGAGATTTCTCGCGCCGTAATCGTTATGCCAATCGACCGAGTTGACGTCAGATCAGCTCCTCATAATGATCGATAGCATACTTGATGTGGCTCGGAATTGCATCAAGTCCATGCGCAGTGAAGCCGCGCGACATTAGGGAGCCGAATGATATTCCGATCTCAAGGCCGGTAACATCTGCAAGTTCTTCATCTCTTGCTGCGCCCATCAGCGCGTTAAACGCCCTGACATCTACCCAGTTTGCGAGATCGACGATCGCCTCACAGCGAAAGTGAAGGTCTTGCTCGGGATCCCGAAGGATTTTTGAGAGAATTTCTGCACGCCAGTCCCATTCGAGTTCATCCAGGCCAGCGAGGGAGTTTACGAACTGCGCCGGAGGGCAGTACTGGTGATCCTCGATGTAGTGGGTAATCATCATTGGCGCGGCGAATACTTCTCCACCTTGGGCGTAGTATCTATATTCACCATTTCCCGTGAATTCGTGACCATCCGGGCAGAACTCGCAAAGATGCATGCCAAGCGTGAGTGATCCGAGGCGGCGCGAGGAAGTTTTCACTCTGGTCAACGATGTAGCAGTGGATGGGTCTGATCCGAGCCGTTGAATCCCGTGCTCGCGCCCCAGCCAGCCGATCGAAAGCATTGGGATCGGAAATTCCGAGTACTCGTATGGAGCGAGGTCGAGGTACTCCACTGATTCTCCTTGGGGCTCGGTGTTAAGGGTTCGTGAGTCAGAAGGGGGCGGGGCCATTGTAACGTGCTGACTGGGCGTTGGCGTCGGAGTTTCGTTAATTTCGAGACTTCGCCACCGGGTCGATGAGCGGATCATCTCGGAATCTAGCGGTCTCGGCCTCCAGTGTCGTCTATTCGAGGCCACCAAAAAGGTGTTCTCCTCAGTGCTGGAATCGATTGACGGTCGCGAAGACCTCCGAGCGTGAACCGAAGGGAGACAGTCACTCTGCCGTCCCTGGCATCGGAGGTCTTCGCTGCGATCTGATGACTGCCATCGTCGGAGGTGCTGTCCGCGTTTCCAGCCGCCGAGGAGGCTCTCATTTGCAGCCAACAAAGCAACTAGCCTGTGCAGACTC
The DNA here is from genome assembly GCF_041434935.1 of Kitasatospora sp. NBC_00374. Lineage (NCBI taxonomy): Bacteria > Bacillati > Actinomycetota > Actinomycetes > Kitasatosporales > Streptomycetaceae > Kitasatospora > Kitasatospora sp. NBC_00374. The sequence continues at coordinate 6,764,988 of NZ_CP107964.1, read as the reverse complement.
CGCAGTGGAAATTATCCGAACGTCTAGGGTTGTAGCTTTTCAACTTTTCGACATGCAGCCCAATGGCAATCGCCTGAAGCCTTCTTCAATAGTTCACTCAGGAGCGTGGGCTCGTCGACTACCTCGGTTCCAATGCGGTATTGAAAACGCTTCCCAAGAGGGTGCAGGGTATAGTCGGGCACCTCGTCGCCTGGAAAGAATATCTCGTCAGGCTTCTTCAGGTGGCCATTTTGTCCAGATATTGTAAGGCCCTTTGCCTGAATTAGTACCTTTCCGTGGTCCGTATAGAAGCTGAGGGATTTGATATGGTCCGGTATGATCGTGGTGCCGTTCCGTTCATTCCAAGTCCCATGCCCGTGGAATACTTTGTTGCCATCCGGCCTGTATGGGCCGAAGCTAAACGGGATTGCGCCGCCGGACTTCCCGACTCCCGACAGGGGACGTAGTGCCTTTGAAATCCCAGCGGCGGCGTTCTTGAATCCGCTGGCTAGATTCCGAACCCCCTGGAGCATTCCCTTTATTGCCTTGAGGGATCGAAATCCGTACTTGGCCAGTGCGGCGATGCCGACTGCGGCGAATGCTGCTCCTGTCGTGTCGTTTGCGACGTGGTAGGCATCCGATTCGGTGTCAACCCCCAGGCCCTTGACTATTTTGTCGTATTTATGTCCCACGGCGTCGTGGTCGCAGGTCTGGCCTGCGGGGAGGTGAATGCAGCCGGTGGGTGTGTCAATGACCGCTCGGCCGATGCCTGCGAGTGCGTCGCCGAAGCTTCCGCTGAGTTCGACCCCCTGGCTGTACGGGCATTTGTAGCCGTACCAGTGACGCTCGCAGGTATTTCCCAGGGTGGGTGTCGAGCCACCGCTCGTGAGACCGCTGGGGTCGCTGAGGTTGACAGGATTGTTGTTGCTGTAGGCGTAGCCGTTCCATTGCTGGGGGTCACCGGGGTCGAGGATGGGGTCGGGGTTGAGGAAGCGTCCGGTGGTGGGTTGGTATTGGCGGGCGCCGAGGTTGGTGAGTTCGGTGGTGTCGTCCTTGGTGCCTCCGATGAAGCCCTTGTCGCCAGCCCAGGTGCCGGGTGCGGGCTGCGTGCCGCGGGGGTTGCCGAAGGGGTCTGTGGGGCGGCGGGTTTCGGCGAGGGTGGTGGCGTCGAGGGCGAGGCCCGCGGTGCCGTGGTGGTCGTTGACCTGGTAGGTCGACTTCCCCCCTTGGCGGACGAAGGTGAGGCCGGCGGGGATCTGGTAGGTGCGGGTGCCGGTGAGGGTCTTGGTGGTGGTGTCGTAGGTGAGTTCGTCGCCGCCGAGGTTGATGGTGGTCTTGCCGGGGTTGCGGCGGATGAGTTGGTTGCCGTCGGCGTCGTAGAGGTACGTGGTGGTTCCGGTAGTGCCGGTCTTGGTGTAAGAGGCGAGTTTGTCCTCGCCGTCCCAGGTGAGGGTGGCGGTGCCGGAGGTGTCGGTGACGGCGGTGGTGTTGCCCATCGCGTCGTACTGGGCGCTGGCGCCGGTGGTTCCGGTGGGGCCGGTGGTGGTGGAGCTGGTCAGGGCGTGGGGGCCGCCGGTGCCGCCGCCGGTGTTGGGGGCGTTGGTGGGAGTGTTCTTGCTTCCCGCTGTCGGGAAGGTCTGGGTGGTGGTGGTGTCCTTGGTGGTGTCGCCGCCGGTGTCGTGCTGGACGAGTGACGTGCGGTTGCCGGTGGGGTCGTAGGTGTAGGTCTGCCAGTAGGGGGCGGGGCCGCCGACGGTGGTCTTCTTCGGGGCCTGGGCGCCGCTGGTGGGGCTGGTGTTGGCGCAGGTGCCGCGGCCGCCGACGGCGGGCTGGGCGGTCATGGTCAGGGCGCCGGTGTCGCTCCAGGCGTCGGTGAGGCGGCCGAGGTGGTCGTAGCCGAAGCACTGGAGGTCGGTGTTGGCGGGTGTGTTGTTGGGGATGTCGCGGATCGCGGTGAGGCGTCCGGAGGGGTCGTAGGCGTAGGTGGTCTGCTGGACGGTGCCGGTGGCGGCGGTCTGCTTGTCGACGTACTGGGAGAGCTGGCGGCCGGTGGAATCGTCGTAGGTATTGGTGACGACGATCTGGGTGCCCCACGGGTTGGCGGTGGAGCGGATCGGCCGGCCGAAGGCGTCGTAGTCGTTGGAGAGGGAGTAGGTCGATCCGCCGAGCGCCCCGAAGCCCTGGAGTGTTCCGTACTTCTCGTAGCTGTAGAGGACGATCTCGGAGGCGATGTCGCCGATGGCGGAGCGGCTGTCCTTGACGAGCAGGCCGGTGTTCTGGTCGTAGTTCGTCTGGTAGGTATAGGTGAACGGGCTGGCGGAGCCCACCTCAACACCGGGGATGGTAAGGGTGGCCTTGGTGGGGTGGTAGGAGGTGTCGTAGGCGAGGACCGCGCTGGTGTAGGCGGTGCCGCTCGCTCCGCCGACGTAGCGGGTGGAGGTGGAGGGCTGGCCCTTGACGACGGTGTCGTAGGTCGCGGCGGTCAGCTGCTTGGCCGGGTCGACCACGGTGCCCGTGTATGTGGCGGTGGTGCGGCCTAGGAGGTCGAAGGCGCGGGTGATGCTCTGCCCGCGGGCGTCGGTGGTAGTGGCCGGCCGACCGGCGGTGTCGTAGGCAGTGGTGCTGGTCCCGGTGTCGGGGTCGGTCGCGGTGGTCTGGCGGCCGCGCAGGTCGTAGCCGTAGGTCCAGCTGTTGCCGGCCGCGTCAGTGCGCGAGGCGGACTGTCCGGACGGGGTGTAGGCGTAGGACGTGACGTCGGCGTCGGCGGGATTGCCGGTGGCGGTGGCGGTCCTGTACTGCCACAGCTGGGTGGTGCGGCCGCGCGCGTCGGTAACCGCGCTGGTCGGGATCGTGCCAGCGGGCTGGGTGACGTCGGTGCGGTCGATGCCGGGGTAGGCGGTGGTCGTGCTGGTCTGCACGACGCCGTAGGCGACGAACTCGCCGGTCACAGGTCGGCCGAGGCCGTCGTAGACGGTGTGCGTCTGGGCGGGGACCTGGTTGGTGGTGGTCTGGAAGAGGGTGGTGCCAGGTCCGGCGGCGTTGTTGAACCAGGAGTCGTTGCTCCTGGTGACGCGGCCCTGGGAGTCGTAGGCGGTGTCGGTGATGATCCGCCCGGGCTGGTACGCCGAGGTCGCGGGGGCGGACTGTGTCTGGATGGTCCGGCCGAGGCCGTCCATGATCTGGACCGCCGGCAGGGTGGCGTAGTTGCCGCCCGCGTCCGGCACACCGACGAGGGACGTCGCCGTCGTTGTGGGGGGTACTGCGTTGTTGTTGACGACACCGGGGACGGTGTACGCGAACGCCTTGTTCGCGGGCTTGCCGGTGTCACGTCCCGGGAGCCAGACACCGGCCAGGCGGCCAAGCGCGTCATAGGTCTCGGTGGTGGACCTGCCGTTGTAGTCGGTACTGATTTTCGGAAGACCGCGGGCGGTGTCGAACACGGTCGAGGCGACCCGGCCAGTGGCTGCGTCGACCGCGCCAGCAGGTGCTGGTGTTGTCACGGTCACGGTGCCGGGCAGCTCACCGGGTTTGGCAGGCGAGAACGTGACCGTCGTCGCGGCGCCGGCCGGGTGGGCGGGATCGGTGGAGGAAGGATCGGTGGAGGTGAGAACCCGGCCGTAACTGTCGAAGGTCTGCGTACTCTCGGCGGCGAACGCCGGTGTGGCACCGCCGAAGTGGTCGATCGTGTCGGCGGAAGTAGGCTCGGCCTTGGCCGCGGCCTGCCCGAGCGGAAGCCCGTCGTAGTACTGGCGCGACCAGGAGACAAGGTTGGCCGTGGACGGGGTCGCGGTGCAGGCTCCCGGTCCGCTGACGCCGATGGTCTCTGCCACCAGACCTGAGACCTGTGGGTCGGGCCCGGAGGCGTAGCTTGTGCGGACGCAGGCGTCGGGAAGGCCGTCGGCCGTGTCGAGGGTGGACAGCACGCGGTTGGCGTGGGCAGGGTCGCGAGTAGTGGTCGTGCCCGTGGTCCGCCAGGAGCCGTCGGCCTTGAGGGCCTTCGAGAGCGAAATCGCCGTGCTGGGCGCGTAGCGGGCGATCAGGGCCGGCAGGCCCGGCCGGGTGTGGGTGGCGGTGACGGTGGTGTCCGTACCGGTTGCGACGCTGTAGGCAGTGATGGTGCCGTCGGCCTGGGTATAGGTGTCGGTCTCCAGCCTCTGACCGGAGAGCCAGTCGGAGTCCGTGACTGTACCGCTCTTGGCGCCGGAGATCTGGACGCTGCGGGTGCCGGAGGTGGTGGCATCGCCGTCCATGCCCTGGTGGAACGTCGAGGTGCTCTGGGCCTTGGGGCCGTCCTGGCCGCTACCGGACACCGTGGTGACGGTGGCGTAGCCGCGGAACTGGTCCCAGGTACGGTCCTTGGTCTCGGTGAAGGGGGAGTCGTTGCGGTGCCAGGCGGCCTTGCCATAGCTGTACGCGGTGGCCATCGGCACTGCGCCCGGGGTGTTCGGGTTCACGGTGACGGTGGCGACGGGGTAGCGCTGGAACCAGTCGTCGATGGGGTCGGCGCCCGGCTGCTCCGTGGTGGGGTGCCACTTGACGTTGTAGCAGGACCGGGTGTCGGTGTCGGCCGAGTTGGGCATGTCGGCGCGGTCGCGGGAGCAGTCGGCGCTCTTGTAGTCGACGCCGATGGTGGCGCCGGTCTCGGTGGTGATGAGCTGGATGCGGGGCCGGTTGTACGCGGGCCGGGAGGGCACGAGGTTGGTGCCGTCGACCCGGTTCGGCAGGAGCATCTCGGTGAACGTGACCGGAGGCAGGGCGATCGGTGTGGCGGACGCCTGGGTGTCCTTGCCGGTGTGAGTGACCGAGCCGAGCCAGGGAACCTGGGTGTTCTCGGTGGTGTTCTGGACGTTGACGAACCGGTGGCCGAGCTCGTACAGGTCGACGTCCTGCCACGCGCCGTTGGTGCGGACCCGGGTGGTGACGGAGGTCAGCCACTTGGTGGTCCAGAACGACGGGCCGTAGTTGGTGCAGGTGCCGCTCTGGCCGCAGTCCTGGTCGAGGGGGACGTCGGGCCAGTCACCCGCGTGGGCGCTGGTGCGCTGGGCGGGGTCGCAGGCGGCGGGGGAGGTGACGCAGCGTTCGTCGGACTTGAACTCGATCTGCGCGGCGCTCTGCCAGGTGCCGTTCGCGCTGATCTGGTCGCTCAGCAGCTGGCCGTAGTTGACGGCTTTGAGAACACCGCCGCGGGTGTACGAGTGCATCTCGCCGGAACCGTGGCTCTGGCCGCCGCCCATGGCGTACCAGTTGGCCTCCGGGTTGTACGTGTAGGTGGTGAGGTTGCCGTGCGGATCGACGACGTAGTCGAGGTTCCACCGCCAGGCGCTCTGGCACCACGAGGTTTTGCCCTTGGCGCTGTCGTAGCAGGGATCGCCTGCGCTCGGGGAGTAGACGGGGACGGTCCATGCGGAGCCACTGTCCGAGCCCGCTGTGCTCGGGCTGCCGTCGGCCTTCGGAAGGTGGTTCAGCCCGAAGTAGTAGACCGTGCCGTCGGTGCCAGTGACCTTGATGTAAGAGCCGTTCCAGGTGCCGTTCGTGGCGCCGGTCATGAACTGGATCTTCGTGCCGTCGTCCACCCTCAGTCGCCAGGTGCAGTCCGACTGCTCGGTGGTTCCGGGGGCGTTCTGCTGGCAGGACGCGTCGTCCGGGACGAGTTCGCCGGAGTGACCGCTGAGGGAGATGGTGGCGTTCGCGCCGCCCCAGCAAAGGTCGCCGGAGCCGGCTATGCCCGCCTTCGAGCACGGCTTGTACGAACGCTCGACGAAGCCCGCACTGTAGTCCCAGCCGTCACCGATCCACGACGCCTGGGCGTTGGTCGAGGACGTCTTGCCATCTACCGACGCCGAGTTGTAAGAGAGCGCGACCGCAGGCACCGATCCGCCAAGGGAAGGCGGGGCCTGGATGGGGTAGGAGTAGTCGAACGCTCCCGACGGGCTTCCCGCCTCCCAGGCCTGGGAGGGGTTCAGCGGCGTCGCGGCGTAGGTGCCGGCTCCGCCGGACGACCCGGAGACCGCGGCGAGGACCATCGCCCCGCCGGAGGCGCCGGCCGCAGCGGGTGCCGCGGCCGACAGGGACTGGATGCTCGTGCGCGGCGTGGTGTCCGTGCCGGGCAGGGTCACGTCGGCGACGAGCTTCCTGGAGGCGGCGTCGTAGTGCGAGGCCACGGGCGTGCGCTCCAGGCAGCCCTTCACCTCAGGGCTCGTCAAGGAGCAGGCCGGGAGCGCTACCAGCTGTGCGCGCGCCGCCCAGTCCGCGCCGAATCGGCCGCCGAGACGGTCGGCGTTGATCGCGACCCGCACAGGACGGGCCTCCGTCTTTCCACCACGGGCCAGAGTGACCGCGAGACCGGCGACGCCTGCCGCAGCCGCCGTCTTCTCGTCGGCGACCTCGACCTGCACCGTCTGCCCCGGCACGTCTCCGGCGCCGGGCAGCGGCGCCAGCGACACCGGCAGGGACCCGGCGACCGCCTCCGCACCGGAGGTCGGTGCGCCGGTCGACGGCGCCTGCAAGCCCTGAGCCTTCGCGGCCCCGGCCGCTGCGCCGAGATCCACGTCGGCACGGCCGTGAGGTGCGGCCGCGGGCTTGGCGTCCTTCGGGGGTGTCCAGGTAGGCGGAACGTCGTGTGTGGGCTTGGCGACCGGGACGGCGGGCGCCTTTTGGCCCTTCACCGACGCCGTCTTGCCCACCGGTGTGTTCGGCGGCGTCCAGATCTTCGAGTAGTCCGGCCCCGCCGCCGCGGCGGCGGCCGTGGGAACGAGCAGAGAACCGGCGAGAGCGGCTGCGGTGACCACCGCGAGCCGTCGCCGGAGCCAGGACGCCTGCGAGCGTTCTGGCTGATGGTCAGCACTCCGTAGGAGTAGCACAAAACCTCCATGAATCGTCCGGTGCGCCAGCCGGAGAAAAACTCGGCGCAAAGCCCCGAACCTACCGGCGGAAAAAGACCGCTGGTCAATGCCCGGAGGACTCCGGGCCGCGTGATCCATCTCACTTGCCATCACAAAACGGTCCGATCTGACACGTTTTCGGACAGTGGCCCGGCAACCCGTTTGCCCGCTGGGTGCCGTGCGCGAAAAAGTGGCGCTGACCTGCGTCTTCGCACCGCACTGGCTGTCGCTAGCCCAAGGAAGTCCCACTTTGAAAAAAACGCGTTTCCCACGGGGATCCTCGCCCCGGGTGCTGGCGGCCGCCGCGGCACTGGCCATATCGGCATCACTTTCCGCAGTGCCCACAGCACGGGCTGACACCACTTCAGCGGGCCTTTCCCGCGCACAGGTCCAGGCCGCCGACGCCGAGCATGCGAAGCTGCGGCCGCCAGCCGGTGAGGCCGACGCGGCGCTCGCGCAGGCGAAGGCGACGGGAAAGCCTGTCCCGGTTCCGTCGTTGACGACGGAGTTCGCCGAGACCTCGGCGACGCCCGAGGGACATCTGGCGCTCGCTCAGCACCCGGAGCAGCAGCGGGTCAGGCGTGGCGGGTCCTGGGTCTCCCTCGACGCCACGCTTGTCGCGAACACCGACGGGACGTTCTCGCCGAAGGCTTCGGCGGCTGCTCTGGTGCTGTCGAAGGGCGGCAACGGCCCGTTGGCGACGATGACGAGCCCGGACGGGAAGAAGCTGGCGTTGAGCGCGCCGTTCGCGCTGCCTGCGCCGAGGGTGGAGGGCGACAGCCTGGTCTACGCGGCGGTCGCCCCCGACACCGACCTTGAGGTCACCGCGACCAAGGCCGGCGGGGTGACCACCGTCGTGGTCCTCAAGACCCAGGCCGCCGCTGACAATCCGGCGATCCGCAACCTGCACTTCGCGACGACGACCGACGGCGTCACCGTCGGCTCGGACGCGGCGGGCAACCTGACCGCGAAGACCGCGGACGGTTCGATGCGCTGGATCGCGACCACCCCGCAGATGTGGGACAGCACCACCACCTCGACGCCGTCGGCTCCTGGTGCACCGGCCTCCATGACCATGGCGGCGTCTAGGAGTGCCCAGTCCCGAGCCGCTCTGGAAGCCCCCGCCGAGGATCCGGCGGACGGCAAGGGATCGGTGGTCAGCACGTCGGACGGGCCCGGTGCGGGGGCGAAGGTCACCGTGATGCCGGTCACGGCGGACGCCAAGGGCGTCGATCTGAAGCCCGACCAGGAGCTGCTGGCCCACGGCACCGCCCCGTACTTCATCGACCCGGCGTGGATCCCGTGGGCCCCGTCGGCGAACGCCTGGACCCAGGTCCAGTCCGCCTACCCCGGCACCTCCTACTGGGACATGAACGGCAGCGGCGAGACCAGCTACCCCGGCGTCGGCCGGTGCGGCTACTACGCGGCCGGCGGCAGCTGCTCGCCCGCCTCCACGTACCGCACCTTCTACCAGTTCGACCTCGGCGGCCTGCGCGGCGCCGTCGTCCACCGGGCGTACATGGACCTGCAGGAGTACGTCTCCGCGGACTGGTCCTGCACCACCAAGTACCCCGTCGACCTCTATCACGTCGGCGCGATCAGCGGCTCCACCACCTGGAACAACCAGCCCGGTCAGATCGGCGGATCCCTCGGCCAGAGCCTGGTCCCCGGCTCGGGCCACGGCGCCTGCCACGACAACGTCGGTTTCAACTACGACATCACCGGCACCGTCCAGCAGTACGGCACCAACACCGACACCCTCACGTTCGGTGTGTACGGCAACGAGAGCAACGTCAACGCGTTCAAGCGCCTGACTCGCCAGCCCTCCCTGTGGATCGAGTACGACCGCTACCCGAACACCCCGGCGAACCCGAAGGTCCTGCCCGAGCCGACAACCGTCGGCGGTGGGGCGAACCAGGCCTGCGGCGTCGACGACTCCACCACCTGGGCCTGGCTCGGCGCGGGCACCGACCAGAATGGCGCAACCACCCTCAACGCCACTGTCACCAGCCCCGTGCAGGCGCAGCTGTACGCCTGGTCCCACATGTGGGACTACAACCTTCCCGGCGTCCCCGACGTCGCGGCCGGCAACTCGCCCGACGTCGCCAGCGGAAGCAACGCCCCCTTCACCGTCCCCGCCGGGGTCATCAAGGACGGCCACGCCTACGGCTTCAGCATCCTCGCCAGCGACCACTACCTGAGCTCCAGCTCCACCCCGACCTGCCACTTCAAGGCGGACCTCACCCCGCCCACCGTCACCTTCCCGACCACGGTGAGCGACCCGAATACGCAGTTCCCGCCCTCCGGCAACGGCCAGACGACCACGCTGACGGCAGGCAACGACGGCGGCATCCCGTTCACCGCCGCCGACAACCCCGGTACAGGGGCGCCCAGCGCCTCCGGGCTCGCCTGCCTGCGCTGGTCCTGGGAGCCTCAGTTCAGCATTCCCCTCTCCAACCCCGGTGACGGCTGGCGCTGCGGCCCCACGATCCCTTCGGGCCAGCTCACCGTGAAGCCGGGCCACTGGGGCACCAACATCCTCTACATCCAGGCCAAGGACCAGGCCGGAAACCTCTCGCCCGTCGCCCAGTACGCCTTCTACGCACCCTGGGACCCCAACGCGCCCGCCCCGCGCTTCGGCGACGTCACCGGCGACAGCGTCCCCGACATCCTCACCTACGACGGGGCCGGAAACCTGCGCGCCTACACAGTCCCGGGAAACCCCAACGCCGCTGCGCCGATCATGACCATGGCTGCCGACGCCCACCACTCCCCGGACGCAACCCTTACTCAGGGTGACCCGTGGGACAGTCGTTTCCAGATCACCCACCGCGGCAGCTTGCGCGACGGCGTGAACGTCGACGACGTCATCGTGCACAAGAAGGACGCCGCCGGACTGCAGGCCTACAGGAACCCTGGCAGCCTGGCTGTCCCGGGTGCCCTCGACGTCTTCATCCTGCTCGCCAAGCCCGCCTGCGCGGTCTCCGCCGCCAACCCCGACTGCACTGGCTACGCCGCCGACTGGTCGACCACCACCAGCATCGCCGCCGTCGGCGACCCGGTCAGCACCACCAAGCAGTCGCCCAACCGCACCGGCCTGCTCACCGTCGAGGCCACTCCCGCCGGTGACGGCGCCCTCTGGTTCTACCCGTCCATGGCGGACAACACCTTCGGGTCCCCGATCAGGCTCGCCGCCGTCGGATGGAAGAACCACGACCTCATCCCGGTCGGCGACTGGGTCGGCGACCCGGCCGGCCAGAGCCACCCCGGCCTGTGGGCGCGCAACCGCGATACCGGCGACGTCAAGGCCTGCACCTTCACCACCGGCACAGCCTCGACCGACGTCATCGACCCCGACTTCGGGGAGGTCACCACCGTGACCTACCCCGCCATCACCGCCATCGCCGCCACCACCACGATCAAAACCGGCATCACCGCCACCACCTGGGACCGCATCGGCTCCGACGGCGACCTCACCGGCAACGGCAACCCCACCCTGTGGGGCATCACCGCCAGCGGTGACATCCAGATCTGGACCGGCCACCGCACCGGCACCACCGACGCCCCCGGGTACACCTTCGACTCCGGCCCCACCACCGTCCTGAACACCAAGGCGACCCCGGACCGGTGGCTCCTGAACAAGGCCACCTACACCTACGCCAACTCCACGGCTGCCGACACCGCGGGCACCAACCCCGCGACCTCGACCGGCACCGTCACCTGGACCACCGACCACAAGAACACCGCCGACGCTGCGACCAACCTCAACGGCACCTACTTCAAGACCGCCGCCCCCACGGTGGACACCAGCGGCAGCTACACGGTCGCCGCCTGGGTCAAGGCCGGCTCGATCACACCCGGCCAGTACCAGACGTTCGTCACCCAGAACGGCAGCGAACGCGGCGCCTACTACCTCCAGTACTCCGACGCCTACAAGGCCTGGACCTTCGTGGCCCCCGGTGACGACCACCTGTGGACCGGCTCCTACTACGCCGCACACGCCACCGGCGCACCGCAGACCGGCGTCTGGACGCACCTGGTCGGCACCTTCGACGCCACCACCCACACCATGACGCTGTACGTCAACGGCCAGTACGCCGGCTCCGGCACCAACCCCACCCCCTGGAACGCCACCGGCCCCACCACCATCGGCATCGCCGACACCACCACCTACGACCCCGACAGCGCCGCCAGCGGAGCCGTCAGCGACGTCCGCACCTACCCCTACGCCCTCACCGCCCAGCAGGTGACCACCCTCTACACCAGCTGACGCGCCTGACAGCGACAAGGGCCGGCAGTGGAGACTCTCCACTGCCGGCCCTTCTACGTCGAGCGGAACGCGACGCCCAGGTCGGCGATCACCGGATAGATACCGGTGGCGGGGAAGGCCTCGCCTACCGCCTTGAGGGCGGACACGTACGCGGTGTTCGCCTCGCGCCGCACCTCGAGGGTGTGCCGCGCCTCCTCGCGGCGCCAACGGTTGCGGTCGGCGAAGAGGGGGGCGGCGATGCCGACCGCGGCGCCGGCCAGTGTGGAGAGCAGGAGCATCCAGTCCATGGCCGTGCAGCCTGTCCCCAGCGGCGGCGCCACGCCAGGAGTTCGCCTACCCTGCACCTCGGCTGCACGCAGGACGGCGAATTGAGCGCACGCGCTTCCTGCGTGGTGCTGCAGCCGTGGGTGCTACGCGACCGCTGCTGTCGGGGACTGACTGGCCATCGGGTGAGTGGGACAGACAATTCGTGCGCTCAGGGTGGTCTTGCGGGGTGGGGCCTCGCCGACTCCGTCTGAACCTCCGGTGCGAGTGAGGTTGAAGGCGAGTCCGCGAATCGTGTAGATATCCCCGTCGACGACCAGAGTGAGCTGAGATGGCACGGCATCACCCATCCATGCGTCAACACCGTTGCTTCCGCCATATTGGACGAACGCCCGCTCGGTTCCGGCATTGCTGATGGTCAGGTGAGCCCAGGGCTGCCCGGGCTGCGGCGTGAGCGTGGTAACGGCCTTGATGGCTGAAAGACCGGTCAGCTGACTGGGGTTGCAGTTGACGACTCCGAGCGCATACGTCCGACCTGGCTCGTCGGCCAGGACCAGTGTGTTGTCGGCCTGCTTCGAGATCGCCGCTGCAGTTACCCCTGCCTCGGATGCGTCTCCTGAGGGCGCGGAAGAGGGCCCGCTGCACCCGCAGGCCAACAGGAGCGCGGCGGCGGCCGAGGCGGCTCCCCCGATTCGGGTGATCGATCGCATGGCCGAACAGTAGTCCCTCGGGCGGTTCATAAGGGCAGCCGCCGTCGCTTCTGCGGCTGTTCCAAGCCTCGCGATCAGCAGTCACTCAAGCGCAGGTAGGCGGCGGCCAGTTCGCGCAGGCGGGCCCGGTCGAAGGACGGGCCGTGGCCCGGGTGGACGGTGGTGACGTCGAGGTCGGCGAGTAACTGCATGGTGCGGCGGTAGGCGGCCCGGTCGGAGTCGGGGAGGTCGTCGATGAGTTGGCCGTCGTAGACGATGTCGCCGGAGTAGAGGGTGCCGGTGCGCTCCTCCAGGAGGGCGAGGCAGCCGGGTGTGTGGCCGGGGAGGTGAAGCACCGTCAGGGTGCGGCCGCCGAGGTCGATGCGGTCGCCGTCGGTGAGCGTACGCGTCACGGTGACGGGTTCGACGCGGTAGGTGCGCGGGTCGTACCCGGGGTGCGGGAGGGACTTCAGCAGGAGGTCGGGGACGGCCTCGCCCGCCGTGTCGATGCCCAGCAGTGCGACCAGCTCCGGGCCGTTCAGGCTGGCCGGAACACCGGCTGCGAGGGCCGGCGCGGCGGCGGTGTGGGCGGCCGTCTCGCGGAACTCGTGGGCGCCGCCGACGTGGTCGAGGTGGGCGTGGGTGAGGACGGCCAGCGGGTCGCGTTCGAAGAGTTCGGGGACCGCCTGCCGCAGGGCGACCACGCCGAGCCCGGTGTCGACCACCAGGTCACGGTCGGTGCCGCGCAGCCACCACAGGTTGGCCGACAGGAGCGCCCGCACCCGGGGCTCCGAGATCCGCACCACCCCGCCGCCCAGCGGCCGTTGTTCGTACCACTCGTATCGGGTGTCCATGGAGGCCGATCCTGCCAGGAGTTGACGCGACGCCAGCGACTGGGCGGCCCGAATGGGCTGGTGCTCGCCGGCCGCCGGCCTGCCGGGCGGCTCTTGTCACAGGTGTTGCCGACGGCGTCCGTCCTGGTGCCCGGTGCGGTGCGCCAGGAAGGCATGCCGTCCTACAGGCAGACCCAGCAGTAGAGCTGTTGGTCGGCCTCGCGGGCCCGTCGGGCGAGCTGGATCAGCTGCTCGGCCAGCGGTCGGAGGGCTTCGGCGGGTGCTCCGTGGAACTCCTCCGCCTGCGCCCAGCGGGTGACGATCGCCGGCACGTCCGCTTCGTGGACCGCCGCGAGGATGTCCCGTACCGGTGTGTCGAGTTCGAGCACCCACGGGCCCGTCGCCCAGGGGCCGTCCTCGTCCTCGGGACCGTGCGGGCCGGGGGGCGGGGTGGTCGGCCAGACCGCCGTGTCGTCCACCAGGTCCACGTCCCACGGAACCTCCTTGATCGCGGCGACGAGCCTGCCCAGGAGGACCGTCGGATCGACGCCCTTGGCCTCGACCCCGTCGAAGGCGGCGTCCCGGACACCGACCAGCGGGCCGCCGTCGTTGCCTTCGATCGCCCGGACGACCGATGCCGCGTCGGCGGCGCGGAAGTAGTCGGTCAGTACGCCCATGGACGCCTCCTGTTTCGCCGTTCGGTCGGAGGTAGTGGAGCACACGCCACCGACAGCCGGCAGAAACCGTAGCCCTCCTGCGTACCCCTACGGATGCCCGGGTGCGGGGCCGGGCGCGAGACGCTCACCGTGTTCACCGCGCTCACCGTGGCGCCCGCCCTCGTCGTCCCGCAGGCCGCGTTCGCCGGTGGCTGTCACACCTCGTGCGACCCCCTGGGACCACGACTACACCCCGTTCCCGGACGACGAGGTGATCCAGGTCGTCGGCGTGGCCGTGCCGGACCCGCTGCCCGCGCCGCCGGAGGTCGGGGTCCACCCGGCGGTCTCGGACCGGTGGCTGCGCGAACGCGTCGCCGCCGGAGTGCTCACCGCCCATCCGCGTCATCGGCGGTAGCGGCGGGGCCCTTGACGAGGGTGGGCAGGTGCGGAAGGCCGCGCCGTCGACCACCTGCGGCCCGTCGGTCGCCTCCACACCTCCTCCCCCGGTCTTGCGCATCCGACAAGTGCTCGACATAGTTGCTCCACATCCCGTCGGCATATTCCGCGGAGCCAACCAGCAACTTGCTTGACATGCACATGCCTTAGATCGGGTTCCAGGCGCCGCAGTCGGCGGGTTCGTGGCGCATCGACGGCAGGTTGATTGACATAGACCTGACACTCAATCCAACGAAGGAGTGTTTTCGCATGACACGATCCAAGCGAGCCTCTCGCCGCCCGCTCCGCCTCCGGGGTGGCCTCGCCGCGACCGGCCTCGCCGCGGCCCTCCTCACCGCGCTGCCCGCGGCCCCCGCCTCGGCCTCCCAGCAGGCCGTGCCCGGGGCCGTGTTGATCCAGAACGCCGGCTTCCGCGGCTACGTGCTGTGCGCCAACGCCGACAACGAATCGGTCTACGTGAAGCCCATCGACACCAGGGACCGCTTCTGCACGTGGGTGCAGATCAGTTCCGGCCCCGCACAAATCATGTACAACGTGGGCAAGGACCAGGTGATGGCCTACACCGGCGGCAACGAGGGCGCCGTGGTGATGGAGGACGAGAAGCGGACGCCCTCGGGCCAGACCCCGAACACCCAGCTGTGGTCCTGGGGAGGCGAGGAGGGCTGGGGAGGCCTCGCGCTGCAGTCCTACTCGGACAGCGGCCAGAACGTCGACGCCAAGGCCACCGACGGCGACTACCCCCGCACCGACGCGGTCCGCACCCGCGGCTGGCGCCACGGCCACCAGCGCGAACTGACCTGGAACCCGATCCCCCTGCGCTGACGCCACCCGCCCCGGGCAGGACGGCCCGGCCACGTGAACACCCACCTGCGACGGGCCGTCACCAGCACGCGGTGACGGCCCGTCGGCAAGGACTGCCGCACGCCCCTGCCGCCGACCACCAGATACAGAAGGGCGATTGACAGTCCGTCAGACAGTCGGGAGTCTCGTCGTACGGGGGTGCCGCCTGCGGCATGCCCGGCCCAGGAACGGAGCGAGGCGGACGGCCCACCCGTCGTCCGCGCGCCCGCCGACATGCGAAGCGAGTTGGTGCACATGACGTCCGCCGTCCCGACCTGGCCCGGCGAGTGGCAGCACGAGATCACGTCGATCACCCAGGCGAACAACGTCCTCGGCCCGACGAACGCCCTGTTCAAGAAGGTCACCGCCGATCCGGCCATCGCGGGACAGGTCGCCAACCTGGTGGCCAGCCTGCTCGACCCCGCCGCCGGGCCGCACGCCGCCAAGGCCATCCTGATCGCCATGAACGACGCCCTCCCCAACGTGGCGGCGGTAGGCGGGCTGCCGCCCGGCACGGCGGCGAACGGCGGATTCCGCCTCCCGAGCCGGTTCCCGCTGCCGAGCTACACCGTCGTGCTGGAACTGATCGCCGCCAAGGCGCTGTGGCTCAACGGCCACACGGAGTTCCTGCCCTGGCCCTTCGACGAGGCCAAACTGAAGCCCGACTTCGCCGTCCGTGGCCACTGCCCGAACCCGGCCAGCCACACCGCCGTGACCTTCTACGACGCCTGCACCGAGGTCGGCGACAGCCTCAAGGTCGGCGGCACCAAGACCGGCGCCGAGCTGCTCACGAACCTCTACAGCGGCATCACCGGCAAGCTCGGGGCGTACCCGAAGAAGCAGGTCACCGTCTTCATGGACGCGTGTGACAACCCGTCCCTGTACAACGGTGCCAACCTCAACTTCCACGGCCCCACCATCGCCGGCCAGCTGCAGGCCAAGATCGCGACGGAGCTGAACCCGGAACTGAAGGAGTGCCTGGTCTCGGTCTTCGTCCTCTTCCCCGACTGGACGCTGGCGCGGCTGGACTCCAGCGCCTGGCGCTGACGGCCTGCCGCCGCCCCTCCCCCGGCATCGGGAGAGGGGCGACGGAGTCGGGTCTGCTACTCGTGGAACTCGAACATCCACGCCTGGCCGATGTTCGTCGGCTCCAGCGGACGCAGTGCCGTCATCGGCGGGAAGATCCGCAGCAGGCTGAGGTCAACCGTCAGCTCGACGCCGTCGACCGGGCCGCCGGGGACCACGATGTGGAACATGCGCGGCTCCGCCGACTGCCGGAGCTGCCACTCGGTGGCCTGCGAGGAGCCGCGGAGCATCTTGTTGACCTCGGGCACGCCGTCGAAGCTGAGGAAGGTCTCCTGCCGCAGGTTCCTGATGGTGACGTTGCCGTTGGGGAGCCCCTCCACATGCCACTCCTGCTCACCGGGCTGACCGGTCGGCGGCAGGACGACTGCGGGGGCCTTCTCCTCCTGGAGTGTCAGGAACTGCTCGTTCCGCTTGGCGATGCCGTACGGGCCGTTGGGGATGGGTGCCATGCCGTCTGTCTCCTCAGCAAGGGAAAGGTATCGGTGCACAGCTCGACCGAGCGCACACACACGATTCCTCTTCTCCCCCTACGGCCCGTCCGGCGAACCTGGCGTACGGTCGCTCGTTCGAGTGAATCGACCTCAGCAATCGGGGAAGTCCCCGGCTCGGACACCGGCCAGGAACGAGCGCCAGGCGGCCGCCGGGAAGACCAGCTTCGGACCGTCGGGATCCTTGGAGTCGCGGACGGGCATGAGGCCCTCGAAGCCGTCGGCGACCTCGATGCAGTTGCCGCCGTCGCCGGTGCTGTAGGTGCTCTTTCGCCACGAGGCGGCATCCAAGTTGGGTACGGAATTCATGGTGCGCAGTCCCTCCATCGCCGAACGGATCCTGGCCAGCGAAGCACCTTCTGACAGTGAATCACCTAGCAACAAATCATAGGCGTAGGCCCAGTCGCGGAACCGAACAGGATCGTCAACCACCTGACCCCGGTGAATACCGTCGACGTAGATGACGTCAGGTTCGTCGGGCAAGGTCAACAGCGTGAAGCTGTGATCGAAGGCTGCAACCGCCCCCAGGGAGAGTGGCGCCACGCGGAGCACGATGTTCGACGCCTCCGCCATGGAAAGCAGATGCGCCAGCTGTGCACGCATCACCACCTCACCGCCGTAGTTGCGCAGCAGCACTCCCTCATCGAGGACGATCAGCAGGCGTGGCGGGTCACCGGCGGTCAAGATGCGCTGGCGATCGAGCCGAGCTGCCACGAGTTCCTCGATGCGGTCCGGCGACGCCAACGGCTCCTTCGCGCGAAAGAGCGTTCGAGCGTAGTCCGGCGTCTGCAGCAGGCCGGGCACCAGCTGCACCTGGAACTGCCGAATGATCGTCGCCTCCGCCTCCAGCCCCGCGTAGCGGCGGAACCAGTCCGGATGCCCGACCGCGCCGTCCCAGTCCACCCGGGACCAGATCCGCGCCAGCAGCTGCCCCGTCCCCAGGGCCCGGTCGCAGAGCTCCGCGAACTCGCGGGTGGGTTTGCGGGTGGCGCCCTCGATGCGGCTGATCTGGCCGGGGGTGCAGTGGACCCGGGCGCCGAGGTCGTGCTGGCTCAGGCCGGCAGCCTCGCGGGCGAACAGCAGCTCGGAGCCGAACATCGCCGGGGAACAGGTGATCGGGCTGGTCAGGCCCTTGCGACGGTTGATGGCAACCCCCGGTTGTGTCAGCGCATTTGGAAAGTTCGATCGCTCGCCACGGTACTCGCGAGCCGCGATGCTTTGTAGCGGAACGGAGCAATCAGCTCACCTTGCGTCACCATCCCGAAAGGGCCGCTGCACCATGCCCGAAATGCTCGACAGACCTTCCGACACGGCGGGCGGGCAGGCCTTCTGGCTTCCGCGTCACCGGCGTTCGGCCGCCGCGGCCCGCAGACTGCTGCGGGCCTTCCTCGCGGCCGTCCCGGACGGCGGGGGCTTCGGCTGGGAGGCGGAGCTGCTGCTGTCCGAGCTGGTCGCGAACGCGGTGACCCATGCCCGGGTGCCGCCCGGGCGGCTGGTCCGGGTCCGGTTCGGGCTGGAGTTCGAGCGGCTGCGGATCGAGGTGCACGACGCGAGTGCGGTGGTGCCGCAGGCCCGGTCAGCGGCCGAACTCGACGAGTCGGGGCGGGGGATGCGCCTGGTCGAGGTGCTGGCGGAGGCCTGGGGCGTCGGGCCGCGTGCGGACGGGCCGGGGAAGGTGGTCTGGGCGACGCTCGCGCCGAAGAGCGGCCGCGATGGGTAGCCCCACGCCGTACGCCGAGGCGTTCGCGCTGGCCGTCCGGCTGACCGGCGCCACCGGCACCCGGGCCCGGGTCACCCTGGGCGCGGCCGGGGGCTTCCGGGTGGAGGCCCCGCTCCCGCCCGGTATGGGCGGCGAGGCCCAGGCCGGGGTGGTGGCGCTGCTGCGTCAGGCGGACCGGTTCGGCCACCGGTACCGGGCGCGGACCCAGTCGGTGTGGGCCGAACTCGACTGATCCGCCGCCAGCCTAGGAGGGGCGCTGGTCGGCCACGCCCGCCCAGCGGCGGATCGTCGCGGTGGCGGCGGCCCGCTCGGCGTCCGGCAGCATCGCGATCCGGACCGAGTGGGCGGCCTCCGGCGCCCAGTGGACGGAGGAGTCCCGGCTGCCCCGGCCGAGGCGGAACGGCTCGGCGGCGGCCGGGTCGGTGCCGCCGTAGACGAAGAGCAGCCGGGTGCCGTCCTGCCGGACCCAGCGGTCGATGTCGCGCATCGCCCCGGGCTGGTGCCGCATCGGGATCTCCCGGGGCACGAAGGTCCGGGGGTCGGTCGCTCCGGGGTAGCGGAGCAGCCCGGCCAGGTGGGCGGTCTCCACGGTGAAGTAGTTGAGCTGGGTGCCCAGTTGGTAGAAGTACGGGACGAAGTCGGCGGCCACGGTGTCGGTGTACAGGGCGAACGGGGAGACCGTGTCGATCCAGGAGTACAGGGCGTCGGTGGAGGCGTCCGGGCGGGGGATGTCGGCGCAGCGCGGGGCGCCGCCGCCCTGCCAGAACATGAAGGGGGCGCGGAGTACCGCGATTTCGAAGGCCTTGTCGGCGCTGCCGACGATCCGGAAGGTCCGGCCCTGCTGCGCGGCCCAGTCGGCGTAGCGGGCGACCAGGGCGTCGCGGCGGACCAGTGCCTCGCGCTGGACGGCCCGCAGTGCGGCACGGCACTCGGGGGTGCCGACCGTGGCGAGGAAGTCGAGGTAGGCAGAGTCGTCGCGGTCGTCGACGTTGTCGGGCGCCGAGTAGGCGATGGTGCCGTCGACGTCGTCCGGGTGGAAGCGGCGGTGGTAGACCGAGGCCATTCCGCCCTTGCTGCTGCCGGTCGAGAGCCACTTCCCCCGGTAGACGGCCTTGAACACCTCGACCACGTGGTGGTGGTCGTCGGCGGCCTGCCGGACGGTGAGGGTGGAGAAGTCCGCCGGGTCCGGCCTGGACGTGCCGAAGAACCGCTGCTCGGTGGTGAGCTGGTTGCCGTCGACGAGTGCGGTCGGCTCCGAGCGGGACTGGCCGGTCGTGCTGACGCCGTAGCCGCTGGTGCTCAGCACCGTCGGGCGGTCCACGGCCCGGTGCAGCAGGGTCATCCGCTGCTCGAAGGTGGCGCCTTCGGGGTGCCGGTGGTCGACCGGCTGGCGCAGGCTCAGCGCGAAGAACCGGTATCCGGGTGCGGCCGGCCTCTCCTCCAGCACCGTCAGCCCCGGGACCGCCTCGATCACGGTGCGGATGTCCGGGGCCGGTTCGGCGGCTGCCGCCGGCAGTACGGCCGTCGGGGCCAGCGCACCCATCGCGGCCATCGGAACCAGCAACCGCCTGAACCACCTGCGCATGACGTCCTCCTCGGGGCTCTCGCTCGACGGTTCGAGTCAACCGGAGCCGGCCCGCCGCGTGATCCCTCCCGCGCGTGGTCCGCCTCCCTCCCGGGAGGGACCGCGCCCCGGGGGGCACGGCAGGTGCCGTGCCCCCCGGGGCCGGGGACGGTGGGTCAGCCCTCGCTGCCGTCCAGGTCGCTGTCCGGGATCCAGGAGCCGTGGAGTCCGGAGCTGACCCGCTGGGGCAGGTGGACGGTGGCGATCCGGTCCAGGCCGGAGGCGTCCAGGACCAGCAGCTGCGAGGCGTCCTGCTTGAGGTCGGAGACGACGGTGAGCAGGTAGCCCTCGTCCTCTCCGGTTGCTCCGGCAGCGGGGACGAACACGGCCTCGCTGGGCATCCGGGCGTCGCCGACCTGGTGGATCCGGCGGGCGCCGGAGGTGCGGTCGTACTTGACGACGCCGTAGCCGCCGAAGCCCTTCTCGTCGGGGAAGGAGATGGCGTACTGGTAGCGGTTCTCGGCGCCCAGGAACTCCTCGTTGAGCGTCGGGAACTCCACCGGCAGGTCGTCGATGATCTGCTCGTCGACGGAACCGTCGGCCAGGTCGACCACCCAACGGCGGGTGTAGGAGCGCGCGACGGGCTCGGTACCGCGGCCGGGCGCGCCGGTCCACCAGTTCCAGGAGAGCCGGAAGCCCTCGCGGTCCACGGTGGGGCCCTCCAGGACGATCCGGCCCCGGCCGTCCTCGTAGGCGTTGGAGACGTGCAGCATGTTGCCCGGCTCGATGGAGAACCAGCGGACCTGCCCGGCCCCGTCGGTCCCGCGCGGCATGATGCCGATGCGGGCGGGCAGCTGGTCGCTCCAGCCGTACGGGATGCCGGAGTGCTCGGTCGGGTCGAAGGTGACGTTGCCCTCGACGAAGACCACGTGGCGACGGGTGATGGCGAAGTCGTGCTTGAGCGAGGCGGTCGCTCCCGGGACCTCGGCGCTGTGGACGATCTCGCCCTTGGCGTCCGCGACGTAGTAGGTCAGGAACGGCGGGAACGGCGCGGACCCGAAGAAGTGGAGCTCCCCCGTCACCGGGTCCTCCTTCGGGTGCGCGGTCATCGCGGTGCGCACCTTGCCGTTGAAGTCGTACGCGCCGACCGTCTCCAGCTCCCGGGTGAGCTCGAAGGGCAGGTTGGCCTCGCAGAGGGCGAGCAGCCGTCCGGCGTGCTCGATGACGTGGGTGCCGGCGGCGCTGGCGGTCAGGTCGGGTCCGTGCTCGGTCATGTACGGCGCGCCGTCCAGGGCCGGGGTGTGCACCCAGCGGTTGCGGTACCACTCGGCGCGGCCCTCGCGCAGGTAGATCCCGTGCACCATGCCGCTGCCCTTGAACCAGTGGGTGGGGGTGACGCCGGGCTTCGGGTTGTGGCCGTTGCGCAGCAGTCGGCCGGTCAGCTCGGGGGGCAGGGTGCCCTCGACGGTGAGTTCGGTGGCGGTGACCTCGTCGACGACGGGGGTGAAGTGGCCGGTCAGGTAGGGCTTGCTGGTCATGTCGGGTCCTTGGTTCTCGTCGGTCGTGGTGGTGCGGGGAGGTGTCAGGTACAGGGGTGTCAGGTGGTGGGTGCGCAGTCGGCCGCCCGGCCCCGCAGGGGCGGGGTCGCGGCAGCGGCCGGGCTCTGCGGGAGGGCCTGGCGGGTCCGGCGGGTGAGCGCGAGGGCCAGGAGTGCGGTGGCGGCCAGGACCACGGCCGAGACCGTGAAGGCCGCCCGGTAGCCGGCGGTGAGGGCCTCCAGCCGGGGCTGGTGGGTGGAGGCGTGGGCGGTGACGGAGCCGGCCAGGGTGGCCAGGGCGGCGAGGCCGATCGCACCGCCGACCTGGCGGGTGGTGTTCACCAGTCCGCCGGCCAGGCCCGCGTCCTGCGGCGGGACGCCGTCCACGGAGAGTGCGGTGAGCTGGACGAAGGCGACGCTCAGGCCGAGGCCGATCAGGACGCTCGGGCCGAGGATGTCGGCGAGGTAGCTCCCGTCGGCGCTGATCCGGGACAGCCACACCAGTCCCGCAGCCTCGGTGAGCAGGGCCGCGGTCACCGTCGCGGTGCCGCCGAGGCGCCGGGCGATGCGGGGCGCCAGGGCGGCGCCGAGCATATTGGCTCCGGCCAGCGGGAGTTGACCCGCTCCGGTGGCCAGCGGGCTGGAGCCGAGGACCTGTTGCTGGTAGAGCGGCAGGAAGAAGAACAGGGCGATCCAGACGGACCCCAGCAGCGCCATCAGCAGGTTGCCCGCGGCGACCCGGCCGGTGCCGAACAGCCGCGGCGGTATCAGCGCGTTCGGCCGGCGACGCTCGATCACGGCGAAGGCCGCGAGCAGGACGGCGGCGCCGAGCAGGGCGCCGAGCACCCGGGTGTCCGTCCAGCCGGCGCCGCGCGCGGTGGTCAGCCCCCAGACCAGGCAGGTCAGGGCGAGGGTGACGGTGGCGGTGCCCAGCAGGTCGAACCGCCCGGCCCGGCGGCCGGCCGCCCGCGGCACGAGGGCCGCCACGGCGGCCAGGACCAGCGCCGCCCCGAGCGCGACGGCGTGGAAGATCCAGGGCCAGCCCCACGCCTGGGTGAGCACACCGCCCAGCAGGACGCCGCCCGCCCCGCCCGCGCCGGAGACCGCGCCCCACACCCCCAGTGCCCTGCCCCGCCCGGCACCGGACGGGAACTGTTCCATCGCCAGGGCGAGCGCGGCCGGGGCGATGGCGGCGGCGCCGAGTCCCTGGGCGGCGCGGGCGGCGATCAGCACTCCCGAGGAGGCGGCCAGTCCCGCCGCCACCGAGGCCGCCGCGAACAGTGCGAGGCCGGCGATCAGCACCCGGCGGCGGCCGAGCAGGTCGGCCGCCCGCCCGCCGGCCAGGAGCAGCGCGCCGAACGCCAGGCCGTAGGCGTTGACCACCCAGGTGGTGCCGCCGTCCGACAGGCCCACCCCGGCGCGGATCTGCGGCAGCGCCACGTTCACGATCGAGGTGGCGAGCATGACGGTGAACTGGGCTGCGGCGAGCGCCGCGAGCGCGGCCCCCGGCCGGGGGGTGCGGGGCGCCGGGTCCGGCTGTGTGCGTCGGAGGTTCATGACGTGCAGCCTCGTACCGGGCGGTGTCCACTTTCCAGGCCCGGCAGGGGCGGTGACTGTCCACTCCTGTCCGCAGCTGTCCACCCGGACCGGTCGGGGCCCGCTCGGCCCCCGTTAGTGGTGGGGGCCGTACAGCTCCCGCTGCCACAGGGCCTCGCACAGCTGGTCCAGGCCCTGGCGCAGGTGACGCCGGTAGGTGCCGTACGGAAGGCCGAGGCGGCGGGCGGCCGCCTCCTGGGTGGGCGCACCGGAGAAGTAGCCCGCCGTCAGGGCGTCCCGGGCCCGCACTCCGCGCGGGTCACGGGCGAGGTCGTCGACGGCCTGGCGCAGCAGGGCGCGCAGCTCCTCGGCGGGGTCGGTGGAGTCGGCCACCATGCGGGAGCGCATCAGGGCACAGGTGGCGAAGGCCCCGGGGTCGCGCCAGTACGGCAGGGCTTCGCGCACGGCCTGGTCGAACGCGGTGCGCGAGACGCCCGTGGGCCCCGGCCGGGCAGGTACCTCGGTGGCCGATATGAAGAGGCGGAGCCAGTCCTCCACGGGCACCCTGCGCCAGTCGACGGCGAACACCCCGTAGGTGTGCTCACCGACCCGGGGTCGCGCGCCGGTGTCACCGAGGGTGCCCTTGACGCGCGCGGCCCAGGCTTCGGCGTCCTGGTAGACGGCGAAGCCGTACGCGCGACCGCGGGCGCGGGCGGACTCCGCCTGGGCCCGGGAACTGCTCAGGTCGATGACGCGCGAGGGGACCTGGTACCGCTCGGGGTAGACCGAGAAGCGGCTGACGCCGATGTGCTCGCCGGGGCTCACCGGTGCGGTGGCATCGGTGTGCTCCCAGGCTGCCGCGACGACGGGATCGGTGGCCAGGTCCTGCGGGTCGGCGGGGGCCGGCAGGACGAGTCGGGCCGTGAACGCCACCGTCCGGCCCGTGCTCACGAGGCGGTAGACGCTGAACGCCTCCGGCTGGCGCTGCGCCCAGTAGCGGACCAGGTCCGCGGAGGCGGGGCCCTCGGTCTCCTCGGCCATCCGCAGCACGACGTCGAG
The DNA here is from genome assembly GCF_041434935.1 of Kitasatospora sp. NBC_00374. Classification (NCBI taxonomy): domain Bacteria; kingdom Bacillati; phylum Actinomycetota; class Actinomycetes; order Kitasatosporales; family Streptomycetaceae; genus Kitasatospora; species Kitasatospora sp. NBC_00374. The sequence goes on along the minus strand of NZ_CP107964.1, from coordinate 6,741,130 downwards.
GTCGTCCGGGCGCAGGGGGCTGTCGTGCACCTCGTCCTCGCGGGACCAGGTGCGCAGGCGGGCCAGGGTCTCCACCTCCCGGAAGAGGTAGAAGAGCTCGTCGGTGACGGTCCAGACCCGCTCCTCGGGTGCCTCGCGCAGCAGGCGCAGGTACTCCTCCATCAGACGCTGACGCATCGCCACGAAGGCGTTGGGGGCCCGCCAGCGCAGGTCGGCGGCCAGTGTCTCGCGGGCGGCGTCGTGCGGGTGGAGCCCCCGGTGCGTGGACTCCATGAAGGGCAGGTCCCTCAGCCAGTCGAAGAGCAGGTGGGCGTCCTCCTCGGGCAGCACCGCGGTGAGCAGTTCCTCGGACGTCGAGTGGGCCTGCGCCACCAGCTCCAGGGCGCGGCGGTGGGCCGCCGTCGGGACCTCACCGATCAACCCCGCCAACAGGGTCCGCAGGACGTCGGCCGAGGGCGACCAGATCTCCTCCCTGCTCCAGCCCGTCGATCCCGCGGCGGCGGCGAGGGACAGGGCCAGCGGGTTGCCTCCGGCGAAACGCAGTACCCGGTCCCGCAGTTCGGGCATGAGCTGCGCCGCGGCCAGCAGGCTCCGGGCCTGCTCCTCGGAGAACGGGCCCAGTTCGCCGACGTGCAGGACCCCGGCCCAGGCGGGATCGGCGGTCCACTGCGGCTGCGGCGCGAGCCGGCCGGCGAGGACGACCAGGGCGCCGTCCGCGGCGCGGGGCAGGAACCGCTGCCACAGCCAGCTCTCCAGCCACTGGCAGTGCTCGAAGGAGTCCACGAACAGGACCGTGCCGGGGACTTCAAGGAAGGGGCCGGCCGTGCGCTCGAAGTCGGCCGGGTCCCGGCCGACGAAACGGCCGTCGACTTCGAGGAGCGGCCGGCCCGCGGCGCGGGCCCGGTCCGCCAGGCACCGCAGCAGCGCCGACTTCCCGATGCCGCCCGGCCCGAACAGGTAGAACGCGAACGGCGCGTGCGGATCCCCGGCCAAGGCCTCATCGAAGCGGCCGACTTCCTCCTCCCGGCCGATGAAGGCGCGCGCTCTCGCGCTGCTCAGTCTCTCTCCCACGGACGCCATGACGGCTCCCATCCCCAAGTTCCCGCACCGGACACCGCTGCCCGGAGGTCCCCCCTCCGCGCCTCTCCACCGATCGAACCGATCGAACCGATTGAAGCACCGGACGGCGGCACTCTCCGAACCGGGAATTCACCCGTCGTGCCGCCACCTCGGCGGCGAGACCCGTCACCGGGACCAATGGTCCACGTCTGAACGGACGGTGATGGAGCGTCAGTTGAGGCCGGGCGCCGATCCCGGGAAGGGACGAGGCGCCCGGCGTGTCGTCAGACCGGCGGGTAGCGGCGGGGGGTCCAGACCACCTCGGTGCCGTTGTCGCGGGCGACGGCCTGGGTCTGCGAGGAGCCGATCAGCAGGATCGTCCGCATGTCGACCTGGGTGGGGTCGAGGTCGGCCAGGCGGACGGTGCGGACCCGCTCGGTCGGGCCGCCGACGTCCCGGGCCATCACGACCGGGGTGTCGGGGGCGCGGTGTTCGAGCAGCAGGTCGCGGGCCAGGCCGACCTGGGTGGTGCGGCTCTGCGAGCCGGGGTTGTACAGCGCCAGGACGAGGTCCGCTGCGGCCGCGGCGCGCAGCCGCTGGGCGACCACCTCCCACGGCTTGAGCCGGTCGGAGAGCGAGACCACCGCGTAGTCGTGGCCGAGCGGCGCGCCCGCACGGGACGCGGCGGCGTGCGCGGCGGTCATGCCGGGCAGCACCCGGACCGGCACCGAGCGGTACGGGTCGGCGCAGGCGGCCTCCAGGACGGCGGTCGCCATCGCGAAGACACCGGGGTCGCCGGAGGAGACCACGGCGACCTTGCGGCCGCGCCGGGCCAGGTCGAGCGCGAACTCGGCGCGCTCGGCCTCGACCTTGTTGTCCGAGCCGTGCCGCAGCTGGCCGGCCCGGACCGGGACGCGGTCCAGGTAGGTGGTGTAGCCGACGAGGTCGGTGGCGCCGGCGAGGACGCCGCGCGCCTCCGGGGTGAGCCACAGCGGCCCGGCCGGGCCGGTGCCGACCACGACCACCTCGCCCTCGCCCCGGCCCTCGCCGTCGGCGTGTTCGGCCACGGTCCGGTCGATCCGGCTGGGCAGCACGGCGACCGAGAAGTACGGCACCGAGTCCGGGTCGACCTCGGCCAGCGGCGCGGTGCGCTCGCCGGGCATGGTGGCCCGCTCGACGTACTGCGCCTCCGCCAGCCGCCCGGACCGCTCCAGCGCCCGCCGGACGGTCGGGAAGGTGCGGCCGAGCTTCATCACCACGGCGGAGTCGGTGGCGGCCAGGCGGGCCGTCAGCTCCTCCTCGGGCAGGGTGCCCGGGATGATGGTGAGCACCTCCTCGGCCTCCACCAGCGGCTTGCCGAGGCGGGCGGCGGCGGCGCTGACCGAGGTCACGCCGGGCACCACCTCGGTCGGGTAGCGGTCCGCGAGGCGCTTGTGCATGTGCTGGTACGAGCCGTAGAACAGCGGGTCGCCCTCGGCGAGCACCACCACGTCGCGCCCGGCGTCGAGGTGGGCGGCCAGCCGGGCGGCGGCCTGCTCGTAGAACTCGTCCAGCGCGCCCCGGTAGCCGCCGGGGTGGTCGGTGGTCTCCACCGTCAGCGGGTAGACCAGCTTCTCCTCGATCTGGTCGCCGCGCAGGTAGGGCTCGGCGATCGAGCGGGCGATCGACCGGCCGTGCCGGGCGCTGTGGTACGCGACCACGTCGGCCTTTCCGATCAGCCCGGCGGCCCGGACGGTGACCAGCTCGGGGTCGCCGGGGCCGAGCCCGACACCGTACAGCCGGCCTGACTGACGCTCCGTCATTCCACTTCGCTCGCAATCGCGTTGATGGCGGCGGCGGCCATCGCACTGCCGCCGCGCCGGCCCCGGACCACCAGGTGTTCCAGGCCGGCCGGGTGTTCGGCCAGGGCCTGCTTGGACTCGGCCGCGCCGATGAAGCCGACCGGGACGCCGATCACGGCCGCCGGGCGCGGGGCGCCCGCCTCGACCATCTCCAGCAGCCGGAAGAGCGAGGTCGGCGCGTTGCCGACGGCGACCACCGCACCCTCCAGGCGGGGCAGCCACAGCTCCATCGCGGCGGCGCTGCGGGTGTTGCCCAGCTTCGCGGCCAGCTCCGGCACCGAGGGGTCGGTCAGCGTGCAGATCACCTCGTTGCCGGCGGGCAGCCGCTTGCGGGTGACGCCGCTGGCCACCATGTTCACGTCGCACAGGATCGGCGCACCGGCGCGCAGCGCCTCGCGGGCCCGCGCCACCACGCCCGGCGAGTACACGAGGTCCTCGACCAGGTCGGTCATGCCGCAGGCGTGGATCATCCGCACCGCGACCTGGGCGACGTCGGCGGGCAGCGCGGCCAGCTCGGCCTCGGCCCGGATGGTGGCAAAGGACTGCCGGTAGATCTCGGCGCCGTCCTTCTCGTACTCGATCACGTGGTCCTCCGGGCCTCGGCGACCGCCTCGGCCATCTCTTCCGTCGTCACTTCCACCGAGGCCTCGCCTCGGGTCACCCGGTAGCCCTGCCCCGTGGCGAGCACATCCACCCAGTCCCCGCCCGGATGTCCACACCGCCGCTCGCAGCCCGACCAGTGCACCGGCAGGCCGGGGCGGCCGGCGGCGTCGAGCGCCGGCGCGGCGTCCGCCCGGACGTCGGCGAGCGACCTGGCGCAGCCGGGCGTCCCGGTGCAGGCGGTGGCCCGGTCCCAGGGGGTGCCGGGCTCGGTCCTGAACCCGGCCGCGGCCAGCCGGGGCAGCCGGTCGGCGGCCGCCCCAGGCAGCACCGCGCCGCGCCACGGGGTCAGCCGCAGGCCGTCCACCGCCGTCTCGGCGAGCAGCCGCCAGCCGGCGGCGGACGCCCGGCCGAAGCGCAGGCCGACCGACAGGCCGCCGGGCAGGGCGCCCAGCGGCGGGTGCGGGTCGGTGAAGGCGGGCAGCGGCAGCGGCCCGGGGTCGAGCAGGTCGGGGGCCTCGCGCAGGTGCCAGGCCTGGGTGCCGGTGGCGCGCAGCGCGGCCAGGAAGTCGCGGGCGGCGGCGAGTGCCGCGTCCACCGCCTCCCCGGCGGGGACCGGGCGGGCGGTGGCGGCCCGTCCGAGGCGCAGCAGTGCGGTGCCGGCCGGCCTTGCGATCAATGTCACATCGGCGTCCAGCGAGGCGGCGTCGCCGCGGCCGTCGTCGAGCGCGAAGAGGAACTTGCCGGACAGGCCGACGGCCCAGTCGCCCGCGCACAGCTTCGCGTCGAGCTCGCGCACCCAGGCCTGGACGTCGGCGTGGCCGCGGCCGTCGAGGCCGGCGAGCGGCGAGGCGACGATGTTGCGGACCCGCTCGTGCGCGTCGGAGGGCAGCAGGCCGGCGGCGCGCAGCCGGGCGCCCAGCTCGGCGCCGGCGTCCGAACCCAGGCCGCGGAGCTGGACGTTGCCCCGTGAGGTGGTCTCCAGTTCGCCGTCGCCCAGGTCCTCGGCGGCCTCGGCCAGCGCGACGGCCTGACGGGCGGTCAGCAGTCCCCCGGGCACCCTGACCCGGGCGAGGGCGCCGTCGTCGGCCCGGTGCAGGCGCAGCGCGCCGGGGCAGGCGTCGGCCTGCCCCCGGTCGGGCACGGCGGGGCCCGGCGCTGGGGCGGCGGGTGTGGGTGGCATGGCGGCGAGCATACAGATGGTCCGAACGGGTGCCCCGGGCTCATCGGCCCTGTCCGGCCGATCCTGCCGGGCCCGCGCCGCCGGGCATCCCGCCTGGACGCACGCCCGAATCGCCCAAGTACGACCCAGTACGAGGACGATCCGGGCGCACGCCCAACCGGGCGCCCGACGCCGCGGGCTGATCCGACAAGATCGCCGGACAGGACCTAGATCACAGTCCCGGACCAGCTCCGCAGCCGGTCGGCACCCCGTACGATGCTGCGCGGGTGGCCCTGCGGGCCGCCCGTGCCAGCGACGGCGCAAGGGGAGGAAACCGGTGCAAACCCGGTGCGGTCCCGCCACTGTGACCACGGTTCACCACCGTGGGAGCCAGGAACTCCTGCCGTCTCTCAGACCAGCCCCTCGGCCCGTGGCCGGGGGGAACCCCCACGGGGCGCGGACCCCGAGGAAGGCTTGACCTGTGCGCTGCCGCATGTCCTGGGCCGCCCGCCCGTTCTCCGACGAGGCCGGGAGGCCCCTCGCATGATCCTGCTGCTGTCGACCTCCGACACCGACCTGCTCAGCGCCCGCGCCTCCGAGGGCCCGGTGCCGTACCGCCTGGGCAACCCGGCCCGGCTGACCGTCGAGGACCTTCCCGCGCTGACCGAGGGCACCGACCTGGTGGTCGTCCGGCTGCTCGGCGGCCGCCGCGCCTGGCAGGAGGGCCTGGACGCGCTGCTGGCCGGCCCGCGCCCGGTGATCGTGCTGACCGGTGAGCAGGCGCCGGACGCCCAGCTGATGGAGCTGTCCACCGTCCCGGCCGGCATCGCCGCCGAGGCGCACGCCTACCTGGCGCACGGCGGCCCGGCGAACCTGGCCGAGCTGGGCGCCTTCCTCTCCGACACCGTGCTGCTGACCGGCCACGGCTTCGCGCCGCCGGCCTCCGCGCCCGAGTGGGGCCCGCTGGAGCGCACCGCCCGTACCACCGAGGGCCCGGTGATCGCGGTGCTGTACTACCGCGCGCACCACATGAGCGGCAACACCGGCTTCGTCGAGACGCTCTGCCGGGCGATCGAGGACCGGGGCGCCCGGGCGCTGCCGCTGTTCTGCTCCTCGCTGCGCGGCGCCGAGCCGGAGCTGCTGGCGCGGCTGGGCACCGCCGACGCGATCGTCACCACCGTGCTCGCGGCCGGCGGCACCCGCCCGGCGGACGCGCAGGCCGGCGGCGACGAGGAGGCCTGGGACGCGGGCGCGCTGGCCGCGCTGGACCGGCCGATCCTGCAGGCGCTGTGCCTGACCTGGTCGCGGGCCGCCTGGGAGGCCAGCGACGACGGCCTGTCCCCGCTGGACACCGCCACCCAGGTCGCCGTGCCGGAGTTCGACGGCCGTCTGATCACCGTGCCGTTCTCCTTCAAGGAGCTGGACGAGGACGGTCTGACGGTCTACGCCGCCGACCCGGAGCGGGCGGCCCGGGTGGCCGGCATCGCGGTGCGGCACGCCCGGCTGCGGCACATCCCGGCCGCCGAGCGCCGCCTGGCGCTGGTGCTGTCGGCGTACCCGACCAAGCACGCCCGGGTCGGCAACGCCGTCGGCCTGGACACCCCCGCCTCGGCGATCCGGCTGCTCACCCGGCTGCGCGAGGAGGGCATGGACCTCGGCCCGCTGGACGGCCCCGACGCGCTGCCGGGCCTGACCCAGACCGAGGACGACGGCAGCCACGAGGGCGACGCGCTGATCCACGCCCTGATCGCGGCCGGCGGCTACGACCAGGACTGGCTGACCGAGGACCAGCTCGCCCGCAACCCGGTCCGGATCCCGGCGGCCGACTACCGCCGCTGGTACGCCACCCTGCCGGAGGGCCTGCGCGGCCGGGTCGAGGAGCACTGGGGCCCGCCGCCCGGCGAGCTGTACGTGGACCGCTCGCAGAACCCGGACGGCGACATCGTGCTGGCCGCGATCCGCTCCGGGAACCTGCTGGTGCTGATCCAGCCGCCGCGCGGCTTCGGCGCCAACCCGGTCGCCATCTACCACGACCCGGACCTGCCGCCCAGTCACCACTACCTGGCCGCCTACCGCTGGATCGCCGCCGCGCAGTCGGACGGCGGCTTCGGCGCCGACGCCGTGGTGCACCTCGGCAAGCACGGCAACCTGGAGTGGCTGCCCGGCAAGACCGCCGCGCTGTCGGCGGACTGCGGCCCGGACGCCGTGATCGGTGACCTGCCGCTGGTCTACCCGTTCCTGGTCAACGACCCGGGCGAGGGCACCCAGGCCAAGCGCCGGGCGCACGCCACCCTGGTCGACCACCTGGTGCCGCCAATGGCCCGCGCCGACTCGTACGGCGACATCGCCCGTCTGGAGCAGCTGCTGGACGAGCACTCCAACATCGCGGCGATGGACCCGGCCAAGCTGCCGGCGATCCGCGCCCAGATCTGGACGCTGATCCAGGCCGCCCGCCTCGACCACGACCTGGGCCTGGACGAGCGGCCCGAGGACGACGGCTTCGACGACTTCCTGCTGCACGTCGACGGCTGGCTGTGCGAGGTCAAGGACGCCCAGATCCGCGACGGCCTGCACGTGCTCGGCCAGGCCCCGGCCGGCACCGACCGGGTCAACATCGTGCTGGCCATCCTGCGGGCCCGGCAGATCTGGGGCGGGGTCAGCGCGCTGCCCGGCCTGCGCGAGGCGCTCGGCCTGGACGAGGCCGCGCTGACGCTCGGCGCCACCGACGCCGCCGAGGCGCAGGCCCGCGCCCTGGTCGAGGCGATGGAGGCCGAGGACTGGTCCCCCGAGGCGGTGGAGAAGGTCGCCGCCGGGCACCCGGACGCCGTCCGCGAGGTGCTGGACTTCGCCGCCCGTCAGGTGGTCCCCCGGCTGTCGGCCACCACCGACGAGCTGGACGCGGTGCTGCACGCGCTGAACGGCGGCTTCGTCCCGGCCGGGCCGTCCGGTTCGCCGCTGCGCGGCCTGGTCAACGTCCTGCCGACCGGCCGCAACTTCTACTCCGTCGACCCGAAGGCCGTCCCGAGCCGGCTGGCCTGGGAGACCGGCCAGGCGCTGGCCGGCTCGCTGATCGAGCGCTACCGGGCGGACAACGACGGCGCCTACCCGCCGTCGGTCGGCCTGTCCCTGTGGGGCACCAGCGCGATGCGCACCGCCGGCGACGACATCGCCGAGGCCTTCGCCCTGCTGGGCGTGCGCCCGGTCTGGGACGACGCCTCGCGCCGGGTCACCGGCCTGGAGACGATCTCCCTGGAGGAGCTCGGCCGCCCCCGGATCGACGTGACGCTGCGGATCTCCGGCTTCTTCCGGGACGCCTTCCCGCACGTGGTCGCCCTGCTGGACGACGCGGTGCGCCTCGCCGCCCGGCAGGAGGAGGCCGAGGCGGACAACTTCGTGCGCGCCCACGTCCAGGCCGACCTGGCCGTGCACGGCGACGAGCGCAAGGCCACCGTCCGGGTGTTCGGCTCCCGCCCGGGCACCTACGGCGCCGGTCTGCTCCAGCTGATCGACAGCCGGGACTGGCGCACCGACGCCGACCTGGCCGAGGTCTACACGGTCTGGGGCGGCTACGCCTACGGCCGCGAGCTGAACGGCCGCCCGGCCCGCGAGGAGATGGAGACGGCGTACAAGCGGATCACCGTCGCCGCCAAGAACACCGACACCCGCGAGCACGACATCGCGGACTCCGACGACTACTTCCAGTACCACGGCGGCATGGTCGCCACCGTCCGCGCGCTCACCGGCAGGAACCCGGCGGCGTACATCGGCGACTCCACCCGCCCGGAGACCGTCCGCACCCGCACCCTCACCGAGGAGGCGGCCCGGGTCTTCCGCGCCCGGGTGGTCAACCCGCGCTGGCTGGAGGCGATGCGCCGGCACGGCTACAAGGGCGCCTTCGAGATGGCGGCCACCGTGGACTACCTGTTCGGCTACGACGCCACCACCGGCGTGGTCGCCGACTGGATGTACGAGAAGCTCACCCAGGAGTACGTCCTCGACCCGGTCAACCGGGACTTCCTGACCGGCGCCAACCCCTGGGCGCTGCACGGCATCAGCGAGCGTCTGCTGGAGGCGGCCGAGCGCGGTCTGTGGGCCGAGCCCGACCCGGAGCTGATCGACGCCCTGCGCACCGCCTTCCTGGAGACCGAGGGCGATCTGGAGGGCGAGGGCTGAGGATGCGGGGCCGGACCGGAGGTGCACGAGATCTTCACCTCCGGTCCGCCACCCGGGTGACCCGCAGATGAGGTGACACGGCCTCAATGAGCGGAGAATCGCCGCATGACCCTTCGCGCAGGCCTGACCCAGCCCGCCCGTTACGGCGCCCTCGCCGCCGGGGCCCTGCCCGTACTGGCGTTTCCCGGGCTCGGGCTGGCCGCCCTGGCCTGGGTCGCCCTGGTACCGGGGCTGCTGGCGATGCAGCGGGCGCCCGGCGCGCGGGAGGCGATGGTCCGCGGCTGGTGGTTCGGTGCGGGGTTCATCCTGGTCGCGATGTACTGGCTGATCCCGTCGATCGGGCCGGGGCTGATCCTGCTCGCGCTGCTGTTCGGCGCGCTGCAGGCGGCGCTCGGCCTGGCGGTCTGGCGCACGCTCCACCCGCCGCTCACCCCCGCCCGCGCGGCGGTCGCCCTGGTGGTCGTCCCGGCGGTGTGGGTGAGTACCGAGTTCGCCAGGTCCTGGCACGCGCTCGGCGGGCCGTGGGCACTGCTCGGGGCGAGCCAGTGGCAGCACCCGGCGATCCTGGCGCTGGCCTCGGTCGGCGGGGTCTGGCTGGTCAGCGCGGCCGTGGTGGCCGCCAACACCGGAGTGCTGATCCTGCTCACCGCCCACCGCCTGCCGGCCCGCGCGCTGGCGGCCGGGGTCGTGGTGGCCGCCCTGGTCGCCGGCCCGCTGCTGTTCGCCGCGCAGCGCCAGGACGCCCCGGACGGCTTCGCCACGGTGGCCCTGGTGCAGCCGGGCCAGACCCCGAACGAGGCCGCCCGGCTCGACACCAACGTGAGGATCAGCCGCGGCCTGGTCGGGCAGCCGCTCGACCTGGTGGTCTGGGGCGAGAGCAGCACCACCGCCGACCTGGACCGCGACCCGGCCGCGCTGAGCGACGTCCGGGCGCTGTCCGCGCTGATCGGCGCCCAGCTGCTGGTCGGCGAGGACGCCCGCAAGGCCGACGGCCGGATCTCCAAGGACGCCGTGCTGGTCGGCCCGGACGGGGTGCGCGACCGCTACCGCAAGATCCGGCTGGTCCCGTTCGGCGAGTACATCCCGCTGCGTCCGGTGCTCGGCTGGATCGCCGGGGTGAGCGCCGCGGCCGGCGAGAACCGCGCCCCCGGCACCGCCTTCCACCTGCTGCCGACCACGGACCGCGAGGGCGACCCGATGCCGGTCGGCGCGCTGATCTGTTTCGAGTCGGCCTTCCCCGACATGTCCCGGGCGGCCGCCGAGCAGGGCGCCCGGATGATCGTCTACCAGTCGGCGACCTCGACCTTCCAGGACACCTGGGCCCCGGCGCAGCACGCCTCGCTGGGCGCGATCCGGGCCGCCGAGACCGGCCGCGCGGTCGTCCAGGCGGCGCTGACCGGCGAGACGGTCGCCTACGACCGCCAGGGCCGCCGGCTGGTCCACCTGGACACCGGCGCCACCGGTTCCGTCACCGTCCGGCTGCCGCTGGCCGCGCCCGCCTCGCTCACCTGGTACGACCGCCTGGGCGACTGGCTCCCGCCGACCGCCGTGGTGATCACCCTGGCGGCCGCCGCCGTCGCCTTCCGCCCCAACCGCCGCGCCGCCGCCCCGACGGCGGCGCCCGCCCCCACCGAGGAGGAGCAGGCCAACGCGTGACCGGCCGGGGCCGCACCCAGGCCTAGGCGCCCGCGATGTGCACGCCGAACACCGCCCCCTGCTGGTCCCGCAGGACGGCCAGCCGCGGCCCGTCCGGGACGTCGGTGGGGGGCAGCAGCACGGTCGCGCCGAGTGCCGCGGCCCGCTCCGCCGTCCGGTCCACGTCCGCCACCGCGAAGTACGGCATCCAGTACGGCGGGGTGTCGGCGGGGAACTGGTCGGCCATGTCGGCCATCCCGCCGAAGTCCTTCCCCGCGATGCCCCACTGGGTGTACATCTCCCCCACCGTCACACTCCAGCCGAAGACCCGCGGGTAGAACTCCTTGGACTTGTGGACCTCCCGGGTGGTCAGCTCGACCCAGCCCAGCGAGCCCGCCTCGTTCATGACGGCCGCGCCGTTGAAGGACCGGGCCTGCCAGATCGAGAAGGCCGCACCGCCGGGGTCCACCGCGATCGCGAACCGGCCGAGGTCGAGGACCTCGGAGGGTTCCAGCAGCAGCCGGCCGCCGGCCGCGACCACGGCGGCCGCGGTCGCGTCGGCGTCGGCGGTGGCGAAGGAGACCGACCAGGCGGTCGGCTGCTCGGGCTGCTGGAGCGGGGTCAGCCCGGCCACCGCCGCGTCGCCCAGCGACAGGACCGTGTAACCGCCGGCCTCCGGATTCGGGTCCTCCTCGGCGCGCCAGCCGAACAGCTCGGCGTAGAAGGACTTGGCGGCGGCGGGGTCGACGGTGGACAGCTCGACCCAGCAGGGCGCGCCGACGGTCGGGGTGGTGATCTTCACGGTTCAGCTCACTTCCAGGATCAGCTTGCCGCGGGCGTGGCCGGACTCGACCTCGGCGAGTGCCTCGGCGGCCCTGGCGAGCGGGTAGGTGGCGGTGATGTGCGGATCCAGCCGGCCGTCGGCGACCAGTTCGGCGAGGACCGCCAGGGTGGCGCCGGTGCCGCTGCGGCGGACGAAGGAGCCGCCGAGCTCGGCGGCGGTGCCCGGGTCGGAGGTGGCGATCAGGCGGCTGCGGTCGGCCAGTGTCTCGGCCGCCGCCCGGACGTCCGCACCGCCGACCAGGTCGAGGATGCCGTCCACCCCCTGCGGCGCGGCCAGCAGGATCCGGTCGACCACCCCGTCGCCGTACCGGATCTGGGTGGCGCCGAGCGACTCGACGAACGGCCGGTTGGCGTTGCTCGCGGTGCCCAGCACCCTGATGCCGCGCTCCCGGGCGATCTGCGCGGCCACACTGCCCACCCCGCCGGCGATCCCGAGGATCAGCAGGGTCTGGCCCGCCTTGAGGCCGACGTGCTCCACACCGTCGTACCCGGTGGCGGCGGCCACCGGCAGCGCGGCGGCCTGGGCGAAGCTCACCCCGGCCGGCTTGCGGGCGGTGCTCCCGGCGACCAGCAGGGTGTGCTCCGCGTAGCCGCCGGTCGCGGCGGTGCCGAAGACCTGGTCGCCGACGGCGAAGCCGGTCACACCGTCCCCGACCGCCTCCACCACGCCGGCCGCCTCCACCCCGAGGACGGCGGGCAGCTCCAGGCCCTTGCCGGTCAGACCGCGGCGGATCTTCCAGTCGACGGGGTTGACTCCGGCGGCGCGGACGGAGATCTGCAGCCGGCCGGGACCGGGCGCCGGGACGGGCCGGTCCAGGAAGGTCTGGTGCTGCGGGCCGCCGTACTCGGTGAATCCGAATGCCTTGGACATGGGTGATCCCTCGTCGGAGTTGGCTGCGCCCCCTGCCCACTCTGCGCGGTGCCCGTCCGTGGCGGCTGAGGATGGTGGGCCGAAAGTGGTCTCCCGTGAAGTCTGTTGTTCAAATTAGAACCAAGGTGTACGGTCAGCACCGGAAGACCCAGTTCGAATTTGAACCAATCGCCGGAGGCCGGGCATGACGCAGACCGAGACCGACCAGCAGCCGCCCGCGACCGTACGCTCCCGGGTCCGCATCCCGCTCACCTTCCCCGACGGCTTCCGGGTCGAGGCGGAGGTCTTCACCTTCCACGGGCTGACGGACGGCGCCGAACACCTGGCCCTCGCGCTCGGCGACACCGACGGCGCCGGCATCCCGCTGGTCCGGCTGCACTCCGAGTGCCTCACCGGCGACGTCTTCGGCTCCGACCGCTGCGACTGCGGCCCGCAGCTGCGGGAGTCGGTCGAGCGGATCGCCGAGGCCGGCGGCTACCTGGTCTACCTCCGCCAGGAGGGCCGCGGCATCGGTCTCTACAACAAGCTCGACGCCTACGCCCTTCAGGACACCGGCCTCGACACCTACCAGGCCAACACCGCGCTCGGCCTGCCCGAGGACGGCCGCGACTACACCGCCGCCGCCCAGATGCTCGCCGGGCTCGGCGCCACCACCGTGGCGCTGCTCAGCAACAACCCCGACAAGGCCGAGCAGCTGGCCCGGCTGGGCATCGAGGTCGCCGAGCGCGTCCCGACCGGCGTGCACGTCTCGGCGAGCAACGTCCGCTACCTGCGGGCGAAGGTCGAGCACACCGGGCACTCCATCCCGCTGGCCCGCCTGGTCGGCTGACCCGGGCGGGCGTGCCGCGCCCGGAGCCACGGTGCACTCTGGGAGTTGGGGACTCCCCCACCCAAGGAGGTGGCCCGATGACGCCGCACCGCACACCCCGCCCCGACGACCGGCGCACAGCGTCCCCCCGGAGGCGGCCGTGAAGACCGACGCATCCGTCCCGGTCACGGTCATCGGCGCAGGGCCGTACGGCCTCGCCGTCGCGGCACACCTCAAGGGCCACCGGGTCCCGCTGCGGATCCTGGGCGAACCGATGGACAGCTGGCGCTCCCGGATGCCGATCGGGATGTTCCTGAAGTCCACCCCGCGGGCCTCCTCCATCTCCGACCCCGCCGGCCGCCACCGCCTGGAGGGCTTCCGGGCGGCCACCGGCCGGCCCCAGGGTGGCGACCAGCACCCGATCCCGATCGACGAGTTCATCGCCTACGGCGAGTGGTTCGAGCGCACCTGCGTGCCCGAGGTCGAGCGGGCGAGGGTGCTCGGCGTCCGGTACGAGGGCGGGCTGTTCCACCTGCTGCTGGACACCGGCGAGTCGTTCACCAGCGGCGCGGTCGTGCTGGCCGTCGGGCTGCAGCCGTTCGCCTCGGTGCCGTCCGTCCTGGACGGGCTGGTGGACGCGGGCCTCGCCTCGCACACCGCCGCCCACGTGGATCTCGGCAAGTTCGCCGGGCAGCGGGTCGCGGTGGTCGGCGCGGGTCAGTCGGCGCTGGAGAGCGCCGCCCTGCTGCACGAGGCCGACGCCATGCCGACCGTGGTCGCCCGAACGGGTGAACTGCTGTTCGGCGTCCCGCCCGAGACCGACCGGACCCAGGACCGCTCGCTGCCCGCCCGCCTCGCCAGCCCGGGCTCCACGCTCGGGCCGGGCTGGGGGCTGCTCGCGTACAGCCGGATCCCGGCGGCCTTCCGCTACCTGCCCGACGGCAAGCGGGCCCGCTCGGTGCGTACGGTGCTCGGTCCGGCCGGCGCCTGGTGGCTCAAGGACCGGGTGGACGGCCGGTTCCCGGTGCTGACCGGGCACAGCCTGGAGGCGGCCGAGGAGCGGCAGGGCAGCGCACTGCTGCAGCTCAGGGGCTCGACCAGGTCACTGGAGGCCGACCACGTCCTGGCCGCCACCGGGTACCAGGTCGACGTGGAGCGGATCGGGCTGCTGGACGAGCGGGTGCGGATGGCCGTACGGCGCACCCCGCACGGGGCGCCGCGGCTGTCGGCCACCTTCGAGTCCTCCGTCCCGGGCCTGTACTTCTCCGGGCTGTCCGCCGCCGACAGCTTCGGTCCGCTGCTGCGGTTCGTCGCCGGCACCGGCTTCACGGCCCGGCGGATCAGCGGCGCCCTGGCCTCCGCGAACCGCTGAGCGCCCGGCGGGTCACCCCCACCGCCACCCGTCCGCCGAACCGGACCGCCTCGGCGAGCGCCGGCACCGGGTCGTCCTGGCAGAGCCAGGCGCGCTCGGTGCCGCGGTGCGGCCCGATCCCCTGCGGCGGGCGGCGCTCCTGCCAGGCCGTCACGGCGGCCGACATCAGATCCACCTGCCCGACCCCGAAGGAGCGGGCGAGCTGCGGGCCCTGCGGCACCGACCGCCCGGTGAGCGACAGGTGCAGCGCCCGCACCACGTCCACGCCGTCCGCGGTCTCGAAGAGCCGGAACTGCGCGCCCGTCCGGGGGTTGAAGTCCACCAGCTTGTACCGGCCGTCGCGGCGGTCCAGCCGCCAGTCGAGGTCCGCCACGCCGCTGTAGCCGATCTGCCGGCACAGCCGGGCGGCCAGGGCGGCCAGCGGCGGATTGGCCACGGCGCGGGCGCGGGTGGTGACGCCGGCCCCCGGCGGCCAGGACCTCAGCTTCAGCCCGGTGAACACCGCGAGCGGCTCGCCGCCGGGCCCGCAGCACAGATGGGTGAACCAGTCCTCGGCGTGCTCCGGCGGCAGGTACTCCTGGACCAGCACGGACGGCACGCTGTCCGCCGGGCAGGCCGTCAGCAGCTCGCGCTCGTCGGACACCACCGTGGTGGAACCGACCGCCGGGCGGCGCAGCCGGCTGAACGACCCGACGTTCTTCAGCACCACCGGATACCCCCAGTCGCGGGCCGCCGCCCGCAGCTCGCCCAGGTCGCGGGGGGCCAGCGCACGCGGCGTCGGGATGTCGTTGGCCGTGCAGAGCCCGGCCAGCTCACCCTTGTCCGCCAGCCGGCGCGGCAGCGCGGGCGGCACCGGGGGCAGCAGCAGGAAGGGGGACAGCTCCTCGGCGTGCTCGGCGAGCAGGACGGCCGCCTCGTCGTCGGTCGCCACCGCGACACTGCGGCGCCCGATCGCCCGGCCGGCCTCCCGGATCGCCGCGACCAGCCGCTCCGGCGGCTCGCACCCGCTGGTGGGCGCCACGAGCGCCCGCGTCAGGTAGCGGGAGACGGCGGTCGGCGTCAGCCGGTCCTCGACCATCGCGTGGACCGGGACGCCGAGCCGGCCGAACGAGCGGGCCACCCCGACCGTGCTGTGCGACTGCGGGTAGCGCCCCACCTTCACCAGCAGGACGGGGACCTCGCGGTCCATTTCGGGCCCGGCTCGTTCCATGTCGACACCAGTTCCTCGGGAGTTCAGTGCTGCCAGACCGACACCCAGTCGACCCGCAGCTGCGCGGAGTCGACGGACGACGGGGGCGGGCCCGGATAGCCCACCGCGAGATTGAGGATCAGTTCCATCGCGACGTTCGGGACGATCGACGGGTCGGTGACCTTGAACTGCTCCACCCCGTCCACGTACCAGGTCACGCCGTCCGGCTCCCAGTCCACCGCGAACACCCGCGGCCCGGCGGCGAAACCGCCGACCGGGTGATACCGGTGGCCGACCCGGTCGTCGCCGCCGGAGGGCGTGCCCCAGTGCAGGTTCATGTCGACGAACCGGTTGGTGCCGGGGAACTCGGCCACGTCCAGTTCGGGCGGTGTGCCGCGGGTCTCGGCCGGGATCAGCCAGAACGCCGGGAAGAAACCCTCGGCGGCCTGCAGCGGCTGGATGGCGGCCGCGAAGTAGCCGTAGGTGAAGGTGTGCAGCGGCGTGCCGTTCCACGAGGCGCGGCCGGTGCTGACCATGCCGGAGGTCCATGGGTACGCCTTTCCGTCGGTGCCCGCGGTGGCCCGGCGCTCGGCGGTGAGGACGAGCGACCCGCCCGCGGGCGAAGCCTGGCCGGGCAGGTACCACTGCTCCTCCCGGTTGCCCGCGTTGGTGCATCCGGCGCGGTTCCAGTCGTAGCAGGTCACCCAGTTGGACCGGTCCAGGGTCTGCCCGTTGAAGTCGTCCCGGAAGACCTGGTGCCAGGGCCCGGGGGCGACCGGCTGGTCCGAGGCGGCCGGGACGGACGGCCCGGCCGCCTCCGCCTGCTGCGGCACGACCGTGAAGCCCGGCACGGCGGACGGGCTGCCGCACGCGGCGGTGAGCAGCAGCCCGCAGGAGCCGGCGACGACCGCCGCCCGGGGGCCGAGCCCGCGACGGCGGGGGTCCGTGGCGCGGTCCGCCCCCGGGCCGTCCGGTCCGGCGCGGTGACCGCCGGGAGCGGACGGGCGGCGGCCGACCGGCAGCAGCGCCAGGAGGGAGGTGAGCAGCGCCAGGGCGGCCAGCGCCCGGCCGAGCGTGAACGCGTGCGCGAGGAACAGGGCCACGACCGTCACCGTGGCGATCGCCAGGCTGAGCGCCACGGCGAAGGCCGCGATCGCCAGCCGGTCGGGCCAGTCGGCGGCGGAGCGGACCCGGGGCGGGGCCGCGAGCAGGGTGGCCGCGCCGGGACACACCAGCAGGAAGGCCGCGGTCACCGCGACCCGGACCGGGTCGGCGGGCGGGAGGAGGGTGGTGAACAGGGCGAGCCAGCCGGAGAGGCCGAGCAGCAGCCGCACCGGACTCGCACGCCTGGGCCCGCTCACGGCTGGAGGTCCTGTCTGGTCGGCTGCGGGCCGTGCACCGTCGGGATGTACCGGTAGACGACCGCGTCGTGATCGGCGAAGACGGCCTCGAACGCCGGGGAGGTCGCCACCACGTCGTTCAGCCGTTCGACGGTGCCGGCGGGGAACAGCCCGGTCAGGTCGGAGTCGACCGACTGGGACCGGGTGAGGACCAGGTAGGACGGCCCGGTCACCTTGGGGTTGCTCATGGTGTCCTCCAGCGCCGTGAGCGGGTCGCTCAGCAGCAGTCGCCGGTCGGGCAGGCTGCCCTGGGACAACACGATCCGCTCAAGCTCGTCGTAGCGCATCTCCCCGCCGGGCAGGTCGCCGGTGGCCGAGACGATCAGCGATCCGGGCGGGGTGTCCTCGGTGGCGAACCGGGTCGCGGCGACCTCCTGCCGGGTGAAGTAGTTCATCGACTCCTTGCCGAAGTAGCCGACGAACAGGCCGGCCAGCAGGGCGAACATCACGGCGGTGGAGATCCACACCCGCACCCCGCGCCGCGGCGGGCTCTGCACCAGCAGGGTGGCCAGCAGGAAGGCGGCCGCCGGGAGCGCGAAGAGGTAGGCCCGGAAGATCATCTCCCCGCCGTAGTTGTTGGCCAGCAGCAGCGGCAGCGGGGCCACCAGCAGCCAGGGCAGCGGGCTGCTGCGCGTCCAGCGGTGGCACAGCAGCGCCACCACGGCCAGCAGGAGCACGGTGCCGGTCAGCCCGCGGTCCGCCCAGGAGGCGATGACCTGTTCGGGGGCGGTCGTCCCGAGCCGGGACAGGTTGGGCAGCGCGTTGCGGTCGGGCGAGCTGAGGGCCGAGATCAGGCTGTTCAGGTTGGCCGAGATGTAGGGCCGGGCGACCGTCGCGTTCCACAGGAAGGTCAGCGCGACGGCGACGGCCAGGACCGGCAGCACCACCCGGCGGTTGCGGCGCGGCAGCGACAGCATCGCCAGGAAGCTGATCAGCATCAGCGGGGTCAGCTGGTGGGAGCAGACGATGGCGGCGATCAGGAGCGTCACCAGGACGAACGGGACCGGCCGCCAGCCCGCCCGGCCCGGTTCCTCCGCGGGCCGGGAGAGCGCCAGGGCACTGCCCGGCGGCATCGCGGCGGGATCGGCCGTGCGCCGGTCGGCGAGCCGTCGCAGCACCAGGGCCAGCACGGTGAGGAACAGGAAGTACGCGAAGGCCTGCGGCGAGAAGTAGTCCTGCCCGACCCAGGCGGTCGAGAAGTAGAGCCAGACGCCGCCCCACACCAGCCGGGGGTCCTTGGTGAAGGTCCGGTAGATCATCAGGAGCGGGCCGAGCAGCAGCAGGTTGGCCAGCACCGGGTACCAGGAGGCGTAGCCGAGCGCCGAGTGGAGTCCGGTGGCGCGCAGGAACAGGACGTTGAGCTGGAAGAAGCCGGGCCACTGGTCGTAGACGTCCATGTCGGCGGAGCCGGGCACGGAGCCGTCGTGGCGCGTCATCGCGTCGATGATCGCGACGTGCTTCCAGGCCCAGGCGTAGCGCAGCGCGGGGTACAGGATGCTGGGCGTCGCGTGGATGACCGCGATCAGGCCCACCACGTACCCGGCCGCCCAGCGCTGCGGGAGGCGCGGAGCCCGGAGCACGGCGACGAAGCCGAGCGTGAGGACGGCGACGGCGGCCCAGTAGAGCGGCGGCACGGCCTGGATCAGGCCGAGGGCGCCCATCCGTTCGATCCGTACGCCGGCGAGCGAGACCACCCACAGGGCCAGCCCGAGCGGCAGCAGGACGCGGATCACCCAGGTGGACCGGCCGGCGGTGCCGGGGATCCGGACGCGCAGCCGCCGGATCCGCCAGGCCGGGCGCTCGGTGGGCGCCGTCGCGGGAACGGGAGCCGTCGCGGGAACGGGAAGGGGCGCGACGGGATCCGGGGCGCCGGTGGTACGGCGGCCGGTCGCCTCGGTGTCCGCGGGGTCGGCTCCGCTCAGCGGTTCGATCATGATCTGGCCTCCTGGGGCGGGCCGCCCACGGGGCTGCCGACGGCGGCCCGCAGCCGCCGGTAGGCGCGCCAGCCGCGGGTGTAGATGCTCTCCGGGACCGGTCCGGTCACGGGCCCCCGGCCCATGGTCCAGTCCTGGAAGACGTGTTGCGGGGTGTCGTTGCGGACCATCAGCCGGCAGATCCGCATCGGGTCGTCGGCCGCCGAGCTGAACTTGTTCTCCACCGCGGTCGCCGAGGTCCAGCCGGCCTGCCGGACCCGCCGGCGGACGGCCGGGCTGGAGTAGCCGTGCGGGTAGGCGAAGGCCGTGACCTCGTGGCCGAGCACGTCCTCCAGCAGACGCTTGGAGCCGACGACCTCGTCCGCGCACTTCTGGGCGGAGACGGTGTCGAGCTGGGCGTGGGTCTGCGAGTGGCCGCCGATCTCGACACCGAGCGCGTCGAGCGTGTTGACCTGGCGCCAGTTCAGCATCTGTGCGGGCGGCAGCACGCTCCCGGTGCTCGTGCCGCCCGGCGGGTGGAGGGCCCCCACCGTGACGTAGAGCGTGGCGGAGAGTCCGAGGTCCGAGAGGATCGGGGCGACCGTCCAGTAGAAGTCCGCGAAGCCGTCGTCGAAGGTGAGCACCGCGACCCTGGCCGGGAGCGGCGGTCCGCCGTGGATGGCCGCGACCAGCCGGCGCAGCGGCACCACCGACAGCCCGCTGTCCATGATCCGTTCGAGCTGCTCGCGGAACACCCTCGGGGTGACCGTGTAGGGGGCGATCCACGACGGCGGGTCGTCCGAGACCGAGTGGTAGAGGAAGACGGGTACCGGGATCATGCCGGGCTCCTCACCGATCGCCTTGCGGATGCGGTGGATCCGGCAAGGAAGCTGCGCGCCCGGCCCGAGGTGTAGCCGAACATCGTGATACCGACACCCGCGCACAGGGTGGCCGCGGTGCGGAACTCGGCGTGCAGGACGCTCCGGACGACGGCGGCGGGTACGGTGCGCCGCAGGTAGCGGCGCTCGTCGGCCAGCGCCGGCCGACTGCCCGCGTGCCGCGCGACCACGGCCTTGGAACAGCCCTCGGCGTAGCAGCGGGCGCGGAAGTAGGACCAGGTGGTGCGGGTCGGCGGGACGTGGTGCCGGACGACGGCGGCCGGCTCGAAGCGCAGTTCGGCGCGCGGGTTGAGGGCGGCCAGCCGCAGGCAGAGCTCGGTCTCCTCGCAGCCGAGGGGCTTGGTGCCGACCCGGCCGAGGTCCTGGCGGAAGCCGCCGGCGGCGACCATGTCCGCGCGCCGGAAGGACATGTTGGCGCCGGTGAAGTTGCGGACCGCGGCGGGCGTCCGCGGCGAGCCGTGGTACGAGCAGCCGACCACCCAGTCGAACTCGGGCGGGAACCACTGCGGGCGGCCGGTCTCCCACCAGGCGCGGACCAGGCCGCCCACCCCCAGCACGGCGGGATCCCGGTAGCCGGCCAGCAGCCGCACGGTCCACTGCGGGTCGGCCACCGCGTCGTCGTCGAGGAAGGCGACCACCTCGCCGGTGGCGGCGGCGACCCCGGTGTTGCGGGCGCCGGACAGGCCGCGCGTCCGGGAGTTGGTGACCACCCGCGCGTCGCGCAGCTGCGCGGCCGCGCGCCGTTCGAGCTCGGGGCAGTGGTCGATCACCAGCAGCAGCTCGGTGGGCCGCAGGTGCTGGTCGCGCACCGAGGAGACCGCCGCGCAGATGTCGGCCCATCGGTCCAGGGTGTACGCGCAGATGACGACCGAGAGGGTCGGGCCGTCGTTCCGTCGGGTGGTCATCTCGGCCTCCGGTCGGGTGAGGGCAGCCAGCGCGGAAGTGCGACCAGCAGCGGCAGTGCGATCGCAGAGCCGGCGATCAGCCAGGCGAGGCCGACACCGGTCAGTCCGAACGCGGGGAGCAGGATGCCGACCATCGTGATCACCAGGACGGCGAAGGTGAACTGCAGGGCGATCAGCCAGGGCAGTGCCCGGCGTACCCGGCACACGTCGATCGCCACACTCAGCACGACGTTGGGCAGGGCGGAGAGCACCATCAGCCGCAGCACGGTGGTGCCGTTCTCCGAGTAGCCGGGACCGAACAGCTTGAGGATCCACGGCGCCGCCACGATGACCACCGCGGTCCCGCCGAGCAGCAGCAGACCGGTGTGGCGCAGCATCCGCCGGGCGTGCTCGGCCAGCCGCTCGGGCGCCCGGGCGGCCTCGACGACCAGGGAGCTGCCCATGCTGAACGCCGCGACGTAGAGCGTGTCGGCGATGATCCAGGACAGCGAGTAGAAGGCGTTCTGCTCGGCGCCGAGCTGGTTGAGCACCATCAGCGGGACGATGCTGTAGGCGGCGATGCTGGAGAGGTTGCCCAGGTAGTCGGCCATCGCGTAGCGCATCACCCGCTTCGGCGCGGGCGCACCGGTGCGGTCCGCGCGGTGCTGGGCGGGCACGGCCCGGCGGAACAGCACCACGTTGGTCACCACGATGGCGACGACCAGGCCGGCGGACCAGGAGACCAGGATGCCGGTGCCGATCGCCATGAGCGCGCACACCGCCAGCATCCCGGTCTTCGCCACCGCGAACAGCGCGTTCTCGCCGAGCACCCAGCCGGTGCGGCGCAGCCCGGTGAGCGCGCCGTCCTGCAGGACGAAGACGGAGTAGCCGGCCGTGGCGGCGACGAACGCCCCGGCCAGGATCGGCTCCCGCAGGTAGCCCAGCCCGGGCGCGATCACCGGGATCAGCAGCAGGAACACGCCGGCGGCCAGGGCGCTCGCCCCGGCGCTGACGGCGTAGCACCGCAGGACCAGCCGCCGGGTGTGCCGCCCGGCCGCCGGTACGAACCGCACCAGGACGTTGCCCAGGTTGAAGCTCCCGAGCGCGGAGAGCAGGGTGGCCGCGGAGAGCGCAGCGTAGCTGCGGCCGACCACGTCCGGGCTGTACCACCGGGTGGCACAGATCCAGAAGAGCGATCCCAGCGCCGCGGCCAGCACCGTGCTGGCCACCAGGATGTGCCCGTTGCGCAGCAGCGGCTCGCGCACCGGGACCACCCTGGCCGCCCGCACCCGGGCCCGGAGCAGGGTGAGGTACGAGCACTGGCAGGGCAGCGGCTCGGGGCAGGAGCACGGCCGCGCGGTCTGGCGGGTCGAACCCGTGCGGGCGCTGAGACCGGCGGTCACGACTGCTCGCCGATCCGGGTGCCGCGCTGCTGCCAGCGGCTGAGCAGGTAGGTGTGCGGTCCGCAGACCATCCCGCGGAGCTCGAGCCGCCCGAGCGGCGCGGATGTCCGGCCGCCGTTGCGGGCGGCCCGGGTACGGCGCCGGCGGACCACCTCCCCGGCGCACCGGGGCGCGTGGCGGACCAGGGTGGCCAGCAGGGCGGGGCGGCGGGCGAGGGCGGCGGTCACGTAGGCGCCGAAGCCGACGCCGAAGCCGTAGATCTGGGCGGCCAGGCCGTCCATGGTGCGGCGGTGGCGGTGCCAGACGATGGCGTCCGGCTGGTAGGCGACGGTGTGCCCGCCCTCCAGGACGGCGAAGAAGGCCAGCAGGTCCTCCCCGCCGCGGGTCCGGGTGCCGGCGCCGGTGGCGGTGTCGAAGCCGCCGAGCCGGCGCAGCAGACCGGTGCGGAACGCCATGTTCGCGCCGGTGCCGAAGCCGCCGACCCGGAACGGCAGGAGCGGGTCGTGGGGGTGGTCGCGCAGCGACCAGCTGCGGGCGGTGAAGCCCCTGGTGTAGCCGCCGTACCGCTCGAACGCGGCCTGCGCCTCGGTGTCGAGCTCGGCGGGCAGGACCAGGCCGGTGACGCAGCCGATCCGGTCGTCCGAGCGGAAGGCCGCCACCATCGCCGGCACCCAGCCGGGGTCGGCCAGGACGTCGTCGTCGGTGAAGGCGCAGAGCTCGCCGTGGGCGGCGGCCAGACCGGTGTTGCGGGCCCGGGCCAGACCGGCCACCGGCTCGCGCAGGTAGCGGACCCGGCCCCCGTAGCGGGAGCGGACGAGGCGCTCGGTGGCGTCGTCGGCCGGCGCGTTGTCCACGACGATCAGCTCGGTCTGCGGGTGGGTCGTGCGCAGGAGTGCGTCGAGGCAGGGCGCCAGCAGGTCCTCGCGGTTGCGGGTGCAGACGATGACGCTCACCGAGGCCCGCGCGGCCCTGGGCACGGGGGCGGCGTCGGCGCGTGGGGCGGCGCCCAGGTCGCGCCGGGCGGCCTCGGCGACCGCCCGGGGCAGCCCGGCCGGGTCGCCGACCGCGCCGGTCGCGGTGACCAGCCCGAGCGGGTGCCCGTGCCGGCGGACCAGGGCCAGCACCCGGCCGGTCGGCGCGGTGCGCAGCCCGCCCGGGGTGCGGATCTCGTCCGGCCGCGCGAGGTCGAGTTCGACGACCTGGGTGGGTGCGGCGACCGGAACGACGGGGGGAGGGGAGGTCATCAGGGACTACTCTCCGGTCCGGACACCGCGTTGGTGCCAGACGCTCAACAGGTAGCTGAAGGGGCCGTACATCAGGCCGCCGAACTCCAGCCGGCCGAGGCCGGCCAGCGCGTCGCGGGCGACGGGCGCGTCCTGGGCCCGCTGCCGGCGGGCGGCCAGCCACCGCCAGACGCCCCGCGGAAGGAGGCGGACCAGGCCGGCGAGGACCCGGGGCTGGTGGGAGACCGCGGCGGCCAGGTAGGCGCCGAAGCCGACGCCGTAGTTGAAGACCTGCCTGGTCAGGGCCTCCATGCTGCGCGGGTGGGGGTGCCAGACGATGGCGTCCGGCTGGTAGGCGACGGTGTGCCCGCCGTTGAAGACCCGGAAGAAGACCAGCAGCTCCTCGCCGCCCCGGGCGGCCGTGCCGGCCCCGGTCGCGGTGTCGAAACCGCCGAGCCGGCGCAGCAGGCCGGTGCGGAAGGCCATGTTGGCGCCCGAGCCGAACCGGCCCACCGAGAACCGTAGGAGCGGGTCCTCGGAGTGGTCGCGCAGCGACCAGCTGCGGGCGGTGAAGCCCCTGGCGTAGCCGCCGTACTCCTCCAGCGCGATCTGTGCCTCGGTGTCGAGCTCGGCGGGCATCACCAGGCCGGTGACGCAGCCGATCCGGTCGTCCGACCGGAACGCCTCCACCATCGCGGACACCCAGCCGGAGTCGACCACGAGATCGTCGTCGGCGAAGGCGCAGAGCTCTCCGCGGGCCGCGGCCAGGCCGCGGTTGCGGGCCCTGGCGAGGCCGGGTACCGGCTCGCGCAGGTAGCGGACCCGGCTCCCGTAGCAGGAGCGGACCAGTTGCTCGGTGGCGTCGTCGGCCGGCGCGTTGTCGACCACGATCACCTCGACGCGGGGGTGGTCCGTGCGCAGCAGCGAGTCCAGGGAACGGGGCAGCAGCTGCGGCCGGTTACGGGTGCAGACGATCACGCTGATCAGCGGCGCGGCGGCGGCCCGGGCCCGGCCGGTGCGGTCGGGGAGGGTGCCAGCGGTCGCGGTGGAGAGGGAGGGCACCTGGAGTTCGCGATGAGCGGCATCGACCAGCGCCCGGCACAGCGCGGCGGACCTGCCCGCTGTTCCGGTGGCGGTGACCAGGCCGAGCGGGTGTCCGTGCAGTCGCACCAACGCCAACACGCGGCCGTCCGGGTCTGCCGGTCCGAGACCGCCGGGCGAGTGCAGCTCGCCCGGCTCGTCCAGGTCCAGTTCGACTACTCGGACGGGGGTGTAGAGCGAGTCGCGGGCGGCTGGGCAGGGGCAGGCAGCTGCGGTGCGCCGGTCGGAGCCATTCATCATCGCTCCCCTGCGGCAGCAGGCGTCGCCGCCCTGGCGCCGGGACGTTCGGCGATCAGGGTGCGCAGCACCCGCTTGCCGTCGGAGACGGCGTGCAGGTGCGAGCGCCCGTTGCGGCGGGGGAGTTCGAGGCTCGGTACCTCGGCGAGGCGGAGGCCCGAGCGGAGGGCGTGCGCGACCATCTCGGCTTCGATCTCGAAGCCGGAGGAGCGCAGGTCCAGTTCGTCCAGGAAGCTGCGCCGGAACGCGCAGAACCCGTAGCAGAGGTCGGTCAGGTGGGCACCGTAGAGCCGGTTGACCACGGCCAGCAGCGCCCGGTTGCCGAGCGACCTGACCCGGGTGAAGTCCAGCGAGCCGCCGCCGGCGATGCAGCGGGAGCCCTTGACGAAGTCGTAGCCGTTGGAGAGGAAGTGCAGGTAGTGCGGGATCTCGCCGGGCCACATCGAGCCGTCGGCGTCCATCATGACGATGAACTCGCCCGTGGCGGCCGCGAATCCGGTGCGCAGCGCGTTGCCCTTGCCGGGGCCGTCCTGATCGACGTGGCGGACGGTGGGCAGGCAGTGCTTGGCCATCGAGACGGTGGCGTCGTTGGAGTCGCCGTCGACCAGGATGACCTCGTCGACGCAGCGCGGGATCTGCTCGAACACCCAGGGGATGTTGCGGGCCTCGTTGTGCGCGGGGACGACCAGGCTGACGCTGTGCGTGGTGGAGAAGTCGGTGGCCCGGCGCATCGGTGGCCGGGCGGTGGCCCGGTCCCCGGCGCGGCGCATCGGGCGGCCGTCACGGTCGGGGTACGGGAGGACGTTGTCAGGAGGCAGCGTGGTGCTCATCGCGGGCAGTCCCTAAGAAGGCACCGGGCACTCAGAGGCCCGGCACACGGGTACCTGTAACGGGGCGGGCAGGGGGCCCCGGATGGAAGGGAGACACGGACCACGGCGCTGCGGGCTTCTTGTACCGAAATCCCCCGAAGCCCCTCACTCACGCGCCGGTCGGTCTCGGGCGCCGAAGCGCCGACTCGAACAGCAACTGGCAAAATGTACGTCCGCCGTAAGGCGGTGCCAGAGCCCCATCACATCAGCACGGACGCGGCACGTCAAGGGCATTTGTCCGATTTTTCTTACTTTGCGCTACGGACGCCGCGCCGGGGCCGCCCGGGCCGGGGCCCGGGTGGCCGCTAGTTCTCGCGGGCGAGGTCCGGCTCGGGGAGGTCCGCCTCGGCGATCCGGCGGGCGATCTCGCCGGGCCGCACCGGCCTGCCGAAGTGCCAGCCCTGCGCCCAGTCGCAGCCCATCAGCCGCAGCCGCTCGGCGTCCGCCCGGCTCTCCACGCCCTCGGCGGTGACGGTCAGGCCGAGGGTGTGGGCGAGCGAGACCAGTCCGCTGACGATCCGCCAGCCCAGGTGGGTGTCCTTCGCGGGGTCGTGCAGGTCACCGACGAAGGAGCCGGCGATCTTCAGCCCGGAGACCGGGAGGTCGCGCAGGTAGGCCAGGTTGGACCAGCCGGTGCCGAAGTCGTCCACCGCCAGCGAGACGCCCATGTCGACCAGGGCGTGCAGGGCCTTGAGCGCCTCGTCCTCCGGGCCGACCACGGTCGACTCGGTGATCTCCAGCTGGAGCATCGCCGGGTCCAGGCCGGTGCTGCGCAGGATCCGGTCGATGTCCCCGACCAGGCCGGCGTTGCGGGCCTGACGGACCGCCAGGTTGACGCTCAGTTTGGGCGCCCGGTCGCCGAACCGGGCGACCCAGTCCGCGGCCTGACCGCACGCCTGCTCCAGGACCCAGCGGCCGAGCGGCATGATCAGCCCGGTCTCCTCGGCCACCCCGACGAACTCCTCCGGGCCGAGCACGCCGAGCTGCGGGTGGCGCCACCGCACCAGCGCCTCGACCGCGACCAGCGAGCCGCCGGCGAGGTCGACCATCGGCTGGTAGTCGATGAAGAACTCGCCCCGGTCCAGCGCGGAGGGCATCCGCACCGACACCGCGTAGCGGCTGACCGCCCGGGCGTTCTCCTTCGGGTCGAACAGGGTCCACCGGCCGCGGCCGGCCTCCTTCGCCCGGTAGAGCGTGAGGTCGGCGGCGCGCACCGCGGCCCCCGGCGTGGTGGTGGCGATCCGCCGCTCCAGCACGCCGACGCTGGCGCCGACGGCCAGCTTGTGATCGCCGATCAGCACCGGCTTGGCCAGCGCCGCGAGCACCGTCTTGGCGGCGGCGACCGCCTCCTGCTCGCCGCGGCAGTTCTCCAGCAGCACCACGAACTCGTCCCCGCCGAGCCGCGCGACCATGTGGCCGAGCGGGGTCAGCGCGGCGTCCAGACGCCCGGCCACGGCGGCCAGCAGCTGGTCACCCATGTCATGGCCGAGGCTGTCGTTGACGACCTTGAACCCGTCCAGGTCGACGTAGCACAGGCCGAACCGGGCACCCGGCTCCGGCTCCTCGAACAACCGTTCAAGGCGTTCGAAGAAGGCCGCCCGGTTGGGCAGCCCGGTCAGCGGGTCGTGGGTGGCCTGGTGGCGCAGCCGTTCCTGCAGCCGGTAGCGGTCGGTGATGTCCTCCAGCATCGCCACCTGGTACTGCGGCACGCCGTCGTCGTCACGGATCAGCGAGACGGTCAGGTGCGTCCAGACCACCTCGCCGTCGTGGCGGTAGTACGGCTTGTCGAACTGGAAGTAGTCCCGCTTGCCGCTGATCAGCTCCTCGTACGTCTCCCAGACGCCCGGGGTGTCCTCCGGGTGCACCAGGTCGTTGACCCGGCGCCCGCGCATGTCCTCGGGGCTGGCGCCGAAGATCTCCTGCAGGGCGCGGTTCACCGCGAGGATGTTGCCGTCGGTGTCGCCGAGGCCGATCCCGATCGCGGCGCTCTCGAACAGCGCCCGGAACCGCGCCTCGGACGAGCGCAGCGCCCGCTCGACCTCCTGCCGGGCGGTGTCGGCGGCCAGCCGGATGGCCTCCTGCTCACGCAGCGTGCGCTCGCGCAGCGCCGCCGCCCAGCCCGCCGCGAAGGCCCCGCAGAGCGCCGGACCGCGGCCGCCCCGGACCGGGTGCTGCTGCAGCAGCTCCACGGCGTGGGCGAGCACCACCGGGTCGGTGAAATGGGCGTCGACCAGCATGGCTCCGGCCTGCTCGGCGAGCCGCGCGTCGAAGGGGTCGTCCTGGCGGGCCCGGTGCAGCAGGTCCGCGCTGCGGCCGACCAGCCGGCTGAGCGTGCCGGGGTGCACGGCGCTGCCGTGTCCGCCGCGCAGCAGCCCGGCCCAGGCGTCGTGAAAGGCGGATCCGCTGTCGGCGCCCGCCTCCGACAGCTCCCCGGTCACGGCAGTCGTCCGACGCCGGCCACACCGGTCATCCGCTCGGGGTGGGCGCCGACGGCCTCGGGCCGGTCCGGGCGCCACTCGGGAAGGTAGACCACACCCGGTTCGAGCACCTCGAAGCCCTCGAAGAAGCCGGTGATCCGCTCCAGCGGCCGCATGGTCAGCGGGGTCGGGGTCCGCTTGTAGAGGTCCTGGTGCGCGCCCGCCTGGTCCGGCCGGCCCTCCAGCGACGCGTGCGAGAGCACCATGGCGCTCCCGGGCGGGAGCGCGTCCCGGAGCCGGCCGATCAGCTTCTCGGGCTCGTCCTCGTCCTTGATGAAGTGCAGGACCGCGACCAGCAGCAGCACCACCGGCTCGCCCGGCGCCAGCAGCTCGATCACCTCGGGCCGGGAGAGCAGGTCGGGGACGTCCCGCAGGTCGGCCTCGACGACCGAGCTGAGCTCGTCGTCCTTGAGGATCAGCCGGCTGTGCGCCACCGCGACCGGGTCCAGGTCGACGTACACCACCCGGGCGTCGGGCCGGACCGCGCGGGCGGCCTCGTGCACCGGGCCGAAGGTCGGGATGCCGGAGCCGATGTCCAGGAACCGGGTGTAACCCTGCTCGGCGAGGACGTGGACCGAGCGGCGCAGGAAGGCCCGGTTGGCCCGCATGATCTGCGGCAGGTCGGGCCAGAGTTCCACGGCCTTGCGGGCCATCTCGCGGTCGGCCTCGAAGTTGTGCGAGCCGCCCAGGTAGTAGTCGTACACCCGGGCCGCGTTGGGCTTGTCGAGATCCGTTCCGGCGGGCACCCAGTTCGGTTGCCGCATCACGGCACCCCTTCCGGTCAGGAAAAGACAATAGGCCATAAAGATCTTCCTATCTTCAGATCTTCTTGGCAAGTCGGGTCCGCCGGTCGACACGCCCGGGACTCCGCACGTCAGGCGCATGTCACAGGTCGGCGCTGCCGTCGCGCCGTCCCCGACGGACAATGGATCCGCGATGGCCGGACAGATCGAGGACTACGCCCTCATCGGTGACCTCCAGACCGCCGCCCTGGTCGGCAGGGACGGTTCGGTCGACTGGCTCTGCCTGCCCCGCTTCGACTCCCCCGCCTGCTTCGCCGGACTGCTGGGCGACACCCGGCACGGCGCCTGGCGGCTCTCCCCGGTCGGCGGCGGCCAATGCACCGCCCGCCGCTACCGACCGGACACCCTGATCCTGGAGAGCGACTGGGAGACCCCCCATGGAGCCCTGCGGGTCACCGACTTCATGCCGCACCGCGACCGCGTCCCCCAGCTCATCCGGATCGTCGAGGGACTGCGCGGCACCGTCCCCGTCCGGGCCGACCTGCGCCTGCGGTTCAACCACGGCCGGGTCGCCCCCTGGGTGCGGCGCACCGAACACCACCGGGTCGCCGTGGCCGGCCCCGACTCCGCCTGGCTGCGGGTGCCGCCCGGCGTCCACACCTTCGGCCACAACGGCGCCACCATCTCCGAGTTCACCGTCCGGGAGGGCCAGCAGGTGCCGTTCGTCCTCACCTGGCAGCCCTCCCACCTGCACAACGCCCCCCGCACCGACCCCCTGCGGGCGCTCGACCGGACGGTCACCGGCTGGCGCGAGTGGGCGTCCAACTGCCGCTACAAGGGCGAGTGGCCGGAGGCCGTCCTGCGCTCCCTG
Organism: Kitasatospora sp. NBC_00374; assembly: GCF_041434935.1. Taxonomy (NCBI): domain Bacteria; kingdom Bacillati; phylum Actinomycetota; class Actinomycetes; order Kitasatosporales; family Streptomycetaceae; genus Kitasatospora; species Kitasatospora sp. NBC_00374. Next base: position 6,711,557 of record NZ_CP107964.1, on the reverse strand, counting down.
ATCACCCTCAAGGCCCTCGCGTACGAGCCCACCGGCGGCATCGTCGCGGCACCCACCGCGTCCCTGCCCGAGGAGATCGGCGGCGAACGCAACTGGGACTACCGGTTCTGCTGGCTGCGGGACTCCAGCATGACCCTGTCGGCCCTGCTCCGCAGCGGCTTCCGCGAGGAGGCGGCCGCCTGGCGCAAGTGGCTGCTGCGCGCGATCGCCGGCGACCCCGGCGACCTGCAGACCGTGTACGGCGTCGCCGGTGAGCGCGGCCTGCCGGAGACGGTGGCGAGCTGGCTGCCCGGGTACCGGGACTCCACCCCGGTGCGGTTCGGCAACGCCGCCGTGCACCAGCTCCAACTCGACGTCTACGGCGAGGTGGTGGACACCCTGCACCTCGCCCTGCTGGCCGGCATCCCGATGGAGCGCCAGGTCTGGAGCCTGCTGCGCAGCCTGATGAGCTACCTGGAACGGCACTGGTCCGACCCGGACGAGGGGCTCTGGGAGGTCCGCGGCGAGCGAAGGCACTTCGTCCACTCCAAGGTGATGTCCTGGGTCGCCGCCGACCGCGCCGTCCGGATGGCCGAGATCACCGGCCTGCCGGCCCCGGTCGACCGCTGGCGGACGATGCGCGACCAGGTGCACGCGGACGTCTGCGCCAACGGCTACCACCGCGGGCGCGGGGTCTTCGTCCAGTACTACGGCGGCAAGCAGTTGGATGCCGCCACCCTGTTCATCGTGAAGACCGGCTTCCTCCCCCCGGACGACCCCCGGGTCGCCCGCACCGTCGAGGCCGTACGCACCGAGCTCGACCACGGCGGATTCGTCCGCCGCTACTCCACCGACCACGGCACCGACGGCATGCCCGGCACCGAGGGCGCCTTCCTGGCCTGCTCGTTCTGGCTGGCCGACGCGCTGACGGCGATCGGCCGGCGGGACGAGGCCCGGGAGCTGTTCACCCGGGTGGTGGCCCTCGGCAACGACCTGGGGCTGCTCTCCGAGCAGTGGGACCCGGCCGCAGGACGCCAACTGGGCAACACCCCACAGGCGTTCACCCACGTGGCGCTGGTCAACTCCGCCTTCACGCTGGCCGAACCGTGACACCGGCGGCGCGGGCCGGGCCGGCCGGCCGGCCCCGGATGTCAGTGGGGCGGCGGACAATGGCCCGGCCGCAGAGAGCGGCCCCAGGCCCGCCCGGAGGACCGGATGACCGCCCGCCCGCACATCGACGACGCCCAGCGCCGCGCCCGCCTCGGCGTACGCCAGCTACTGGCCCCGCAGCACCGGGCCGCCACGCCCGAGCAGGTCACCCGGGCGGTCGTCGCGCTGCACGCGTCCGACCCGGCCTCGGTCTTCCTGTCCACCGCCGCCCGCCTCGCCGACCCGGCTCCCGTGGCGGCCGTCGAGAAGGCGCTGTACGAGGACGCCACGCTGGTCCGGATGCACGGCATGCGGCGCACCCTGTTCGTCGTCCCGGCCGGGCTGGCATCCACCGTCCAGGCGTCCACCACCGTCAAGGTCGCCGCCAAGGAACGGATCGGGTTCACCGCCTTCGCGGCGACGGGCGGCTTCGACACCGACTGGCTCGCGGAAGCGGAACGCGAGGCGCTCACCGCGCTGGAGCGGGCCGGGCAGGCCACCGGCTCGCAACTCGGCGCGCTGGTGCCCAGGTTGCGCGAGGAGATCACGGTCTCGGCGGGCAAGCCGTACGAGGCGAGGCAGACCATCGGGACGCGGATGCTGCGAGTGCTCGGGATGGAGGGGTCGATCGTCCGCCGCCGCCCGGTGGGCGGGTGGACCAGCGGCCAGCACCACTGGGCCACCCAGCGGCCGTACCCGGACCGGCCCGCCGCCGAGGCCCAGGCGGAACTGGCCCGGCAGTGGCTGGCCGCCTACGGCCCCGCCACCGTCGAGGACCTCCGCTGGTGGACCGGCTGGGGGCTGCGGGAGGTCCGCGCCGCGCTCGCGGCCTGCGCCGCCGTACCGGTCGGCCTCACCGAGGGCGAGGGCTTCGTCCTGCCCGAGGACACCGGGCCGGTCACCGAACCCGCCCCCTGGGTCGCGCTGCTGCCCGCCCTGGACCCGGCCCCGATGGGCACCCGGTACCGGCACTGGTTCCTGCCGGACGAGCACCAGGGCGAACTCTTCGACCGTTCCGGCAACATCGGCCCGACGGTGTGGTCCGACGGCCGGATCGTCGGCGGCTGGGCCCAGCGGCCCGACGGCGAGATCACCTGGCAGCTGCTCGAACCCGTGGGCCGGGAGGCCGAGTCGGCCGTCGGGGCGGAGGCGGCCCGGCTGAGCGCCTGGGTCGGCGCGACCAGGATCACGCCCCGGTTCCGCACACCGCTGGAGCGCCGGCTCTCGGCGTGACACGGGACGGCGGGGGCCCGGTCCCGCCGTCGCGGGACCGGGCCGTCCTGTCGGTGGGCCGGCTGTCGGTGGGCCGGTTGTCGGTGGGCCGGCCGTTTTGCGAGCGGCATCCGGTCGACCGGAAGCCGGCGGGCGGGCCGTCGGTGGGCCGCCGTTCGGTGGATCAGCTCGTCGCCGTGCAGGTGAGCGCCGGGGCGGCGTTGGCGCCGGAGTAGCTCGCCCCGAAGCCGAAGCCGGCCGAGGCGCCCGGTGCGATCGCACCGTTGTACCCGGCATCGACCACGGCGACCGCCTGGCCGCTCTGGCTCAGTCCGCCGTTCCAGAGGTTGGTGACCTGCTGGTTCCCGCTCCAGCTCCAGGTCACCCGCCAGGACTTGGTGGCCGTGGTGCCGGTGTTGGTCACGGTGACGTTCGCGTTGAACCCCGCGCCCCAGTCGCTGCTGACGGCGTAGCTCGCCGAGCAGCCCGCGCTGCCGCCTCCGCCGCCCCCCGCGGAGGTGGTGACGGCGAGAGCCGCCGAGAGGGCCGAGGCGTTGCCCGCGGCGTCCCGTGCCCGGACGGTGTAGCTGTACGCGGTGGCGGCGCTCAGCCCGCTGTCGCTGTACGCCGGGGTCGAGGCCGAGCCCACCAGCACCCCGCCGCGGTAGACGTCGTACGCCGTCACCCCGACGTTGTCCGTCGAGGCCGTCCAGGCCAGCGACACTCCGGAGGCGGTGACCGCCGTCGAGCGCAGCCCGGCCGGGACGCTCGGCGCGGTGCTGTCCGCGCTGCCGCCGCCGAGCGGCGGGTAGGCGTTGCGGACCAGCTCCTGGAACTGGGCGGAGAACCAGTGCCCGGCCAGGGGGGAGTTCGGCAGCGCGCCGGACATCTGGTTCCCGTTGCGGGCGTTGCCGGTGTACGTCGGGTCGCACATCCGGTCGAAGCCCTTGCCCTCGTCGTTGGCGATCCGGGAGCTGGCGCCGTCCGACTCGCCCGGCGGCTTCACCCAGACATAGGCGTCGATCCCGGGCTGCGGGGACGCGGCCGGCCGCTCACCGAGGCCCGCGCCGGACTGGTTGCACCAGTTGCCCGTCTGGAACCGGCGGTCGATCCGCCCGCCCTCGACGTAGCTGTCCACGCTGGTCCTCGGGCCGGGCCCGGCGGGCCGGCCGGCACCGCCCCAGCCGTTGCGCGACGTGTCGATCAGCATGCCGACGCCGGCGTCGAAGCCGGCCGCCACCGCCCGCTGGCGGAAGGCCTGGGCGTAGCCGAGCTCGTCGACGTAGCGGTTCCAGTCGACCCACTTGCTCTGCCGCACCGACGTCCCGTTGACGGAGTCGTCGATGGTGAAGTTCGGCTCCCTGAGCGCCGAGTAGTTGGCGGTGTTGACCACGAAACCCTGGACGTCCGCGACCGTGCTGCCCGCCGAGGTGGCCGCCTGGTGGAGCAGTTGCACCGCCGGATCCAGGTTGGAGTCCCAGCCGAGCCAGCCGTGGTGGCCCGCGTCGATGTAGTTGTACACGTTGGGGACGGCGCCGAGCCTACCGAGCGCGTAGCCGACACCGTTGACGTAGTTGCCGTTCGCCTTCATGGTGTCGCACTGCGGGGTGGCGGTGGCCGTGCCGCCCGCGTTGGTCACCAGGTTGGGCAGCGAGTCGATCTCGATGGTGTTCACGATCCGCAGACCGGCGTAGGCCGGGTCGGCCAGGATCGCCGCGATCGGATCGATGAACTCCGCCTTGTAGCGCGGGAGTTCCGTCGGCCCGAGCTCGCCGTTCGAGGCGAGTGCGGCGCAGTCGCGGCCCGGCAGGTCGTAGATGACCAGCTGCACCACGAACGGCCGGCCGGCCGCCTGGGTGACGGCGGCGTCGAGATGGGCCCGCAGACCCATCGCGCCCGGCCCGCCCTGGATGGCGGCGATCCGGTCCAGCCAGACGGCCGTCGGCTGGTCAGCCACGGCGCTGCCGCCGGGCTCGGCCGCCGCACGGGCGGACCACTCGGGGTTCACGTAGACGCCGGCACCCGTGTACGGGTTGTCGACGCGGGCGGCGAGCTGGGCGGCCTGGGCCGCCGGTGCGGCAGCGGCGGCCGGGGCGAGGCCGGCGGCCGCGAGGGCGGTGACGGCGAGCGCGGAACGGAGACCGCGCAGGAGGTGGGATGGCACGTACGGGATCCTTTCGGGTGGGGGTGGATCCAGGCTGCGCTGAGCTGTGGGGGGCTGGGCCGGGTGGTGCGTGCGGCGCGTCCGCCGTGGGAGCGCTCCCACGACAGGCTGTGCGACCGGGCGTCGACCGGGCGGGGCACGAGCAGGACTGACGCTTCGCCCGGGCCGCGGCGTGACAAGCTTTCCGCAGCCCGGACGGGGTCCTGAGCTCATGGCTTATCAAGCCATGCACGCAGTCAATCGTCAAGCGGTGCAGCAGCGTTCAGAAAGTGAAGCATGCGGAAAGGAGATGGGAGCGCTCCCCTATTGAGAGACCCGAGTCCGGGTCGGGGGCGCACGGGACTCAGGAGTTGCCGGGCCGCGGCCGGCTGCCGTACTCCACGACCCAGCGGGAACCGAGCAGCACGATGTCGGCCGTCTCCACCGGACGGCCGGACGCCCGGTCGTAGTGGGTGCGCTCGACGGCCAGCACCACCGCGCCCGGCTGGACACCCAGCCGCTGGGCCTCCTGACGGGTGGCCTGACGGGCACTCACCCGCTCCACCGGAAGCCCGACCTCGATCCCGATGACGGCCATCCGGTCGGCCACACCGATGCCGCCGTGCGGGCCGGCCTCCGGCAGGACGATCAGACTGTTGCCGGTGACGGCCATCGGCTCCCAGGAGTCCGAGAGTTGCACCGGCACGCCGTCCGCGAGGTGGACGTAGCCGGTGTGCACCACCGGGTCGCCGACCGCGATCCCGAGCCGGGCGGCGATCGCCGCGTCGGCCCTGGCGGTCGCCGACTCGGTCCGCCGAGTGGCCTCCACGCCCTGCTCGGCCAGCATCGCCCTGACGGGCGATCCCCGCCCCGGGCCGACCCGCTGATGCCGCAACAGGACGTTCGGCGCCTCCTGCGACTGGACGAAGTATCCCGCGCCTGGCCGGGCGACCACGAGGTTCTCCTCGATCAGGATGCCGTAGGCACGCTGGGCTACTCCGCCCGAGTAGCCGTACTCCTCGGCCAGTTCACTGATCGACGGGAGTCGCTCGCCCGCGACGACGCCGCCGTCGACGATCCGGGCGCGCAGCTCGTCCGCGATGCGGAGGTACGGCGGGGTCTCCGTCACGGCGTCCTCTCTACTGCATCGGTCTGACCTGGATGACACGGTAGCGCGAGTAGGACTACTCTATCGATACGGTTCAGCCGTACCTATAGGGGAGAGCGGTGGAGATCAGTGTGCGCGCGGCCGCGCTGCGGAGCGCCATCGAGCAGGCCACCGGGGAGCCGGCCGTCGCGCATCCCATCGACACCGGCCTGCGGATCAGCGCTCCCGTCCCCGCCGACTGCGGCCCCGAGCGCTGGGCCGACATCCTCAGCGCCGTCGCCGTCGCCGACCGCTGGGGCGCCACCGGCGCCGCAGGCCTGACCCAGATCTGGGTCGAGATCCAGGAGGACTCATGACCACCCCTCAACTCCGCTCCACCGCCACGGGAACGGCCTCGGAAGGTACGCCATGACGCCACAGCGATGGGAGCCCGGCCGGTACCAGGTGGACCGCTTCCCGCCGGACGAGCTCGGCCGGGTGATGTGGGGCATCCGCGACCTGCACCACGGCGGAGCCTGGGTGGAGACCGCCGGCGAGCTGGAGCGCTACCCGCTCCGCGGCAGCGCCGAGCAGTGGATCCGCGCCCGCCGGTACGTCGACGAGGGGCGGCCCCGTGGCTGACCCGGACACCGCCGCGCCGACCATGGGCTACTGCGTCGACTGCGGGGACTACGTGCTGGGACGCCCGGTCCGGCCGATCAACGACCGGGCGGAGGCCGTCGACCGGCACCGGGGCTGCGGCGGCGGGAACGGGCGCCGGCGACCGACTGTCGGGGCTGTCGGTGCCGGCGGGGCCGGCGGTAGGGGCAGTACGGGCGGTACGGGCGGTACGGGCGGTACGGGCGGTACGGGCGGTACGGGCGGGGCCGTCAGGCCGGGAACAGCCAGCGCCGAAGCAGGCGGGTGACCGCCGGCAGTCCGAGGTAGGTCATCAGGCTGCTGATGACCGGGGCGAGCAGCAACGAGCGCAGCACCACCGGCAGGCCGGCCAGGTGCGGTGTCACGAGCAGGTTCGCGGTGATGGTGAGGGGTGCGATGGCCACGGTGGAGGCCACCGCCATCTTCCAGCGGGCCGGCGGGGTGCGCCGGGCCCCGGTCGCTGTCGTCGCGAACCAGCCCTCCATGCCGTGGAGTTCACGCCTGGCGACCTCGACGTGGTGCCCGTCCACGCGGGCGAAACAGGCCGCGCGGGCGGGCGAGCCCTGCCAGGCGCCGAAGGAGTCGGCGTCCCGGAAGTGGAGCAGCAGGTGCCAGGGGGCGCCGGGCTCCGCCGGCCGGAGCAGACCGGTGCCGAGGTTGCCGGGGTGGTCGGCCGCGGCGCCGAGGATGCCCCGGGCCCACGTCTCGAACGCGTCCTCGTGGCCGGGGTCGACCCGCCGGGCCACGAACAGGGTGACCTCGTCGCCTGCGGCGCTCTCGAGACCTTCCAGCACAGCCATGCCGCTCCCCCGCATCCGCTCGGTCGATCACCTGGCCGGTCGATCACTCGGCCAGTCAGTCGGTCAGTCAGTCGGTCAGTCAGTCGGTCAGTCGCTCGCTCGACCGGGCCGTGGCCCGATCAGGTCGGCAGGGTACGCGCTCGCGCGCCCCGACCTCGTCGGCGTCCGGCAGGCGGCGCGGGCGGTGGCGGCACGGGCGGTGGCGGCGCAGGTGGCGACGGTGGCGCGTGTATCCCTGGTGGCCCGGGTAGGCCCGGGTAGACCCGGGTAGCGTGGGCCCGGCGGGGGCACCGTCCGGAGGGAGCAGCCGTGTTCGAGGCGTTCGACCGCAGCGGGACGGGCAGCAGCAAGTGGGCCCGCGCCGGTGCCGGACGGATCGCGCTCGGTCTCGCGGACATGGACCTGCCCGGCCCACCCGCGATCGGCGCGGCGCTGGCCGCGAGGGCCCGGCACGGCGCGTTCGGGTACACCGTCTGCGACCCGGGCGGCCGGCGGCTGGTGGCCGACTGGTACCGCCGCCGGCACGCCGTCGAGATCGACCCGGACTGGGTGATGCTGCTGCCGTTCGGCCCCCGCACGGCCGTCAGGCTGCTGCTGGAGGCCGCGGCGCCCGGCTCGCCGGTGGTGTTCGGCTCGCCGGAGTGGGGCGGCTTCGGGCAGCTGTGCCGGGCGGCCGGGCTCCCGCACCGCGAGGTGCCGTTCGTCCGGGACGCGGAAGGCTACCGGCTGCCGTTGGCGGAGTTCGCCTGGCCGCGGCCGGGCGTGGTGCTGGTCAGCAGTCCGCACAACCCGTCCGGGCAGCTGTGGCGGCACTCGGAGATCCGGGCGCTGGCCGAACTGGCCGCGGAGTCCGGCGGCCTGCTGGTCTCGGACGAGGTCCACGGCGACCTGACGCACCCCGACGCGGGCACCCGGCATCCGGTCGCCGTCGCGGTGGCCGGCGCGGCGGCCCGGCACACCGTCACCCTGAACTCGGTGGGCAAGACCTTCAACACCTCGGGCATCCCCTCCTGTTTCGCCCTGGTCCCGGACGAGGGCCTGCGCGAGCGGTTGACCGCGGTGATGGCCGGCCACGGTCTCTGGGAGGGCGGCCTGCTGGAACAGCTGGTCCAGCAGGCCGCGTTGGCCGAGGGCGAGGCCTGGCTGGACGGCCTCCTCGACCATCTGACGGCGGCCCGTGAGCTCGCCGTCGCCGCCCTCGGTGGAGCGGTGTCCGTGCGGCCGCAGGCCTCGTACCTGATGTGGCTGGACGGCGCCGCGCTGGGGCGGGCCGCGGGGCTGGAGGCCGGGGTGCCGCCCGAGCGGCTTCGGGAGCGGTTGCTCACCGAACGTGACGTCGAACTGTCGGACGGTTCCGAGTTCGGCCGGGCCGGCCACGGCGGCCTGCGAATGAACTACGCGCTGCCGCTCAACCGGTTGCGGCTCGCGCTCACCCGCCTGACCTGTGCGGAAAGACTCTGAGGGGCGGCGAGGTTTGCCCCGTTGCAGACTGAGCAGGAACAACCGGGCCGCAAACCGCGAACCGAGGATGGTGAGTCCGGTGATACCCGCACGCCCGCACCAGGCAACGGCGCAGCAAGAATCGCCACCCAGCGTGACCCCATTGACCGAGGCGTCGGCCGAAGAACATCTGGCCGGCATCTGTTTCAAGATCGGTCCTCCCCGTCTGATCGGGGTCGAGACCGAGTGGTTCGTCCATGACTCCCGATGTCCGGACGCTCCGATCGACCCCGGCCGGACGGCCGCCGCGCTGGCGGCTCTGCCCGGCACTCCCGACAGCCCGCTGCTGCCCGCGGGTGCCAACCTCACCCACGAACCCGGCGGCCAGGTCGAGCTGAGCTCCCTGCCCGCCGAGGGACCCACCCGCTGCGCGAACGACCTGCTGCGGGACCAGGCCGCCCTCCGCGCCGCCTTCGCCACCCAGGACCTCCGGCTCACCGGGAGCGGCACCGACCCGCTCGCCCGCGAACGGCGGATGCAGCTCGCCCATCCCCGGTACGTGGCGATGGAGAAGTACTTCGACCGGGCCGGTCCGTGGGGCCGGATCATGATGTGCGGCACCGCCTCGGTGCAGGTCAGCGTGGACGCCGGCACCGAGACCGGCCCGCAGGCACTGGCGGACCGCTGGCGGCTGGTGCACCAGTTGGGCCCGCTACTGGTCGCCGCGTTCGCCAACTCGCCGCTGCTGGACGGCCGCCCGACCGGCTACCGGTCGACCCGGCAGATGGTCTGGTCGCGGATGGACCCGAGCCGCACCCTGGCCCCGTCGCCGGACGGCGACCCGCGGGCCGCGTGGGCGCGGTACGTGCTGGACGCCAAGGTGCTCTGCGTCCAGCGGCCGGACGGCCGGCCGTGGACGGCGCCGGCCGGGCTGACCTTCCGGGACTGGCTGCGAGGCGCGGGCGAACGGCCGGCCACGCTGGCCGATCTCGACTACCACCGCACCACGCTCTTCCCGCCGGTCCGACCGCGTGGTCACCTGGAGCTGCGGATGCTCGACGCGCAGCCGGGCGACGGCTGGCTGACGCCGCTGGCGCTGGTCGGCGCACTGCTGGACGATCCGGTGGCGGCCGACGAGGCCTTCGCCGCGCTGGAACGGCTGCATTCGCTCGATGCCGTGACCGCTCGCGGGGCGGTGAACGGTTGCGCCGGCGCGCATGCTCGCGGTGGTGCGAACGGTCTCGGCGGCGTGAACGATCGCGCCGACGTGAACGATCGCGGGAGTGCGAACGATTTCGGGAGTGCGAACGATCGCGGTGGCGTGAACGCCAAGGCGAGCGCGAACGCTCACGACCAGCGCAACGTTCACCACTCCACCAGCATTCACCACTCCGTGAATGGTCACCGCACCACAAACGTGCGCGGTTCAATGAACGCTCGCGTCGGCGCTCATGTCGACTACACCGTGAATGCCCCGCGCAACGCCCTGTGGCAGCGCGCCGCGGTGCTCGGCATGGCCGATCCCGAACTTCGCCGCGCCGCCCTCGCCTGTTTCGGAGCCGCCGAGCGGGCGCTCGCCCGGTCCGAGGGCGCCGAAATGCTGCGCGAGCGGCTGACCGCGTTCGCCGAACGCTACCCGGCCCGCGGCCGCTGCCCCGCCGACGACCAGCTGGACGCCCTGCGAACCGGCGCCCTGCCCGTACCCGAGGAGGCCGCACCGTGCTGAACACCGACCGGCCCGGGCCGACCACCACGGCTTCCGGCACCACCTCCGGCACCACCACCGGCACCACCTCCGGCACCACCACCGGCGCTACCGCAGGCACCACCACCGGCGCCACCCCCGCGACCCCCGGCGCCCTGCGCGACCTGATCGCCGACGAGCTGATCGCCGCCCGCGACCGCACCGCCCGGCTGACCGACTGCGTCGAGGACCACGACCTCACGGCCCAGCACTCCCCCCTGATGTCACCGCTGGTCTGGGACCTCGCCCACATCGGCAACCAGGAGGAGCTGTGGCTGCTGCGCAACGTCGGCGGCCGCGACCCGATGCACCCCGAGATCGACCCCCTGTACGACGCGTTCGAGCACCCGCGCTCCGAGCGCCCGACCCTCCCGCTGCTGCCGCCCGCGGAGGCCCGCGCTTACGCGCACGACGTCCGCGGCCGGGTGCTGGACCTGCTGGCGGCGAGCCCCCTGGAGGGCACCCCGCTGCTCGCCGACGGCTTCGCCTTCGGCCTGATCGCCCAGCACGAGCAGCAGCACGACGAGACCATGCTGATCACCCATCAGCTGCGCCGGGGCCCGGTCGCGCTCACCGCGCCGCCGCCCGCCCCGCCCGCGGACGCCGGCCGGCTGCCGGCCGAGGTGCTCGTTCCGGCCGGGCCGTTCACGATGGGCACCGACACCGAGCCCTGGGCGCTGGACAACGAGCGCCCCGCGCACCGGGTCGACCTGCCGGCCTTCCGCCTCGACACCACCCCCGTCAGCAACGCCGCCTACCAGCGGTTCATCGCCGACGGCGGCTACCGGGAACCGCGCTGGTGGACGCCCGAGGGCTGGCAGCACCGGATGCGGGCCGATCTGGTCGCGCCGCTGTTCTGGACCGAGGAGGGCGGGCAGTGGCTGCGCAGACGATTCGGCGCGGTGGAGCCGGTCCCGCCCGAGGAGCCCGTCCTGCACGTCAGTTGGTACGAGGCGGACGCGTACGCCCGGTGGGCCGGGCGGCGGCTGCCGACCGAGGCGGAGTGGGAGAAGGCCGCCCGGCACGACCCGGCAGCCGACCGTTCCCGCCGCTTCCCGTGGGGTGACGCCGCCCCCGGGCCCGAGCACGCCAACCTGGGCCAGCGCCACCTGCAGCCCGCTCCGGCCGGCAGCTACCCGGCCGGACAGTCCCCTTACGGGGCACGGCAGTTGATCGGCGACGTGTGGGAGTGGACGGCCAGCGACTTCCTGCCGTACCCGGGCTTCCGGGCGTGGCCGTACAAGGAGTACTCGGAGGTCTTCTTCGGGCCCGAGTACAAGGTGCTGCGCGGTGGGTCGTTCGCGGTGGCGCCGGTCGCCTGCCGGGGCACCTTCCGGAACTGGGACTACCCGATCCGCCGCCAGATCTTCGCCGGGTTCCGCACCGCCTGCTCCGTGGACGACGGGTACGGGTACGGGTACGGGTACGGCGCCGAACCCCGGGGCGGCAGCTGATGTGCCGCCACCTCGCCTATCTGGGCGAGCCGGTGCCGATCCGGCAGCTGGTCGTGGATCCGCCGTTCGGGCTGTACCGGCAGTCCTGGGCGCCGCGCTCGCAGCGGTACGGCACGGTCAACGTGGACGGGTTCGGCGTGGGCTGGTACGCCGAGGGCGACGCCGTCCCCGCGCGGTACCGGCGGGCCGGGCCGATCTGGGCCGACCAGTCGTTCGCCGACCTGGCCCGGGTGGTCCGTACCCGGGCGCTGCTGGCCGCCGTCCGCTCGGCCACCGAGGGTTGTGCGGCCGGTGAGAGCGCGGCAGCGCCGTTCGCCGAGGGTCGCTGGCTGTTCAGCCACAACGGCGCGCTGCCCGGCTGGCCCGAGCGGTACGACAAGGCCGCCGCCGCGCTGCCGCCGGCGGAGCTGCTCGCGCTGGAGGCCCGCAGCGACTCGGCCCTGGTGTGGGCCCTGGTGCTGCACCGGCTGCGGGCCGGGGCGAGCCCGGGCGAGGCCCTGGACGACACCGTGCGGGCGCTGGCCCGGTACGGCGAGGCGCGGCTCAACCTGCTGCTGACCGACGGCACCTCGATCGCCGCGACGAGCTGGGGCGACACGCTGTTCCACCGCACCGAGCGCGGCGCGGGCGGCGCGGTCCTGGTCGCCTCCGAGCCCGGCGACGACGGGCCGGGCTGGACGGCGGTGCCGGACGGCTCCCTGCTGACCGCCGACCGGAACGGTGTCGATGTCCGCCCGATCAGACCGAGTTGACGCCCGCCGCACGGATGGGCGAGTTCCGGGCGACGAGTTCCGGGTACCCGGTACCGAGACCGACCGGCACATGAGTGGCGAGAGACGAGTGACGAGTGATGAGTGACAAGTTGAGAGGACGACCCGTCGTGAGCTCCTACGACCTGACCCGTTTCCTGGCCGCCGACCACTTCAGCCATGCGCTACGGCACGACGTGCAGCACGGCCTGACCGCGAGTCCCAAGACCCTGCCGCCCAAGTGGTTCTACGACACCCGGGGCAGCGAGCTCTTCGAGGAGATCACCCGGCTGCCGGAGTACTACCCCACCCGGGCCGAGCGGGGGATCCTGATGAGCAGGGCGCGGGCGATCGCCGCGATCACCCAGGCGAGGACGTTGGTGGAGCTGGGCTCCGGTTCGTCCGAGAAGACCCGGTTGCTGCTGGACGCCCTGCGGGAGCTGGGGACGCTGGAGACCTACGTCCCGGTGGATGTGAGCGAGAGCGCACTGGACGCGGCCGGGAAGGCGCTGGCCGTCGAGTTCCCCTCGCTCGCGGTGCACGCCGTGGTGTCGGACTTCACCCACGGCCTGGACCTGCCGACCGGCCCCGGGCCCAAGATCGTGGCGTTCCTGGGCGGGACGCTGGGCAATCTGCTGCCGGAGGAGCGCGCCGAGTTCCTGTCCGCGCTGCGCGGCATGCTGGATCCCGGCGACTTCCTGCTGCTCGGGACCGACCTGGTCAAGGACCCGAAGGTCCTGGTGGCGGCGTACGACGACACGGCCGGTGTGACGGCCGCGTTCAACAAGAACGTCCTGGCGGTGCTCAACCGGGAGCTGGACGCCGATTTCGACCCCGCACAGTTCGAGCACGTCGCGCTCTGGGACGCCCGGCAGGAGTGGATCGAGATGCGGCTGCGCTCCACCCGCGCGCAGAGCGTGAAGATCCGGGCGCTGGACCTGGCGGTGCACTTCGAGGCGGGCGAGGAGATGCGTACGGAAGTGTCGGCCAAGTTCCGTCGGACCCGGGTGGCGGACGAGCTGTCGGCGGCGGGCCTGCGGCTGTCCGAGTGGTGGACGGACTCGCAGGGACGGTTCGGGCTGTCACTGGCGGTGCCGAGGTGAGCTGAGCCGAGCCGAACCTGGGCGGCCCCGCGCCGGACACCGCGCCGGACACCGCGCCGGACACTGCCGGGGCCGCCTACCCATTCAAGCCTTGAACAATCAGAATGCCGATAGACCCCTAAAATCCCGATCCTGAGTGCATGAGTTGAATTAACACGGGCTACGCTCTCGATGCCAAGCTCAATGTTGAGTACTCAGGAGTCGCATTGTGAGCGTCACCCAACAGTCCGTGAAGGCGGAGGCCCAGCCCTTCGACCGGCTCGGGTTCGTCATCTTCATCACGGCCGCCGCCGCCCTCGGCGGCTTCCTGTTCGGCTACGACAGCTCGGTGATCAACGGTGCCGTCTCCGGCATCCAGGGCCGGTTCGCCGTCGGTGACGGTGTGACCGGCCTGATCGTCTCCTCCGCGCTGCTGGGCTCGGCGGTGGGTGCGGCGCTGGCCGGCCGGTTCGCCGACAAGTACGGGCGGATCCGGGTGATGAAGGTGGCCGCCGTGCTGTTCGGGGTCAGCGCGGTCGGCTCGATGCTGCCGTTCGCCGCCTGGGACCTGGCCTGCTGGCGGGTCCTGGGCGGTGCGGCCATCGGCATCGCGTCGGTGATCGCCCCCACCTACATCGCCGAGGTGGCCCCGACCCGCTACCGGGGGCGGTTGGCCTCCTTCCAGCAGGCCGCGATCGTACTCGGCATCGCCATCTCCCAGCTGGTGAACTGGGTACTGGCGGAGGCCGCCGGCGGTGACACCCGCGGGCGGCTGCTGGGCCTGGAGGCCTGGCAGTGGATGCTCGGCATCTGCGTCCTGCCAGCCGTCGCCTACTTCGTCCTGGCCGCGCTGATCCCCGAGTCCCCGCGCTTCCTGATCTCGGCCGGCAGGCTGGACGAGGCCCGCTCGGTGCTCCGCGAGGTGGAGGGCGGCGCGATCGACACCGAGGCCCGGATCGAGGAGATCCGGACCCTGATCGCCACCGACCACCGGCCGCGACTGCGCGACCTGTTCGGCGGGCGCTTCGGCCTGCTGCCGATCGTCTGGGCCGGCATCGGCCTCTCGGTGTTCCAGCAGCTGGTCGGCATCAATGTGATCTTCTACTACTCGTCGATCCTCTGGCAGTCGGTCGGTGTCGACCAGAGCAGCTCGCTGCTGATCAGCTTCTCCAGCTCGATCATCAACATCGTCGGTACCGTGATCGCGATCCTGCTGGTCGACCGGATCGGCCGCAAGCCGCTGGCCCTGGTCGGTTCGGTCGGTATGGCGGTGTCGCTGTCCACCGCGGCCTGGGCGTTCTCCTACGCCACCGGGAGCGGGGACGACGTCTCCGTCCCGGACCTGCAGGGCACCGTGGCGCTGATCGCCGCCAACGCCTTCGTCCTGTTCTTCGCGCTCTCCTGGGGCGTCGTGGTCTGGGTGATGCTCGGCGAGATGTTCCCCAACCGGATCCGGGCGGCGGCCCTGTCGGTGGCCGCCTCGGCCCAGTGGATCGCCAACTGGGCGATCACCGTCAGCTTCCCGTCGCTGTCGCGGTGGAACCTCTCGGCGACCTACGCGATCTACGCCGCCTTCGCACTCGGCTCGGTCTTCTTCGTCGCCAGGTTCGTGAAGGAGACCAAGGGCGTCCGGCTGGAGGACATGGGCTGACGCCTCCGCCCGTTCCCCCGCCCGGACAGGCCCAGGGCGCTCGCCGGTCGGCGGGCGCCCTTCGGCGTCCGTCCCCGACCGGCCCGAACCGTCCGAACGGCCCGCGCCCGGCGGGACCCCGGGCAGACCCTAGCGCCGCAGGACCACCGGGCGGGCCCGAATCGCTCACTCTCTGCGGCCGGGAACGGACATCCGGTACCCATGTGGTCAGGAGGGATGTGCTCTTGATCTTCAGTCGGCTTCGTACCCGCAAGTCAGCTCCGGGCGGGGTCTGCCCCTACGCCCACTCCCGGCACGACGTCCACGATGTCCGTCCCGGCCCCGACGACATCAGCGGCCCCGGCGGCAACGGTGGCTCCGGCGGCGGCGCAGGCACCGGCAGCGCAGGCACCGGCAGCGCAGGCACCGGCAGCACAGGCACCGGCGGCAGCTCCGGCCTGGGCGGCCCGCGCGGACCCCGGCACGGCGAGGGCCCGGAACTGCCGCCCGGGCCGGGCCGGATGACGGCCCAGGCCGTGGAGTTCGTCCGGCAGTTCCACCGTGAGCGGCCGGCCTCGGGCGACCCGCGGGAGCGGATCCGCCAGGTGCTGGCGGAGATCGACCGCACCGGCAGCTACCGGCACACCGCCGAGGAGCTGGCCTTCGGCGCCCGGGTCGCCTGGCGCAACTCGGCCCGCTGCATCGGCCGGCTCTACTGGCGCAGCCTGCTGGTGCGCGACCTGCGGCACGTCGATTCGCCGGACGGGATCGCCGAGCAGTGTTTCCAGCACCTCAGGGCGGCCGGCAACGGCGGCCGGATCCGGCCGGTGATCTCGGTCTTCGCCCCCGACCGGCCGGGGCACCCGGCGCCACGGATCCTCAACCAGCAGCTGGTGCGCTACGCCGGGCACCGGCAGCCCGACGGCACGGTGGTCGGCGATCCGGCCGGGGCCGAACTCGCCGACCGGGCGAAGCGGTCGCAGTGGAAGAGCGGCGAGGGCCGGTTCGACGTGCTCCCGCTGCTGATCCAGCCGGGCCCGGACGCCGAGCCCCGCTGGTACGAACTGCCGGACGACGCGGTCCGCGAGGTGCGGCTGAGCCACCCCGAGCACGGCTGGTTCACGGAGTTGGGCCTGCGCTGGTACACCGTCCCGGCGATCAGCGACATGACCCTGGAGATCGGCGGCATCCGCTACCCGACCGCGCCGTTCAACGGCTGGTACATGGGCACCGAGATCGGCGCCCGGAACCTGGCCGACGCCGACCGGTACGACATGCTGACCGCGGTGGCCGAACGGCTCGGGCTCGACACCTCCACCGCACGGACGCTCTGGCGGGACCGCGCGCTGGTCGAGCTCAACATCGCGGTGCTGCACTCCTTCCAGGAGGCCGGGGTGACCATGGCGGACCACCACACCGAGTCCGAGCGCTTCCTGAGGCACATCGCCCAGGAGGAGCGGCTCGGCCGGCCGACCCCGGCGGACTGGAGCTGGATCGTGCCACCGGTCTCGGGCGGGCTCACCCCGGTCTACCACCGCTACTACGACCCGGTGGACCCGGACCTGCGGCCGGCCTTTCTGGCGCGAAATCCCTGGTGACCACGGTGGCGGCGCGGCGCGGGCGGCGCCGCGGTAAACCGGTGGCCGTCGCCGCCGGTCCGGCCGAGAATGCCCCGGTGACCGAGACAGCGGGGCGCACCGTCAGGGTGCTGGTGACATGTCGGGGCGAGCGGCTCGGGGAGGTCGGACCCTTTCCGGTGGAATCCGCCCGGTGGCCGGAGGTGGAGGAGGTGACCGCCCGTCTGGAGCGCGCGTTCGGGGTGCCCGTCATGGTGTTGCGGCTGCTCTCGGTGGAGGGCGGCGAGGGGGCCAGCGGCGGGCTGGTCACCTACCACGCCGAGGCTCTGAGCCGCCCGGCGCGGCACCCGGCCCCGCCCTCCACCGAGAGCAGCGGGCCGACGCCCGGGAGGCGGCTGCCCGAGGACCCGCTGCGGGCCGACTGGGCCACCCCGGACGGGCTGCGCTCGGCGCTGGACTGGGCCGGCCGGACGCTGGCCGACCGCGGCCGCCCGGCTACCGGCCCGGTGGCGCAGGTGAAGAGCTGGAACCTCTCCGGCCTGTTCCGGATCCCGACCGCCGCCGGGCCGGCCTGGCTGAAGACCACTCCCCGGTTCGCGGTGGGCGAGGCCGCGGTGATCGCCGCCTTCGGCGCCGTCGACCCGGAGCTGGTCCCGGTGGTGCTGGGCTCGGACGGCTGCCGGATCCTGCTGGAGCACGTCCCCGGCGAGGACTGCTGGGGTGTTCCGGACGACGCGATGCTGGCCGTGGTGGGCCGCTGGGCCGCGGCCCAGGCCGCACTGGCCGGCGCACCCGCGGTCCCCGGTCTGCCCGACCGTTCCCCGCACGCGCTGGTCGGCCGGTTCCGGGAGCTGCTGGCCTGCGGCGCGGTGACCGGGCTGGCCTCCGCGGAGCTCACCGCGGCCCGCCGGCTGGCCGACGAACTACCCTCGCTGGTGCAGCGGTTGGACGCCTGCGGGCTGCCGGTGACGGTGCTGCACGGGGACTTCCACCCCGGCAACTGGCGGTCCGACGGCCGACGGACGGTGGCCGTCGACTTCTCGGACGCGCACCTCGGGCACCCCGCCTTCGACGGGCTGCGCCCCTGCGACTTCCTCGGCCCCGAGCGGTGGGCGGACGTCCGGGACGCCTGGGTGCGCGCCTGGTCCGGGCTGGCTCCGGGCAGTGATCCGCAACGGGCGCTGCGGCTCGCCGAGCCGCTGATGCACGTGTCGTACGCCGTGCGGTACCAGGAGTTCCTGGACGGTATCGAGGCGAGCGAGCGGATCTACCACGAGGACGACCCCGCCGCGGAGATCCGGGCCGCCCTGGTGTCGTTCGCCCGGGTGTAGCGCCGGGCCGCGCCGCTCCTGACGCCCGCGGGCGTCAGCCCGGCGAGCCCGGCGCCTCCGGCGCGGCCTGGCGCCGGAAGCGCAGGTCGAGCCCGTCCAGCAGGGCCTCCAGGCCGGTCTCGAAGGCACCCTCGTCGATCCGCCGCCGGTGCTCCGCCAGCAGGTGGGCCTCGCCGAGGTGCGGGTAGTCGGCGGCGTAGAGCTGGGCGTCCTCGGGAAAGCCCGCGGCGAAGGAGCCGAGCGCCGAGCCGGTGATGAAGTAGCGCATCAGCGCGCCGATCCTGGTGGCCTGGCCGCGCGGCCAGCCGGCGTCGACCAGGCAGCCGAAGACCGCGTCGGCCAGCCGCAGGGCGTTGGGGCGCCGGCCGGGGCCCTGGGCGAGCACCGGGACGACGTTGGGGTGGGCTGCGAGCGCGGCGCGGTAGGAGCGGGCCCAGTCGCGCAGGGCGGTGTGCCAGGGGGCCCCGCCGTCGAACATCGACAGGTCGACCTCGCCCATGACGCTGTCGACCACGGCGTCCAGCAGGTCGTCCTTGGTGGCGAAGTGGTTGTAGAGCGAGGGCCCGCTGACCGAGAGCAGGGTGGCCAGCCGGCGGGTGGAGAGCGCGTCCAGGCCCTCGGCGTCGACCAGGGCGAGCGCGGCGGTGACGATGCGCTCGCGGCTCAGCAGGGGTGTGCGGGGTCGGGCCACGCTCGCCTCCTCCGGTCGGGTGGGTTGATCGACATTCTGGCAGGGGCCCTTTGCAGCACGGGCGGCGCGGGTTAGAGTCCGGATAAAACTTGCAGCGCTAGTTTATCGAGGTGTCCGCCGCCATGAACCTGGAACTCTCCGAGGAACAGGCTGCCGTCCGCGAACTGGCCGCCTCCTTCACCGACCGCGAGATCGCCCCGTACGCGGCCGACTGGGACCGCGCCGAGTCCGTCGACCGCGCGATCGTCGGCAGGCTGGCGAAGCTCGGCTTCCTCGGCCTGACCATCCCGGAGGAGTACGGCGGCAGCGGCGGCGACCACCTCGCGTACTGCCTGGTCCTGGAGGAGCTGGGCCGCGGCGACTCGGCGGTGCGCGGCATCGTCTCGGTCACCCTCGGCCTGGTCGCCAAGTCGGTCAACGCGCACGGCACCGAGGAGCAGAAGCGGCACTGGCTGCCCCGGCTGACCTCCGGCGAGGCGCTCGGCTGCTTCGCCCTCACCGAGCCCGGCACCGGTTCGGATGCCGCCAACCTCACCACCCGCGCGGTCCGGGACGGCGACGGCTGGCTGATCACCGGCGCCAAGATGTTCATCACCAACGGCACCTGGGCCGACGTCGCGCTGGTCTTCGCCCGCACCGGCGAGGCCGGCCACCGGGGCATCACGGCCTTCCTCGTCCCCACCGACCTGCCGGGCTTCGGGCGGACGCCGATCCACGGCAAGCTCGGCCTGCGCGGTCAGGCCACCGCCGAGCTGAACCTGGACGCCGTCCGGGTCCCCGACAGCGCCCGGCTCGGGGCCGAGGGCAAGGGCTTCGGCGTGGCGATGTCCGCGCTGGCCAAGGGCCGGATGTCGGTCGCCGCCGGCTGTGTCGGCATCGCCCAGGCCTGCCTGGACGCGGCGGTCGGATACGCGAAGGAGCGCGAGCAGTTCGGCGCGCCGATCGCCTCGCACCAGCTGGTCCAGGAGCTGATCTCCGACATCGCCGTGGACGTGGCCGCCGCCCGCCTGCTGACCTGGCGGGTCGCGGACCACATCGAGCGCGGGCTGCCGTTCGCCACCGAGTCCTCGGTCGCCAAGCTGTACGCGAGCGAGGCCGCCGTCCGGGCCGCCAACAACGCGCTCCAGGTCTTCGGCGGCTACGGCTTCATCGACGAGTACCCGGTCGGCAAGCTGCTGCGCGACGCCCGGGTGATGACCCTCTACGAGGGCACCAGCCAGATCCACAAGCTGCTGATCGGCCGCGCGCTGACCGGCGTCAGCGCGTTCTGAGAACCATCCCTCCCGGATAAGGAGCCCGAAGAAGTGCGCCCTGTCTACTTCGCCGCCGCCCGCCGCACCCCGATCGGGCGGCTGCGCGGTGCGCTGTCCACCGTCCGCCCCGACGACCTGTCGGCCGCCGTGCTGCGCGGCCTGCTCGACGAGGTCCCCGGCCTCGACCCGGCCAGGATCGACGACGTCTACTGGGGCGCCGCCAACCAGGCCGGCGAGGACAACCGCAACCTGGCCCGGATGGCCGTCCTGCTGGCCGGCCTGCCCGAGTCGGTCCCCGGCGCCACCCTCAACCGGCTGTGCGCCTCCGGCATGGAGGCGGTCACCACCGCCGCCCGGGCGATCGGCTCCGGCGAGGCCGAGATCGTGGTCGCGGGCGGCTGCGAGTCGATGAGCCGGGCGCCGTTCGTGCTGCCCCGCCCGGACGAGGCGCTGCCGCACCGGATCGAGACCTTCGACACCCGGCTCGGCTGGCGGCTCACCAACCCCCGGATGAAGGACCTGCACGGCGTGCTGTCGATGGGCGAGACGGCCGAGGAGGTCGCCGCCCGCCACGGCGTCAGCCGCGAGGACCAGGACGCCTTCGCGCTGCGCAGCCACCGGCGGGCGGCGGCGGCCCGCAAGGACGGGCACTTCGACGCCGAACTGCTGCCGGTCGAGCGCCCGGACGGGGTGACGGTCACCCGGGACGAGTCCATCCGCGAGGACACCACGCTGGAGCGGCTGGCCGGGCTGAAGCCCGCCTTCCGGCCCGGCGGCACCGTCACCGCGGGCAACGCCTCGCCGATGAACGACGGCGCCGCCGCACTCCTGCTGGTGAGCGAGCAGGCGCTGAACGATCTGGGGCTGGAGCCGCTCGGCCGGTACGCGGCGGGCGCCTCGGCGGGCGTCCACCCGGATGTCATGGGCATCGGCCCGGTACCCGCCACCCGCAAGGTGCTGGACCGCCTGGGCTGGTCGGTCGAGGACGTCGAGGAGGCCGAGTTCAACGAGGCCTTCGCCGCCCAGGCGCTCGCCTGCGTCAGGGAGCTGGGCTTCGACCCGGAGCTGGTCAACCCGTCCGGCGGCGCGATCGCGCTCGGCCACCCGCTGGGCGGCTCGGGCGCCCGGATCCTCACCACCCTGCTGCACCGGATGCGCCGCACCGGCGCCCGGCGCGGCCTGGCGACCATGTGCGTCGGGGTCGGCCAGGGCACCGCCGTCCTGGTCGAGAACGCCTGAACACCCCAGATCCAGCCAGATCCAGCAAGGAGATTTCCGTGACTCGTTTCGCAGGCAAGGTCGCCGTGGTCACCGGCGCCGCCCAGGGCATCGGCGCGGCCACCGCGCGACGGCTGGCCGAGGAGGGCGCGGCCGTGGCCGTGCTCGACCTCACCGCCGAGCGGGCGCAGGAGACCGTCGACGCGATCACCGCCAAGGGCGGCACCGCGAAGGCGTACGGCTGCGACGTCGCCGACTACGACGCGGTGGAGGCGGTCTTCGCGGCGGTCGCCGCGGACCTCGGCGGTCTGCACATCCTGGTCAACAACGCCGGGATCACCCGGGACAACCTGTTCTTCAAGATGGCCAAGGGCGACTGGGACGCCGTCCTGACGGTCAACCTGACCAGCGCCTACAACTGCAGCCACGTGGCGCAGAAGTACATGGTGAAGCAGAAGTACGGCAAGATCGTCTCGCTCAGCTCGCGCTCCGCGCTAGGCAACCGCGGCCAGGCCAACTACGCCGCCGCCAAGGCCGGCATCCAGGGGCTGACCGCGACCCTGGCGATCGAGCTCGGGCCGTTCAACATCAACGTCAACGCGGTCGCCCCCGGCTACATCGCCACCTCGATGACGGCCGCCACCGCCGAGCGGGTCGGCGCGTCGGCGGAGGAGCACCAGGCCCAGGTCGCCGAACGCACACCGCTGCGGCGGGTCGGGCAGCCGGAGGAGATCGCCTCGGTGGTCGCCTTCCTGGCCAGCGAGGAGTCCTCGTACGTCAGCGGGCAGACCCTCTACGTGAACGGCGGTGCGCGCTGACTTTTCGTCAGCTGACGGGCTGAGCAGGAGGGTTACCAACAGCGGGGCTGGGCTTTACCCGATCGGGTGGCCTGCAGGGACCATCCGGACGGCCCCGGTCTGACTATGGAACGCCCGCTCCCCTGCCGATGGGATATGGGGGCCGGCCGGCTCGGCCGGCCCCACCCTCCCGAGGAGTCCCATGGGCATCACCCCCGCCACCGCGGGTACCCGACGCTCCGTCACCGCGCGCGCCCTGGCGCTGTTCGCCGTCGGGGCCACCGCCCTCACCGGTGCCACCGCCACCGCGCAGACCGTGACCGCCACGGCGGCCGGTCACCCGGCCGGGCAGGCCGCGGTCCATGTGCGGCCCGCCTCCAGCGGCCACATCAGCCGGGCGGCCCTGGCCGCCCCGATATCGACCTCGGACTGCCTGGCGAAGCTCGCGATCCACTGCTACTCGCCGCTGCAGTACCGGACGGCGTACAACCTCGGGCCGCTCTACCGGGAGGGCGTCACCGGCAAGGGCCGGACCATCGTCATCGTCGACTCCTTCGGCTCCCCGACCATCCAGCACGACCTGGAGGTCTTCGACAAGCAGTGGGGCATCCCGGACACCCAGGTCGAGGTGGTCAGGTGGGGCGACGTCCCGCCCTTCGACCCGACCAACGGGGAGCACACCGGCTGGGCCGGCGAGACCACCCTCGACGTCGAGTACGCGCACGCCGTCGCACCCGACGCCCACATCATCCTGGTGGAGACCGGCGTCGCCGAGACCGAGGGCGTCACCGGCCTGCCCGAGATGATGGACGCCGAGAAGGCCCTGATCAAGTCCGGCCGGGCCGACGTCATCTCGCAGAGCTTCGGCGCCACCGAGAACACCTTCCCCGGCTTCGCCCAGGGGAACTTCACGTCCCTGACCGACCTGCGCTACGCCTTCCAGGCGGCGGCCGCCAAGGACGTCACCGTGCTCGCCGCCTCCGGCGACGCCGGTGCGACCGACGCGATGGAGAACGGCAGCGACCTGTACCCGTACAAGGTCAACTCCTGGCCGTCCTCCGACCCGCTGGTCACCTCGATCGGCGGCACCCAGCTGACCCTGGACAACGACGGCAGGCGCACCGCGCCCGACAAGGTCTGGCACGACGACTACGGCGCGGCCGGCGGCGGCGTCTCGGGCGTCTTCTCCCGCCCCTGGTACCAGCTCGGCGTGGCCAAGGTCACCGGCAACCACCGCGGCACCCCGGACATCAGCATGAGCGCGGCCGTGGACGGCGCCGCCTGGACGTACGAGTCCTACGACCCGCTGCGGGTCGGCTGGCACCTGACCGGCGGTACCAGTGAGGCCACCCCGATCTTCTCCGGGATCGTCGCGCTGGCCGACCAGCTGGCCGGGCACCGCCTCGGGCAGCTCAACTGGCGGCTGTACGGGCTCGCTGCGCTGCCCTCGCAGTGGAGCGGCATCACCGACGTCACCACCGGCGACAACTCCTGGGACGTGGTGACGGGCTACCAGGCCGCCAAGGGCTACGACCTGGCGTCCGGCCTCGGCACCATCGACGGCAACCGCTTCGTGCGCGCGCTCGCCGGGCGCTGAGCCACCCCGCGGGGCGCGGGCCCGGGCCGTCCGGGCCGCGCCCCGCGGGCCCCTCGCGGCAGAACGGCCGCCGCCCGTCAGTCCCCGAAGGCGGAGGCCGGCTCCGCGGCCGCCTCGTCGAGCGCCTCGGCCGCGGCCTTGGCCTCGACCAGCTGGCGCAGATAGCGCTCGGAGGCCCGTAGCTTGCGGCCGTCCGGGCCGGGCAGGTGGGCGCGGAGCTCGATGATGTCCGGCGCGACACCGATGGCCTCGGCCGGGCTCTTGATCGCCCGCCAGCAGGCCTCGGCGTTGGTGGCCGCCTGCTGGGTGTCCGGGTGGTCCGGGCCCTCGGTGCGCAGCAGGGTCAGCGCGACCTCGCGGTACAGGTCGGCGGCCACGGCCGGGCGGCCGGCGAGCCGGGACACGTGGGCACGCACCTGACGCACCTGCAGCACCAGCGGTGCGACCGGCCCGAAGGCCGTCACCGCCCGCTCCTCCAGGTCGCGGGCCAGGCCGCCGGCCGTGGTGTGGTCGCCGTTGTCCGCGAAGCGGACGATCAGGCCGATCTCCTCGCGGTAGACCGCCACCGGGTCGACCGCCGGCTCGTCGGCGGACCGGTCGGCGTCCTGCCCTGCGGCGGAGTCCGCGGACCGGTCCACCGGCGCGGACGGCTTGTCGAGCCGCACCGCGGGCGCCGGGGCGGCCGCGGCCGCCTTCTTGGCGAGCGTGACCGCCGGCTCCGCCGGCCCGCCCTCGGTCTTCTCCAGGGTGACCGGTCGGATCCGCCGGGGCGTCAGCGGGACGTCCGGCTTGAACAGCGAGACCGGCACCCGCGCCCGCCGGGCCTGCTCGGGCGTGGGCTGCGGCGCCGCGACCGGCTCGGGCTGGCGTGCCGTCGGCCGGGCCACCCGGGGCTGGGGCTTGGGCATGACGGCCGCCGGGCGCGGGCCCTCGTACGGGCGTGGCTCCCCGCCGCCGATCTGCCGGGCGGTGTTGCGGAAGATCGGGCGGTCGGCGGCGTGCGCCGTCACCGTCACCACGTCGGCGCGCAGCACCGAGTGCACCTGCTGGCGCACCTGCTCGGGTGTCAGCACCGCTTCGAGGCCCGGGCGGCCGCCGTGCAGGGCCTCGATCAGGGCCCGGGTGAAGGTGCCGATCTGCTCGGGGTCGACGCTGACGGCGGCCCACAGCGGGACGCCGTCGACCAGCGGGGTGATCGCGCTCTGCACCTGCGGCATGGCCGCCTGGTCGGCGCTCAGGTCGGCGATCACCAGGGTGTCCCACTCCACCGGCCGGTGGCGCAGTTCGGCGGCCAGGGCCTGCCAGGGCAGGCTCTCGCCCGCCTTGGCGTCACGCAGTGTCAGGTGCAGCTGGCCGCTTCGGCGGTCGGCGATCAGGTGCCCGCCGAGGTGCACCAGCAGCGGGCCGGGGTGCCGGGACGCCGCCCGCAGGTGGGCGAGCACGCTCTGCGGGTCGCTCGCGCCGGGCAGGTGGACGGCGTCGACGCCGTCGGCGACGAGCAGCATCTGCGGCGGTACGGCGGCGAGCATCGCCGACAGCACCGGAGCCTGACCCGAGCCGCCGCGGCCCCACGGCCGGCGGCCGGCGCCGCCGTAGCCGCCCTCGACGACCAGGATCCGGCCGCGCGGCCCGCGCCCGCCGGGCTGGTCCGGCGCGGAGGCCGGGCCGGGGACGGACGCGGGGGCGGTCGGCGGTACCGGCGGCGGGAGCTGGACGGCGGGCATCGTCGTCGTCCAGCCGGTGGAGGCCGCCGCGGTGGGCGCCGTCTGCGGCTGCGGCGGGATCTGCGGCGGAGGCAGTGGCAGGGTCCGCTCCGCCAACAGCTCGTCAGGGGCGGGGTTGGGCAAGGCCACGGTCTCGTCGGGGCCGAAGGGCCGCCACTCGCCGCCGCCAGGCGTCGTCGTCACGTCCGCCACTACCGGTCACCGCCCCGCCCGCCGCCGAGCGACGTCCCGCTGTCCACTGTGGCATCCGAGCCACGCCCTGTTCGCCACCATAAGGGGTCGTCCCGGGGCCGAGCCAGGCCGGGTCGGCGATCACCCGGACGAGGCGGCCGGCGCCGCCGCCGGCCCGCCCCCGGATCGCCGTCGCACCAGGGCGAGGTGACGGTCGGTGGGGGCGGACGGACCTCCGGCGGGTCGGGCGTCGCCGTCAGCCGGCGACGGGGTGGACCTCCAGCAGGGTCTTGCCGAGCGTGGCCCGGGACTCGATGGCGGCGTGCGCGTCGGCCGCCCGGGCCAGCGGGAACCGCTGGCCGATCAGCGGGCGCAGCCGGCCCGCGGCCGCCTCACCGAGCGCGAGGCCGGTGGCCCGGCGGACCAGCGCGGGCGACGGCACCGGGCTGATCAGGGTGACCTGGCGGGCCGCCGCGGCGCCCTCCTCGATCCCGGCCCACTCGCCGCTCGCCAGGCCGTAGCTGACCATCCGTCCGCCGGGCCGGAGCAGCTCGAAGGCGGCCCGGCCGACCGTTCCCCCGACCCCGTCGAACACCACGTCGACCGGCGGGACTCGTTCCGCCCAGCCGGTCCGCCGGTAGTCGACGGTCTCGGCCGCGCCCAGGTCCCGGGCCACCGCCAGCTTGTGCTCCCCGCCCGCGGCGGCCACCACGGTGGCGCCGGCGGCGCGGGCCAGCTGCACCAGCAGGCTGCCCACCCCGCCGGCCGCCGCCTCCACCAGCACCCGGTCGCCCGGTTTGACGGCGGCGGCGTCGAGCTGGAGCACGGCCGTCCGGCCGTCGGCGAGCAGCGCGAGGGCCTCGTCCAGCGCGAGCCCCTCGGGCACGGGGTACAGCCCGTCGGCGGGGGCGAGCGCGTACTCGGCGTAGCCGCCGGAGCCCCCGGTGGAGCCGACCACCCGCCGGCCGAGCAGCCCCGGGTCCACCCCTGGTCCGACCTCGGTGACGACCCCGCCGACGCCGTTGCCGGGGACCATCGGCGGCCGGGCCGTGAACGGTCCCCGGCCGGTGGCGCGGAACTGCGTCTCGACGAAGGTGATGTTGGCGTACACCACCTCGACCAGCACCTGCCCCGGCCCGGGCAGCGGCCGCACCGCCTCGCCCTCGGACAGCACCTCGGGCCCGCCGAACTCCTTCAACCACACTGCGCGCATGACGCTCCCGCCCTGATCACTGGCACTCCGGTCCGGCCATCCTCCGACCTGAAGTCCGGTTGAGGTCAAGCGGCCGCTGTCAGTGCCTGCGGCGAGAGTGCCGGTATGACGGACGAGAACGAGTTCTGGACCCTGATCGAGGGAGCCCGGCAGCACAGCCCCGCCGGCTGCCTGCGCGCCGACTGGCTGGCGGCGCGGCTCGCCCGGCGGCCGGTGGAGGAGATCCTCGCCTTCCAGCTCACGCTGGACGAGCTGCGCGTCCCGGCCGGCACCCCGCAGCTGTGGGAGGCGGCAAGCGTGATCCAGGGCGGCCGGTGCTCCGACGACGGGTTCTGGTACTTCCAGGCCTGGCTGATCGGCCTCGGCCGGGAGGCCTTCCGGCGGGCCGTCACCGACCCGGACTCGCTCGCCGACGTCCCCGAGGTGCGGCGGCTGGCGGGGCGCCGCCCCGACACCTGGTCCAACGCCGAGTGGCCCGAGTGGGAGGTGCTCGACTACGCGGCGGCCGAGGCCTACGAGCAGTCCACCGGCGGGGACGGCCTGGAGGACGCCCTCGCCGCCCTGGGCGACGACAGCCCGCTGTGGCCCGAGCCCGAGGACGGGCCGCCCGCGGCCGGGCCGGCCGCACTCCCGCGGCTCACCGCGCTGTTCCCGCCGCGCGCCCGCGAATGAGCCCCCGGCACCCGGTCAGTGCGGGATGCCGCCGATCAGCTCCTGGGCGCCCTGCCGCTTGAGGGCCAGGGCGGTGGCCGTGCCGAGGTCCTCCGGGTCGAGCGCGCCGGCCCACTCGTGCGCGTCCAGGATCCGCTTGCCGTCGGGCGAGAAGACCCGCCCGCGCATGGACAGCCGGCCGTCCGGCTCGGCCTTGGCGTAGCCGGCGATCGGCGAGTTGCAGTGGCCCTGGAGGACGTGCAGGAACATCCGCTCGGCGGTCGCCTCGCGCCAGGTGTCGCGGTGGCCGAGGCCGGCCACCGTCCCGATCGTGGCGGTGTCGTCCTCCCGGCACTGCAGGGCCAGGATCCCGGCGCCGATCGGCGGGCACATCACGTCGACGGAGAGGATCTCGCTGATCCGCCCCGGCAGTTCGATCCGCTCCAGCCCGGAGACGGCGAGCAGCAGCGCGTCGGCCTCGCCGGCGTCCAGCTTGGCCAGCCGGCTGTTGGCGTTGCCGCGCATCGGCACGCACTCCAGGTGCGGGTGGGAGGCGGCGAGCTGGGCGATCCGGCGCACCGAGGAGGTGCCGATCCGGGCACCGGCGGGCAGTTCATCCAGGGTCAGCCCGCCCGGGTGGACCAGGGCGTCGCGGATGTCGTCGCGGCGCAGGTAGGCGGCGAACACCGTGCCGGCCGGCAGCGGGCGGTCGGCGGGCACGTCCTTGAGGCAGTGCACGGCGAGGTCGGCCTCCCCGGCCAGCAGCGCGGCGTCCACCTCCTTGGTGAACGCGCCCTTGCCGCCGAGGGCCGCGAGATCCCCCATCCAGCGGTCGCCCGAGGTGGTGACGGGCACCACCTCGGTGACGATCCCGGGGAACAGCGCGGCCAGTTCGGCCCGCACCCGCTCCACCTGGGCCAGCGCCATCGGGGAGGAGCGGGACACGATCCGGATCAGTTCAGCGGATGCCATGGCGCGATGATAGACCGTCAGATCCCGTGCGGATGAACCCGCCGGTCGGC
Organism: Kitasatospora sp. NBC_00374; assembly: GCF_041434935.1. Taxonomy (NCBI): domain Bacteria; kingdom Bacillati; phylum Actinomycetota; class Actinomycetes; order Kitasatosporales; family Streptomycetaceae; genus Kitasatospora; species Kitasatospora sp. NBC_00374. The sequence goes on along the minus strand of NZ_CP107964.1, from coordinate 6,683,183 downwards.
GGCGGGTCCGTCCGGCCCACCACCCGTCGGCCCGCCCGTCAGCCGCCCGAGAGCAGGTCGCGCAGGAGTGCGACGGTGTCCGGGTCGAGTTGGCGCCCGGTCCGGCGGCTGAGGGCGTCGAGGCGGTTGACCGCGCGTACCAGCTGGTCGCGGGCGCCGGCCGAGGCATAGGCGTAGAAGAGGTCGCGGTGCAGGAGCTCGACCTCGGGGGCGACCGCCAGGGCCCGGAAGATGGCGGCCTCGGCGGTGCGGTGGTCCCCGTACTGGAGACGGCGGGCGGCGAGTTCGTGCGCGGTGTCGACGATCGCGGCGAGCATGTCCTGGCGTTCGGCCTCGGCCCAGCCGTACGCGCCGGACGCGGCCTCGGCGAACGGCGCGCCGCGGACCAGCGCGAGGGCGTGGGCCAGGGCGGCGTCGGCGGTGCTGCTGGTGCTGCGCATACCGCGCCGGTAGAGGCTGCGGAACTCGTCCCAGTCGCAGCTGACCGTGGGAGCGAGGGTGTAGCCCTCGGCCTGGTCGGCGGGGAGGAAGGCACGGCCCTCCGCGGAGGCGCCGAGCCAGTCGGCCAGCGCGGTGAGCTTGTTCGGCAGCGGGTTGACGGCGTGGCCGGCCGCGGTGGGGTGCGGGTCCAGGTGGGCGGCGCCCGGGTGCAGGCCGCGGTCGAGCTCGGTGTGGTCCGTCCCCGGGCGCAGGGCCAGGAAGGCGGCCAGCTCGGTGAGGTGCGGGACGGCTCCCGGCTCGGCCGTCCCGACCGCGCCGAGCACGTCCACCGGGCCGAGCAGGCGGATCCGGGGGGCGGTGCGGGGCGTGTGGGCCTCCGGGGAGCGGAGGATGGCCAGCAGGTCCCCGCTGTCGCTCCGGGTGCCGCCGGGTGCGGGCGCCGGGGCCTGCGGGGCGGGCCCGGCGGTCGCCGGCGGCTCCTCCGGTCCGGCGGCCGACCCGGCGTCGTGAACGGACTCGGGCCCGGACCCGGGCCGGGGTGTCGGCTGGAGTGCCGGCGGCGGTGCGGGCTGTGGTGCGGGCGCCGGCTCCGGTGCGGACCCGGGCCCCGCAGCGGGCAGCTCGGGTGCGGCGGCCGGGCCGGACGGCCGGACGGCCTGCAGGCCCCGGCCGTTGACGCCGTGCCGGGACGGCTGCGGCGCCCCGGGGACGGCCGGGGCGACGGGCACCACCGGGGTCACCGCGGCCGGCGTCGGGCTGGTCGGGGCGATGCCCGCGAACGGGCCGGCGCCGGTGCCGACCACCCGGGCGACCAGCCGCGGGCCGGCCTCCCCGGTCGCGCCGCCGTTCCCGACGCCGCCGCCGACCCCGGCCAGGACCGGTACGGGGAGCGGGAGTTGGGCGGGTTCCAGGTCGGCGCCGGGCCCGTCCAGGGTCCAGTCGGGCGCGGGGTGCTGGCGGGTGTCCCCCGAGCTGCGGACCAGCTCGCCGAGGTGGCCGAGCTCCTCGCCGCTGAGCCGCTGGAGCTCCACCGACAGGTGCAGGCCGGGCAGGGTGGCCTGGCCGGTGCTCGGCAGCGTCCAGCGGGCGACCGGCCCGGCGCCGCGCTCGGGCGCCCTGGTGATCACGGCGAGGCAGGTCCGCGGGCGGCCGTCGAGCAGCCGGCCCAGCTCGGTGGGGACGGTGCCGGCGGGCGGCTGCGCCGACAGGACGATCTCCGGCACCCAGCTCTCGTCGGCGTGGCCGCGGCTGCGGGCCTCCCGCGGGCTGGCGGCGTCGGCGGCGATCAGGGTCGCCCGCGCCTTGGCCGTCCGGGGGCCGAGCACGGCGAGCGCGGCCTCGATGGTCTCGTGGTGGTGCACCCGCTCGACGGCCGGCCCGGCGATCGGCAGCTCGCCGTCGAAGCCGACCAGGTGCAGGTGGAGCCGGTCGGCCAGTGGGCTGTGGGCGAGCTCGACGGCCAGGGTGCGCAGCACGTCCCCGGCGTCGTCGGGGTGGCCGGACAGGTGCACCAGCCGGACGGTCTCCAGGTCGGCGAGGACCACCGACCCGTCCGGCGAGCTGCCGAGGGTGACCAGGGCCGGATACGGCGAGGAGGCCTTGGCGGCCTGGCCGGCGGAGAGCAGTTCGGAGGAGTCCTCCGGGCACCACCACACGTTCGGGGCGTGTGCGGCGCGGAACGGGGCGATCGGCACCGCCGGCGCGGCGAGGTGGAGTTCGACGGTACGGCCGGGGGTGACCCGGGCGGCGACCAGGGCGGGCAGCCGCTTGTCGCCGCGCACGGTGTTGCGGGACAGGGTCCGCAGGGCCCGGTTGAGCAGGTCCAGGGCCGGGCTGCTCTGGCGGGCCTTCAGCTCGGCCTCGAAGGCCGCGGCGGGCGCGGCGGGCAGCGCGATCCGGTGCCGGGGGCGGCGGGCGCGCTGCTGGTCGGCGCGGCGGCGGGCCACCGAGCCGATCAGGACGGCGGCCAGCAGCACGCTGATCCCGGAGGCGGCGAGGGCCACCGAGTAGTCGTCGCTGGGCTTGGCCCGGTGCTGGTCGGCGACCGGGACCGGGGCGGTGTCGGCGGGGGCCGGCGAGGCGGGAGCCGTCGAGGCGGGGGCCGAGCTCTCCGCGGGGGCCGGCGAGGCCGGTGCGGGGGCCGGGGCGGGCGTCGATTCGGGAGCGGGGGCCGGTGCGGGCGCGGGTGCCTCGGCCGTCGGCGGCGTGGACTGCGCGGGGGCCGCGGGGGCGCCCGGGATCGCCAGGACCATGCCGGGCACCACGACGTCCGGATCGGTGAGCCGTTCGCCGTCCGGCGACCGGGCACCCCTGTTGGCGTCGAACAGCTGCGGCCAGGCCTCGGCGGAGCCCAACTCCCGCTGGGCGATGGCGGACAGCGTGTCGCCCTCGTGGACGGTCACCGAACCGCCGGCGTGCGGCACGGCGGGGGCGGGCTGTGCGGCGGACGCCCCGGCGGCCGGGGCGCCCTGCGCGTCGTCGGCCCTGGCGTCGGCCGGCATCAGCAGCTTCCAGCCCGGCTGGATCGGCCGGTCGGCGTCGAAGCGAAGGCCGGAATCGTCCATCACCCGGCCGTTGTTGAGCTTGGCGATCTCCTGCCAGCGTTCACCGGAGCCGAGTTGGCGTTCGGCGATCGACCAGAGGCTGTCGGCGGGCCGCGAGTCGCGGACGGTGTAGCCGGCCTGCGGCTCGGCGGCGGGCGCGGCCGCCGGTACGGCGGTGAGCTGCGCGTACTGCGGCGCCGCCGCCAACTGCGCGGGGGCGACGGCCTGGACGTGGGCCGGCGCGGCGGCGAAGGCCGAGCCGGCCACCGGGAGCAGGGCCAGCACCGAGCCGACCAGTCCGGCGGCGAGCCGCTGGCTCCAGCCGAGCGCCGGGATCCGGCGGGCCACCCGGCCGCGCAGCTGGGCGGGGATCTCCAGCAGCACCGAGCCGGCGAAGCAGAGCCAGGCCACCCAGCCCACCGCGACCAGCACCCACAGGAACAGGCGGCCGTCGTCCGGGCTGGTCAGTACGGTGCCGAGACCGCCCTCGACCGGATCCCCCATGCCGATCACCGCGAGGGTGCCGTAGAGCAGGACGGCCGGAACGGCGCCGAGCAGCCCGAGCAGGGCGATCAGGGCGCCGGACGCGCCGAGCACCGACCCGGCGGTGCGGCGGCGGGCCGGCCGGATCCGCACCGGACGGCGCCCACCTGGGCCTGCCGGTGCCGAACCGGCGGTGCGGGCATGGTGGTTGGCTCGTCGCGCGGCCATCAGCCGTTCTCCGCTTCCGTGACGCCGTGCACCAGGACGGCCTTGCCGGTCCCGTGCACCGGGAGGGTGTCGATTTTGACCAGGCTGAGCAGCTTGGTGTCGTACGTGGAGTCGATGCGCACCGCGACGGTGCGGGGGTCGGGGAATTCGACGTGCGCCGTCAGGTGGTGGCCCGCCAGGTAGGCGTTGGCCGCCGCCTCGGCCTCGGCCTGGAGCACCTGGTAGCCGCGGCCCTCCAGCAGGGCGCGGCGGTCCAGCTGCTGGCCGGCCGCGCGGGCGGCCTCCTGCGCGAGCGCGTCGGTCTGCTCCATGGTGCGCAGCCGGCCGCCGAGGTCCAGCACGATGCCGAGCAGCACGACCAGACTGGCGGCGGTGATCGCCACGAACGTGGAGATCGCGCCCCGGTCCTCGCCGTCGCCACGTATCGTCCGGATGGTCCGGACCCTCATCGAAATCTCCCCCCACCCCGCTCAGTTGCCGCGGTACCGGTCGATCACCGAGGTGAACGTTCCGGTGACAGTCGTCTTCCCCGGCAGGCTGCCGACATACATCAGGTCACCGAGCGCCACGTCGCAGCTGAGCGTCGCGGTCACCGTGCCGACCTCCCCGGTCGGGGTGCTGATCGTGCCGTACGTGAGCATCCTGTCCGGATCCACGGTGCATCTCACCTGCCGCTCGTCCAACATCGCGGCCGCCGCTTCCGCGGCGGCCACTCCGGCGCCTTCCCGGTCCCGCGAGAGCGAGGCCGCCCGGGCGCCCGCCCGGGCGGCCGCGTCGATCACGCCCGCGGTGGTCTGCACCCGGCCGGCGGCCACCACGATCAGCACGAACGCCACCAGCACCGGTGCCAGCAGGGCGACTTCGACCGCCACGCTGCCCCGATCGCTACCCCGGCCGGGCCACCCGGTCACGGAGTGACTCCCGGCGCAGTGAAGCGCTCGCGGGGCGCACGGGCCGTACGGGTGATCGTCCGGCCGTCGACGAAGGGCAGCACCGACTGGGTCCGGACCTCCACCACGACCTCCATGTTCTCGGCATCGGAGCGGTCGTGCGAGACCTGTTCCAGCCGAGCCAGATTGTCGAAACGGCCGAGGAACTCCCGTACCCGCGCGTCCGCGTCCGCGGGCGCGGCACCCCGGACCCGGCCGGCCTCGACCCCCTCGCGCGCGGCGGCGACGGCGGCCTGGCTGGCGTACCACCAGAGCGACGCCTGGACCACCATCAGCACGATGAACATCACGGTGGGGAAGAGGATCGCCAGGCTCAGGGCGACCGCGCCCCGCTCGGGCGAACGGAGCACGCGTGGGCGGTGGATCATCCCGCTCTGTCCGGGAGCGGAAGGTCCTTCGGGATGTTGTCCGTAGCTTTGTCGGCCAGCGCCTTGACCGCCAGGAGCACGGCGCCGGCGATCGCCACCATGACGATCACGGCGAGGGCCAGTTCGATGCTGATCGCACCCCGGTCGCCGGCGGCCCGGGCGGTGCGCAGCCGTCCGAGCCGGTACCGCAGGACCGGGCCGCCGTGCCGGACGGGCAGCAGGACCGGTAGCAGGAGGACGGTCAGGAGGAGTCTGATCCGGGTCATGGTGTGGTCTCCAGGACGGGGGCTGGGGCGGGGGACGGAGCGTCAGTTCGCTTGCAGCATCTGGTACAGCGCGGGGAAGACGATCAGGACGGTCATCAGCAGGGTGAGCGCGGTGCCTGGGGCCACCATCCGTTCGCTGTCGGTGTTGGCCCGGGCCAGTTCCGCGGCGAGGAGTTCGCTGCGCAGCCCTTCGGCGCGGGCGCGCAGGGTGTCGTACACGGCCGCGCCGTCGGTGCCGGAGATCCGCATGATGTCGGCGACGTCCTGGAGGGGGGTCAGGCCGAGCTCGACGGAGAGCGCGTCCAGGCCGTCCCAGGGCGGCAGCCGGTCGGTGGCGGCGCGCTCCAGGGCGTCCCGCAGCCGGCGGAACACCGCGCCCCGGCCGACGGCCGCGGCCCGGCGCAGCGCCTCGGCGGGGCCGCTGTCGGCGGCCCGCTCCAGGGCGACGAGCTCCAGGAAGGCCGCGATCCCGTGCAGGTACTCGGTCCTGGCCTCCTTGGCCTCGCCGCCGACGATGCCGTCCGGGACGAACCAGAGCAGCACGGCCAGCAGCGGGCCGACCACCAGCGGTACGGCGAGCGGCAGTTGGAGGTCCGCGAGCGCGGCCATCGCCGAGAGGTAACCGGGCAGCAGCAGGCCGAGCAGCGCGAACAGCAGCTTGTGCGCCATGAACCGGGCGGGGGTGCGGCCGATCAACGAGAGCTGCTGGTACGGGATGCGGACCCAGGACAGGCCGAGCGAACCCGCGCCGATCCGGTCGTACCAGACGGCGCGCGGGGGCGCGCTCTCCGGCCGGGGGTCGGGGGTGCGGTGCAGCCGGTCCAGGGCCTGACCGAGGTCGGGCGGGGCGGGGCGCAGTTCGGCGGCGAGCAGGGCGAGGCCGCCCGCCGCCGCCGCGCCGGCCAGGACGGCCCAGGGCGAGATCACCGGAACTCCTTGGGCTGTGGATCGGCCGCCTGCTCCGGCTCGGCGGCGGCCGGGCGGCCGTCGAGGGGGCGGCCGGCCTTGCTGCGGCGGTCGGGTTCGAGGATCCGGGGCAGCGGCGCGTGGGCGGCCAGCGAGCGCATCCAGGCGATCACGGCGACGAAGGCCAGGGCGACCACGGCCAGCACGACCTGGCCGAGCGCGGTGCCGTAGGGCCTGGTGTACGAGGTGTTGAAGCTGCCCGCCACGATGACGAACAGGATGATGCCCACCAGCCAGCGGATGGTGGTCCGGTGCTTGGCCCGGTCGGCCTCGATGGCCCGGCGCTGGCGGACCTCCTCGCGGACCGAACCGGCCAGGTCGGCCAGCGCCCTGGCCAGGCCGGGCCCGCTGTCCCCGGCGCGCAGCAGCAGGGCGGCGAGCACCTTGTCGGCGGTGGCGTCGGCGAGTTGGTCGCCGAAGGCGCGCAGGGCGTCCTCGGGGCGCCAGCGGGCCTGCAGCCGGGCCGACAGGTCGGAGATCTCCGTCTCCAGGGCGGCGGGTGCCGTCCGGCGGCTGGTCAGGATGGCCTGGTTGAGACCGACCCCGAGCAGCAGCACGTCGGCGAGCCGCTGGGTCCACTCGGCCAGCGCCTCCAGCCGCTCGATCCGGCGGGTGTCGGAGCGGGTGGCGCCGAACAGCCAGGGCAGCCCGAAGGCGGCGGCCACCACCAGCACCGCGACCAGCGGGATGCCGGTGTACAGCCAGCCCAGCGGCGCCGCGGCCAGCGCCACCGCGACCTGGACCCGCCGCAGCCGGGCGAGCCCCGGCGAGGCGGCGCCGGGCGCGCCGTACCACAGGACGTGGGCGCGGCTCGCCAGCGGATTGCGCTCGACCGGTTCCGCCGCGCTGCCGCGCAGCCCGACCACCAGGGTCACCAGGCCGGCGGTCGCCAGCAGCCCGCACAGGACGTACAGCAGCATCAGCGCGGCCCTCCGATCCGCAGGTTCAGCGGGCTGCCCCAACTGCCGTACGCGGACTGGAGCAGTCCGGCGTCGAAGCCCACCCGGCGCAGGTCGTCCAGGCAGTTCGGCGGGGTGTGCGGGACGGCCCGGGGCTCGCCGAGGTCGGGGCGCGGGCCGAAGACCGTGTTCATCGCGGGCCGGCCGGACTCGCCGAGGCCGGTGACCTCCAGGACGTGCGAGACGAAGCGGTGCCGGCGCCCGCCGACCGCCGTCTCGTCGACCATCGTGACGTGCACGATGAAGTCGACGGCGTTGGCGGTGAGCCGGTACGCCAGGGTGTCCGTCATGTGCGCGCCGTACTCCAGGCAGAGTTCGGCGATCCGGTCGACGACCATCTGCGGGCCGCGGGCGTGCAGGGTGCACATCGAGCCGCCCTCGCCGTTGGTCATCACCCGCAGCATCGGGACCACCTCGGCGGAGCGGACCTCGCCGACGATGATCCGGGAGAGCGTCATCCGCAGCGCGGCCGGAATCAGCTCACCGATCGTCAGCTCGCCGGCCGCCCGGCCGTCGACCCGCTCGCCGTTGCCCTCGCGGGCCTCCATCGGCACCACCTGGCGCAGGTGGCCGAGAGTGTGCAGCCACAGCTCGAACTCGGACTCCAGGGTGCCGACCCGTTCGTCCGGCGGGATCTCGGCCGCCATCGCGCGCAGCAGACTGGTCTTGCCGACGCCCTGGGTGCCGGTGATCACGACGTTCTTCCGGGCCCGGATCGCGGCGGCCAGGAAGGCCGCCAGGGTCGGGTCGACCGTCCCGAGCCCGACCAGGTCGGCGAGGCTCGCGGAGGCCACCCGGTGCCGGCGGATCGCCACGTACGGCCGGGGGGTGACCTCGGTGAGCGCCTGCAGGCGCATCCCGCCCTCCAGGCGCAGGGCCAGCGTCGGGCTCGCCGTGGACAGCGAGCGCTCGCCGCCGCCGTGCTGCCGGGCCAGGTCCTGGAGCAGCTCGACCAGTTCCTCGTCGGTGTCGGCCACCGGCGGGACCTGCCGCAGCGGCTGGTGCACCTTGGAGATCCACACGTCGTCGCAGCCGTTGATCAGGATGTTCTCGATCTCCGGGTCGTCCAGGTACGGCTGGAGCCGCCCGGCCCGGAACAGCAGGTCGAAGACGGCCTCGGCGAGCGCCCGGTCCTGCTCCCGGGTGGGCGGGATGCCGTGGGTCTGCGCGTACGCGTCGGACCAGCGGGCGACCGCCTCCTCGATCAGGGCCCGGCCGCGCTGGCGCCGCCCGGCCCGGTCGGCCTCGGTGTCCGTCGAGCCGTCGTTCAACCGGGAGAGCTGCTGGTGCAGTTCGGCCGCGACCTGGCGCTTCAGCTCGCGGGCCACCTGCGGGTCGACGGCGGGCCGGACGCCGACCGGCTGGAGCGCGGCCACGGCGTGCGCCGCGGGGCGTACCGGACCGGTGGGCGTCTGCTGCGGCCGCGGCGGCTGGGGGGTGCCCCAGGGCAGCCCTGCGGGGTCGGTGCCCACGCCGCTGGTCGCACCGGTGTTCAGCGGGCTAGCGCGCACGGAGCACCTCCCCGTACGGCCCGGGCTGCTGCGGGGTCGGGAACGGCGCGGGGGCCGGCGGCTGCGGCACCGCGGGCGGCGCTATGTGCGGCCCGGCCGGCTGCGGATACGCGAGCGGATGCGGGTCGGGCGCCTGCGGGTACCCGGGCTGCGGGTACGGCGGCTGGCCGTACGGGGGTTGGCCGTAGGGCGGCTGGCCGTACGGGTTCTGGCCGTACCCGGGCTGCTGCGGCCAGGCCTGCGCCGGCGCCGGGGCGGGTACCGGCCCGGGCAGCGCGCCGTCGGCCGGGGCGGCGGCGTGGCCGAGCCGTGCGCGGCGACGGGCCGTCAGGTCCTGGATCCGGTCGACGGCGCTGCGCGCGGTGCGCATCAGCTCCGAGCGGATGAACCGCCGGTCCGCGGTGTCCCCGCCGTCGGAGAGCACCCGCGCGGTACGCGGGGCGTGCGGCAGCAGCCCGAGCGCCGGTACACCCAGCTCGCGCGCGATGTCCGCGACCGGGTACGGGCCCTCGGCGATCAGCAGGAGCCCCAGCGCGTCCGCACCGGACCCGGCCGCCGCCAGGTCCTCCTGCAGGGCGGCCAGCCGGGGCCGGACGGCGCTCAGCCCCCGCAGCGTGGTCCGCGCGGTGACGGCCACCACGTCGGCCCGCCGGGCCAGCACCGCGCTGGACCCGGTGGCGCCGGAACGGCCGAGGTCCAGGATCACGTCGTACCCGTGCGGCTCCAGCGCGTGCAGCGCCTCGACCAGCGGCTCCCAGGTGTACGCGAGCCCGGGGGCCTGGGCCGGGTCGGTCAGGCCGGGCAGCAGCAGCCGGTCGCCGGTGCCGTCCGGCGACAGATCGATCAGCTGGTCCCAGATGGACTGGACGAGCAGCCCCCGCCGGTCCGCGACGGCCAGGTTGCGCAGCCCGTACACCGCCTCGACCCGGCCCTCCAGGGCGCCGGCCAGGACCGCGCCGCCGTCCGGGTCGCACTCGGCGAGCAGCACCCGCCGGCCGTGCTGCAGCGGCCACGCGAGCAGCAGCGCGAGGGCCGTGCTGGTGGCGCCCGGGGCGCCGGTGCCGCCGACGACGGCGATCACTGCCATCAGGCGCCACTCCCCTTGCTGGGGCTCGGGCTCGGGCTGGGGCTCGGGCTCGTGGCGCCCTGGGGCTGGGCGGGAGCGGCGCCCTGGCCGCCGCGCGGCGCCAGGATCACCTGGAAGTCCCCGGTCGCCACCCAGGCCGCCAGCCGCGGGCCGTCCGCGGGCCCCACCGCGACGTCGACCACCTGGGAGCCGTCGGTGTCCGGCTTGCCCACCGCGGCGACCACCGCGGGCAGCGTGTCCGGGGTGCGGACACCCGCCTGGTCGGACTTGGCGGGGGTGAAGACGATCATCACCTGGAGGCCCGGCTGCAGCCTGCTGGCCGGCAGCTGGGTGCGTTTGGCCGCGACACCGACGATCTGCTGACCGGGCTGGACGGCCGGATCGGCCGTCAGGTCGGCCGGCAGCACCAGCGCCCCGCGCCGGAGGTCCGTGGTGGCGCGCAGGCCGACCACCCGGGAGCCGTCCCGGGCGTCCAGCGACTTGACCACCGGGTCACTGGCGATGTGCGCCACCACCAGGTCCTCCGCGGTGATGGTCTGCCCCATCGGGATGTCCCGGGCCGCCACCAGCACGGCGATCCGCTGGCCGCTGCTGTTGTAGAGCACGGCCCCGCCCAGCCCGCCGGCCGCGATCAGCGCCACGGCCATCGCCAGCACGGCGGGCCGCCGCCGCCGGGCGCCCAGGTTGCGCGACGGCGTGCGGGGCGCCGGGCGCGCGGGCTCCGGCACGAACGCGGCGGTGCCGGGGCTCGGCGTCGGGATGGTGCGGTTCTCCACCGGGCTTCGGCCTTTCATACGGAGGCTGGACTGGACTGTGCCGAGGTTCAGTTGAGGACCTGGACCTCGCCGACCCGGAGCGGCAGCGGGACGTCGGTGGGGCGCTCGTAGTCGAAGGCGTTGATCCGGCCGCCGGTGTCGGAGCGGGTGATCTCGACCCGCCAGACCAGGGTGGCCGTCAGGGCGTAGGAGTGGTCGGACTTCCGGGCCGAGCCGGTCGTGTAGACGTGGCCGCAGGACGGCTGCAGGTTCGGGTCGCCGCCCGCCTGGTACGGCGTACCGGGGTCCTTGCAGACCGTCGTGGCGGCGCCGTCGTCGGTGTCCCACCGGACTTCCTTGAGGGTGGCGGTCGCGGTCGCGGTGAGGGTCGGCCCCTTCGCGGTGGCGCTCTGCGGGCCCCGGGTGGTCGCCGTCGGGGTGTACCAGAGCCAGACCGGCAGGCCCACCACGGCGGTGCCGGCGGGCGCCGCGTGCAGTTCGGGCGCATCGAAGTGGATCTTCGCGAAGGCCCGGGCGCCGAGCTGGGCCGGGGTCTCCGGCGGCGCCCCGCCGGGGGCCTGCGGGAAGAAGGTCAGCGGCTTGGTCGACAGCTGGCCCCCGACGCCGCGGCAGTTCACCTCGTAGACGGCGCCGTCGGCCGGGTCGTGACCGGCCCAGGACGGGTCACCGGCGGGCGGCTGCGGCTGGGAGCGGCGGTAGTAGCAGCCGTCCGAGGAGCTGAACCAGCCGAGGTCGTCGTCCCAGCACGGCCACTGCTGGCCGTTCCAGCTGCAGGTCTGAACCCCGCCCCCGCCGCCCCCTGAGCCGCCGCCGGTGGGCCCGGGGCCGGGGGTCGAGCCCGGCTCGGTGACCACCACACAGATATCCCGCACCGTGCAGGGGTTCACCTCGCCGGAGGGGTCGTCGGCCATGGCCGGGGTCAGCCCGGCGGTCAGCAATCCGACAGCGGCGACAAGGCAGACGACCGGTCGCCAGAACGACTTCAACATGTCCGACCCACTTCGCGTTGGAAGTCCACAATCAGCCAGCGGCCGTCGGCCTTCCGTAGACCGACGGTCGCGACATATCGGGAGAGCCGCTCCCGGGGATCCCTGGTCGCCCCGGTGGTGGGATCCGCCTGGTGCCAGCCGGTCACATCCAGGCAATCCTCGATCACCGCGGTCTGCGGATCCTTCGTCAGATCAAGGCTCTTGAGAACCGGAGAGTTCCGGGGCGCACCGATCATCACAAGTTTCGCCTCGTGCAGCTGGTGAAGGCTGGCCACGGCCTGACTCAACGCCTGGCCCGACGAGTAGACCTGTAGCTGGGAACTGTCCGAATCAGTGCGCCCGAACGTCTCGGTCTGAGCCTCCCACCAGCTCTGATACGCCCTCAGCACGACCCGGCCGATCGCCCCTTCCGGTCCGTCCGTCGGCGCCGCCGACTCCGCACCCGAACCACCCGAAGGGGTTACCCCTTTCACGGTGGGAACAGTCGCCACAGGAGTACCGAGGCGTTCCGCGGAACCAGCAGATCCACTACTGCCGCACCCGCTCAGCAGCAACAGCAGAGCCATCCCACCAACCCCAACCACCCCAGGGCGCAACACATTTCCGCGCTGCCGCATCGCCCCACCTCGCCGCGGCCGCCACATCCGTGACCATGGCCGCAGAACTCGTCCGCCGTCCCGCTGTGTTGCTGCGGGGCCATCGATTCTTCGCCAGCCCACCCCGGCACGGCAACACCCCGGGCCCTCTGACCTTACGCGGAAGGCGGATCCGTTGGGGCACTTTCCCGCCACAGAACTGCCAACAGTTCTTCAGAAAGCGACAATCCGGCCAACGCACCCCGCACGGCCGCCCGATTACGCATCAGCAGCCGTCCGCCCTCCCCCGGTGTCAGCAGCCGGGCCGCCGCGGCGCCGCCCGCCATCTCGCCCCACGCCAACTGCGCCTCCACCGGGCCCTGCAGCTCCTGCGGCCCGACCGCGGCCGCCGCTCCGGGCACCCCGTGCTCCAGTACCCGGCCGAGCGCCCAGCTGAACGAGCCCTCGCCGCCGGGCAGGACGGCCTCGCGCCCGCGTCTGCCGCCCACCCACCGGCCGACCCGGCCCCACAGCGGTACCCGCGAGTGGCTCAGCAGCTCCCCCGCGCCGTCCTCGCGTCCGAGCGCGGCCCAGGTGTCCTTGTCCGCCACCGCGTCGACCAGCAGCAGGGTCTCCTCCTGGTCCCCGTGCACCATCGCGCTGGTGACCCAGTCCCAGGCGAGCCCGCGCCGGTACGCGTTGTCCGGTGTGGACCCGGCGGTGACCAGGGCGATCCGGCGCCCGTGCCGGTCGGCCACCAGCTGGCCGAGCAGGCAGACCACCAGCCAGCGGGCCGGCCGCTGGGAGGCCTGCCGCAGCGCGGTGAGCATGCCGTTGGCGTCGGCGTCCGGCGGCAGGTGGCTGACCAGGCAGCCCCGGGTGCCGGCGTCGAAGGTCCGGCCGGGCAGGACCTGCGCCAGCTGCTCCGCGCCCTGCGCCGCGCGCGCGGATCCGGCGTAGCCGCGGTCGGGCCCGCCGTCCGCGCCGATCACCACCAGTTCGATGCCGCCGCCGGTCATCCGTACCGCCCCCATCCGTGCCCCTTGCCCGAGCCTGTGCGCCCGGTGGTGCCCTGCTCGTGCCCGGGCCGCGGGCCGGGTGCCCGTCCGCCGCACAAGCTACCGCCGCCGTGACCTCGGCGGGCCCGCATCCACCGCATCGGGTGAGGGGCCGGCCGCGGACCGGGCGGGACCATCGGACGACGGCCGCGGGACCATGGGCCCTGTCGCGGACCACCGGCACGCTGCACCATCGGACCATGGACCGTGACGACCGTGACGACCGGGTGGAGGCACTGGGCGAGGCCGAGTGCCGCCGCCTGCTGAGCACCGTGCCCGTGGGACGCGTGGTGTACACCGAGCACGCGTTGCCGGCCGTTCTCCCGGTGACCTTCGAGGTCGCCGCGGACGGGCGGCTGCTCCTGTCCCTGCGGGAGTGCGACGCCGTCACCCGGGCGCTCGACGGCACGGTGGCCGCCTTCCAGGCCGAGTTGCTGGACCCGGACACCGGGCGGGGCTGGAGCGTCCTGGTGCACGGCCGGGCCGAGCTGGTCCGCGCCCCGGCCCGGGCGGCCGGCGGCGCGCCGGACTGTGTGGTGATCACACCGGAGCTGGTCCGCGGCCGTCGGCTGAACCACGTCGGCCGCGCCCTGCAACCGGGCCGGGGACCCCGCTGACAGGTGACCGGCGAGTAGGCATACTCTCCGGAGCCGGTGGTCGGCAGCCCGCCCGGGCGGCCCCGCCGGCGCCCGGAGCCCCTCTCCCCACTGGAGCGCACCTTGACCAGCTTCGCCTCCCTCACCGACCTCGCCGCCGCGGTCGGCACCGAGCTCGGCACCAGCGCGTGGCACACCATCGACCAGCAGCGGGTGGACCTGTTCGCCGAGGCGACCGGCGACCACCAGTGGATCCACGTGGACCCGGCGCGCGCCAAGGAGAGCCCGTTCGGGGGCACCATCGCGCACGGCTACCTGACGGTCTCGCTGATCCCGGTGCTGGCGAAGGAGTGCTACCAGGTCGAGGGCGTCCGGATGGCGCTGAACTACGGCTCGGACAAGGTCCGCTTCCCGGCCCCGGTGCCCGTCGGCAGCGCCGTGCGGGCGACCGCGCTGCTGCTGTCGGTGGAGGACGTGCCCGGCGGCGTCCAGGCCGTGGTCCGCTTCACCATCACCAGCGAGGGCAGCCCCAAGCCGCACTGCGTGGCCGAGACCATCACCCGCTTCTACGCGGCCTGAACCGCGGCCCGAAGATCGGCCCGAACATAGGCCTGGACATCGGCCTGAACCGCCGTCGGACCGGCCCCGGACCGGGGCCGGCGACCGCCCTGTACGCCGAACGGATCGGCGAGCCCGTTTCCACCGCGTGAGCCGGGCATCCGGCCGGTAGTGTCCGCAGAGACGGCTCCCGCACGGCCCCCGGCCTGCCCGGCGGCCGCCCGCGCCTCGGCATGCCGACCCCGGCCGGACCGTCCGGCGGTGCGGCCGTACGGATGTCCCGACCGTGGAGGTGCCGTGCCCAGCTCCGTCCCCTGGATCTCCCGCGCCGCCGGCCGGGCCGCCGGCCGGACCGTCGACCTGGCCCTTCAGCTCGGCGCCGAACTCGCCAACCCCAAGCGGCTGAAGGCGCTGCCCCGGGAGACCTGGCACCGGATCCGCACCGAGGCCTTCGGCGCCGATCCGACGGGCTACCGCCTGTGGCGGATCCAGAACTCACCGAACTACGCGGACGGCGCGTTCCGCAACCCCGTCCCCACCAGACGCCTGGTGTACGAGCGTTCGCCGCTGGAGGCGACCCGGGCACAGTTCACCGGCGACAAGACCCGCCGGGCCCCGGCGGCGGCGGTGCCGGTGCACCGGCTGCTGCCCGCGGAGCTGGCCGCCCCGCCGGCCTCGGGCCTGCGGCTGACCTGGCTGGGCCACGCCTCCGTACTGGCCGAACTGGACGGCCGCCGGGTGCTGTTCGACCCGGTCTGGGGCGAGCGGTGTTCCCCGTTCCTGGGGATCGGCCCCAAGCGGCTGCACCCGGTGCCGCTGCCGCTGCGCGAACTCGGGCCGGTGGACGTGGTGGTGATCTCGCACGACCACTACGACCATCTGGACATGCCGACCGTGAAGTGGCTCGCCCGCACCGGCACCGTCTTCGCGGTCCCGCTCGGGGTCGGCGCGCATCTGGAGCACTGGGGGGTGCCGACCCGGCGGATCGTCGAGCTGGACTGGTGGCAGTCGGCCGAGGTGGCCGGGCTGACGCTGACCGCCGCCCCGGCCCGGCACTACTGCAGCCGGGGCCCGCGCACCAGCTCCCACTACCTGTGGGCGTCCTGGGTGGTGGCCGGGCCGGAGCACCGGATCTTCCACAGCGGGGACTCCGGGTACTTCCCCGGCTTCGCCGAGATCGGCAGCCGGCTCGGCCCGTTCGACGCGACCATGATGCAGATCGGTGCCTACAGCGACTACTGGCCCGAGGTGCACATGACCCCGGAGGAGGGCGTCCGCGCCCATCTCGACCTGGGCGGGGCGGTCATGCTGCCGGTCCACTGGGCCACCTTCAACCTGGCCCCGCACCCGTGGGACGAGCCGGCCGAACGCACCGTCGCGGCGGCCATCGCCCTCGGGGCGGTGCTCGCCGCTCCCCGTCCCGGCAAGCCCTTCGAACCGGCCGATCCGCCGCCGCTCACGCTCTGGTGGCGCGCCGTGGCGGCGGACGCGGCGCAGGAGATCGGGGTGCAGGTGCCCGAGCGCGTCGCCGTTGCCCAGCTGGAGAACCCGGCCACGGTGGAGGACGACGGCGTCACGGTCTGACGGCCCGCGGTGCCCGGCCGGTGCTCAGCGCCGGCCGAGCACCAGCCGCCACGCCCCCTGCTGCACCAGCAGAGTGAGCACCCCGGCCACCACGATGCCCGCCAGGTTGAGGGCGAGCTGCAGGGCCGAGCCCCAGGCCTGGCCGAAGTCGCCGTAGGAGAGCGCGACGGCGGCGTTCGCGGCGGCGGGCACCGTGGTGACCGAGATCGCGACCCCGACCAGCGCGCCCGCCCTGGCGGAGGTCAGTGAGAGCAGGCCGGCCACGCCCGCCAGGAAGGCGACCACGAAGGACATCGCGTCGGGCTTCCAGATGAACGAGGTGTTGGGGCGCGCCGCGTCGAAGGCCTCCCGGCTGAACAGTCCCAGCCCGTCCATCAACAGGCTGAAGCCGACGGTCAGCACCATCGCGACCGTGAAGCCGACGACCAGGGCCGCCAGGGAGCGCAGCGCCGGCCGGGCCCGGCGCTGGACCACCGCCACGCACAGCCCGGCCAGCGGACCGAACTCCGGGCCGACCGCCATGGCGCCGACCACCAGGATCGCGCTGTCCAGCACCGCACCGCAGGCGGCGAGCATGGTGGCCACCGCCAGCAGGGCGAGGAAGACCCCGGTCAGGGTGGACTCCTCGTTGGCGAGGTCCGAGACGGCCTCCCAGACCAGCGCGTCCGCGCCCTCCCCCGGCGCCAGCCGCTCCGCCTCGTCCGCCGCGGCGGAGATGCTCAGCTCCACCTCCTCGACGTCGATCGCCCCGCGCTCGGCCAGGCCCAGCGCGCGCAGGCCCTTGAGCAGCTCGTCGGCGGCCTCGCGGGCGACGTCGCAGAGCACCACGTCCCCGGCGGGCCGTACCGCGCTGCCCGGCAGCACGATCACGTGGGTGACCCCCACCTCGCCGTCCAGACACCCGAGGACGGCGTCCCGCAGGTCGGTGGGGACGATCAGACGCAGGTGCAGCACGGCGTGCTCCGGGCGGTGACGGAGGGACAGGAGATCCGCTCACCCTAGACCGCCCGGCCGACGGGCCCGCGGCGTCAGTGCGCCGCGAGGACGTCGCGCAGCGCCCGGGCCTCCTTGACCAGTCGGCTGGAGCCGCCGCCGGCGGCCAGCCCGGTCACCTCGGCGATCGGCCCGCGGGCCGCGCAGCGCCGGGCGCAGTCCGCGCCGAGCGCCAGCAGCTCACCTGCGGCGTGCACCGGCCGATCGGCCAGCAGGCCGGGCAGGGCCGGCGCCAGGACCGACCACACGGTGCGGTAGGCGCCCGTGTCGGCGGCGGAGCGCAGCGCGGCCGCCGCCCGGTTGGCCTTCACCACGCCCCGGCGCACCAGGGCGGCCAGGCCGGAGCCGAGCAGCTGCCCGTCCAGGTCACCGCGGGCCGCGAGGACCAGCAGGGCGTCCACCGCCGCGGTCCGGGCCGCCCCGGCCGGGGCGCCGAGGCCGTGGGCGAGGGCCGCGTGCACCGCCCGGCCGGCCGGGCCGCCGCTCCCGGCGAGCAGCGGCAGGATCTGCGCCGGACCGCGCTGGTCGTACTCGGCGACATCGGCGAAGGCCCACTGGAAGCGGGCCGCGAGCTCCTCACGGTGCCCGGGCAGCACGGCAACCCAGTGGGCGGCGCACCGTTCGAACCAGAAGCCCTCCGCCCGGTCGGAGCGGCCGTCGACCGGCCCGACCAGCCGCGCCGCGTCCGCGGGCAGCGGCTCGTCGGTCCGCGCGCCGGGCAGGGTGAGGGCGGGCCGCCGTACCCGCTCCGGCCACCGGCTCCTGCGCCGGGCGCCGTCGGGCGCCGGCGGGACGGCCTCCTGCCGGGGCAGGCCGCCCGCCCGCAGCCAGCGGGCCAGCCGCTGTCCGGCCGGGGAGCCCAGCCGTTCGGCCGCCGGCGCGCACGCCGGGTCGGGGACCACCCGCAGCAGGGCCTGGCCGAGGTCCACCTCGCCCGGGGTCGCGCCGACGGCCTCGTACGCCGCCAGCCGGCCGATCAGGACCGACGGGTCCAGGGTGCCGGTGCCGTCGGTCGGGACGGCGAGCAGGAACGGCGGCGGCCCGGCGCAGATCTGCCAGGCGGCCTCCTCCAGACGGGCCGCCAGCTGGGCGCCGAAGGGGGAGGTCCGGTTGCCGCGCAGTGGTGAGCGTCCCGGGGTCCGGGCGGACCAGGCCTGGTTGAGCGTCAGTTCGCCCGCGGCGGCGGCCGCGACGTACAGGAGGTCACGGGGCGTCCAGTCGGCCCAGCGGTCGGCGGCCCACGGGCGGGCCCGCAGCACCGGCCTCAGGGCTTCGGCGAGGGCGGGCCCGTCCAGGTGGGCGTGGCGGACCAGCCCGTCCAGGGTGCGTTCGAAGGCCGGTACGTCCGGGTCGCCGTGCAGGAGGGCCCCGAGCTCCTCGGCGACCTCGGCCGGGCTGCCGAGCGGCCCCGGCAGCGGACGCGGGCCGGGGACCGGCGGCAGGTACTCCCGGTACGGCTCCACCCGGGCGGCGAGGTCGACCCCGAGCAGCTCGGCGGCCCGGGCGTGGTGGGCCGGGTCGAGCGCCTCGGCGGCCGTGCGCAGCTCCGGCAGGACGGCGCCGCCCGCTGCCGGCAGGTGCCGGGCGACGAGCTTCAGGGCGCCTTCCTGGGCCGCCGGATCCGGGTGTCCGAGCGCGGGCGCCAGCGCGAGCAGGACGGCTCCGGCCTGGGTCCGGTCCTGCCGGGCCACCCGGTCGAGCCAGCTCAGCTGGGCTCTGACCAGCTTCTTCTCGGTGCGGAAGAACACCGTGGCGGATGCCTCGGCGAGCAGGTCGGCGACGGGCGAGCCGGCGGCGAGGGCGTCGGCGGTGTGCAGCTCGGCGAGGACCTGCTGGGCGTGGGCGGCGACGGTCGACAGGCCGTCCAGCAGGGCCAGGTAGGTGCGCAGGTGGGCGGTGTTCTCGGCCGGGGTCGGCGCGAGCTCCCGCAGGATCTGCAGGAATCCCCGCTGGTCGTTGGCCGGGCCGCCGCGCAGCAGCCGGGCCAGGCACCGGTCGATCAGGGTGGCGCGGTCGACCACGCCGACGTCGGCGAGCCGGACCAGGCAGCCCGGCCAGCGGTCGGCGGTCTGCAGCCGGTCGGCGCCGAGCAGGGGGCCCGTCCCGGGCACCTCGAACAGCCGGGGCACCAGGACCGGCGCGAACGGATCGTGCTCCAGCCGCCCCCACAGCGTCCCCGGCGCGGTGCCGAACCGCTGGGCGCTGCGGTGGCTCAGCCACTCCGACACGAAGGCGTCCGAGGACGGCACGGGCATACCGGTGGCCAGCACCAGCCGCTCCAGCAGCGGATAGTCGTCCCAGTTCCAGCTGCGGGCCGGCCGCCGGGCCAGCCGGGTCGCCACCGCGATCTGCCACTCCACCGGCCGGGAGCGCAGGACCGTCCACAGTTCGGGCCGGTCCCAGCTGCCCGACGAACGGAAGTCCTGGCCGCCGATCCAGGCCGCGGCCGCGGACGGCGCGCTGTGGCAGCCCGCCCCGGCGATCAGCAGTGCGGCGCGGACCTCCACCGGCACCCGCCACCACTCGCCGCGCTGCTCCCTGCGGAGCGCCGTCAGCCTGGTCAGCTCCGCCCGCCGCTGATCCGTGGTCAGCTCGCCGAGTGCGGCGACGGTACCGGCGACGTCGCCGCGTCCGACCCGTTCGATCAGGCTCATCGGGCCGTCCCCGTCCCCGTCGCGCCGGCGTCGGCGCCGGCCAGCCGGACGGCCAGCGCGTGCGTGCACGGGCCGCGTCCGCCGCGGTACTTGGCCCACCACAGGCAGGTGCAGCCGAGGCTGCCGTCGGCCGCCGTGCGGACCCGCTGGACGTGGTCGCCGACCGTCACGGTGGTGACCCGGCCGTCCGCCTCCGGCCGCACCGCACCGGCCGCGACCAGGGCGCGGGCCACCCGCAGCCGGGGGTTGCGGGCCTCGGCCCGGCCCGAGTCGTACGGCAGCTGCCGGTGGAAGTACGCGGCCTCGGCGGTGTCGTAGCCGATCTGTCCGGCGGTGCCGAGGACGGTCAGCGCCGCCCGGACCCGGTCGGGGCTCAGCCCGGCCTGCTCGGCCAGCTCGGCCACCTCGATCCGGGGCTCCCAGGCGAGCAGCACCGAGACCAGCTCGGCGTCCCGGGCCGCGTCCGCGCTCGCCAGCGCGGTGAGCACCCCGCCCTCGCCGGAGAATCCGCGCGAGGTGTCCGGGGAGAGGGTGAGTGTCAGCCGCATGCCGGGCAGCACGATCTCCCAGGCCGAGGCGGCCGCCCGGGGGCCGGCCGGCGGCCCGTACAGGCGCAGCGCCACCGCGTGCCGCAGCACCCGCTGGAGCGCCGCGAGCCGCGCGGGGCCGGGCAGGCAGACCGCGCCCGGGACGGGCCGGGTGACGGGGCGCAGGGTCCGCCCGGCCAGGACCACCCAGTGCACCGTGCGGTCGGCGGCGCCGCGGGGCAGCGAGCGCAGGAAGCGGACGGCCTCGGCGGCCGGGACCTCGGCCCGCAGGTCGAAGCCGGCGGCGAGCACCTGGGTCTCGGCGAAGCCGCGCAGCCAGCGGTCGGGCAGCGGCACCTTCTTCTCCACCAGCGTGCCGTCGAAGGTGGTGACCTCCAGCGCGTCGGGGCCGACCGCGAGGTGCAGCGGGTCCGCCCCGCCGAGCCGGCCGAGCGACTCCCGCAGCGGGTTGTTGACGTCGACGTTGGTGGTGCCGTGACCGATCGGGCCGCCGTCCAGACCGTCGGCGAGGACGTCGAGGCGGGCGTGCACGCCGCAGCAGCCGGAGAAGGACTCGAAGCGCAGCCGGTCGCCGCCGGCGGTGACCACCGGGTCGAGCGAGGCGCGCAGCAGTGGCTGGTAGTAGCGGGCGGCCGCCACGTCCGCGACCGCGAGCAGGGCGGCGGCGGCAGGGGCCGGGGCGGTGAGGAACCCGTCGAAGAACCGGGGGTTGGCCACCTCGCCGACGGGCGTGCAGCCGCCCGAGGTGGCCAGGGCGAGGGCCGGCCCGGCGGGCCGCGCGGTCAGCGCCGAGGGCCGGAGGTAGGCGTACGTCTGTACGGCTTGCGTCATGGTCAGGACGCTAGGGCGCAGCACCGACAGCGCCCGGGTTCTGGAACGCGTTGCAGATTCGCTCCTGTCGCACAGGTCACACCGCCGCCCGCGCCGATCTGCCAGGATGAGCCCGTGACGGATGCCATGAACCAGGAGGACGTCGGCGCGGGCGTGGTCCGCCCGTTCGCCGATCTGCTGCGGATCGAGGAGCTGGACGAGAACCTGTTCCGGGGCCGCTGCCACGCCGGGGCGCCGATGCGCGCCTTCGGCGGGCAGGTCGCGGCGCAGGCGCTCACGGCGGCCGGCCGGACCATCGACCCGGGCCGCCGGGTGCACTCGCTGCACGGGTACTTCCTGCGGCCGGGCGACCCGCAGCGGCCGATCGTCTACCAGGTCGACCAGGTCCGGGACGGCATGTCCTACGCCACCCGACGGGTGACGGCCGTCCAGCGCGGCGAGGCCATCTTCACGCTCTCCGCCTCCTTCAAGGTGCCCGAGGAGTCCGGCGGGCGGCAGCGCACCATGCCCCCGGTACCGGGGCCGGACGAGCTGCCCGATCCGTTCCTCGCCTGGGAGCAGGCCGATCCCGAGGACTTCGCCCGGGCCACCGACTTCCGCACCCTGGAGCTGCGCTTCATCCCCGCCGGAACGCCCGGCCTGCCACCGGAACTACCGGGCGTGCCACAGCAGTTCGTCTGGCTGCGGACCGGCACTCCACTGCCGGCCGACGACCCGCTGCTGCAGGTCTGCGCACTGACCTACCTCTCCGACCTCACGCTGGCCTCGACCACCGCCCTGCACCTGCAGCCGCACCGGTTCCAGCGCACCGAGCCGCCGCTGATCACGCTCGCCTCGCTGGACCACGCGATGTGGTTCCACCGGCCGTTCCGCGCCGACGACTGGCTGCTGTTCGCCCAGCGCAGCCCGTCCGTCTCGGACGGCCGCGGCCTGGCACTCGGCGAGTTCTACGACCGGGACGGGCTGCTGGTCGCCTCCGCCGTCCAGGAGACCCTCGTGCGCGAACGACGTGGCGTTCCCCGGTAGGCTCGGCCGGTGACTCAGACGTCTGCCGCCCCCGGCTGGTACCAGGACCCCTACGACGCACGGGCGTTGCGCTGGTGGGACGGCGCGCGCTGGACCGGGCACGCGCAGCCGGCGCCCGCGGCCGCACCCGCGCCGACACCGGTGCCGGCGCCCGTGCCGGTTCAGGCGGCGGTCACCGCACCCCCGCAGTCCGCGGCGGCGCCGCAGCCGGGCTTCCCCGCCCAGCCGTTCCCACCGCAACAGCCCTTCCCCCAGCAACAGTTCGCACCGCAGCCGGCGCACCAGCAGCACCCGCCCGCCCCGCACCAGCACCAGCAGCCCGGCGGGCAGCCGCTCCCGGCCGGCGCCCACGGCCCCGAGGGGCTGCTCTCCGCACCGCTGCTGATGGTCGAACAGAACTTCCGCTGGGTGGACGTCACCACCAGCTACACCGTGCTCGACGGCAGCGGCACGCAGATCGGCTCGGTCGCCGAGACCGGCCAGAACGCCGCCCGGAAGGCGCTGCGCTTCATGAGCAGCGTGGACAAGTTCCTGTCCCGCTCCTTCGAGATCCGGGACGCCGCCGGGGTGCCCTTCCTGGTGCTCAGCCGCGGCGCCAAGGTGGTCAAGGCCAAGGTGCAGGTGGCCCGTCCGGACGGCAGCCCGGTCGGCGAGATCGTCCAGGACTCCGTGGTCGGCCACATCAGCTTCGATCTGGTGGCCGGCGGACACCAGGTCGGCAAGCTGGTCGCGGAGAACTGGTTCGCCTTCACCTTCCGGCTCAACGACCACACCGGCAACCAGGTCGGCCGGATCACCCGGGACACGGTCGGGCTGGCGATCAGCGCGCTCGGCGGCGGCGACTACTACTACGCGGACTTCCGCCACCCGCTGCCCGAGCCGCTGCGCACCCTGGCGGTGGCCGCCATGCTGACCGCGAACACCCTGCTCAACCCGGACGCCAACGGCGACCAGTGATCCGGCCCTGCGCTGATCAGGCCGCATACCGGCCCGGCCACCCGCCCCGTATCATGGGCGGGTGACCAAGGTTGACCTGTCACCACGGCCGGTGGAGGCGATGTCGCCCCGTCAGCTCGAACGGCGCCGGAGTCTGATCCAGGCCGCCCTCGCCCTGGTGACCGAGATCGGCGTCGAGCGGCTCCAGATGAAGCAGGTGTCGGAGCGCTCCGGGGTGGCCCTCGGCACCGCCTACCGGTACTTCTCCTCCAAGGACCACCTGCTGGCCGCCGCGATCGCGGACTGGCACCGGCTCCTGCTCGCCGACCTGGTGGCCGAGCAGAGAGGTCCGCGCTCGGGGGCCTCCGGCACCGACCGGACGGTCCGGTTCGTCCGGCACGGCATGCGGGCCTACCAGCGCCAGCCGGAGCTGGCCCGGCTACGGGTGGCGGTCGCCACCTCCACCGACCCGTTCGCCAGCGAGGCGCTCCAGGGCATGGCCAGGGCCGACCGGGCCGCCCTGGACGAGGTGATGTCCGAAGTCCCGGCCTCCGCGGGCGAACTGGTCCGGCACATCGTCGGGCACGCCTGGCAGGGCGAACTGACGGCCTGGGTGACCGGCCGCACCACGCTGGACGACGCCCGGCGCCGGCTGGAGGACGTGGTGCGGCTGGTGCTCGCCCCGTACGAGCCGCGCTGACCCGGGGTCAGGCCACCGTCACCGGGTGCGCCACCACCGCGCCGAACAGGTAGCCCTCCCGGTTGAAGGTCGCGACCCGGGGCTGGGTGTTGCCCCGCCGGTCGACGGCCCGGGCGCGCAGCTCGTACGGGCCCGGGGCCTCGGGCGCCCAGTCCAGGCTCCAGCGGGTCCAGCCGCCGGACCGCGGGCGGTCGTGCAGCCGGGCCCGGTGCCAGCAGGTGCCACCGTCCCAGCTGACCTCGACCTCGCGGACGGCCGCCGCCCCCGACCAGGAGCGGCCGTGCAGCCGCGTCCGCCGCCCGGCCGGCAGGACGGCGCCCCGGGCCAGCTCGAAGGCGCTCTTGACCACCTGCCCGGTGAGCGGCGCGCTGCCGCCCGCCGGGTGGTCGGGGCCGAACAGCCGGTAGAAGTCGGTGTTCCACGGCGAGTAGAGCGGCTCGGCGGCCACCTCGATCGAACCCAGCCACTTGATCGAGGCGATCCCCACCCATCCGGGCACCACCAGCCGGGCGGGTGCCCCGTGGTCCGCGGGCAGCGGGTGGCCGTTCATCTCGTACGCGACGAGCACGTCGTCGAGCGCCTTGGCGATCGGCAGCGGACGGCGGACCCGGCCGAGATCGGTGCCGTCGGCCGCGTGGTACTCCGGGTCCAGCCCGACCGGCAGCACGTCGACGGCGGCCCCGGTCAGACCGGCCCGGCGCAGCAGGTCACCGAGCCGCACACCGCGCCAGGCCGCCGAGCCGACGCCGCCGAGCTGCCAGGGCGTACCGGGGACGGCCTGGCCCTGCTGGGTGGCGTAGAAGCTGCGGCCGTTGCCCGCGCACTCGATCAGCGCGTCGATCCGGGTGCCGGGCAGCCGCTTGAGGTCGGCCAGGGTGAACTCGGCGCCGCCCCCGCGCAGTCCGCTGCCGTGCAGCGTGAGCCGCCAGGTCGCCGGGTCGATCAGCGGGGTGCTGGTGTGGTTGCGGACGAAGAAGCGTTCGACCGGGGTGTGGAAGCCGGTCCCGTCACCCGCCTCGCCGGTGCCGGTGCCGGTGCCGGTGCCGGTGCCGCGCAGGGTGTCCCAGCGCATCTCGGCATTGGTGCCCCGGGGGATGAACCACTCGGGCGGCAGCGGCTTGACGATCCCGGGCACCGGCCCGGCGGCGGGCGCGGGCGCGGCAGGTCCGGCAGGTGCAGGTCCGGCGGGCGCGGGCGCGGCGGCCGCCCGGTCGGCGGCCGCCAGCTCCGGTCCGGCCAGGACGCCGGCGGCGGCCAGCATCCGCAGCAGGGTCCGGCGGTCGACGCCCGCCGACCGGGCCCGGCCGGCCAGCCACTCGCGGCGGCGCGTGCGGTCGTACTCGTACTCGTCCATGGGTGCGGTTCCACTCCTCGGGAAGGGGGCGCGCACGCGGGCAGGCGGGGCCTCGGCGTGCGAGGGGACCGGCCGGGACCTGCGCCGACGGCGAGCCCGCGGCAGGGGTCAGCGGCAGCAGGGCCGGCAACACCGGGGCACGGCGGCCGAGCCGGGGCGTCGGGCGCCCGGCTGGGTGGCTCTGCTCCGCCCGGTCATGACCGGATCGTAGGCGGCCAGCGGACGCCCCGTCAGCAGGGCGCCCGCCGGGACTGCCCAGATCGGCCCGCCCGGCTGCCCTCCGGTACCCGCCGCCGGCCGGCGCGGATGCTCCCCTCAGGCTGCGGTCACCCGTTCGGGTGAACCGGAATCCCCCTCACCACCTGCGCGGACGTCCCGTCGTCCAGCCCCTGTCCAGACTTAACCCGGACGTATCGGCCGTTAACACCGCACTGGCATGCTCACCGTCATGAACGCCCAGTCGTCCCCCGCCCCACGGGCCCCACGGGACACCGCCTTCCCGCTGCCCCAGCGGCACCGCCGCCTGCTGGCCTGCACCGCGGTGGCCGCCTCCCTCCTGCTCGGCGGTCTCGGGGTGGGCGCCACCGTGGAGACCTTCCGGCCCGCCGCCCCCGCGGCCAGCGCCGCCGCCCGCTGAGTGGTGGGGCCCGGGCCGCGAGCGGATACTGCAGGTGACCATAGGTCGTCGGCCCGAGGAGGCACCATGGCTACCGGCACCGTGCGGACGTACTACCCCGAACACGGACACGGCTACATCGTCCCGGACGACGGCGGCCCCGAGCTGACCGTCTACTACGACTCGATCATGGGGATCGAGGACCACCACCTGGAGACCGGCCAGCCGGTCGAGTACGAGGCCACCATGCAGGAGTACCGCCCGGTCGCGGAGCGCGTCCGACCGAAGTAGCGGCGCCCGCAGGACCAGCCCCGGCCCCCGGGCTCAGCCCGGCCGGCCGGGGCCTTCCACGTCCGGGGCCCGGCGGTCCGGCGGTCGGGAGTGCCGGCCCGGGCCCGTCACCGGCTCCGGGTCGGCCTCCGGGGCGTACCGCGCGGCGGGAGCCCGCAGCAGCCAGGCGCGCCCGGCCGGGGCGATCAGCCCCATCCGCTCCAGCAGCGCCAGCACGTCGCGGCGGAAGGCCGGGCGGTCCGCCAGGTACTCGGGGCTCCACCCGGCCCGCAGGCCGTGGTCGTCGGTGACGTCGCCGAGCGCGCCGTCTATCAGGGCGTCCGGTATCAGCACGGCCGGCGGCGCCGTGTCCTCGGGCAGCGGGCGCAGCTCCTCCACCAGCTGCCGCACCAGCAGCAGGGCGGCCTGCGCCAGGGTGTCGGTGCCGGGCAGGGCGAGGTCGGTGAGCTCGTCCGCCGGGTCCAAGAGGGCCACCCCCTCCGCCCGGACCTCGGTCTGCAGGCCGAGGAACTCGGCGAACAGCGCGGCCTCGGCCGCCCTGCCGCGCAGCAGCCAGTCCCGCTCGGCCGGGGAGAGTTCGTCCAGCAGCACCACCGGTGTCTCCACGAGGAGCCGGCGGACCGTCAACTCCGGTCCGGCGGCGGGCAGCGCGGACGCCGGGGCGAGCGCGGCGGCCAGCTCCCGGTCGACCGTCGGGGCGCCGTCCCGGTCCCGGTCGACCACCTGCCAGTCCCGCAGCACCGCGAGCGCCTGCGGCTGGTCGAGGTCGGGTGCCCGGCCGTCGGCCAGCGCACCGAGCGCCAGCACCAGGCAGGCGTACGAGGCGGGGGTGAAGCCCTCCAGGGCGCGGCCGGGCATCGGGGCCTTGCGCAGCCGGGCGTGCCGGGCGGCGACCGTCAGGCGGTAGCCGAGGACCCGCTGGAAGCGTTCGGCGAGCCAGTCCGCGTGGCGGTGGATCAGCGGGAAGCCCGCGGCGTGCGGTCCGGTGTCGGTGACCAGCGGGTGCGCCAGCAGCAGGCGGGCGGCGGTGCGGCGCTCGACGGCCACGGCCGGTTCGGCCGAGCCGGGCGGGCGCTCCGGCTTGCGGTGGCGGCCGGCCGTGCCGAGCGGGCCGTTCGCGCCCTGGCCGGCGGCGTCGCGCCGGCCCCGGCGGTAGTGCAGCGGGCGGGTGCGCAGCGCGGCGGAGTGGTGCGCGGTCGGGCCGTGCCACCAGCTGGTGCCGGCCGGGGTGGGGTCGTCCGGGTCGAGCGCGCCGCCGAAGTGCCGCGCGCCGTAGAGGCCGAAGGCGGCGGTGAACAGGTCGTGGGCGGCCTCCGGCGAGGCCTCGGCCAGCCGGGCCGCGAGCGCCTGGGCGGCCGGGTACAGGTCGGCCGACGGCTGGGCCGTGAGCTGCCCCGCCCCGCCCGCGCGCCCGGTCCCCGTGCGACCCCGCGCCTCCCCGGCGCCGGTCGCGTGCTCGTGCTGCTCCATGTCGCCCACCAGAGTAGACGGTGGCCCCCGCCCACCGCAGGCTCGCCCGCCTGCTCGGCCCGGTCCCCGGCCCGGCCGCTACGCGCGGGTAACAACCTCTTCCGCAGGTCCGCCGCCGTCGCCTATCGTCTCGGGCATGCCGAACCTGCCCGACGTCGTGCTGTGGTCGATACCCGCCTTCGTGCTGCTCACCGTCGTGGAGATGGTCTCCTACCGGTTCCGTCCGGACGAGGAGGAGCAGGGCTACACGGCCAGGGACACCGGCACCAGCCTCGGCATGGGACTGGGCAGCCTGCTGTTCGACGCGGGCTGGAGGATCCCGATCCTGGCGGTCTACTCGGCGCTGTACGAGCTGACCCCGCTGCGGGTGCCGGTGCTGTGGTGGACGGTGCCGCTGATGCTGCTGGCGCAGGACCTCTGCTACTACTGGTCGCACCGCGGCCACCATGTGATCCGGATCCTGTGGGCCTGCCACGTGGTGCACCACTCCAGCCGGCACTACAACCTCTCCACGGCCCTGCGCCAGCCGTGGACCGGCGCCACCAGCTGGGTCTTCTACCTGCCGATGATCCTGGCGGGCGTGCACCCGGCCGCGCTGGCCTTCTGCTCCTCGGCCAACCTGGTCTACCAGTTCTGGATCCACACCGAGCGGATCGACCGGCTGCCCCGGCCGTTCGAGTTCGTCCTCAACACCCCCTCGCACCACCGGGTGCACCACGCGTCCCAGGGCGGCTACCTGGACCGCAACTTCGGCGGCATCCTGATCGTCTTCGACCGGATGTTCGGCAGCTTCGCCGCGGAGACCACGAAGCCGGTGTACGGCCTGACGAAGAATCTGGACAGTTTCAACCCGCTTCGGGTGGCGACCCACGAGTACGTGTCGATCGCCAGGGACGTCGCCCGGGCCACCGGCTGGGGCGACCGGGTCCGCCACCTCATCAACGGCCCGGGCTGGCAGCCCGGCACCATCGACCGCCCGGAGGGCACCGCCGCATGACCATCACCCGACGCCTGCGCACCGCCCGCGGACTGCTGGCCGGCTTCGCCGCCACCTCGGCCGCCCACCTGGGCGCGATCGCGACCGGCGCCACCGTGCTGCAGCACGCCACCAAGCCGGCCCTGATGCCGCTGCTCGCCGCGCACACCCTGGCGCGCAGCCCCCGGGCGCCGAAGCTGCTGACGCCGGCCCTGCTGCTGAGCGCGGGCGGGGACGTGGCGCTCCAGCTCGACGGGGACACCGCGTTCCTGGCGGGGATGGGCTCCTTCGCGGCCGCGCACGTCTGCTACGTGACGATGTTCGTTCGCCAGGGCGCGCTCACCGACCGGCGCCGGAGCCTGCTCGTCGGGGCGGCGTACGCGACGGCCTGTGCGACGATGATCGGTCAGCTCTGGCCGGACCTGGGCGACCTGCAGATCCCGGTGGCCGCGTACAGTCTGCTGCTCGCCTCCACGGCGGTCACCTCGGCCGGGCGCGGCTGGCGCACCGGGCTCGGCGG
Organism: Kitasatospora sp. NBC_00374; assembly: GCF_041434935.1. Lineage (NCBI taxonomy): Bacteria > Bacillati > Actinomycetota > Actinomycetes > Kitasatosporales > Streptomycetaceae > Kitasatospora > Kitasatospora sp. NBC_00374. Next base: position 6,654,330 of record NZ_CP107964.1, on the reverse strand, counting down.
CGCGCTGTTCCTGCTGTCGGACTCCCTGATCGCCACCCGGATCGCGGGCTGGAAGGAGCTCCCGGGCCACGGGCTGCTGATCATGTCCACCTACATCGCGGCGCAGTACCTGCTGGCCTCCGGCGCCCTCGCGGCGCCGGAGCCGGACGAGGACCCGGCGCAGAAGCCTGCCGACGGGTACACCGCGGCCGCGGCACGGCTCAGCGCCCCGGCGTGACCACGGGGCGCTGAGCGCAGGGGGAGATCCGGGGCATCAGGACTGCTGCCCGTCGCCGGTGCGGCGGCGCAGCAGCCAGAACCCGGCGATACCGGCCGCGACCAGCACACCACCGGCCGCCAGCTGACGGCCGTCGGTGTCGATGGAGCCACCGAGGCCGGTGCCCACCGAGCCGTGCGGGCCGCTCGGCTCGCCCGACCAGGCGGGCTCGGCGGGCTGGGCGGACGGCTCGGCGGGCCGGGTGGACGGCTTGGCGCCACCGGTGGCACCGCCACTGGCCCAGGAAGCCGATCCGGTGACGCCGACCGCGCCGGTGAACGTGTCGCCGTTGGGGCACTTGCCGTCGATCCCCCAGGAGTTGCCCTGGAGCGCCTTCTTGACGGTGCCGGTCAGATCCTGCTGGGCGACCAGCTTGGCCGGGCCGCTGTACTTGCCGTCGGGGCCGACGGTGAGGGTGGCCGAGCCGCCGACGAAGGCCTGGGAGTTGGCGGTGACGGTCTTCACGGAGCTGGTGTCGCAGGTGACGCTGACGGTGACGGTCTGGCCGGAGGCCGCCTCCGCCGGGCTGACCCATGCGGGTGCGACGTCCTTGGCATGGGCCACCGGCCCGGCGAGACCGAGCAGGGTGGTCGCGCCAAGCAGGGCTGCGGCGGCCGTACGCGTGCGACGCATGCCGTACCTCCAAGGTTCTCGGGTGTAGCGGGCGGACGCCGACGTCCACGTGATCGAACAGCTACACCCGGTTACCCGCGACGCTAGGCAGCGCCACGCCGGGCGGCCACCCGGCGGAGCCCGTTCGGGTCCATCCGGCTACCCCGCGTCACCGGCCCTGCGGATGCGAACGGCCGCTCAGAGGTCGAGATCGACCACGACCGGCGCGTGGTCCGAGGTGCCCTTGCCCTTCCGGGCCTCGCGGTCGACGTAGCTGTCCGTCACCGCGTCGGCGAAGGGCTTGTTGGCGAACGTGAGGTCGATCCGCATGCCCCGGTTCTTCGGGAAGGCCAGCTGGCGGTAGTCCCAGTAGGTGTACGGGCGGTCGTACTTGAGCGGGCGGGGCACGACGTCCTGCAGGCCGGCCTCGGCCAGGGCGGCGAGGGCGGCCCGCTCGGGCTCGGTGACGTGCGTCAGGCCGGCGAAGGCGGCGGGGTCGAAGACGTCCTCGTCGGTGGGGGCCACGTTGTAGTCGCCGAGCACGGCGAACGGGCGGGGGCCCGCCGCGTCCTCCAGGACGGCCTTGCGCAGGGCCTCGAACCACTCCAGCTTGTACTGGTAGTGCGCGTGGCCGACCTCGCGGCCGTTGGGCACGTACACCGACCAGACCCGGACGGGGCCGCAGGTCGCGGCGACGGCCCGGGGCTCGATCTCGGGCAGCAGCGCGCCGTCGGCGAGGTAGCCGGGCTGCTCGGGCAGGCCGCGCACGACGTCCTCCAGGCCGAGCCTGGAGAGCACCGCGACGCCGTTCCAGCGGCCGACGCCGTGGGCGGCCGTCTCGTAGCCGAGCTCCTTGACCTCGTCGTACGGGAAGGCGTCGGCGGAGCACTTCAGCTCCTGCAGACAGAGCACGTCCGGCCGGGCGCTCTCCAGCCACTCCAGGAGCTTGGGCAGCCGGGCGGTGACGGAGTTGATGTTCCAGGTGGCGATGCGGACTGTCACGGCTGGCGGCCTTCCCGGGTGCTGCGGACGAGGGGTGGGCGCCCCGGGACGCACGAACGCACCTGGACACCCACCCCGAACATACCGCCCGGCACCGACAACCCCGGCAGGGCTCAGCGACCGGGCCCGGCGGCCGGGCTCACCGGCCGGGCACCACCACCGCCGCCGAGCCGCCGCCGCGCCGGACCGGCTCGGCCGCCGCGCGCCAGCGGCCGTCCGGCAGCCGCTCGACCCCGGTGGCCGCGCCGATCTCGCCGCCGTCCACGAAGACATGGCCGAGCGCCTCCAGCCGGGCCCGCTCGGGCAGCGCGAGGAAGGCCGGTTCGGCGCTGGTGGCGGCGGTGTTGCGCTGGCTGGCGCGCGGGGCGGCGATGGCCTGCTCCAGCGTCAGCCCGCGGTCGATCCGGCCGAGCACCACCTGGAGCGCGGTGGTGATGATGGTCGAGCCGCCGGGCGAGCCGGTGGCGAACAGCGGCCGGCCGTCCTTGAGCACGATGGTCGGCGAGATCGAGGACCTCGGCCGCTTGCCCGGGCCCGGCAGGTTGGGGTCGGGCACGCCCGGGGTGGCCGGGGCGAAGGAGAAGTCGGTCAGCTCGTTGTTGAGCAGGAAGCCGCGGCCGGGGACGGTGATGCCGCTGCCGCCGGTCTGCTCGATCGTCAGGGTGTAGGAGACCACGCTGCCCCAGCGGTCGGCGACGGTCAGGTGCGTGGTGCTCGGCCCCTCGTAGGTCTCGGCGACGGCCGGGCCGCTGCTCGCGCAGGCGGCCGGGTGGTAGGGGTCGCCGGGGGCGAGCGGGCTGGTGAGCGCACGGCCCGGGTCCACCAGGCAGGCCCGGGCGGCCGCGAAGGCCGGCGAGAGCAGCTGTGCGGTGGGCACCTGGACGAAGCGCGGGTCGCCGACCCAGCGCCCCCGGTCGGCGAAGGCGATCCGGCTCGCCTCCAGGAAGCGGTGGTAGTACTGGGTGTCGTCCAGCCGGGAGAGGTCGCTCTGCCGCAGGATGCCCAGCGCCTCGCCGCCGGTGGTGCCGCCGGAGGAGGAGGGCGCGATGCCGTTCACCTCGAGGCCCCGGTAGGCGACCTTGGTCGGCTGCTGGAGCAGTACCTGATAGGCCGCCAGGTCGGCGGTGGTGACCTGGCCGGGCCGGGCGTTGCGGCCGGAGGCCGGGTCGACCGGCGGGTGCTGGAGGGTGCGGACCAGGTCGGCGCCGATCGGGCCGCGGTAGAGCGCGTCCACGCCCTGGCGACCGAGCTCGCGGTAGGTGGCGGCCAGGTCGGGGTTGCGGAACCGGGAGCCGACCACCGGGAGCGCGCCGTTCGGCAGGAAGAGCTGCCGGGTGGCCGGGAAGTCCTTGAAGCGGCTCTGGTTGAGCGCGGTCTGGTCCTGGAAGGTCTGGTCGACCGTGAAGCCCCGGTCGGCGATCCGCTCGGCGGGGCGCAGCACCTCGCCGAGGGAGCGGCTGCCCCAGAGCTTGAGCGCCTTGTCCCAGGTCGCGGGGGCGCCTGGGACGCCGACGGACAGGCCGCTGGTGACGGCGTCGGCGAACGGCAGCGGCTTGCCGTTCTCCTGGAAGAGGGTCTCGTCGGACCGGCGCGAGGCGGTCTCCCGGCCATCCAGGGTGGAGACCCGGCCGGTGCGGGCGTCGTAGAGGACGAAGTAGCCGCCACCGCCGATGCCGGCCGAGTAGGGCTCGGTGACGCCGAGCGCGGCCGCGACGGCGACCGCGGCGTCGACGGCGTTGCCGCCGTGGCGGAGCACCTCGATGCCGGCCGCGGTGGCGTCCGCGTCCACGCTCGCGACGGCGCCGCCGTAGCCGGCGGCCTCCGGGACCTTGGGCGGGGGCGCTGCGGCCCGGGCGGGCGCGACCACCGCACAGACCAGGGCTGCGGCGATCGCCAGAGCGGGAACCGAACGGGCCAGGACTCTCATACGGACCTCCTGAGGCGGCGTCAGTTCCCGTTCTTTCACAGGTGTGGTGCACAGGACAACCGCGCATCGCCGCACTACCGGCCGGTAGCCTTCGGTTCCCCGGCCGCTGGCCCGTCCTGGATCTCGATCCCGCTGAGGTGCGGCGGGGAACACAGCGAGGCCGGTCGGAGATGTCCGACCGGCCTCAGTGGTGCGCGAGGGGGGAGTTGAACCCCCACGCCCTTTCGGGCACTGGAACCTGAATCCAGCGCGTCTGCCTATTCCGCCACCCGCGCCCGAGTGATGAGGAAACCCTACCCGATCCGCGGAACCTCCCGGACCACCACCCACCACCCTCCGGAGCCGGCCGCCGCTACCGCAGCGAAGCCCGTTCCGCGCGACGGCGTTTGACGGTGCGGAAGCGGCGGGCCACCTGACGGGCCAGGTCGGCCGCGCCGACCAGCCCGGCCTCGTTGCCGAGGGCCGCCGGCACGATGCCGGCCTCGGGGCGGAAGCCACGGCCGGTCAGAGTGCGGCGGAAGGCGTCCTGGGCCGGGGCGAGCAGCAGCTCGCCCGCCTCGGAGACACCGCCGCCGACCACGAACCGCCCCGGGTCCAGGGCGGCGGCCAGGTTGGCGATGCCGACCCCGAGCCAGTGGCCGACCTCGTAGAGCAGCTCGACCGCGATCGGGTCGCCGTCCCGCGCGGCCTCGGTGACCAGTGGTCCGGTGATGCCCGCCGCCGTACCGCCGGCCCGGGCCAGCAGCGGCTGGATCACCGGGGACTCCTCCTCGACCAGCCCGCGGGCCTCCCGGACCAGCGCGTTGCCCGAGGAGTACTGCTCCCAGCAGCCGCGGTTGCCGCACGGGCAGCGGTGCCCGGCCGGGACGACCTGCATGTGGCCGAACTCGCCGGCCAGCCCGTACTTGCCCCGGTCCACGTAGCCGTCCCGGACCACCGCCCCGCCGATCCCGGTCCCCAGGGTGATCATCACCATGTGGTCCTCTCCGCGCCCGGCACCGAACCGCCACTCGGCCCAGGCCGCGGCGTTGGCGTCGTTCTCCACGATCACCGGGAAGCGCAGCCGCTCGCTGAGCGCGTCCCGCAGCGGTTCGCCCCGCCAGTTCAGATGGGGGGCGAAGAGCACCTTGGAGCGGTCCGCGTCCACCCAGCCGGCAGCGCCGACGCCGACCGCGTGGACGTCGTGCTTGTCCGCGAGTTCGAGCACCAGCTCGACGATGACGTCCTCGACCACCCGGGGGCTCTTGCTCTTGTCGGGGGTCTCGGCGCGTACCCGGTCCAGCACCCGGCCCTCGCCGTCGACGACTCCGGCCACCACCTTGGTGCCGCCGATGTCGACACCGATGGTGGGCAGCCGCAGCACCCCGGCCGGCAGGGTACGCCGTCGGCGGTCGGCCCCGCGCTGGCCGATGCCGAACAGGGTGGGCAGGACCGGCGGCCGCGCGCTGTCGTTCGGGCTGGTCACTGGGGTGGACGCTCCTTCGGGTCGGGGCGGCCGAGCTCGTGGCTGAGCTCGGCGAGGTCAGAGCCGCCCGCCATCTCAGTGGTGAGCCGTTCGAGGCTGATCTCCGCGCGCGGGTGGCTACCCGCCATCCTCCCCCTTCGCAGCAGCGTGAAGTGGTCACCCACCAGAAAGGCGTGGTGCGGGTTGTGGGTGATCAGCACCACCCCGAGCCCGGCCTCCCGCGCGGCGGCCACGTACGTGAGCACCACGCCGGACTGCTTGACCCCGAGCGCGGCCGTCGGCTCGTCCAGCACCAGCGCCTCGGCGCCGAAGTGGACCGCCCGCGCGATCGCCACGCACTGCCGCTGGCCTCCGGAGAGGGTGCCGATCGGCCGGTCCACGTCGGCCAGCTCGATGCCCATCCGGGCGAGCGCCTCCCGGGTGACCGACCGCATCCGGGGGATGTCCAGGCGCAGCGAGCCGAGCTCGGCGCCGAGGAAGAAGTTCCGCCAGACGGGCATCAGGGGGACGACGGCGAGGTCCTGGTAGACCGTCGCGATGCCGAGGTCGAGGGCCTGGCGCGGCGAGGTCAGGCGCAGCTCCCGGCCGCCCACGGTGTAGGTTCCCTCGTCGTGCTGGTGCAGCCCCGCGATGATCTTGATCAGGGTGGACTTCCCGGCTCCGTTGTCGCCCAGCACACAGCTGATCCGCCCGGCCTCCACGGTCAGCGACACCCCCTCCAGGGCCCGCACCGAGCCGTACCACTTGCCGACCCCGGCCAGTTCCAGCAGCGCCATCAGGCCCTCCCCAGCTCGGCCCGGTGCTTGACCCAGGAGTTGAGCAGCGCGGCCAGCAGCAGCATCCCGCCGAGGAAGAACCTGAACCAGTCCGGGTCCCACTGCGCGTACACGATGCCCTTGCTGACCATCCCGAAGATCAGCGCGCCGAGCGCCGAGCCGGCCACCGAGCCGTAGCCGCCGGTGATCAGGCAGCCGCCGATCACCGCCGCCACGATGTAGATCAGCTCGTTGCCGACCCCCTCGCCGGACTGCACGGTGTCGAAGGAGAACAGCAGATGCTGGCCGAGCACCCAGGCGCAGAAGCCGACGCCCAGGTAGAGGCAGGTCCTGGTCCTGGCGACCGGCACACCCACCGCGCGGGCCGCCGCCGCGTCACCGCCGACCGCGAACACCCAGTTGCCGAAGCGGGTGCGCAGCAGCACCCAGCTGCCCGCCGCGACCAGACCGAGCCACCACCACACCGTGGCCCGCACCGTCAGCCCGCCGACGGTGAACTCCGAGGCGAACAGCCAGTGGCAGGAGGCGAAGCCCTCCATGTCGCCGATCGGCATGGTGCTGACGGTGCCGGAGACCAGTTTGGTGACGCCGAGGTTGGCACCGGTCAGCATCAGGAACGTGCCGAGCGTGATGATGAAGCTGGGCAGCCGGGTGCGGCCGAGCATCCAGCCGTTGAAGCCACCGACCGCGAGCACCACCGCGAGCGAGACCGCCGCCCCGACCCAGGTCACGGCGGTGAGCTGGTACGAGACCATCGACGAGGTCAGCGCCGCGGTGGTGACCAGCACGCCGGCCGAGAGGTCGAACTCCCCGCCGATCATCAGCAGCGAGACCGGCACCGCCATGATGCCGAGGGTGGAGGCCGCGTACAGCACCGTGCCGAGCGAGGACAGCCGCAGGAAGCTGTCGGCCGTCAGGGCGAAGAACAGGAAGACCGCGACCGCCGCCAGCAGGGCCCCGAACTCCGGGCGGGCGACCAGCCGGTGCATCCGGCCGCGGCCGCCCTCCAGCACCTCGGCGGGGGCGCTCACCGGGTGCCCCGGGCGACGTACCGGGCGAGCGCGGCGGCGTCGTCCTTGGTCAGCACCTGCGGGCCGGTGAGCACCGGGCCGCCGCCACCGAGCGCGTCCAGGTTGTAGCGGTGGAGCCAGAGCAGGTCGACGCCCTCGTAGCCCTGGAGGTAGGGCTGCTGGTCGACGGCGAAGCCGACGGTGCCGGCCTGGAGGCCGGTGACGACCTGGGTGCCCAGGTCGAAGGTGTCCAGCTCGACCGGCCGGCGGGCGTCCTGGACGGCCTGCAGGCCGGTGGCGGCCAGCGGCGCGCTGAGGGTGAGCACGGTGTCCAGCGAGGGGTCGGCCTGGAGCTTGGCGGCGATCGCGGCCCGCGCGTCGGGCAGGTTGACCCCGTCCACGTACAGGGTCTGGAAGCCTCCGCCGAAGGCCGATCGGGCACCGGTGCAGCGCTGTTCCTGGCCGACGTTGCCCTGCTCGTGGATGACGCACAGCACGCCGGTGCGCGAACGCCGGGCCAGTGCGCGGCCGGCGGCCTCGCCTGCGGTGGACTCGTCCTGGCCGATGTGGGTGAGGGCGCCGAACCGGGCGGAGAACTCCTGGCCGGAGTTGATGCTGATGACCGGGATGCCGGCCGCCTCGGCCTTGGCCAGGACGTCGGCCATCGCGTCGCCCTTGGCGAGTGAGACCAGCAGGCCGTCCACCCGCTGGTCGATCGCGGCCTGGACCAGCTGCACCTGATTCTGGGTCTGCGCGTCGTTGGAGTAGAGGAAGGTGATGTTGTCCTTGGCCGCCGCCTGCTCGGCCCCCTTGCGGACGGTGTCCCAGAAGGAGTCGCCGGCGCCGGCGTGGGTGACCATGGCGACCTTCCAGCGCGGGGTGTCCACCGCGCCGCCGGCCGTGGCCGCCCGTTCCCTCGCCTGCTCGGCACGGCGGCCGCCGGTACTACTGCACCCCGCCGTCAACAGGAGCACCACGAGCAGCAGCAGCATCGTCCGTGCTCTCACTGTGACGCTCCACCCTTCGCCCCGGCCGTGGATACCAGTGTCGGCGCCGGGCGGCCCGCGGTCGAGGTCGCGTACGGCCGCCCGGGTGAGCCGCTCTGACGGTTCGGCAGTTCGAGCGGCGGGTCCCGCCAGGTCGGGATATGCCTGAGAGCAGATCGGGTCCGCACCGTGCGGTCGTCCGGTCGGGTGGCAGACTTGGGTCGGCACTCGACCGGGACTCACGGAAACGTGATGTTCCTCTCAGGTTTCCTTCAGTTCGGCGAGCAACTGATCGCCCGTTCCACCCCGTCTGATCCATTGGAGCACGCCCTGGGCGCCCTGAGCCCCGGGCGACCGCAACCCGGATACGAGAAACATTCCATGCAACTGACTGGCACACCATTCCTTGTCGTCACGATCATCCTCGTGCCGATCTCCATCGCGGCGGCGCTGCTGCTCTGGGGGCGGGTGCCCGGGCCCAGGCCCGTGCAGATCCTGTCCAGGCTGGTGATGATCCTCTTCTGCCAGGTGACGGCCGTGACCATGGTCTTCGTCATGGTCAACAACGCCAACCTGATCTACGGGAACTGGGACGACCTGCTCGGCACCGGCGACCACGTCCGGGCCGTCCCGAAGGTCGCGGCCGACAGCGCGGGCAGCGGCTCGGACGGCAAGACCCGGGCCAAGGTGATCCAGTCCTTCAAGAGCGTCGGCGACCCGAAGGTGCCGAACGACGTGCAGCACACCGAGCTGAAGGGCGAGCTGTCCGGTGTGGACGGCGAGGTCCTGGTCTGGCTGCCGCCGCAGTACAACGACCCCGCCTACAAGGACAAGAACTTCCCGGTGGTCGAGCTGCTGCCGGGCTGGCCGGGCTCGTCCAAGACCTGGTACGGCACGCTCAAGGTCTCCGACCAGCTCAAGCCGATGATGCAGCGCGGCGAGGTCACGCCGTTCATCCTGGTCTCGCCGCGGACCAACCTGCTGGGCGACGACGTGGACACCGGCTGCGCCGACGTCAAGGACAAGGTCAACGCGGACACCTGGCTCTCGCGGGACGTGCCGCAGATGGTCCTGGACAACTTCCGGGCCGACCCGTCCGCCGACCGGTGGGCGGTGGCCGGCTACTCGGCCGGCGGCCACTGCGCGGCCAAGCTCGCGGTGGAGCACCCGAACCGCTACCGGGCCGGCATCAGCCTCTCCGGTTACAACGACCCCGCGCAGGAGCCGCACTCGCTCACCGCGAAGGACCCGGCCCTGCGGGAGAAGTCGAACCCGGTCAACATCCTCAAGACCGCCCAGACCCCGCCGAAGACCGCACTGTACGTCAGCGGCAACAAGGGCGACGGCTACGAGGCCGCGCTGGCCCTCAAGGACGCCGCCAAGCCGCCGACCACCGTCACCCCGGTGGAGACCACCGGCCCGCACGCCAGCGACGTCTGGAAGCCGATGGTCCCCGAGATCTTCAAGTGGCTGTCGGGCATCATCCCCGCCCAGCACTGACGGCACCGACCGTCCGGTCGCACAGACGCCTCGGGCCCCGGCAACTGCCGGGGCCCGAGGCGTCTGTTGCGCGCGGTCAGCGGCGGTGCGCCGCCGACCGGATCTGCCGCGGGTACGGGAACAGCCGGGGCCGGCGCTTGGCGGCGACGTCCTCGATCCAGCCGAAGGCGACGATGCACAGGCCGATCAGCGGCCAGGCCAGCAGCATCGGCAGCCACTCGCTGTCCAGCAGCCACGGCACGTTCTCGGCCAGCAGCGGCAGACCCCAGGTGAGGCCGATCAGGCTGATCGCCGCGGTGATCGCCAGGTTGTGCCAGAGGTAGACGGTGACGGCCCGCGAGTTCAGCAGGCTGATCAGCCCGCCCCAGCGGCGCAGCCGCGGCGGCCACTCGTCCCACGACGGGCTGGCGTTCAGCAGCAGCAGGACGAAGCCGAAGGACCAGACGGCCTGTCCGAGGGTGCTGTCCTCCAGGGTCGCCGGGCCGCCCACGTCGTTGGTGCCGTTCAGCGTCCACCACAGCGCCGCGGCCATCACGAAGGGCACCACCGAGGGGGCGAGGTAGCGCGGGAACCGGTTGAGCATCCCCTCCTGGTACGCCATGCCGAGCAGCCAGCAGGAGCCGTAGATGGCCAGGCCGTCGACGATGCTGTACAGCTCGGGCCGCAGGTCGACGTAGCCCAGCTCCAGGACCACGCAGAACAGCATCGGCGCGGGCACCACCAGCCACGGGACCTTGCGCATCAGCCTCAGCAGCAACGGCGACAGCAGCACGAACCACAGGTAGGCGCGCAGGTACCAGAGCGGTCCGGCGGCGTGCTCGCCCCAGGCGTGGTCCAGCAGGCCGTGCACCCCGGGCAGCGGATCGCCGTACGGCGGGTCGCTCAGCGGCAGGATCCACAGCAGCATGCGGCCCCAGAAGCCCGCCGTGCTGTGCCCGGAGGAGGCGGCCGACCACCCCTGCAGCAGCATCCCGGGCACCGCGATGACGCCCATCAGCCACAGCGGCGGCAGCAGGCGGCGCAGCCGGCCGCGGATCACCGACAGCGTCGGCCGGGCCAGCGAGCGGGCCATCAGCGAGCCGGCCAGCGCGAACATCACGCCCATCGACGGGAACACGATCGGCAGCCAGGACCAGGCGAACATGTGCAGGAACACCACGCGGACGAGCGCCAGCGCCCGCAGCAGGTCGAGGTAGCGGTCGCGGCCGGGCACGGCCCGGACCGGCGGGCCCGGAACGGGGCCGGGGGCGGCCGGACCGGAGTCGAACGGCCCGGTGCCGGGGGGCGCGTACCCGGGGTGGGCTGGCGCGGTCATGGTGGCCTCTCGGTGGTGGGTGTGGTGGTGGGCCGGGGCTCAGACGTTGACGGGGACGTCGACCTCGCCGGTGCGCTGGAGCTTCTGCCAGCGCAGCCGGCCGCCGGTGAGCGCGGTGATCCAGGACTGCAGCAGCACCAGGTACATCAGCTGGCGGTAGACCAGCTGCTGCAGCGGCAGGGTGATCAGGTGCCAGGGCTTCTCGCGGTCCAGCCAGAACGCGTACCCGGCGCAGACCAGCTGGACGATCAGGACGGTGAACCAGGCGGCGAGCGTCTTGGGCGCGTCCACGAAGAGGATCCCGTACACCAGGAAGACGTCGAAGAGCGGGGCGAGCAGCGGGGCGAGCACCATGAACAGGGCCACCAGCGGCAGTCCGACCCGGCCGAACCGCCCGGCCGGCCCGGAGGCCAGCACCGCGCCGCGGTGCTTCCACATCGCCTGCATGGTGCCGTAGCACCAGCGGTAGCGCTGCGACCAGAGCTGGGCCATGCTGCCGGGCGCCTCGGTCCAGGCCCGGGCGTTCTCGGCGTAGACCACCTGCCAGCCGTTGATGTGCAGCGCCATGGTGAGGTCGGTGTCCTCGGCGAGGGTGTCCTCGCTCATCCCGCCGGCCTGCTCCAGGGCCTCGCGGCGGTACGCGCCGACGGCACCGGGGACGGTGGGCATGCAGCGCAGCTCGTCGTACATCCGGCGGTCGAGGTTGAAGCCCATCACGTACTCGATGTGCTGCCAGGCGCCGATCAGACTGTCGCGGTTGCCGACCTTGGCGTTGCCGGCGACCGCGCCGACGCCCGGGTCGGCGAACGGCTGCACCAGCTCGCGGACGGTGGAGGGCTCGAAGACGGTGTCGCCGTCCATCATCACGATCAGGTCGTGGGTGGCGTGCGCGATGCCGGTGTTGAGCGCGGTGGCCTTGCCGGAGTTCGGCTGGCTGATCACCCGGACCCCGGGCAGGTCCAGCTCCTCGACGATCCGGACGGTGTCGTCGGTGGAGCCGTCGTCGATCACGATCACCTCGACCGGGTGCTCGCTGTCGATCAGGGAGCGCAGGGTGTTGGCGATGCACTCCTGCTCGTTGTAGGCGGGGACCAGCACGGTGGCCGCCTCGGTGACCGGCGGGCCCCAGCCGAAGGTCTTGCGCCGGGTGCGCCGGGCGTGCTTGACGGACAGGAAGAGCATCAGGGCGAACCGGCCGAACACCAGGGTGCCGACCACGGCGAGCAGCACGATCAGGACCGGCATCACCAGCACCGCCGCGTGCGCGAGGCCGAGGAAGAGCTTGCCCTCCCACAGCTGGAACCCGGTGACCTTCGACATCGAGGTCTCGGCGCCGATCGACTCGCTGACGGTGCTGAAGCGGTAGCCCTCGGCCTGCAGCCTGGGCATCATCACCTTGAGCGCGGCCACGGTCTGGGACCGGTCGCCACCGGCGTCGTGCATCAGCACGATGTGCCCGTCACCGGTCTTCTTGGGCATCGCGGCGGCGACGATCGCGTCCACGCCCGGGCGCTGCCAGTCCTCGGTGTCCTCGTCGATGAACGCGGTGACGTACCCGCGGTCGGCGAGCTTCTTGAGCACCGGCCAGGTCAGGTCGTCCAGCGCGGCCGCGTCGGAGGAGTACGGCGGGCGGAACAGCGCGCTGTGCACCCCGGCGACACCGGCCAGGGCGAGCTGGGTCTGGGCCATCTCCCAGGTGATCCGGCGGTCCGACTGGAGGGTGAAGTCCGGGTGGGTGAAGGAGTGCAGGCCGATCTCGTGGCCGTCCGCGATGATCCGCCGGATCAGGTCCGGGTGGCGGGTCACCATCGAGCCGGTCACGAAGAAGGTGGCCTTGGCGTGGTACTGGGCGAGGACGTCGAGGATCTGCGGCGTCCACTGCTCGTCCGGGCCGTCGTCGAAGGTGAGCGCCATGGTGTGGTCCTGCGCGCGGTAGTTGCGCGGGGCCCCCGGCCCGCGGGCGTCGATCACCGGACCGCCGGTCAGCAGGTCCGGCGGCACGGTGGTCTTGTCGACGGACACGTTGATCCGGGCGTCGTGGAAGACCTCGTTGGTCACCAGGCCGCGCAGCAGCAGGGTGGCGAGCAGGGTGAGCAGCACCACCGTGGGCAGGCTGAATCTCAGGGGTGGGACGGCACGGCGGCGCGGGCGACTGGCCGCTCGCCTGCCTCGGGTTCGCAGCATGGCTGTGGTCCTTGGTACGGCAGCCTAGCGGGGCTTGGCGGCGGAGCTGGCGGATCGGGGGGTGACCGCGTTGACGGCGGCGGCGCCGGGACCGGCGGTAGCGCCGGCGGGCTTGGCCGAGGTGGTCGCCGTCCTCGCCGTGCCGGTCGGTTTCCCGGTGGCCGGGCCGGTGGCGACGGCCGAGGCGGACGCGGAGGGCTTCCCGGTGGCCTTCGCCCCACCCGGGGACGGGGACGGGGAGGCGGAGACGGTCGCGGCGGCGCTCGGCGCGGCGGAGCCGGACTCCCCCAGCACCTTCTGCCCGCCGGAGCTCGCCGTGCGGGTCGGGATCGGCATGGCGGGTGCCTGGGAGTTGGACCCGGCGACGGTGGTCAGGGCGGTGGCCGCGAAGCCGGCGCAGGCCAGTCCGGCGATCCAGCCGAGGCCGCGCAGGGCCCGGCCGCGTCGCCCGCTCTGGTCGACGAAGACGGCCTTCGGGATCTCGGTGTGCACCTGGACCCGCTCGACCCCCCGGGCGACGGGCTCCGCAGCAGCCGGAATGGTCACCCAGGGTGACCGAAGCTGGAGCGTTTCCTCGTGCCGCACATACGCGTCGGGCGGATCCTCGGGTATGCGGTAACGCGGATTGGTCACGGTACGCAGTCAACTTTCGCAGCCGCGCGCCGGATCGAAGACGTCGACCGCGAGCGGAGAAGGGGGACAGGTGCGCACGGAGACCCCCGCACCCCGGCGACATCGCGGGGTGGTTCGTCCGTTGCGGACGGCCCCCCTTCGCGTTGCGGTCGAAAACTACCTTACAAACCTGGGAGGAAACTGTAAGAGTTGGCCCGATTCGCCCCTATTTGCAGCAGATCGAAATCAACTCGTGACCGATTTGCTGGAACCTTTACCGGCCCCTGTCAAGTATCAGGCGAGTTCCAGAGCCAGGTAGAAGTCGACCCGGTCCTCCAGTCGGGAAAGATCACGCCCAGTCAACTCCTCGATGCGCCCGATCCGGTAACGCAGAGTGTTCACGTGCACGTGCAGCTGGGCCGCGCAGCGGGTCCACGAACCGTCCGAGCGCAGGAACGCCTCCAGCGTCCTGACCAGGTCCGCCTGGTGCTCGATGTCGTACGCGATGACCCGGTCCAGCAGGCGGCTGCGGAACGCCCGGCGGACCTCGTCCGGGACGGCGGCCAGCAGCAGGACGTGCGAGGCGAGCTCCTCGGGGCCGGCCACGCAGACCCGGCCGACCCTGGCGGCGGCGATCCGGCGGGCGTGCCGGGCCTCCTCCAGGGCGCCGCGCAGACCACCGGCCTCGTCGGCCGGGGCGCACACGCCGACGGTGATCCGGCCCTCCGAGCCGAGGCCCGCCTCCAGGGGGGCGAGCAGGTCGCGCAGCGCCTCCGCGGGCACCGCCGCGTCCAGGGCCGGCAGGACGCCCACCGCGCCGTTGCCGGAGCCCGCCACCAGCGCGCGGTCCGAGGCGTCGCCGAGCGCCTCCTCCAGGATCGTGCGCAGCACGCCGTCGGGCAGTCCGGTGCTGTCGGCGCTGAGCACCAGCCAGGTGCCCTCACCGCTCGCCTGCGCCGCCTTGGCACCCTCGTAGCGGGCCGCCATCGCCGAGGAGGCGTGCAGGGCGCGGCTGATCTCGGCCGGATCGGCATCCCGCTGCAGCAGGGCCAGCACCTCGTCCGCGAGCCGGCGGCGCAGCCGGCGGCCCTCGTCGCGGCGGATCCGCTCGGCGGCGACCAGCCGGGCCAGGTTCTCCGCGAGCTGCTGGCGCTTGCCGGTCCACTCGGTGACGTCGCCGGCCACCGCGAGCACCCAGTCGGCCAGCGGGTTCTCCTCGGCCGGGTCCGCGGCGGCGGGCAGCAGCGAGTACGAGCCGGAGATCAGCCGGGCCCGGTGCGGGGGGCGGCGGCGCTGGCGCTGGGCGGCCAGATGGGTGCGGGCCAGCTGGTCGCGGTCCTCGGCGGAGAGCCGGTCGACCGGGCCGGCGATCACCCGGCCGGTGGGCGTGAGCACCCAGCAGTCCAGGTCGAGGTCGCCGCCGAGCAGGTCGAGCACGGCGTCCAGGCCGCCGCTGCCGGCGGCCGAGACCAGCATCCGGTGGCGGTCGACCAGGGCGGCCAGGTCGGCGGCCCGGTCCGCGGACACCTGCCTGCCGACGAACTCGGTGACGGCGCCGAAGGCGATGTCGTCGGGCACCGCGAGCAGTGGCATCCGGTGCCGTCCGCAGGCCTCGATCAGGTCCTCGGGCACCGGGCCGACCTCGGCCTCGCCGGCTGCCAGCGCGACCGCCCCACCGGCCACGATGGTGCGTACGAAGCGCTCGGAGTCCTCCGGGGAGGTGCGCCACAGCATGCCGGTGAGCACCAGCTCGCCGCCGTGCAGGTACCGGCCCGGGTCGTGCAGGTCCGTGGTCATGACACCGCTGACCTGCCGGTCGAGCTCGTCCTCGGCGGCGAGCAGCCGTAGCCCGAGGGTCCCGGGGGCGAGCAGGTCACGGACACGCATCCGCAGACTCCTTCGTCTGGAGGTGGGGGTCTGGTGGTGTGGGGGCTCACAGTGTGCCCCAGCCGAAGGCCTCGGTGTTACGTCTCAACGGCGGCCCGGGTCACGGGGTCGTAGCGCCGCCATCACGACCGGATTACGGTCGTATTGAGCGGTCCGGAACCGCTTGGGCTGGGCCGTTGCCCTCGTTAGAGGAACGTACAGGATGCCGGGCAGCACCACCGCCGGGGCTTCATGCCATCGGTGACTGCCTGCGGGAGGTCGGTCGGAGGTTCACTGGCCACACGCCGCCGGACACACCCCGGTGACCAGGACTCAACGCCCCGGCAACGGGGCAGTAGCAGAGTCCGAAACCCGAGGGTGAGAACTCGGTGCAGCCGCCTCCGAACGGGCGAGCGGCCGGGTTCCGGGCACTGTGCCCGACCGTTCTGGTAGGCGACGACTTGAGGAGACACCCGCATGGAGTTCCTTCGGCCCGCTACGTGGGACGAGGCACTCGCGGCGAAGGCTGAGTACCCGACCGCGCTGCCGATCTCGGGTGGCACGGACGTCATGGTCGAGATGAATTTCGACGTGCACCGGCCATCCGCGATTCTCGACCTGAACCGCATCACCGAGCTCACCGAATGGTCGAACGACGGCGATGTCGTCCGCCTCGGCGCAGCCGTGCCGTACACCCGGATCATCGACGAGCTGTCCGGCCCGCTGCCGGGCCTCGCGCTGGCCTCGCACACCGTGGGCTCTCCGCAGATCCGCAACCGCGGCGGTGTGGGCGGCAACCTGGGCGGCGCGTCCCCCGCCGGTGACGCGCACCCCGCGCTGCTGGCCGCCGGCCGTGACGTCTTCGTCGAGGCCGCCTCGGTCCGCGGGACGAGGATGATCGCGATCGACGACTTCTACGTCGGGGTGAAGCGCAACTCGCTGGAGCAGGACGAGCTGATCCGTGCCGTCCACATCCCGGTGGCCGACGGGCCGCAGCAGTTCTCCAAGATCGGCACCCGCAACGCGATGGTCATCGCGGTCTGCGCCTTCGGTTTCGCACTGCACCCGAAGAACGGCACCGTCGGCACCGGGATCGGTTCGGCCGCCCCCACGCCGCGCCGTGCCGTGGCGGCCGAGGAGTACCTGCAGGGCGTGCTCGCCGAGCGCGGCCTGTGGGAGTCGGGCGACCTGCTCGGCGCCGAGGTGATCCAGCAGTTCGGCGAGCTGGTGAAGGCCGCCGCCTCGCCGATCGACGACGTCCGCGGGACCGCCGACTACCGCCGGCACTCGCTGGCCGTGATGGCCCGCCGCACGCTCACCTGGACGTGGAACGACTACAGCAAGCAGATCAGGAGCGCGGCATGAGGGTCACTTTCACCGCCAACGGCAAGCCGGTCGAGGCCGACGACGTGTGGGAGGGCGAGAGCCTCCTGTACGTACTGCGCGAGCGGGTCGGCCTGCCGGGCTCCAAGAACGCCTGCGAGCAGGGCGAGTGCGGCTCCTGCACCGTCTACCTGGACGGCACCCCGGTCTGTTCCTGTCTGGTCGCGGCCGGCCAGGTGCAGGGCCGCGAGGTCCGTACCGTCGAGGGCCTCGCCGACGAGGACGGCGAGCTGGGCCTGGTCCAGCAGGCGTTCATCGACGCCGGCGCCGTCCAGTGCGGGTTCTGCACCCCCGGCCTGCTGGTGCAGACCGACGCGCTGCTGGAGCAGGACGCCCAGCCCAGCGACACGGACATCCGTGAGGCGCTGTCGGGCAACCTGTGCCGGTGCACCGGTTACGAGAAGATCATGGACGCGGTGCGGCTCGCTTCCGCCCGCAAGTGCGCGAAGGCGGCCTCCGAATGAGCACTCGTACCATCCAGGGTCAGAAGAACCTGCAGGACATCCGGCAGGCGAGCAAGGACGGCATCGGCGGCTCGCCCCTGCGTCCGGACGGCAACCTCAAGGTCAAGGGCGAGTTCGCGTACTCGTCGGACATGTGGCACGAGGACATGCTCTGGGGCATGGCGCTGCGCTCGCCGCACCCCCGCGCCAACATCCTCGGTGTGGACATCTCCGAGGCGCTCAAGCTGCCGGGCGTCTACGCGGTGCTGACGCACGAGGACATCCCGGGCTCCAAGTTCTACGGTCTGGAGATCCAGGACCAGCCGGCACTGGCGATCGACAAGGTCCGCTACCACGGCGAGGCGATCGCGCTGGTCGCGGCCGACCACCCGGAGACGGCCCGCCGCGCGGTGAAGAAGATCAAGGTCGAGTACGAGGTGCTCACCCCGATCGTCACCGAGGAGCAGTGCCTGGCCCCCGAGATCCACGGCTACGTCCACGAGCCGCACGAGTTCAAGTCGCACGGCCACGGCAACATCTGCCACGAGCAGAGGCTGGTCTCCGGTCTCGGCGTGACCGACGAGGTGCGGGCGATGGCGGACGTCATCGTCAGCGGCACCTACGAGGTCGGCATGCAGGACCAGGCCTTCCTCGGCCCGGAGTCCGGCCTGGCGGTGCCCGCCGAGGACGGCGGCATCGACCTCTACGTCGCCACCCAGTGGCTGCACGTGGACCGCCAGCAGATGGCCCCCGTGCTCGCCCTGCCGGAGGAGAAGGTCCGCCTCACCCTGGCGGGCGTCGGCGGCGCCTTCGGCGGCCGCGAGGACCTGTCCATGCAGATCCACGCCTCGCTGCTGGCCCAGCGCACCGGCAAGCCGGTCAAGATCGTCTATGCCCGGGACGAGTCCTTCTTCGGCCACGTGCACCGCCACCCGGCGAGGATGTTCTACGAGCACGGCGCGACCCGCGACGGCAAGCTGGTCTTCGCCGACTGCCGGATCGTGCTGGACGGCGGCGCGTACGCCTCCGCCTCGCCCGCCGTCGTCGGCAACGCCGCCTCGCTCGGCCACGGCCCGTACGTGATCCCGAACGTGAAGATGCACGCCATCGCGCTCTACAGCAACAACCCGAGCTGCGGCGCGATGCGCGGGTTCGGCGCGGTGCAGGCGGCCTTCGGCTACGAGACCCAGATGGACCGGCTCGCGGCCGAGCTCGGCATGGACCCGGTCGAGCTGCGCCAGCTGAACGCGATGGCCGAGGGCGACCGTCTGCCCACCGGCCAGCAGATCGACTCGCCGGCCCCGGTCGCCGAGCTGCTGCAGCGGGTCAAGGACATGCCGCTGCCGCCGCCGCTGGACCTCGACAACCTCGACGTCCGCACGCTGCCCGGCGCGCTGTCCAACACCTCGCACGGCGAGGGCATCGTCCGCGGCATCGGCTACTCGGTCGGCATCAAGAACGTCGGCTTCTCCGAGGGCTTCGACGACTACTCCACCGCCCGGGTCCGCCTGGAGGTCATCGGCGGCGAGCCGGTCGCCATGGTGCACACCGCGATGGCCGAGGTCGGCCAGGGCGGCGTCACCGTGCACGCCCAGATCGCCCGTACCGAGCTGGGCGTCGAGCAGGTCACCATCCACCCGGCCAACACCGAGGTCGGCTCGGCGGGCTCCACCTCCGCCTCCCGGCAGACCTACATGACCGGCGGTGCGGTGAAGCTCGCCGCCGAGGCGGTCAAGCAGGCGCTGATCGAGAAGGGCCGCCGGCGCTACGGCTGGACCCAGCTCGACATCGACCTGGTCGACGGCAAGGTGGTCTCGCGGAGCGCGGGCGCGCTGATCTCGATGGTGGACCTGCTCGGCGACGAGGCGATCGACCTCACCCGCGAGCACCACCACCGTCCGACCGTCCCCTTCGACAAGGAGACCGGGCAGGGCTTCGGTCACGTCCAGTACACCTTCTGCGCCAACCGCGCGGTGGTCGACGTGGACGTCGAGCTGGGCCTGATCAAGGTGGTCGAGCTGACCGCGGCCCAGGACGTCGGCAAGGCGCTGAACCCGCTGTCGGTGGTCGGCCAGATCCAGGGCGGCTGCACCCAGGCGCTCGGCCTGGCCGTGATGGAGGAGATCATCGTCAAGGACGGGAAGGTGCGCAACGCGTCCTTCACCGACTACCTGATCCCCACCATCCTGGACACCCCGCCGATCCCGGTGGACATCCTGGAACTGCCCGACCCGAACGCCCCGTACGGGCTGCGCGGTGTCGGCGAGGCCCCCACCGTCTCCGCCACGCCGTCGATCGTCGCCGCGATCCGACAGGCCACCGGCATCGCCCTGAACCGCATCCCGGTCCGGCCCGAGCACCTCACCGGAACGCTCTAGCCCCCACCAGACCTCCCCGGGGCGGCGACCGTCTTCCCCGCCGCCCCGGGGCAGTTCCACAAGAGACAGCTCCACAAGAGAAACCAGAGCACCACCCCCACGCAACAAACGTGCACCATCCCGCTGCCTCTCCCACGCCGGGGCTCTGCAGCGGTGCGCACCACCCCCGCGCCGCAGCCCACCGCACATGCACATCGTGAGTCGAACAGTCCCCCTGCGCCTGCTCCTATGCCTGGCGAAAAGGTCGGCTCGCCCACCCCAACCCCCTTTGAACCTTGGGAGTGGACATGACCCGGATCCCGACGGAGCCCGGCACCACTGAAGAAGCACCCGCCGCTGACGAGCCCCTCACCTCGCCACCGGCAGCAGCCCCGCCGAGAAACGCGCTGGACGCCTACTTCAAGATCTCCGCCCGGGGCTCCAGCCTCGGCAACGAGCTCCGAGGCGGCCTCACCACGTTCATGGCGATGGCCTACATCGTCCTGCTCAACCCGATCATCCTGAGCGGCGCCGACGTCAACGGCCTCAAGCTGGACCACGCGCAGCTCACCACGGCGACCGCGCTCGCGGCGGCGGTCACCACGATCCTGATGGGCGTGGTCGGCAACGTCCCGCTGGCGGTGGCCGCAGGCCTCTCGGTCTCCGGCGCGATATCCGCCCTGGTCGTCCCGCACACCACCTGGCCGCAGGCCATGGGCCTCTGTATGATCTACGGTCTGCTGATCGTGCTGCTGGTCGTCTCCGGGCTGCGCGAGAAGATCATGAACGGCATCCCGCTGCCGCTCAAGCACGCCATCACCATCGGCATCGGCCTGTTCGTGGCCCTGATCGGCCTGGTCAAGGCGGGCTTCGTGCACACCGGCGGCCCGACCCCGGTCTCGCTCGGCGCGTTCGGCGAGCTGTCCGGCTGGCCCGTCCTGGTCTTCTGCCTCACGCTGCTGACGATCTTCGTCCTGCTGGCCCGCAACGTCCGCGGCGCGATCCTGATCGGCATCGCCGGCGGCACCGTGGTCGCGTTCGTCGTCAACGCGGTCGTCGACCTGCCGGCCAAGACCTGGAGCAGCTCCGCCCCGGTGTGGCCGGGCAGCCCGGTCTCGGCGCCCGACTTCGGCCTGTTCGGCAGTGTCGACCTGTTCGGCGCGTTCGGCAGCCACGGTCTCGGCGCGATCAGCGCCACGGTCGCGGTCTTCACCCTGGTGCTGGCCGGCTTCTTCGACGCGATGGCCACCATCATCGGCGTCGGCACCGAGGCCGGCCTCGCGGACCGGCAGGGCCGGATGCCCGGCCTGTCCAAGGCGCTGTTCATCGACGGCGCCGGCGGCGCCATCGGCGGCCTGTCCGGTGCCTCCGGCCAGACCGTGTTCGTCGAGTCGGCCACCGGTGTCGGCGACGGCGCCCGGACGGGCCTGGCCTCCGCCATCACCGGCGCGATGTTCGCCCTGATGCTGTTCTTCTCGCCGCTCGCCGCGATCGTCCCGGTCGAGGTCGCCGCCGCCGCCCTGGTGGTGATCGGCTCGATGATGATGAGCCAGGCCCGGCACATCGACTGGTCGGACCGCGAGGTCGCCATCCCGGCCTTCCTCACCTGCGTCCTGATGCCGTTCACCTACAGCATCACCGCCGGTGTCGCCGCGGGTGTCATCTCCTACACGGTCATCAAGGCCGGCACCGGCAAGTGGCGCGAGCCCGGCCCGCTGATGTGGATCCTGACCGGGGTCTTCGTGATCTACTTCGCGCTCGTCCCGATCAAGGACTGGCTGGGCGTGCACTAGGCACCGCCCGCCCACCCGCCGCGGTACGGGGGCCACCCGCCCCGTACCGCGGCACCTTCCGTACACCGTGCACACTCGACTGGTAAGGAGCACCGGACATGCAGGACATCGCCGAGCAGCTGCACGCCTGGCACGCCGCCGGGCGGTCCTTCGCCGTGGCCACCGTGGTCGGGGTCTCCGGCAGCGCGCCGCGTGATCCGGGTGCCGCCCTGGCCGTGGACGCCGTCGGCGAGGCGATCGGCTCGGTCTCCGGCGGCTGTGTCGAGGGCGCGGTGTACGAGCTGTGCCGGGCGGCGATCGAGAGCGGCGAGCCCGTCCTGGAACGCTTCGGCTACAGCGACGAGGACGCCTTCGCGGTCGGTCTGACCTGCGGCGGCATCCTGGACGTCTTCGTGCAGCCGGTCGTCCCCGGCGCCGACCCCGCCCTGGACGCCGGGATCGCGTACATCGCCTCCGGCACCCCGGTCGCGCTCGCCCGGGTGATCGCCGGACCGGCCGGACTGCTCGGCGCCACCGTCGCCGTCACCGCCGACGCCCACCACGGCGCGCTCTCCCCCGCCCCCTCGACGACCGCACCGCTGGAACGCGCGGTGGTCGCCGAGGCCCGCGCGATGCTGGACGCCGGCCGCACCGGCCGGCTGGTGCTCGGCCTCGACGGCCGGCCGTGCGACGACGAGGGGCAGGGCACCGTCACCCTCTTCGTCGAGTCCTACGTGCCGGCTCCCCGGATGCTGGTCTTCGGCGCCATCGACTTCGCCGCCGCCGTGGTGCGGATCGGCAGGTTCCTCGGCTACCGGGTGACGGTCTGCGACGCCCGCCCGGTGTTCGCCACCGCGCGCCGTTTCCCGGACGCCGACGAGGTCGTGGTCGACTGGCCGCACCGCTACCTGGACTCCCAGCTCGACCGGATCGACGGCCGCACCGTGCTGTGCGTGCTCACCCACGACGCGAAGTTCGACATCCCGCTGCTGGAGCGCGCGCTGCGGCTGCCGGTCGGCTACGTCGGCGCGATGGGCTCCCGCCGGACCCACCGGGACCGCAACGCCCGGCTGCGCGAGGTCGGCCTGACCGACGCCGAGATCGGCCGGCTGCGCTCGCCGATCGGCCTGGACCTCGGCGCCCGCACCCCCGAGGAGACCGCCGTCTCGGTCGCCGCCGAGATCGTCGCCCACCGACGCGGCGGCAGCTGCCTGCCGCTCTCCGCCGGCCACGGCCCGATCCACCACGACCTGGCCCGCGCCGAGGCGGCCGAGCAGCCGGCCGAGCGGCCACGTGAGCGCTCGCACGCGGCCTGATCCGCGACGCCGCCCATGACCTGACCTGACGTACCGTCACCAGCCCGACGCCCCAACGGCGTCGGGCTCTTCCGTATGCCCGCACCCCCCGCCCGACACCCTCCCCTCATGATCGGAGATGAAACATGGAGACATCTCCATTCACATCCGTTGACACGCTTGATTGACCACCGCCATGCTGAGCCAGCTGAAATGACGACCCGTCACACCGGTGTTCATCTCAGCGACCCTTCGCTGCTGCGCACTTCCTCAAGGGGGTGATTCCGCATGAAGAAGATCGCCATCCGCAAGGTCGGCCCGGTCCGCATGACCAGCGCCGCCAAGGCCCTGTACGCGCCGTGGGACTGCATCGTCGTCGCGAACTGACCCGTACGGCAGCCCGCTGCCCACACCTGTGGAGGGGGTGCTCCCGCATGAAGAAGATCGCCATTCGCAAGGCCGGCCCGGTCCGCCTGACCAGTGCCGCCAAGGCGCTGTACGCGCCGTGGGCGTGCATGCTCGACGTCTGATCGGCCGATCCCGTCACCCGTAACCCGTGAAAGGGGTGTTTCCGCATGAAGAAGATCGCCATTCGCAAGGCCGGCCCGGTCCGGATGACCAGCGCCGCCAAGGCCCTGTACGCGCCTTGGGACTGCATCATCGTCGCCCAGGCCTGATCCAGTACCGCACCGGGTCGTTCGCGCCTGCCGCGGACGGCCCGGCTCGGCGGTTTCCGCACGCAGGAGGTTGCCTTGCCACCCCGTCCGGACAGCGACACCGCCCGGAACCCGCTGGACCTGCCGCAGCCGATGCACCCGCTGGTCTTCCACCCCGAGGGGGACGAGGTCGTGGTGGGCCGCGCCGACACCGACACCTACGTGGTGCTGCCGGCCGACGGCGCGTACCTGGTCCACCTGCTCGCCGAGGGCACACCCCCGAACCGGGCCGCCGCGTCCTACCGTGAACGGTGGGGCGAGGACGTCGACATCCGGGACCTGCTCGACTCACTCGACGAGCTGGGCTTCCTGCGCGGCGCGGACGAGAGCGCAGCCGAGACCCGCCCCGTCCGCCACCAGCGGCTCGGCCGCGCGCTGTTCAGCGCCCCGGCCTGGGTCTGCTACGCCGCCGTCACCGCCCTCTGGCTGGTCGAGTGCGTCCGGACCCCGGACCTCCTCCCGGACTACCACCACATCTTCTTCACCCCGTACTACAGCCTCATCGTGCTGTTCCTGCTGGTCGGCCAGACCCCGCTGATCGCCCTGCACGAGGCCTTCCACGCGCTCGCCGGGCGCCGGCTCGGCCTGCACTCCCGGTTCAGCCTCGGGCGCCGGCTCTACTACGTGGTCGCCGAGACCTCGATGGACGGACTGGTCGCCGTCCCGCGCCGCCGGCGGTACCTGCCGATCCTCGCCGGGATGCTCGCGGACGTGCTCGCGCTGGCCGTGCTGACCCTGGCCGCCGACCTGCTGCGCCGGCCGGACGGCAGTCTCCCCCTCGTGGCCGCGCTCTGCCTGGCGCTGGCCTACGCGACCGTGCTGCGGCTCGCCTGGCAGCTGCTGTTCTACCTGCGCACCGACCTGTACCTGCTGATGACCACCCTGCTCGGCTGCGTCGACCTGCACAGCGCCGCCACCTTCGTGCTGCGCCGGCGGATCCGCCGGCTCACCCGCCGCCCAGCCGAGGACGACGCGCACCTGCACCCCACCGACCTGAGGGTCGCCCGCTGGTACAGCTGGCTGATGGTGTTCGGCTACGCGTTCACCATCCTGCTCGGCGTCACCACCGCCGTGCCGATGAGCTACCACGTCGTGGCCGGGGTGCTCGGCCGGTTCACCGGCGGCGGCTCCACCGTCGGGCTGATCGACTCCGCCACCGTACTCACCCTCAGCGCCGCCCAGTTGGCGGTCGCCGGCGCCATCGCGCTGCGGGACCGCCGCGCCGCCCGGGCCCCCCGGGCCCCGAAGGCCGCCTGACCGCCACCCGTTCCGCGTTCCCCGTCCCGTCCCGTTCCGTCCCCGCACGAAAGGCAGCACCCTCATGGCCGAGCACCGGCACCACTGGATCCGGGCCACCCACCGCAGCGCCGCGGCCGACGCCCGCACCGGTCTGGACCTGCCCGAGCTGCTGGCCACCGTGAGCGCGCACCGGCGCCTGCGCGGACCGTACACCGCCGTCGGCGGCATCCTGCGAGCCGTCGTCCCGGACGCGCTGGTGCGCTGCCCCGAGGCGGTGGCCCGGCACGACGTCGAGATCCTCTCCACCGCGCCCGAGCTGCGCCCGGTCGTCCGGGCCACCCGCGAGACGCTCACCTCGCTCGCCATCCCCAAGGAGCGCACCCGGTTCTACTCCCGGCTGCGCACCCTGCGGATCACCCACGGCCTGGTCGAGTTCCTCACCGCGTACGTCCGCTCGCTCGACGACGGCCCGCGCACCCTGGCGGTCGAGGACGTCCAGCACGCCGACCCGACGGACCAGGAGTTCCTCGCGGTCCTGCTGCGCCGGGCCGACCCCGCGCTGCTCACCGTCGTGATCGGCACCGGCCCCGACGCCCCGGCCGTGCCCGAGGGCCCCGTCGAGGCGCCGCTGCCGCCCGCCCTCGCCGCCCACTGCGCCGTCCTCGACGTGGACGCCGCCCCGCAGCCGCTGCCCGCCGACCCGGCCCGCGCCTGGGTGGACGGCGACGGCACCTCGGACGACCCCCGGACCGAACAGGCCTACCTGGCCCTCCCGGCCGACCGGCGGGCCGCCCTGCACGACCGCCGGTACCGGGAACTCACCGCGCTCGCCGAGGAGTCGCTCGGCCACGGCGCCCTCACCTGGCACGCCCAGTACGGCGGCGACCCCGCCGGCACCGGGATCCCCGCACTGCGCCGGGCCCTGGACACCTGCATCGACCTCGGCTTCTACCACGCCACCGTGGAGCTCGGCGAGCGCGGACTGACCCTCACCGGGCCGGACCAGGACCTGGACGCCTGGTGGGCCTTCACCACCAAGATGACCACCTCGCTCGCCGCCCTGGGCCTGCCCGAACGCTCGCTCCCCTTCTACACCGAGGCCCGCGCGCTCTCCACCCACCCGCTGGTGCACATGCAGGCCGCCTACGCGACCTCGATGCTGTACACCCGTCACTTCGAGCCCGGGGAGCGCGACCACCTGGTCGCCCGGGGCTGGATCAACCTGGCGATCGCCCTGGCCGAACAGCTGCCCGACCCCAAGGAGCGGGTCGCCCGGGCCGTCTTCAACCGCAACGGGCTCGCCCTGATCGAACTGCACCAGGGCAACCTGACGGGCGCGCTCACCCTGCTCGACAGCTGCCTCGCCACGCTGGACGAGACCCTCGACCCGGACGAACACGCCCTGCACCGCTCGGTGCTGCGACACAACCGGGCCCAGGTCACCGGGCAGCTGGGGATGCACGAGGAGTCGATCGCCGACTTCACCGAGGTCATCACGCTCGACCCCAACTACGCCGAGTACCACTTCGACCGCGGTATCGCCCGCCGGGGCCTGGGCCGCCCGGTCGAGGCCCTCGCCGACTTCGAACAGGCCGTACGACTCTCCCCGCCGTTCCCCGAGGCCTACTACAACCGCGCCGACGTCCGCGCCGAACTCGGCGACCTGGAAGGGGCGGTGGACGATTTCGGGTACGTCCTCGAACTCGACCCGGCCTTCCCCGACGCCCATCTCAACCGCGGCGGCCTGCTGCTCGCGCTCGGCCGCCTGCAGGACGCCTGGCAGGACGCCGAGGCCGGCCTGGCGCTCACCCCGAACAGCCCCGAACTCTGGTGCCTCAAGGCCCAGTTGCACGTCGAGGCCGGGGCTGCGGAAGAGGCCCTGCGGGCGCTCGGGTTCGCCCTGGCGGCGGCCCCCGAGTACGCCCCGGCCTGGGCGCTGCGCGGCGGCCTCGCCTACGAGCAGGGCGACCTGCCCGCGGCGCTCAGCGCGCTGGAGCGGGCCGCCGAACTCTCCCCCGATCCGGAGATCCGCTTCAACCTGGCGGTCGCCCTCCGGGAGTCCGGCCGCCCCGAACGCGCCGCCGAGCTCCTGGACACCCTGCTCTCCGAGGAGGAGGACCCGGACGTCCGCGCCGAGCGCGACCGCTGTCTCGCCGCGGGCTGACCGCCCGTCAGCAGCCCAGGCGGAACGCCGGACACCGCTTGATCCGCACCAACTTTGCACCGAGCCCGCACCACCCCACGGTATCCGCGCCAGGTCGGCGCCAACTACGATGTCCCGGGAACAATCCCGACTCCAGCTGTGCTCACCCGGCCGGCGTGGGACCGTGAGGGAGGCGCTTTGACTGGTCCGGACCTTGACCCGCCCACACTCAGCGACCGGATCGACCGTCTGTTCCAGGTCGTCCGTCGACCGAGTGGCGAGCCCTACAGCCACGAGGAGGTCGCCCGCGCCTGTCGCGAGGCCAGCGGGGAGACATTTTCGGCCACCTACCTCTGGCAGCTGCGTACCGGGCGCAGGGACAACCCGACCAAGCGTCATCTGGAGGCGCTGGCGCAGTTCTTCCAGGTCCCGCCCTCGTACTTCTTCGACGACGAGCAGAGCGACCGGATCACCGAGGAGCTCGCGCTGCTCGGCGCGATGCGCAACGCCGGCGTCCGGGAGGTCGCGCTGCGGGCCGTCACCCTTTCCCCCGAAGGGCTGGGCACCATCAGCGACATGATCGAGGCGATCGCGCGCAGAGAGGCCAGATCACAGCGGTCCGAGTGATATCTCCCGTCCGGCGCCCGCGCCTAGGATCGGGGGCTGTTGGTCGGACGGCAGGGTGGGAGTGGCGATGGCAGTGGCGGACCGGCACGGCAGGCGGCTCTGGCGGCGGTGTCAGCAGCTGGTCGCCGACGCCCCGCTGCCGGTGCCCTTCGAGATCACCGGCTTCCTCGGCGCGCTCTCCGAGCAGCTGGACCGGCCGATCGAACTGATCCCGCTGCCGACCGGCGTCCGGGCGCCGTGCGGGTTGCTGGTCAGCACCGACCGCGCCGACTACATCGGCTTCCCGACCGACACCACGCCGCTGCACCAGCAGCACATCGTGCTGCACGAGGTCGGCCACCTGCTCTGCGGCCACCGCGGCGGGCTCGCCAGGGCCGACGACGCCACGGCCGGGCCGCTCTTCCCCCACCTGTCCGGTGAGCTGATCCGCCGCGTCCTCGGCCGCACGGTCTACAGCGAACTGCAGGAGCAGGAGGCCGAACTCTTCGCCTCGCTCGCCCTGCACCGCACCAGCCGGGCCCGGCCCGCCTCCCCCGCCGGACGGGCCGGCCAGGCCGACCGGCTCGGCTCGATCTTCGACCGCCCGGCCCGATGGGGCTCATGTCCGTGATCGACCTCGCGGCCGTCGTGGCCTGCCTGGTCGCCCTGCTCGGCATCGTCGTCCGGCTCCACCAGGTCCGCGGCAGCCGCCTGCGCTCGGGCACCTGGTACCTGGTCGCGTTCGCGCTGTGCATGGCCCTCGCGATGGCGTCCCTCGCCCCCTCGGTGTCCGAGAGCGCCCGCGGGCACCCGTCATGGGCCCTCGGACTCGCCCTCGCGGGCGGCGAACTCAAGGTCGCCGCCCAGGGGTTCCTCGCCCTGCTCGCCCTCTCGGTGGAGCCCCCCGAACGCGGCCGCCGGCTGATCCGGCGCCAGGTCGCCGGCACGCTGGCGGTGATGGCGGCGGCCGCGGCCGCCTTCCTGAGCGCCGGGGCGGTACCGGCCGTCGGCGGCCTCTACGTCGCCGAATCCGGGCGACCCGCGCTGACCTGCTACAACTCCCTCTTCACCGTGCACTCCACCTGGTGTCTCGCGGTCTTCCTGCTACTGATCGGCCGGGCCGCCCGGCAGGTCGACGACCGCCTGCTGCGGGCGGGCCTGCGGCTGGTGCTCGCCGGCGCCTTCGTCGGACTCGTCTGGGCGGTCCTCAGCATCGGCCCGCTGTGGGACGCGCTCACCACCGGACACCAACTCACCCGCGAGGACCGGGTCTCCGCCACCGCCAGCGTGCTGGCCCTCACCCTCGGGATCGGCGGCGCCACCCTCACCGCCTGGGCCGGGCTCTCCGCCCGGCCGTTCCGCTGGCTGCGCGCCTGGTACCGCTACCGCAGGCTGGCCCCGCTCTGGTGCGCGCTGCACTCCGCCGTACCCGGGATCGCCTTCGACGCCGCGGCCGGCAGCCACCGGCTGCCCAGGGACGCCGAGTTCGCGCTGTACCGGCGGATCATCGAGATCCGGGACGGACAGCTCGCCCTGCGCCCCTACCTGCACCCCGAGGCGGCCGCCTGGGCCGCGGCCGAGGCCACCGTGCGGGAGCGCGCCGACCCGGTCCGGCTGGCGGCCACGGTGGAGGCGGCGGTGCTGGCCACCGCGCTGGAGGCCGCGGCGGCCGGCCGGACCAGGACGGCCGCACCGGGCGGACGCTACGTCCCCCGGGAGATGCCCGCCGACCCCGATGTGGAGGCCGCCTGGCTCTGCCGGGTCGCCGACGCGTTCCACTGCTCGGCCACCGTCCGCCGCCTGCGCGGCCGCGCCCGCGACGAGCTCACCGGCCCCTGACCCGGGTCACGGGTCAGGGGCCGGGGGTCGGGTGCCGCCGGACGCGCTGCCGGGAGCCCTGGGCGGCGGCTACCCGACGTTCAGCCGGGCGGCGAGGCGCAGCAGCCCCGGCGAGAGGCGGCCGAGCAGGCGGGCCGCCTTGGCCTCGAAGGTGACCGGGACGACCGGCTTGCCGGTGCGTACGGCGCGGAGGATCTCGGCGGCGACCTTCTCCGGGGGGAAGCCCCGGCGGGCGTAGAGCTTCGACGCCCGTTCCTGCTTGGCGGCCTGCTCGTCGGCGCCGACACCGGAGAAGGTGGAGGTGCGGGTGATGTTGGTGTTGACGATGCCGGGGCAGATCGCCGAGACGCCGATGCCGTGCGGTGCCAGTTCGGCGCGCAGGCAGTCGGAGAGCATCAGGACGCCCGCCTTGCTGGTGGCGTAGGCGGCGAGCACCTTGGACGGCAGGTAGGCCGCGGCGGAGGCGAGGTTGACGATGTGCCCGCCCTCGCCACGCTCCACCATCAGCGCGCCGAACGCCCGGCAGCCGTGGATGACGCCCCAGAGGTTGACGTCCAGGACCCGCTGCCACTCCTTCTCGGTGGTCTGCAGGAAGGTGCCGGAGTGGCCGATGCCGGCGTTGTTGACCACCACGTCCGGCACCCCGTGCTCGTCCGCGACCTGCCGGGCGAAGGCGTCGACGGCCGCACCGTCGCTGACGTCCACCCGGTAGGCGTGGGCGGGGGTGCCGATCAGGGTGCAGAGTTCGGCGGTGCGGCGGGCGGAGTCCAGGTCGAGGTCGGCGACCACCACCCGGGTGCCCTGCTCGGCGAAGGCGAGCGCGGTGGCCCGGCCGATGCCGCTGCCGCCGCCGGTGACCACGGCGAGCCTGCCGCTGTCCGGCGGCCCCTGGCTCTCCCCGGCGGCGGTGCGGGCGGCGAAGTCGCGGACGAGTGCGGCCACCGCGGGTCCCTTCTCCAGGAGCGCCGACCAGTGGGTGGCGTTGAGGGTGCGCCTGGTCAGCCGGGGCACCCAGCGTTCCAGACCTTCGGACAGGAAGTCGGAGACGTAGTGGTCGCGTTCCAGGGTGACGAGCTGGACGGGCACCTCGGTGGGCCGTTCGCGGGGCCGGCGGATGGTGGGCCGCATGTTCGCCCGGTAGAGCTCGATGCCGCGGACGGCGTCCTGCTTGAGCGTCGGCTGCGGGTGTCCGGGCCGGGGCCGGACCGCCTCCAGGTCGCGCAGGACCCGGGGCCAGGCCCGGGCGAGCCAGAGCCGCCAGGCGGCGGGGGCGAGCACCGGCAGGTGGAAGGCGGTGATGTACCAGGAGTGCGCGCCCTGCACCAGCAGCTGCCGCAGGTGGCGCGGGGTCGGGCGGCGCAGCCGGTGGCGGATCCAGAAGCCCAGGTGGTCCAGCGAGGGGCCGGACATGGTGGTGTAGGAGGCGATCCGCTGCTCGGCGCCGGGCTCGGTGACGGCCTCCCAGGACTGCACCGAGCCCCAGTCGTGGGCGACCACGTGCACCGGCTCGTCGGGGCTGACGGCCTCGGCGACGGCGAACAGGTCGGCTCCGAGCAGCTCCAGCCGGTACTCGCTGCGGGCGGCCGGGACACCGGAGCGGCCCGCGCCGCGGACGTCGTAGCGGACCACGTGGTGGTCGGCGGCGAGGTCGGCGGCGACGTCGTCCCAGACCGTGTGGGTGTCGGGGTAGCCGTGCACCAGGATGACGGTCGGGTGGGCCGGGTCGCCCTGCTCGAACACGGCGAGCGGCAACCCGCCGGAGTGGACGGTGCGGCGGCGGACGGTCATCGGGCCTCCTCCAGGCTGTGCTGCGTGGTCCAGCGCCGCACGTGCGGCAGGTCGTCGTCGAGCCAGTAGGCGTCGTCCTCGGTGACCACCAGCAGTTCCTCGAACTTGATGCCCACCTCGCGGAAGCCGATGTGCGGTTCCACCGCCCACAGTCCGGGGGTGGGCGCGTGCCGGGAGGCCCGTCCGTCCGCCCAGAGAGGTGAGCGGCCGTGCAGCCGTTCGCTGATCAGCTCCCGGCCGAGGGTCTGGAGTGTACGCACCCCGAACCCGAACAGGTTGACCCCGGCGGGCCCGCGCGAGGTGGTCCGGGTGACCTGGTGGCCGATCACCCGGCCCGGGTAGACGCGGTGCCGGTTGTCGTAGCCGTGGGCGGCGATCTGGGCGTCGACGGCGGCGTACACCTCGTCGAGCGGCTTGCGGGCCCTCACCTCCCGCAGGATCAGCTCCCGGTAGACCTGCAGGTCGCGGGCGAGCCGGTCCCAGACCGGGTTCTCGCCGACCTTGCCGCCGTAGCCGATGTCGGCGGTGTAGCCGTCCACGACGGGGGCGCAGTCGAGGACGTACGGCATGCCCTCGGCGAGCCGCCGGTTGCCGGCGAAGAACTGCAGCGGGGTGTGGAAGTGCCGGAAGGCGGTGCGGTCGCCGAACCAGGCGAACGGGACGTGGAAGAAGTCCTGCACCCCGGCGGCGACCAGGCAGCGGCGCAGCTTGCCGGTGGCCTGGCGCTCGGTGACACCGGGTTCGATCCAGGCGGCGACCTGCTCGGCGCAGTGGTAGGCGAGCTGCTGGGTCTCCCGGAAGCGGGCGAGGTCGTGGTCGCTGTAGGGGAAGGCGGGCTTGGGCATCGGGTGGTCTCCTCTTACACGTCGAGCACGAGGGTCTCGCCCTCGGCGGCCCGGGAGACGCACGGCAGCAGGGCGCCGCCGGCCCGGTCCTCGGGGGTGAGGCGGCGGTCGCGGTGCTCGGGGGTGCCGGCCAGCACCTGGACCCGGCAGGTGCCGCAGAAGCCCTGGTGGCAGGAGTACGGCAGGTCGGGGCGCAGTTCGCGGGCGACGTCCAGGGCGGATCGGTCGGCGGGGACGGCCAGGTCGGGGCCGTCGGCGCCGAGCCGGAGGGTGAACGGGCGGCCGTCCGGGATCGGTGCGGCACCGAAGCGTTCGAAGTGCAGCGAGCGGGCGGGCGAGGCGTCCAGGGCGCGCTGCACGGCGGCGAGCATCGGGGCGGGGCCGCAGCAGTAGACGGCGGCGCCGCGGGGTGCGCGGGCGAGCAGGTCGGCGGCGTCGGGCGGGCCGCCGTGGTCGTCCGTGCGGACCTCGA
This sequence comes from Kitasatospora sp. NBC_00374, assembly GCF_041434935.1. NCBI lineage: Bacteria > Bacillati > Actinomycetota > Actinomycetes > Kitasatosporales > Streptomycetaceae > Kitasatospora > Kitasatospora sp. NBC_00374. The sequence goes on along the minus strand of NZ_CP107964.1, from coordinate 6,621,921 downwards.
CGCGGTCGGGGTCGAGGGCGCGCAGCTCGTCGGTGAACGGCAGGCCGGCGGCGGTCCGGCCGGTGTGCACCAGCCGCCAGTCAAGGCCGCGCCGTCGGGCCTCGCGGGCCATCGGGAGCAGCGGGGTGACGCCGATGCCGCCGGCCAGCAGGAGCACGGCGGGCTCGCCGCAGAAGGCGAAGCCGTTGCGGGGCCGGCGGGCCGTCAGCCGGGCGCCGGGGTGCAGGTCGTCGTGGATCTCCACCGAGCCGCCCCCGCCGTGGGCGATCCGGCGGACGGCGATCCGGTAGGTGTACCGGTCGGCCGGATCTCCGCACAGCGAGTAGTGCCGCTCGCGGCCGGAGGGCAGGGTGAGCAGCAGCCGGGCGCCGGGCTGCCAGCGCGGCAGCGGGCCGCCGGCGGGATCTGCGAGCAGGAGCTCCGCCACGTCCTCGGCGATCCGGCGGTGGCGGGTGATCACGAGCCGCAGCGGGGCGGCGGGGCGGGGTGCCGGACGGCGGGGGTTGCGGCGCAGGCCGGGGCGGCCGAGGGCGGGGGTGTACCAGTCGCTGAAGGCGGTCAGCCTGCGCAGGAAGCGGTCCGGCCGGGGGCGGCCGTAGAGGTCGGGCGGCGGGGTGAGGAGGTCCATCGGGGCGGCTCCGGGCGGGGGTCGGTTCGGTCGCGGGGGCGGGCGCCGGGCGCGCCGGGTCAGTCCTGCGCCGCCGCGCGGGCGGCCGGGGAGCCGGCGAGGTAGCCGAGGGCCTGGCTGGAGGAGCCCTCCTGGGTGGGGTGGTAGCCGGGCCGCAGGTAGCGCAGGGCGGAGCGGACCATCCGGGCGGGTTCGGGCAGCATGCCGCGCCGGGCGTTCTGCCGGGCCTGGCGCCAGGTGGGGCGGAGGCGGCCGTCGAGGGTGGGGTCGGCGGCGAGCAGGTAGCGCACGCCGCGGACCCACAGGTGGGTGAGCAGCGGGCCGGACAGCGCCATGCCGCGGATCCGGCGCCAGTAGCCGGGGTCGAGGTGGACCATCAGGTCGTAGGCGACGCTGCGGTGCTCGACCTCCTCGGCGCCGTGCCAGCGCAGCAGGTCGAGCATGGTCGGGTCGGCCTGGGCCAGGTCCAGGCCCGGGGAGTTGAGCGCCCAGTCGCCGAGGAAGGCGGTGAAGTGCTCGATCGCGGCGACGTAGGCGACCCGTTCGACGATGCTCTCGCGGCGGCGGTCGGGGGCCAGGGTCGGCCGCTCGCCGAGGACGCGGTGGAACAGCCAGTTGACCTGCCGGACGTACGGGCGGGGGTCGAGGCCCTGGCCGAGCAGGTGGTCCAGGACCTCCTGGTGGGCCTCGGCGTGGATGGCCTCCTGGCCGATGAAGCCGAGGACCTCCTCGCGCAGCTGCTCGTCGGTGATGTAGGGCAGGGCGTCCTTGAAGACCTTGACGAACCAGCGCTCGCCCTCGGGCAGCAGCAGGTGCAGCACGTTGATGGTGTGGGTGGCCATCGGCTCGTCGGGGATCCAGTGCAGCGGCAGCTGCGACCAGTCGAAGCGGACGTCCCGGGGCTCCAGCACCAGGCTGTCGTGGACGTCGGTGGGACGGGGCATGGAGTGCCTCCTGACCTGCGGTGGGGGCGGCGACCAGCAGCAAACTACTCGCGGGTAGGGCGGCCGACAAGGGTTTCGGCGATTCTTATCGACACTGAGTCTAATAAGCTCGCGACGTGCCGGGAAGAGGACCCGCGCGGACCAGTAGGGTGGAGCCCCTGATCCGACGGACCCGACCGACGAGAGGAGCGGCGCCGTGCTGGAGCAACCGCACGACCTCGGCCCGGGCACCGTGGCCGGAGTGCTGAGGGAGCGTCCGCCGATGGACCGCGAGCTGCCCGGCTTCGACCCGGCGGCGGCCCCCGCCGCCCCCGGCCCGCTCTTCGTCGAGTGGCTGCTCGGCGCGCTCACCGCCGAGGTCCCGGACGCACAGGTCGCCACCCTGTCCACGGTGGACGCCGACGGACTGCCGGACGCCCGGATGCTGGTCCTGCGGGACGTCGACGCCGAAGGGGCCGGCTGGCTCTTCGCCGGCGACACCGACAGCCCCAAGGGCCGCCAGCTGACCGCGCACCCGGTGGCCGCGCTGACCTTCTACTGGCCGCCGCTCGGCCGCCAGGTCCGGATCCGCGGCTCGGTCGAGACCGCCGCCCCGGAGCTGTCCGCCGCCGAGTTCCTGACCCGCTCCCCCGCCGCCCGCGCCGCGGCGCTCAGCGGGCCGCAGAGCGGGCCGATCGACTCCACGGACGCGTACGGGGCCGAACTGGCCGCGGCCCTGGAGCGGTTGGCCGCCGACCCCGGCCTGATCGCCCCGGGCCACACGGTGTACACCCTGCGGGCCCTGGCCGTGGAGTTCTGGCAGGGCGACCGGGCCCGCCGCCACGTCCGACTGCGCTACGAGCGGCCGTCTCCCGAGGCCGCCTGGACCAGCGGCCTGCTGCGGCCCTGACGGCCGCACGGACGGGCGGCCCGTCAGACCGCCATCGCCAGCATCAGCGGCGCCGCCTGGGCGGCCAGCAGCTCGGCGGCGCCCTTGAGCTGGTGGATCCGCTCCACCGGCATCGAGGTGGCCAGGCAGCCGACGGTGGAGCCGGCGGTCACCGGGACGGCGGCACAGACCGTGCCCAGCGCGTACTCCTGGATGTCGAGCACCGGGACGGTGGCCGGCTGGCGCTCCAGGCGGTGCATCAGCTGCTCGGGGTCGGTGATCGTCCGGGCGGTGAGGCGGGCGATCGGGTGCCGGGCGAGGTGGTCGCGGCGGCCGTCGTGGTCGAGCTGGCTGAGCAGGCACTTGCCGATCGCGCTGGCGTGCGCGGTGGCCCGGAAGTCCACCCACTCGTCGACGGCGGGCGCGTGGTCGGCGGCCGAGACCGCCTCGACGCACAGCTCGCCGTCCTGGTAGCGGCTGAAGTAGACGGCGGCGCCCAACTGGTCGCGGAGTTCGGCGAGTTTGTGGTGCAGCTTGGCCCGGATGAGCTGTTCGCGGTTCTGCCGGCCGAGCAGGGCGAGCGTGCCGCCGAGCGACCAGATGCCGTCCACGCAGTGCAGGTAGCCCTCGGTCTCCAGCTCCTCGGCCAGGCCCTGGACGGCGGCGGACGGGAGCGAGAGGTCCCGGCCGAGTTCGGCGAGGGTGGCCCCGTGCGGGTGCCGGTCGACCGCCTCCAGCAGTCGCAGGGCCCGGCGCAGCACCCCGAACGGACCGGGCCCGCCCTGGCCAAGCGTGGCCTGGTGGCCCCGGGTCGGTACCGACATGGCGTCCCCTCTCCGTCGCAAGCGGCGCGCGGACCGGCCGCGCTGTCCAGACTAGCCACCTGAGGCCCCGTCAGGGGCGGCTCTGCGGGATATCCGTGCAGGTGGGGACGGAACATGCGGTTGGCATATGCCGTGGCGAGCCGGCGCCGGACAGCACGACGGCCCCCTCCCCACTGCCCGGGGGAGGGGTTCTCCCCCGACCTCCGGCCGGGGGCACCCCCAGGCCGCCCGCCCGGGCTCGGGGCCCGGGCGGGCGGGTGAGGGTCGGTCGGGTGGAGCCGGGGGTCAGGCCTCGTCGCCGGCGCGGAGCTTGGTGACGGCGGCCTCCAGGCGGGCGCCGTACTCCTCGTCGGCCGCGTGGAAGTGGGCCAGGTTCCTCTCGATGACGTCCTCGCGGCTGACCTGCGCCAGGAAGCCCGCGATGTTGTCGATCAGACGGGTCTTCTCACCGGCCGACATCAGCCGGTAGAGCTCGCCGGCCTGGAAGAAGTCGTCGTCCTTGGTGTGCGCCGGCGTGGTGTAGGTGCCGGTGTGGCCGTCCAGGCGCAGCGGCGCGGCGAGCGCGCTGTCGGTCTGGGCCGGGCCGTCGAAGGAGTTCGGCTCGTAGTTCTTGCCGCGGCCGGCCGTGTTGAGGGCCGAGTAGCCGTCCCGGCCGTAGTTGTTCGCCTCGGTCGCCTTCGGGGCGTTGACCGGCAGCAGGGTGTGGTTCACACCGAGTCGGTAGCGCTGGGCGTCCGCGTAGGCGAACAGGCGGCCCTGGAGCATCTTGTCCGGGGACGGCCCGATGCCGGGCACGAAGTTGTTCGGCGAGAACGCGGACTGCTCGACCTCGGCGAAGACGTTGTCGGGGTTGCGGTTCAGCACCAGGCGGCCCACCTTGACCAGCGGGTAGTCCGCGTGCGGCCACACCTTGGTCAGGTCGAACGGGTTGAAGCGGTAGTCCGCGGCCTCGGCGACCGGCATCAGCTGAACGTAGAGCGTCCAGGACGGGAACACGCCCCGCTCGATGGCCTGGTGCAGGTCGCGCTGGTGGCTGTCGGCGTCGGCGCCGAGCACCTCGGCGGACTGGTCGCCGTCCAGCGAGCGGATGCCCTGGTTGGTCTTGAAGTGGTACTTCACCCAGAACGCCTCGCCCTGGGCGTTGACCCACTGGTAGGTGTGCGAGCCGTAGCCGTTCATGTGACGGTACGAGGCCGGGATGCCGCGGTCGCCGAACAGCCAGGTGATCTGGTGGGTGGAGGCCGGCGAGTGGGCCCAGAAGTCCCAGACGTTGTCGGCCTCCTGCACGCCGGTGAACGGGTCGCGCTTCTGGGAGTGGATGAAGTCGGGGAACTTGATCGGGTCCTTGATGAAGAACACCGGGGTGTTGTTGCCGACCAGGTCGTAGTTGCCCTCGGCGGTGTAGAACTTCAGCGCGAAGCCGCGCGGGTCGCGCACCGCGTCGCTGGAGCCCAGGTTGCCGGCCACGGTCGAGAAGCGCAGGAAGACCTCGGTGCGCCGGCCGACCTCGGCCAGGAAGTCCGCCCGGGTGTACTGCGAGACCTCGTCGGTGACCTCGAAGTAGCCGTAGGCGCCGGAGCCGCGGGCGTGCACCACGCGCTCCGGGATGCGCTCGCGGTTGAAGCGGGCGAGCTTCTCCAGCAGCTGCTGGTCCTGGATCAGCAGCGGGCCGTACTCGCCGGCCGAGGCGGAGTTCTGGTTGTCGGCGACCGGGGCGCCGGACTCGGTGGTCAAGATCTTCGACATGAGGGTCCTTCAGTTACGGCGGTGCGGGGTGAGGTGGAGCGGCGTCAGACGCCGAGCAGGCGCCAGACGGCCGAGCGGCGGCGGGAGGACTGCTCGCCGTCGGGGCCGTCGGTCGGCTGCAGGGCAGCGACAGCGGCGGTGGTCGCGGCGGCGTCCGCGAGCGGGCGGGAGGCGGTGAGCGCGGCGGCCTCCGCCGCGTTCAGCCCGGCCCCGGTGAGGGCGGCGGCGGCCTCGGCGGCCGGCAGCGCGTCGAACCAGCGCAGCGCCAGCGCGGCGCGGCCGTCCTCGGTGAGCCTGCCGGTCAGCCGCAGGCGGGCCAGGCCGCCGTCGGGGTACACGTTGATCCGTACGTGGGTCACGGGCCGGCCCGCGGGGAGCCGGAAGCGGTGCCGGGTGTCGGGCTGCAGGCGGGTCCGGGGGAGGACCTCGAACCAGCCGGCCGCATCCGTGGAGGGGTCACCGCCGCGGGAGGCGTCGTAGCCCACCAGGTCGGCCCAGCCGGGGGCGTTGGCGACGAAGTGGGTGGTGTCCACCTCGGCGGCCAGGACCTCGCCGCCCCCGGCCAGGGCGATCTGCACCCAGTCGTTGGCCTTGTCGCGCCGACGCCGGGTCTCCCAGCCCTCGCCCATGACGGAGGCGCGACCGGGAGCGTTCAGGTTGTGCGGGGAGGAGAAGTAGCGGTCCGAGGCGGCCTCGGCGACGCCGCCGAACTCCTGGGCGGCCAGGTCGAAGGTGAGGCCGTCCAGCTCGCGCGGGTCGGGCAGCACCTCACCGTGGACCCGCAGGCGGGCGACGCCGCCGTCCGGCCAGATGTTCAGCCGGACGTGGGTGTAGCGGGTCCCGTCCCGTACCTCGAACTCGTGGGCGGTGTCGCCCCGGAGCGCGGTGCGCGGCACCAGGTCGACCCACTCGGCGGCCAGGACCTCCTCCGGCGAGGGCTGCCCGGGGACGGACGCGCCCTGCACCGAGCCGGTCTCCGGGTAGTTGCCGGTGAAGTGGGCGGTGTCCACGATCACGCCGCGGATCACTCCGGCCGCCCCGAGCCGGACGATCGCCCAGTCGTGGTCCTCGTCGGTGGGGTGCGGCTGCTCGGCGCTGACGCCGCGGCGGCGCTTGCTCTCCCAGCCGTCCATGATCTGGCCCTTGTGGCCGAAGGTGTGCGGGCGGAACTCGGCCGGCTTGGCGACCAGCAGGTTCTCCGCGTCCGCGAAGGTGTCCTCGTTGGTGGCCACGACGCCGGCGCCGAGCAGCCGGGAGGCCAGGTCGACCAGCTCGGTGAAGGGAGCGCTCGGGGTCTGACTGGTGCTCAACGAAAGTCTCCTTCTATCGGCGGGCGATCTGGCGGCCGAACGGCTCGGCGGCGGTGTCCACGACCCGGCCGCGCAGCCAGGTGGTGCGGACGGTGCCGGTGAGGGTGCGACCGGCGTACGGGGTGACGGGGTTGCGGTGGTGCAGCTCCTCGGCGTGCACCGCGAACGTGCCGTCGGGGTCGAAGGCGACCAGGTCTGCGTCGTGGCCGACGGCGATGGCGCCCTTGGTGCCGGTCAGGCCGACCAGCGAGGCGGGGCCGCTCGACATCCAGCGCACCACGTCGGACAGCGTGTGACCGCGGCGGCGGGCCTCGGTCCAGATCGCCGGCAGGCCGAGCTGGAGGGAGGCGATACCGCCCCAGGCCGCGGCGAAGTCGCCGCTGCCGCCGTAGCGCCGGAGCAGCTTGAGGTCCGGGGTGGACGGCGAGTGGTCGGAGACCACGGCAACGAACTCGCCGGCCGCCAGCGCCGCCCAGAGCAGGTCGCGGTTGGACTCGTCCCGGATCGGCGGGCAGCACTTGAAGGCGGTGTCGCCGTCCGGCACCTCCTCGGCCGACAGGGTGAGGTAGTGCGGGCAGGTCTCGGCGGTCACCCGGACGCCGTCCGCGCGGGCCTGCCGCAGCAGCGGCAGCACGGCGGCGGAGGAGACGTGCAGGATGTGCACCCGGGCACCGGTCCGGCGGGCGGTGTCCAGCAGCCGGGCGACGGCGGCGGACTCGGCGTCGTCGGGGCGCGAGGCCAGGAAGTCGCGGTAGTGCACGCCGGGCTGCTGCGGCGCGGCCGCCAGGACGGCCGGGTCCTCGGCGTGGATGATCGCCAGCGCGCCGATCCGGGCCTGCTCGGCCAGCGCCGCCTCCAGGTCCGCCTGCTCGACGTGCGGGAACTCGTCCACGCCGGAGGGCGCCAGGAAGCTCTTGAAGCCGAAGACGCCGGCGTCGTGCAGCGGCTCCAGGTCCCCGGTGTTGCCGGGGATCGCCCCGCCCCAGAAGCCGAGGTCGACCCAGGCCTGGCCCTCGGCGGTCTTCCGCTTGGCCGCCAGGCCGTCCAGCGTGGTGGTGGGCGGGACGGAGTTGAGCGGCATGTCGATGACGGTGGTGACCCCGCCGGCGGCCGCGGCCCGGGTGGCGGTGGCGAAGCCCTCCCACTCGGTGCGGCCGGGCTCGTTGACGTGGACGTGGGTGTCCACCAGGCCGGGCAGCAGCGCGAGGTCGCCGAGGTCGGTCAGGTGCTGGTCGCCGGCGAGCAGGGAGCCGTGCTCCGCGATCTGCTCGATCCGGCCGTCCCGGACCAGGACGTCGGCGGGACGCTCGCCGTCCGGCAGCACGACGCGACGGGAGCGGATCACCGCCGTGCTGGGCGTCTCGCTGAGGGGCATCTGGACCTCCGGGCCGGGTGTGTCTGGTGGGGCCGTTGATGACGGGCAGGCCGTGCCACCGAGGGAAGTTGAGGTCTGACCATCAGACTTTCACCCCGAGTGCTCGGAGCCTAGGCCTGCCTTCAACAAAACGTCAATGTAGGAAACTACGAGTGGCCGAACGGGGTCAGCGGGCCAGCAGATCGGCCGCCAGCCGCTCCCCCGCGACCTCCGCGAGCTCGGCCGCCCTGGTCATGCTGTCGCCGGGCCGCTCGGCCAGATCGGTGAGCGCGACGGCCGCGGCGAAACCCGCCGCCCGCCACTGGTCCTCCGACAGTTCCAGCCGCCCTGCCACGGCGGCCACCCGAACCCCCGCCCGAGTGGCCGCCGCGGCAACGCCGGCGGGAGCCTTGCCGTGGAGCGTCTGTGCATCCAGGCAGCCCTCGCCGGTCACGACGAGACGCGCCCCACGCACAGCCTCGTCGAAACCCAGCAGTTCGAGCAGGAGCTCGATGCCGGGTCGCATGGTGGCGCCGAGCAGGGCCAGGGCGGCGAAGCCGACCCCTCCCGCCGCTCCGGCGCCGGGTGCGTCCCGCACGTCCCGACCGGTGGCCTCGCGGACCGCGTCCGCCCAGCGGGTCAGGCCCTCTTCCAGGACCACCAGGTCACCACCGTCCGCACCCTTCTGCGGACCGTAGACGGCGGTCGCGCCGCGGGCGCCGAGCAGTGGGTTGTCCACGTCGCAGGCGACCACGACCTCCACCCCGGTCAGGCCGTCGGCGAGCGACCCGAGGTCGATCCGGGCCAGCCTGCGCAGGGCGGCTCCGCCGGGTGCCAGCTCGGCGCCGTCGGCGTCCTTCAGCCCGATGCCGAGCGCCTGGATCATGCCGGCGCCGCCGTCGGTGCAGGCACTGCCGCCCAGCCCGAGCACGACCCGCTTGACGCCCAGTCCGACGGCCCGGGCGATCAGCTGGCCGACCCCGTAGGAACCGGCCGCGAGCGGGGCGGTCCGGCCGCCGGGGAGCCTGGCCAGGCCGGAGGACTGGGCCAGCTCGACCACGGCGGTGTCGCCCTTGACCGCGATCGCGGCGTCCACCGGCAGGCCGGTCGGACCGGCCACCTTCACCGGGACCCGGGTGAAGCCGGCCGCCAGCGCGGCGGCCAGGGTGCCCTCGCCGCCGTCGGCGACCGGGAGCTCGCGGACCTCGACGCCGGGCCGGGCGCGGCGGATGCCGGCGGCGATCCTGGCCGCGACCTCGGCGCCCTCCAGCGTGCCCTTGAACTTGTCGGGGGCGACGACGACATGGCCCTGGGTGGGGGTTGCGGGCATGGCGTGGGCCTCACTTCCGGGTCGGGCTGATGAGCGGTGAACGATGCGGCTCGGGGCAACCACAGCATGTGCTTACCCGGTTTTCGGTACGGATGGGGTGCGACCCCCTCCCCGCCGTTCTCCCCCAGCCTTCGGCCGGGGGTACCCCCACACGTCCCGCTTCCGACGTACGCGTGGCTCCCCTCGGCGAGGGAGGGGGCCGGGCGGGGCGCGCAGGCACGACCGAAGTGCCCCCGGGAGGGATGCGCGCACCGCCGGCTTGGCCTCCTGGTGGCGCGGGCACGACCGGACAGGTACACGCCACCAGGAGGAGCTTTCGGGTCTCGCCGGGGGACGGTTGTCAGGGCACGTCCCCCGGCGAGGGGTCTTGGACCGGCCGGCCCTACGCGACCTCGCGGCCGGAGAGGCGCTCGACGCCCCGCAGCAGGGCCGAGTGGTCGAGCGAGCCGTCGCCGTTGGCGCGGGCCGAGGCCACCAGCTGGGCCACCACGGCGCCGACCGGCAGCGCCGCACCGACGGCCCGGGCGGCGTCGGTGACGATGCCCATGTCCTTGTGGTGCAGGTCGATCCGGAAGCCGGGGGCGAACTGGCGGTCGATCATGTTGGCCTTCTTGCGGTTCAGCACGGTCGAGCCGGCCAGACCGCCGCCGAGCACGTCGAGCGCGGCCGGGAGGTCGACGCCGGCGTTCTCCAGGAAGACCACGGCCTCGGCCAGGACCTGGATGTTGACGGCCACGATCAGCTGGTTGGCGGCCTTGACGGTCTGGCCGGCGCCGGCCGGACCGACGTGGATGACCGTGGTGCCGAGCGCGTCGAACAGCGGCTTCGCCTCGGCGAAGTCGGCCGCGTCGCCGCCGACCATGATCGACAGGACGGCCTCGATCGCGCCGGCCTCACCGCCGGAGACCGGGGCGTCCAGGGTGCGGACCCCCCGGGCGGTGGCGGCGGCCTCGACCTTGATCGAGGTCTGCGGGGTGATCGAGGACATGTCGATCACGAGGGTGCCGGCCTTCACGTTCTCCAGCACCCCGCCCTCACCCAGGATGACCTGCTCGACCTGGGGGTCGGCGGGGACCATGGTGATGACGACCTCGGCGTCCTCGACCGCCTCGGCGATGCTGGTGGCGCCCAGGCCGCCGGCCGCCACCAGGGCGTCGATCGGCGGCTGGGTGAGGTTGAAACCGGTCACCCGGTGGCCGGCCTTGACCAGGTTGGCGGCCATCGGGCTGCCCATGATGCCGAGGCCGATAAAGGCGATCTTGCGGGAGGCGCTCATCGCGTCGCGTTCCTTCGTACGTGGTGGGTGGGGAGGCGGTGACTGCTCGGCGGCGCCGGTTACCTCGCGGCGCGCAGCTCGCGCGGGAGCCACGCGAAGCCGTCGGCGCTGACGCCGTTCGCGGGGCGGTACTCCAGGCCGATCCGGCCGGTGTAGCCGGCGGCGGTGAGCCGGGCGAAGAGGTCCTCGAAGTCGAGGTCGCCGGTACCGGGCTCGTTGCGGCCCGGGGTGTCGGCGATCTGCACGTGGCCGAAGCGGTCGGCGTAGGTGTCGATGACGGCGGCCAGGTCCTCGCCGTTCCTCGCCAGGTGGTAGAGGTCGCAGAGGAACCTGGCGTTGCCGAGGCCGGTGGCCGCGTTCACCCGGTCCACCACCTCGACGGCGGCGGCCGCCGAGACCAGCGGGTAGTCCGGGGACTCGGGCCGGTTGAGGGCCTCGATCAGCAGGATCGCGCCGATCGAGTCGGCGGCCCGGGCGGCGAGCACGAGGTTCTCCAGCGCCAGCTCGTCCTGCTCGGCGGCGGTGGCGCCCTCGACCCGGTTGCCGTAGAGCGCGTTGAGCGCCTTGGTGCCGAGCGACTCGGCGAGGGCGACCGTCACCGGGACGTTCTCCCGGAAGCGCTCCTTCTCGGCGGGCACGGAGACGGTGCCGCGGGCGCCCTTGGTGAGGTCGTCGAGGAAGTTGAGGCCGGTGAGCTGGACGCCGGCGTCGCTGAAGGCCTTGCGGAGCGCGTCCAGCTCGGCCTGGGCCGGGGTGTGCTCCGCGCCGAAGGGCCACCACAGCTCGGCGGCGGTGAAGCCGGCGGCGGCCGCGGCGGCGGGGCGCTCCAGCAGCGGGAGCTCGCCGAACAGGATCGACAGGTTGACCGTGTAGCTGTGCTTTGCGGCGGCGGTCACGTCGTTCACCTCTCACTCTCTCTTCCGTCTTCCGCAACTTCCACGATCCGGAAGAGCGATTCTGCTTGGTGGAAGCTTGTCCCGCGGTCCGCGGAGTGTCAAGGCCGTCACAACAATTTGTTGAAGCGGCCGAAACCCGCCCGCCCCATGGGTGCTCGACTGTCTGATCGACCAGCCCCTGTCATCCGCAGGGCCGCTCGCTACAGTGAGCGGGTGCGATTGATGGTGGAGTTCACGACAGAACCGTTCGAGCTGGACAGCTTCCCCGACCACGCCAAGGCCGCCCGCCGGGTCGTGGACGAAGCCGGTCTCGCCGTCTCGGTCGGCCCCTTCGGCACCAGCGCCGAGGGCGACGCCGAGCAGACCCTGGCGGCCGTGACCCGGCTGCTGCGCGAGACCCTGGACGCCGGGGCGACCCGGATCTCCGTCCAGGTCAGCGTGCTCGACGACGACAACCAGACCCCGGAAGGAGTGGGTACGCAGTGAGCAACTCCCTGGAACACCCGCTCACCGCGGCGATAAAGCCGCTGCTCGACGCAGTCGGTGCGACCGCGGTCGAGGTCCGCGAGGCCCGGCCCGACGACGTCCTGCTGGAGTGGGACGGCGCGCCGGCCGTGGCCGTACGGCTGCCGCACCTCAGCAGTGCGCTGGACCGGCTGCTGGCCGAGATGGCCCGCCAGTTCGACGGACGCCCGCTCGCCGAGCTCGACCGCGCCGACAAGCAGCGCGTGGTCGCCCTGCTGGAGGAGCGCGGCGCGTTCACCGTGCGACACGGCGTCGAGACGGTGGCCTCGGCGCTGGGCGTCAGCCGGTTCACGGTGTACAACTACCTGAACCGCCAGGACGGCAAGTAGGGGCGGGCCCCCGGGCCGGTTTCGCCCCAGTCTGTCCCGCCGTCACGCCGGACACACTTGGCGAATCGCACACGACATGCGGCGGTAACGGCCCTCGGCTCGAAACGTAACCACCAACCGTTCAACAAAGTGTTGACGGGCCGGGGTGGTGGATCTAGCTTTTGCGGGTGGCACCACTCTTCAGGAGGTCCACCCGTGACCAACCACCCTCATCCGTCCTCCGCGGCGCTCGAGAAGCTGTCGGCGGCTCCGGCCGCCGAGCTGCGTGAGACGCTGCTGGAGATCTGCTCCAGCCCCGGCTGGGCCGCGTCGGTCGCGGCCGCCAGGCCGTGGTCCGACCGGGACGCGCTGCTCGCCGCCAATGCGGCGGCCATGGCGGCGCTCACGGCCGAGGACCTGGCCGACGCCATGGCCGGCCACGCCCGGATCGGCAAGCCCAGGACGGGCGACGCCACCTCCGAGCGCGAGCAGGCCGGCATCCGGGGAGTGGACTCCGCGCTCCTCGACGAACTGCACCGGGCGAACGCCGCCTACGAGGCGAAATTCGGCCATGTGTTCCTGATCTGCGCGACCGGCCGCACCGCGGCCACCATGCTCGCCTCCCTCCGGGAGCGCTTCCCGAACGATGCCGCCACCGAGGCGGAGATCGTCCGCGGCGAGCTGCGCAAGATCAACGACATCCGCATCAACCGCCTGCTCGACGAGGACTGACCTCGTCGACGGTGAGTCGACTCCTGCCATCAGTAAGGTCATTCAACCCATGACTGGCATCTCCACGCATGTGCTCGACACCAGCCTCGGCCGCCCGGCCGAGGGTGTCCCGGTCGAGCTCGCACTGCACACCGAGGGTGGCTGGAAGGTGCTCGGCACCTCCGCCACGGACTCCGACGGCCGGGCCAAGGACCTGCCGGCCGTGGAGGCGGGCTCGGTCGTCCGGCTCCTGTTCGACACGGCCGCGTACTACGCCGCCGCCGCGGACCAGGCGCCGTTCTTCCCCGAGGTCTCGATCGTCTTCACGGTCGCGCCCGCGCAGCACCACTACCACGTGCCGCTGCTGCTCAACCCGTTCGGATACTCGGTCTACCGCGGAAGCTAGACCGCTTCAAAGCTTAGGAGCCAGCCATGGCCCACGTGCTCGGACAGAACCAGTACGGCAAGGCGGAGAACCGCATCGTCCGGGTCTACCGTGACTCGACCCGTCACGAGATCAAGGACCTGAACGTCTCGGTCGCCCTCTCCGGCGAGTTCGACGACGTCCACCTCACCGGCTCCAACGCCAACTGCCTGCCCACCGACACCACGAAGAACACCGTGTACGCCTTCGCGAAGGAGTACGGGATCGAGTCGGCCGAGGCCTTCGGCATCACGCTGGCACGGCACTTCGTCGACAACACCCCGCCGGTGCACCGGGCCCGGATCCGGATCGAGGAGTACACCTGGGACCGGATCAGGACGCCGGACAGCTCGGCGCGCTTCATCGGTTCCGAGGAGGTCGGCCACTCGTTCGTCCGCAACGGCGGTGAGGTCCGCACCTGCGAGATCGTCTACGACGGCGAGAGCGTCCAGGTGATCTCCGGGCTCAAGGAACTGACCGTCATGAACTCCACCAACTCGGAGTTCTGGGGCTACATCAAGGACAAGTACACCACCCTCCAGGAGGCGTACGACCGCATCCTCGCCACCCAGGTCACCGCCCGCTGGAAGTACTCCTACAGCGGCCGCGAGGGCGAGGCCCAGCCGAACTGGAACCGCTCCTACACCCACGTGCGGCGCCACATGCTGGAGGCCTTCGCCGAGACCTACTCCTACTCGCTGCAGCAGACCCTGCACGCGATGGGCACCCGGGTCCTCAACAACCGCGCCGAGGTGGACGAGGTCCGCCTGGAGCTGCCGAACAAGCACCACTTCCTGGTCGACCTGGCGCCCTTCGGTCTCAAGAACGAGAACGAGGTCTACTACGCCGCGGACCGGATGTACGGCCTGATCGAGGGCACCGTGCACCGCGAGGGCGTCGTCCCGGTCATCCCGGTCGCCTGAGGCACACCCCATGACCGCCGTCCGTCGCCGCAGCACCCTCCGGCCCCCGCGGGCCGGACGGTCGCGGACGGCATGCTCCACCCGCACGGCCAGTACCACCTGCACGTCCGCTTTCTCCACCCCCACCAACCGGAGACCGTGCCCGCCTCACGGCGGCCGCCCCGGGGAGCTGGAGAGACCGGCCGAGGGACCCTTGCACCGCCGTCCCGCCCTCGGCCGAGGCGAGTTCCGCCGGTCTTCTCCAGCGCCGCGGGCGCGTCGGGAGCCATGGGCACAAGAGGGGCTCGACATGGCACTGCGCTCGACCAGTACCGCAGACGGCGGTTCCACCCCTGACAGACCTTCGCGGCCGGACGGCACGTCCAGCCTCCCTGACACCCCGTCCGGCCCGAAGACCGTCCACCCCGTGGACGAGCTGCTGCCCCCGGTGAAGCTCTTCAGCACCGGTCTGCAGCACGTCGCCGCGATGTACGCGGGCGTTGTCGCGCCCCCGCTCATCGTCGGCGCCGGCGTGGGGCTCTCCCCCGCCGAGCTCGCCCTGCTCATCTCGGCCAGTCTGTTCACCGCGGGCCTGGCCACCCTGCTCCAGACCCTGGGCATCTGGCGGATCGGCGCCCGGCTGCCGTTCGTGAACGGCGTCTCGTTCGCCGGTGTCGCCCCGATGCTCGCCATCGCCAAGGGCTCGATCGACAAGGACGGGGGCCCGAAGGACGCCCTCCCGGTGATCTTCGGCGCGGTGATCGTCGCGGGGCTCCTGTGCTTCCTCGCGGCACCGTACTTCTGCAAACTGATCAGGTTCTTCCCACCGGTCGTCCAGGGCACCGTGATCACCCTCATCGGGGTCTCGCTGCTTCCGGTGGCGGTCAACTGGGCCCGCGGCGGAGCACCCGGCGCACCCGGCTACGGCTCGATGCGGGCGATCGGCCTCGCCGCCTTCACCCTGGCGGCGGTCGTGCTCTGCAACAAGCTGCTCCGTGGCTTCTGGCAGCAGCTCGCGCTGCTGATCGGGCTGGCGCTGGGCACCGCACTGGCCTTCCCACTCGGCCTGGCCGACTTCGGGCCGGTGGGGGACGCGAAGATCTTCGCGCTCCCGTCGCCGTTCCACTTCGGGGCGCCGGTCCTCGACGCCGCGGCGATCGCCTCGCTGTGCATCGTCATGGTGGTCTCGATGACCGAGTCCACCGCCGACATGCTGGCGCTCGGGCAGATCGTCGACCGGCAGGCCGACGAACGGACCCTGGCCGCCGGCCTGCGGGCCGACGGACTGGCCACCGCCGTCAGCCCGGTCTTCAACGGCTTCGCGGCCAGTGCCTTCGCCCAGAACATCGGGCTGGTGGCGCTGACCAACATCCGCAGCCGCTTCGTGGTCGCGGCCGGCGGAGGGATCCTGATCCTGCTGGGCCTGTTCCCGGTCCTCGGGTCGCTGGTCTCGCTGGTGCCGCAGCCCGTCCTCGGCGGCGCCGGGATCGTGCTCTTCGGCACCGTCGCGGCGAGCGGCATCCGCACCCTCGCCGAGGCGGGCATGGAGTCCAGTGCCAACACCATCCTGGTGTCGGTGTCGCTCGGGGTAGGCATCATCCCGATCGCCGCCCCCACCTTCTACGACGCCTTCCCGGAGGCCTTCCGGACCCTGATGCACTCCGGAATCTCGGCCGGCTGCGTGATGGCCGTCCTGCTCAACCTGCTCTTCCACCACGTCGGCGCCGCCCGTAGGTCCCCGACCACCGAGCCACCCGGCACGGCGGTGTCAACGGCGACACCGTCCTGATCGGCGGGGGGCGCGCACCGCTCACCTGTGCGCCCCCTCCCTCGCCCCCATAGGAGTCACACCATGGCAGTCCAGCCCCCGCCCGCCGACCAGCGGATCGTGATCGAGAACGTCGCCGTCGCCACGGTCGACGCCAACGACACCGAGTACACCCGCGGTCACGTGGTCATCCTCGGCAACAAGATCGAGTCGGTCGGCGACGGCCCCGCCCCGCAGTGGCTGGACAACGTGGTGCGCCGGATCAACGGCGAGGGCCATCTGATCACCCCCGGCCTGGTCAACACCCACCACCACTTCTACCAGTGGATCACCCGCGGCCTGGCCCAGGACAACATCCTGTTCGACTGGCTGGTCGCGCTCTACCCGACCTGGGCGCGGATCGACGACCGCCTGGTGCACGCCGCCTCCCAGGGCTCGGCGGCCGCCCTGCTCAAGTCCGGTTGTACGACCGCCAGCGACCACCACTACGTGTTCCCGAAGGACGGCGGCGACATCCTCGGCGCCTCCATCGAGGCCGTCCAGGAGCTGGGCCTGCGCTTCACCGCGCTGCGCGGCTCGATGTCCCGCGGCAAGAGCGACGGCGGGCTGCCGCCGGACTTCGCGGTGGAGAAGACCGAGGACATCCTGATCGCCTCCGAGGCCGCCGTGGACAAGTACCACGACTCCTCGTTCGGCTCGATGCTGCACGTGGCCATCGCGCCCTGCTCCCCCTTCTCGGTCACCACCGACCTGATGCGCGAGGCCGCCGAACTGGCCCGCCGCAAGGGCGTGCGCCTGCACACCCACGGCTCCGAGACGGCCGAGGAGGAGGAGTTCTGCAAGGAGCTCTTCGGCATGGGTCCGACCGACTACTTCGAGTCGGTCGGCTGGCTCGGCGAGGACGTCTGGATGGCGCACTGCGTCCACATGAACGACTCCGACATCGCCAAGTTCGCCGAGACCGGCACCGGTGTCGCGCACTGCCCGTCCTCGAACGCCCGCCTCGCGGCCGGCATCGCCCGCGTCCCCGACATGCTGAAGGCCGGCGTACCCGTCGGGCTCGGCGTGGACGGCACCGCCTCCAACGAGTCCGGTGAGCTCGGCACCGAACTGCGCAACGCACTGCTGATCAACCGTCTGCACGGCCGTCCCGACGCGCTCACCGCGCGCAGCGCGCTGCGCCTGGGCACCATGGGCGGCGCCCGGGTGCTCGGCCGCCAGAGCGAGATCGGCTCCATCGAGGCGGGCAAGCTCGCCGACCTGGCGCTGTGGAAGGTCGACGGCATCATGCACTCGTCGATCGCGGACCCGGTCGCCGCCCTCACCCTGGGCGCACTGCCGCCGCTGGCCGTGCTGTTCGTCAACGGCAACGCCGTGGTCGAGAAGGGCACCCTGACCACCGTCAACGAGGACCAGATCGCGCTGGCCTGCGCCCGCGCCGCCAAGGAGCTCGCCTCCCGGGTCTGATCCCCCACCGACTCCGGTGCCGCGCCCGGGACGGCACGGCACCGGAACCTCGACCGGCCCACCGGCCGACGAGGGCGCAGCCCCGGACCCACGGCGAGGGTCCGGGGCTGTGATGCGCCGTCATCGTCCCCGCGTCGGCGGCGGACGGGTGGCTTTTGGCGGCCTGCGGACCGTCGGCCCTACGGCCGCACCTCCGTCCTGCGGTGGTTCGGGACGACCGTCGTGATGCCGCCCGGGCCGGTGACCGGGCCGGTGTGCCACAGGGCCGGCGTGCCGGCCGGTTCGCCGAAGTCGTAGGCGGTCTCGGCGTGGAAGGCCAGGTCGACCCCGGAGGTCTCGTCGTCCTCGCTCGCCCGGAGGCCGACGGTGAGGTCGACCAGCTTGGCGAGGACCCAGGAGACCACGAACGAGAAGGCCATCACCGAGAAGGCCCCGATCGCCTGCCGGCCGAGCTGGCCGAGGCTGCCACGGCCGCCGGTGGCCAGGACGCCGACGAGCAGGGTGCCGACGAGGCCGCCGACCAGGTGGACGCCGACGACGTCCAGCGAGTCGTCGTAGCCCAGCCTGAACTTGAGACCGACCGCCATCGAGCACAGCACCCCGGCGACCACGCCGATCAGCATCGCCCCGAAGGCGTTGACGTGGGCACCGGCCGGGGTGATGGCGACCAGTCCGGAGACCGCGCCGGAGGCGGCGCCCAGCGTGGTGAACGCGCCCTGCCTGAACCGCTCGTACGCCAGCCAGCCGATCATCGCGGCGCCCGTCGCGACCTGGGTGTTCAACGCCATGATCGCGGCCGTGCCGTTCGCCGCGAGGGCCGAGCCCGCGTTGAAGCCGAACCAGCCGAACCAGAGCAGGCCGGCGCCGAGCATCACCAGCGGCAGGCTGTGCGGCCGCATCGGCTCCTTGGTGAAGCCGATCCGCTTGCCGACCACCAGGACGGCGGCGAGCGCGCCGATGCCGGCGTTGATGTGGACCGCCGTGCCGCCCGCGAAGTCGATCACGTCGAGCTTGAAAAGCCAGCCGTCCGCCTGCCACACCCAGTGCGCGACCGGGAAGTAGACGAACGTGACCCAGAGCACGATGAACAGCACCCAGCCGCTGAACTTCGCCCGGTCGGCCAGCGCACCGCTCATCAGCGCGGGCGTGATGACCGCGAACATCAGCTGGAAGAGGGCGAAGGCGAAGATCGGGATGCCGCCGCCGGTGAGCAGGCTCTCCGGCCCGACACCCCGCAGGCCGACGTAGCCGAATCCGCCCAGCAGCCCGCCGCCCAGATCGTCGTCGAAGGTGAGCGAGAAGCCGTAGAGCACCCACAGCACGCTGACGACGCCGAGCGAGACGAAGGACATCATCAGCATGCTGAGTGCGCTCTTCACCCGCACCATGCCGCCGTAGAAGAACGCCAGCCCTGGCGTCATCAACATGACCAGCGCGGCGCTGATCAGGACGAAGGCGGTATCTGCGCCGTTCACTGTCGAAAGTCTCCTCAGCTCGGGGATGCACCTCCCGGCTCCTGCGGGAGGTGGTGGTGCCGGCCGGACGCCGGCCGTTCGCGTCCTAGGGGCTGTCTGACAATTCCCGCCGCGCGCTGATGCGATGCGAATCGTCAGACAGCCCCTAGCGCCCGGCGCGGGCCGTCAGCGCCTGCCGGGCGCCGGGGTTGAGCGGGATCGGCCCGGTCTCGGCGGCCGTGTCGGTGGTGATCTCCTTGGCCGCGGCGTTCGCCCGCTCCAGATCGGCCCGGCGGTCGAACATCAGGTCGACGATCTGCTTGGCCAGTTCGGGGTCGAATCCCTTCTTCACCAGCAGCACGTTGGGCACCACCACGGCCGGGACGTCGGCCGGCTGCCGGTAGACCGCGGCCGGCACGGTACCGGGCCGGTAGACCTCGCCGTACTGCTTCTGCAGCGCCCCCAGCAGCGGGGTGACGTCGAGGAAGCGCACCTTGTCCCCCAGCGTGGTGGTCAGGTCGGTGATCCCGCCGGTGGGCAGACCGCCGGACCAGAAGAGCGCGTCGACGGTGCCGTCCTTCATCGCGTCGACGGTCTCCGGCAGGCCGAGCCGCTGCGCCTTCACGTCCTTGTCGGCGTCGAGCCCGCCCGCCTTCAGGATCCGACGGGCGATCACCTCCGTGCCGGAGCCGGGCGAGCCGGTGGAGACCCGCTTGCCGCGCAGGTCCGCCACGGAGGTGATGCCGGAGTCGGCCCGGACGAGCACCTGGGTGTAGTTCGGGTAGAGCCGGGCCAGCGCCTCCACGGGCTGCCGGTCGGGGAAGGATCCCGTGCCGGTCACCGCGTCGCTCGCGGTGTCCATCAGCGAGAAGGCCACGTCGTAGCTGCCCGACACGAGACCCTGGACGTTCTGGACGGACGCCCCCGTGGCGGTCGCGGTCGCCCGGTAGCCCTTGATGTTGTCAGAGATCAACTGGGCGAGACTGCCTCCCAGTTGGTAGTAGACGCCGGTGGTGTTCCCGGTCGCGACGGTGAGCCGCCCGCCGGGCGCCGCGCCCTCGTGGGCCGCTGGGCCGGTCTGCTTGCCGCCGCAGGCGGTCACGGCCAGGACCAGCGCACAGGCGGCGGCGAAGCGCAGGGCGCGCTGACGGACGTACTTCATGACGGGGTGTTTCCTTTCGGGAGGGGTGAGGGGTCGCCCGGCCCGGC
Organism: Kitasatospora sp. NBC_00374; assembly: GCF_041434935.1. Lineage (NCBI taxonomy): Bacteria > Bacillati > Actinomycetota > Actinomycetes > Kitasatosporales > Streptomycetaceae > Kitasatospora > Kitasatospora sp. NBC_00374. The sequence continues at coordinate 6,601,977 of NZ_CP107964.1, read as the reverse complement.
GGCGGCACCCGCCGCGGAGCGGCGGCGTACCAGGTGGGCCAGGACGGCGGCGCCGAGCAGCGCCGCTCCGGCGGCGATGGAGACCGGCTCCAGGTAGAGCAGGAGGAGTGCGGCGCCCGCGCAGAGCCCGCGTTCGAGCACGGTGGCCGGCCCGAGCAGCCGGCCGCCGGTGGCCGCGGCGAGGGCGGCCACCGCGAGGGCGGAGACGGCCGTGGTCCAGACGACGTCGACGAGCGGCCCCTGCCCCAGCAGGTGGGCGCCGTTGTCCGTCAGGACGAAGGCGAACGGCACCAGGAACGCGGGCAGCGAGTACTTCCAGGTCTGCGTCATGGTGCGGATCGGGCTGCCGCCCGTGATGGCGGCGGCCGCGGCGGCCGCCAGTGCCGTCGGCGGCGTCACCTCGGACAGCACGGCGTAGTAGAAGATGAACATGTACGCCTCGGGGGTGGCCACGCCGAGCGAGATCATGGCCGGCGCGATGATCACCGCGGAGATGATGAACGAGGCCGTCACCGGCACCGCGAGCCCGAGGACCGACACCGCCACGGCGGCGAACAGCACGGTCAGCGTGAGCCGCACCGTCGGGTCGCTGCCCAGGACGCCCGCGGCGTCCACGATGATCGCCGCAAGGTTGAGGCCGAGCCCGGTCTGGGTCACCACCGCGACGATGATTCCGGCCGCCGCGCAGGTCGCCACCACCGGCAGCACCGACCGGCTGCCCTCCGCGAGCGCCGCGTACAGCCGGCGCGGGGTCAGCCGGTGCCGGGGGTCCAGGAAGGAGAGCGCGACCTGCAGCGCCGTCGCCCCGACCACCGCCTTGAACGGCGGCAGGCCCGCCGCCATGAAACCGATGATCAGGAACAGCGACAGGAAGTGGTGGCCGGACCTCGCCAGCAGCCGCGGCACCGACTGCCGCTCCACCTCGACCACCCTGGTCAGCGAACGGCGGGCGTCGATCTCGACCGCCAGCAGGATCCCCAGGTAGTACAGGGCGGTGGGGATGGTGGCGTAGAGCAGCACCGTGAGGTAGCCGACCCGAAGGTACTCGGCGATGACGAACGCCGCCGCGCCCAGGGTCGGCGGGGAGAGGATCGCCCCGATCCCGGCGGCGGCGAGGATCCCGCCGCCCTGCTCCCTGCTGTAGCCGGCCCGGCGCAGCAGCGGCCAGGCGACCGAGCCGAGGCTCACCGCGGTGGCCGCGCCGGAGCCCGACACCGTGCCGAGCAGGAAGCCGGCGACCGTCACGGTACGCCCGGGGGCGCTCCGCGAGCCGCGGAAGGCGGCGAACGACAGGTCGATGAAGAAGCCGCCCGCGCCGGACAGTTCGAGCACCGCGCCGTAGATCGTGAACAGCACGATGTAGGTCGCCGCCACACCCAGCGGCACCCCGTAGAAGCCGTCGGTGCCCATGAAGAGGTTGGCGACGATCGCGTCGGCGTCGAAGCCGCCGTGCGCCAGCGACCACTCGTACGGGAGCAGGCCCCCGTAGTAGGCGTAGAGCAGGAACGCCCCGCAGAACGCCGGGAGCACCCACCCGGTGGTCCGCCGGCAGGCCTCCAGGATCAGGAGCAGCAGCACCGCTCCCGCCACCGTGTCGGCGGTGGTGGGCAGTTGACGCCGCTCCAGGAAGCCGTCGAAGTCGACCAGCGGGTAGAGGCAGACGGCCACCGCGAGGGCGGCCAGCAGCCAGTCGAGCACGCCCGGGTCGTCCCGGTCGTCCCGGTCGTCCCGGCTCCCGGCGGCGCCCGGGCGGCGCCACCGCAGCAGGGCCGCCGGCATCCGTATCCCCGCGCGGTGCGTGAGGAAGCACAGCGGCAGCGCGGCGGCCAGGAAGACCGTCAGGTAGTACTGGGTGCCCCTGGCCGGCGGGTGGAAGACCGCCAGCAGGACGAAGACCGACAGGGCCGCGCAGACCGCCGACACCACGGCGAGGACGGGCGGGGAGAGCCGGCGCATCGGGCGCTCCTGGTCGTACTCGGCCACCAGCTCCTCGACGCTGCGCCGTTCCGGTGCAGCGTCGTTCGGACATGGAATTCGCTCGGACAACGGAATTGACCCTTTTCTCTCCGCAGGCCCGGCGCGACCGATTCCGGATCGGCGCCGGCGTGCTGCGCCAGCCCATCAGCAGCGGATTGTGATCGGCAACCCGGTAATCCCCGGGGGGCGCGACCTCTCGGTCCCCGGCCGATATGTTTTCGGTACCCGGCCCGAAACACGTCGGCGGATCCGGCGACTGTCGGCGGCCGATCCGGGGAACCAGCCCCGGCAAGGGAACTCCGCCCGACGTTCCGTCAGATTCACCGGACGTCGACCCGGTTGCCGGTACGTCGGGGAAGGCGGCGGCCGGCCGTGGCGGCAATCCACCGAAAGACTTTCGGGATGCAGCCGGAATCCACCGAAACACCAACCCGGAGATTAGCGCCGACGACCCCGTTTCCGTTTCTCCACGGCTTGTTCCGCTGCTGGAATCGGATGTGTCACCGGGCCGTCCGAGGGGAGCGAACAGCAGCATGGGAACAGCTTCAGGAGCCACCGCGGCGAAAGCGGGAAAAGGCGCCGAGGTGACGGGCGGGAGCTCTTCGCCCGCCGACCGGGGCCGGCCGTCGGGGGCGAACGCACCGGACGACACCGGGAGCCACCGCAGACTCTTCGACACCTTCAGGAAGGACGCGCAGGGCCGGGTCTCCCGCGTGGAGATCATGGCCCGCCTCCGGCAGGCGGGCATCACCCCCGACGACCCGCGGGTCAGGGATCTCTGGGGCCAGCCCGGCGCGGCGCCCGCCGAGGGCCAGGGGCTGGACCTCGCCGAATTCGCCCGGCTCTGCCTGCGCCACCAGGGGCTGATCGCCCGGGCCGTCAAAGGCGAGCTGGTCGTCCCGGACTTCCCGTCCTTCGTGGCCGACCTCACCAAGATCCACGAGGAGCTGGTGTCCGACCGGCGGGGCGCGGTCGCCGACTACATCCCGCAGCTGAAGCGGGTGCCGCCGGACCAGTTCGCGGTCGCCGTGTGCACGGTGGACGGTCAGCGGTTCAGCATCGGCGACGCGGGCGTGGGCTTCTGTGTGCAGTCCGTCTGCAAGCCGATCAACTACGCGCTCACGCTGGAGGAGCACGGCGCCGAGGTGGTCCACCGGCACGTCGGCCGGGAGCCGAGCGGGCGCGGGTTCAACGAGCTGTCGGTCAACGGGGACGGGCTTCCGCACAACCCGATGATCAACTCCGGCGCCATCATGAGCTGCGCGCTGATCAAGCCGGACCTCGCCATCGCCGACCGGTTCGACTACGTCGCCGACACCTGGCGCACCCTGTCCGGCGGCAGCCCCGTCGGCTTCAACAACGCGGTCTACCTGTCGGAGCGGCAGACCGCCGACCGCAACTTCGCGCTCGGCTACTTCATGCGCGAGCACGGGGCGTTCCCGGAGGGCACCGACCTGATCGAGACCCTGGAGTTCTACTTCCAGTGCTGCTCGGTCGAGCTCGACGCCGGCGGGCTGGCCTCGGTCGCGGCCACCCTCGCCAACGGCGGGGTCGTGCCGCTCACCAGCGACCGGGTGTTCTCCACCGACTCGGTCCAGAAGTGCCTCTCGCTGATGTCCTCCTGCGGCATGTACGACTACTCCGGCGAGTTCGCCTTCACCATCGGCCTGCCGGCCAAGAGCGGGGTGTCCGGCGCGCTGATGCTGGTCATCCCCCAGGTGATGGGCATCGCCATCTGGTCCCCCCGGCTGGACCACCTGGGGAACTCCGTCCGCGGCATCGAGGTCTGCCGCCGACTGGTCGAGACGTACAACTTCCACATGTACGACTCGCTGGTCGGCAGCGACCGCGACGGCAAGCGCGACCCCCGGCTGCAGAAGAACCAGAGCGCCGTCGACGGCACGGTCCGGCTGCTCTGGGCGGCGAGCACCGGCGACCTGGACGGCGTCCGCGCCGCCCTGGCCTCCGGCGTCGCCGCCCGCGCCAGTGACTACGACGGCCGCACGGCGCTGCACCTGGCCGCCTCCGAGGGCCGTCTCGACGTGGTCGGCTACCTGCTGGAGCAGGGGGCCGACGTCACGGCCACCGACCGCTGGGGCGGCACCCCGCTCTCGGACGCCGAACTGGGCGGACACACCGCCGTCGCCGAGGCCCTGCGCAGGCCCGCCGGCCACCCCGCCGGGTCCGCGCGGCCCGGCCGGCGCAGCGCCTGAGGGCCCGTACCGCCCCACCCGAAGCCAACCCCACCCGAAAGACCAACCCCACCCACCCCGGCGGCACACCTCCGTGCCGTCGGTACCACCTTCCCGAAGGGACCAACCATGAGCTACCGCGCCGAGTACATCTGGATCGACGGCACCACCCCGACCGCCCGGCTGCGCTCCAAGACCAGGATCCTGTCGGACTGGGACAAGCTGCCGCTCTGGGGCTTCGACGGCTCCAGCACCGGCCAGGCCGAGGGCCACGCCTCCGACCGGGTGCTCCAGCCGGTGTTCTCCTGCCCGGACCCGATCCGCGGCGGCGACAACCTCCTGGTGCTGTGCGAGGTCCTCAACACCGACATGACCCCGCACGAGTCCAACAGCCGGGCGCGGCTGAGCCCGGTCGCCGGGCAGTTCGCCGAGCAGGAGCCGCTCTTCGGGATCGAGCAGGAGTACACCCTGTTCAAGGGCGCCCGCCCGCTCGGCTTCCCCGAGGGCGGTTACCCGGCCCCGCAGGGCGGCTACTACTGCGGTGTCGGCGCCGAGGAGATCTTCGGCCGCGAGATCGTCGAGAAGCACCTGGAGCACTGCCTCGCCGCGGGCCTCGGGATCAGCGGCATCAACGCCGAGGTGATGCCCGGCCAGTGGGAGTTCCAGGTCGGCCCGCTCTCCCCGCTGGACGTCGCCGACCAGCTGTGGATCGCGCGCTGGCTGCTGCACCGCACCGCCGAGCAGTTCGGCGTCCGGGTCAGCCTCGACGCCAAGCCGGTCAGCGGCGACTGGAACGGCGCCGGCGCCCACACCAACTTCTCCACCAAGGCCATGCGTGAGGGCTACGACCCGATCATCACCGCCTGCGAGGCGCTGGGCGCCGAGGGAAAGCCACTTGAGCACGTCAGCTCCTACGGCGTGGGCATCGAGAACCGGCTGACCGGCCTGCACGAGACCGCCCCGTGGGACGAGTACAGCTACGGCGTCTCCGACCGCGGCGCGTCCGTCCGCATCCCGTGGCAGGTCGAGATCGACAAGAAGGGCTACATCGAGGACCGCCGCCCGAACGCCAACGTCGACCCCTACGAGGTGACCCGGCTGATCACCGACACCTGCTGCGCCGCACTAGAACGCGCCTTCCAGGCCTGACCGTCACGGCCGCCCCGGCCCGCTGGGCCGGGGCGGCCGCGCTTGTGCGCTGGCAAGGTGTGGACAGCCTCGGCGAGTTGTCCTATATTCGGCCGATCCCTGCGCGTGATCAGCACCGCAGGCCGTTTCGGGGGCCTTCCATGCACCATGTCACCGGCCGTCAACTCACCGATCCCCGGCCGATGACGCTGGTCGCCCAGGACACCCGGGCCCGCACACCGCTGCCGGCCGGAGCGCCGGTCGTCGCCCGGCCGGTGGAGCAGCCTTGAGCTACGGCACCTTCGCCCGGCTGGCCCGTGACCCGTCCCTCCCGTTCGGGAAGCGGGTGTCGAACCTGCGCTCCTGCGTGCAGCTGTACCGGCCGCTCGGCTTCCACGCCACGCTGGACTTCCTGGAGTCCCGGGCCGGGCACTTCCAACGGGACGAGGGCGCGCTGCTGCGGGCCCTCGCCGAGATCGACGCCAGCCGCGCCGCCTGGCAGCGGGAACTGGCGTCCTACGCCCTGGTGCGGCGCGCCGCCAAGCGGGCCGGGCAGCGCTCCCCGCGGCGCGACGAGCGCAACCCGCACCTCTGCGACCGCTGGCACGCCGCCCCGCGGGAGGGCGCCCTGCACGCCGTCCGGTTCGCGCACCGTCGGCTGCCCGGCCCCGCGGCACCCGGGCTGGACCACCTGGTCGCCGTCTGTCTGGCCGCCGGCGGGAGGCTGGACGCCGAGGGCCTGGCGGCGCTCGCCGCGTACCGGTCCGCCCTGCTGGAGAGCCGGACGGTGGCGCTGTACGAGGACGCCTCGGCCTGGCGCCGCGCCGACGCCGAGCTGGCGGTGTGCCACCGGATCGCGCTCGCGGCCGAACTGCCCGCCCCGGCTGCGCCCGGCGCGGGCTGAGCCGGCGTCGGCGACCGGCCGGTCAGGCGGTGCGGCCCAGCGTGGCGAGGTAGGCGCGCCAGCCGCCGTACTCGGTGATCTCCCTGTGCACACCGCGCTCCAGCTCGCCCCGGGCCAGCACCATGGACAGGCAGGCGGAGCCGTCGGCCAGCTCGATCACGCCGAGCTCCAGGGCGCGGGGCTCGCCGGGGAGGATCACGTCGCGCAGGTGCGCCAGCGGGACGTCGTACAGCTCGCCCTCGATGGCGGTGTCGACGGCCGGGTCGGCCAGCAGGCCGGGGCAGACGTCGCCGAGCGAGAAGAACCGGTAGCCCGGCGCGGTCCGGACCGGGCCGAGCAGCATGTCGGCGACCGAGGGGTGGAACGGGCCGCCGACCATGGCCTGGCCGTTGAAGAAGATGCGTGCCATCGGGTGGTGCCTCCGGGGGGACGGCGCGGCCCGGCCGAGGGCGGGACCTCCCCAGGTGTGCCCTCGGCCGGGCCGTGTCGGTGGGCCGTTTCCGTACCGACGCGGCGACGGTCGTACGGATCGGCGAAAACGGTGCGGGCAGTGCTACAGCCTGGCAGGCTGCGGACGGCTCGCGGCTGGATAGATTGGGCTCGTTCAGCCGAGCAGGCGCAGCGCCGGCAGGGTGAGGAAGTCGACGAACTCCTCGGCCAGCGCGACCTGTTCGAAGAGCCTGGCGGCCTCGGCCCAGCGCCCACCGGCGTAGGTCTCGTCGCCCAGTTCGGCCCGCAGCGCGGTGAGCTCCTCGGCCACGAGCCGGCGGACCAGCTCGGCGGTGGTCTTCTCGCCGGTGTCGGCGAGCACCACGCCGTTGTTGATCCACTGCCAGATCTGCGAGCGGGAGATCTCGGCGGTGGCGGCGTCCTCCATCATGTTGAAGATGCCGACGGCGCCGAGGCCGCGGATCCACGCCTCGATGTAGCGGACTCCGACCTGGACGGCGTTGTGCAGGCCGGCGTGGGTGCAGCTGCCGCCGGCGCCGGCGATGTCGAGCAGTTGGGCGGCGGTGACGGTCTCGGCCGGGCCCGGGTTGTCCTTCTGGTTGGGGCGCTCGCCGAGGACGGCGTCGAAGGAGGCGCGGGCGACCGGGACGAGGTCCGGGTGGGCGACCCAGGAGCCGTCGAAGCCGTTGCCGGCCTCGCGGTCCTTGTCGGCCTTGACCTTGACCAGGGCGGCGGCGTTGACCTCGGGGTCCTTGCGGGAGGGGATGAAGGCGGCCATGCCGCCGATGGCGTGGGCGCCGCGCCGGTGGCAGGTCTGCACCAGCAGGCGGGTGTAGGCGGCCATGAACGGGGAGGCCATGGTGACGCTGTTGCGGTCCGGCAGGATGTAGTGCTCGCCGGCGTCGCGGAAGTTCTTGACGATCGAGAACAGGTAGTCCCAGCGGCCGGCGTTCAGGCCCGCGGCGTGCTCGCGCAGCTCGTGGAGGATCTCCTCCATCTCGAACGCGGCGGTGATGGTCTCGATCAGCACGGTGGCCCGGATGGTGCCGTGCGGGATGCCGAGCGCGGCCTGGGCGTGGGTGAAGACGTCGTTCCAGAGCCGGGCTTCCAGGTGGCTCTCGGTCTTCGGCAGGTAGAAGTACGGGCCCGAGTTCGGGTCCTGCTCGCCCTTGGCGAGCAGCCGGGCGGCGTTGTGGAAGAAGTACAGGCCGAAGTCGAGGAAGGCGCCGGCCACCGGGTCGCCGTCGACCAGCAGGTGGTTCTCGTCGAGGTGCCAGCCGCGGGGGCGGACCACGACGGTGGCGAGCTCGGCGGCGGGCTTGAGGGTGTAGGCCTTGCCGGCCTCGGAGGTGAAGTCGATCCGGCCCTCGAACGCGTCGATCAGGTTGACCTGGCCGGAGAGGACGTTCTCCCAGGTGGGGGCGGTGGCGTCCTCGAAGTCGGCGAGCCAGACCCGCGCGCCCGAGTTGAGGGCGTTGATCACCATCTTGCGGTCGGTCGGGCCGGTGATCTCGACCCGGCGGTCCTGGAGCGCGCGGGGGGCGGGGGCGACCTGCCAGTCTCCGGCCCGGACCTCGGCGGTCTCGGGAAGGAAATCCAGCGTTCCCGTCTCGGCGATCTCGGCACGCCTGGCCTTGCGTCGGGTCAGGAGCTCCTGCCGGCGGCCTTCGAAGGTTCGGTGGAGGCCGACCACGAAGGCGACCGCCTCCGGGGTGAGCACCTCCTCTGCGCGGGGGACACGCGGACCGGCGACAGTGACGACCGGGGCGGCGGGGGAAACGCCCGGGGGCACCTCCGGCCGAAGGCTGGGGGCGGGTCCCTGATCTGCACCCATGGGCAGGACACTCCTTGGACGGTTGTGAATGCTTGGGGAGCTCCGGTGGGAACTTCCCAGATCCGAACCCACCTACCGGCGGGTTTCGTTCTGTAGGGTGGAGACTAGTTTCCGCGATACAGAATTTCAACGGTTTGTTGAGCTAGATCGCTGGGACTCTACTCCTCCTCCGACAGTGAAGGGAACGCCGGTGGCCAGCACCCCCGCCGCAGCACCGACAGGCACCGAGCGCGCCGCCGGTGGCGTGCAGTCCGTCGAGCGCGCCTTCCAGTTGCTGGAAGCGCTCGCCGACTCGGGCGGCATCGCGACCCTGAGCGAGCTCTCCACCACCTCGGGCCTGCCCATGCCCACCATCCACCGACTGATCCGTACCCTCGTCCAGCAGGGATATGTCCGCCAGGACACCGCGCGCCGGTACACCCTCGGCCCGCGGCTGATCAGGCTCGGCGAGACCTCCGGCCGGCTGCTCGGCAGCTGGGCCCGCCCCTACCTGGCCGAGCTGATGGAGGCCACCGGCGAGACCGCCAACCTCGCGGTGCTGGAGGGCGGCGAGGTGGTCTACGTCGGCCAGGTGCAGTCCCGGCGCTCGATGCGGATGTTCACCGAGGTCGGCCGCCGGGTTCAGCCGCACTGCACCGGCGTCGGCAAGGCCCTGCTGGCCCAGCTGCCCGAGGAGGAGACCCGGGCCCTGCTCGGCCCGCAGCCGCTCCAGTCGCACACCCCGTACACCGTGACGGACCCCCAGGAGCTGATCATCCAGCTCGCGCACGCCCGCGAGGCCGGCTACGTGGTGGACGACCAGGAGCAGGAGATCGGCGTCCGCTGCATCGCGGTCGCGGTGCCCGGCGCGCCGACCCCGACCGCGCTCTCGGTCTCCGGCCCGGAGGCCCGGATCCGGGCCCTGGAGTCGGCGGCCGGCAGCGCCGCACTGGTACCGGTGATGCGTCAGATCGCCCTGCGGCTCGGGCAGGTGCTCGCGCCCTGACGGTCAGTCGGGGTGGACGACCGAGGCCATCAGCGCGAACACCACCAGGTCCGGCTCGGACCCGGCCTCCCGGAACAGCCGGGGCGCGGCGGCCATCTTCGGATCCGCCCGCACCGCCTCCAGGGCGGCCAGGTCCCGCCACAGGCTCTGCACCCGCCAGTGCCGGTCCGGGCCGCGCAGCAGCTCGGTGCGCAGCAGTCCCTCGGGCAGCTCGCCGGAGATCAGGGTGCGGTACGCCGTCACGAACCCCGCCTCCCGCTCCTCGGCGATCCGGCCACTGACCTCACTCAGTACCTGCTCGGACACCCGCGTCCTCCTCCACTCGTACCATCTTCGGTCGCTACCGTGAGTATCGACCAGAGTGCGAGCGGTGGGAGGTCCGACATGTCCGGGAGGGTGAGTCCGCGTACGGCGGCCGCGCTGGCGGCGGCGCTGCTGGGGGTCTGCGGCACACTCGGTGCGGCGCGGCCGTCCGACGCCGACCTGCAGGTGGTCCGGCTCGACCCGGACCCGGCGCCGCCCGGCGGCGCCACCACGCTGCACGCCTTCGTCGCCAACGCCGGGCCCGACCGGACGGCCTCGCCGTTCACCGTGCTGGTCGACCTGCCGGCCGGCTTCACCTTCGAGGGGCCCTTCTTCCCCGGCTCCTGCACGCCCGGGGCCGCCGGGCACCTGCTGCGCTGCGAGTTCCCCGCCGGGCTGGGCTCCGGGCGCAGCGCGACGGCACTGGCCCCCGTCCGGGTGGCACGAGAGGTGCCCCCCGGCACACGGGCCGAGGGGCACCTCGTGGTGGTCGGGGCCGACGACCGCCGTCCGGCGGACAACGGGACCTCGTTCACGCTGCGCGTGGCGGGCTGATCGGACGCTGCGTGTGGGGCGGGCCGACCGTCAGCGGTAGACCCGCACGTAGTCCGCGGCGAAGGTGATCGGCGCGGTGCCGGAGGGGGCCGGGTGGTACTGGCCGGCGCTCAGCGACAGGTTGAGGATCAGGTACGCGGACCAGGTGGTGCCGACCCCGGTGTTGTCCGAGAAGACCTTGGTGCCGTTGACGTACCAGTCGACGGAGTTGGCGCCGTAGTAGGTGCCGATGGTGACCCACTTGTCCTTCGCGACGGCGCCCGCGTCGGTGTAGTACTTCGAGCCGGACTTGACGTGGTTGGTCAGCTCCAGCAGGTTCGGGTTGTCCGGGTGGTACTCGAACGAGTCGATCTCCCCGTTGCCGTTCTTCCAGGTCCACAGGGCCGGCCAGGCGCCGGTGCCGGAGGGCAGCTTGACCCGGGTCTCGGCGTAGTCGCCGGTCTTCACCTGGAAGCCCTCGGCGGAGTACTCGGTGGTGAGCAGGCCGGTGTCCCAGGCCTGCTTGCCGTTCTCCAGCTTGTTGGCGCTGGGCCTGGCCGTGAAGTTCGCGCTGCCGCCGGAGACGCTCACGCCGCTCTTGCTCAGCCAGTCCAGCTTGTTGTCGTCCGGGTTGTGGTTGCCGTAGCGGTACGAGCTGCTCTTGTCGGTGGTCCAGCGCGATGCGGAGAGGCTGTCGAACTCGTCCGACCAGGTCAGCGACTTGCCCGCGACCGGGGCGCCGGTGCCGGGGGTCGGGGTCGGGGTCGGGGTCGGGGTCGGGGTGGGGGTGGGCGCCGGGGTGGGCGCCGGGGTGGGGGTGGGCGCCGGGGCCGGCGCGGGGGCGGTCGAGGCGCTGACCGTCAGCGTCTGCGAGGGCAGGTTGTGCCAGGCGTTGGCGGAGTCCTGCCAGAAGCCGAACTGGGTGTACGTGCCGGCCGGCAGGCTGCGGGCCGCGCTGGTGAAGGTGGTGCCGCTCGGGCAGATCTGCACGTTGGAGGCGTTGCCGGGGAAGTCCAGGTTGTGCCCGGCGGCGTCGCGGACGCCGACACCGAGCGTCTTGGCCGTGAAGCAGCCGGAGGAGTGCACCGCGAGGGTGGCCTTGGTGGCCGTGTTGGCCGCCATCGCGGTCGGCGAGAGGCGGTCCTGGGTCACCGTCGGGGCGGCGGCCTGCGCCTGGCCGACCAGCGGGACGCCGGCGAGCACGGTCGCTCCGGCGAGCAGGCCGAGGCGGGCAGGGGTCGGTGAAAGTCGCATGGAGGGTCCTCTGCGACGCCTGCGAGGTGAGCTGTCGGGTTCGGGCACGAGGCTGCCCGGCCGCCTGCGGAGCGGCTTCACCCCAAGCCGTGCACCCGGCTCCGGACGGAGCGAGGGCGCGACGACAACAAACCTGGTTCCCCCGCTCCTGTCCAGAAGGTGGTCGGGTGACCGCCGTCGGGTGGACAGGACTAGGCGTCCCGACCGCGGGTCTGCCCAGCCGGGCATCCCGTGCAGGCTAGGCAGATGGGTCGCATACCGACAATGAGACGTCCCTCACAGGTACCCCCGCCTCCGGCCCCGGCCCCGCCCCCCGGCGTCACCAGAACCGGGGCTGCCCCGGGATGCTCTCCAGGTCCGCGAGGACGAGCTCGCGGTCCTCGGGGGCGGCGATCTCCTCGGCGGCGGCCAGCGCCTGCCCGGTCCAGGCCCTGGCCTGCTCCGAGTCCCCCGCCACCGCCGCCGCCCGGGCAAGCGCCTCGTAGGCGAAGGCCAGGTCCCAGTCGCCGATCGCGTGGGCCCGGCAGATCTCCAGCCCGCGCCGGGCGTGGTGCAGCGCGGGCTCCGCCCGGCCGAGCACGGCGTACACCCGGGAGCACTGCCACTCGCCCCGGCTGAGGTTCACGGCCGTGCCCACCTCCCCCCAGTGGTGGCGCGAGGCGTGCGCCATGTGCACCATGCGGTCGTCGTCCTCGACCGAGCGGTCCTCCCGCTCCAGCAGCCGCCAGACCCCGTTGAACAGGTCCACCGCCAGCTGCCGCTCGTCCGCCGGGGCCGCGGCCCCCGCTACGTCCTCGCCCATGACCGTGTCGATCCCTTCCTCGATCAGATGATCCGTGCGGTGGACGGCGCCGCGCAGCCGGTCCAGCCGGGCCTGCAGCCGCCGCCGGTGGTCGGCCAGCACCCGGCGCACCAGCGCACCGCCGTCGCCGTCGCCCGCCGCCTCGGCGGCGGCCAGGCACTCCCGTACCCGGTCCAGCGGCAGGTCGACCGCCCGCAGCACCCGCACCAGCCGGGCCGCGGCCACCTGCTCGGCCCGGTAGTACCGGTAGCCGGTGTCCTGGTCGACCTCGGCCGGCCGCAGCAGCCCGATCCGGTCGTAGTGCCGCAGCGCCTTGGCGGTCAGGCCCGCGCGCCGGGCCATCGCGCCGATGGTGAGCAACCGTTCCGTTCCGTCCACGCCCCGAATCTAGGACCTTGCCCCGCGGGAAGCTCAAGGCCGACGAGCCGGACCGTTCGAAGCGGGCTCGGCCGGGCACCCGTCCGCTAGGTTGGAGGCAGCGGCCGGAGCCCCGGCCGTGGCCGCCGCCGACCGTTCAGAGGATCACCCCCGAGATGACCGCGCCCCTGCCTGGCTTCGCCGGACATACCTACCTGTTCGACGTCGACAACGGCGCCGCCTTCCGCAACTCCTACTCCGCCGACGGGACGCGGCTGCGCTGGGAGGGCCTCGGCGAGTCGGCCGGCCAGTGGGAGGACGTGAAGCTGCACGTCGCGGAGATCGGCCCGCAGCAGTACTTCGTCAGCTGGACGGAGCAGAGCGGCATCACGGTCAGCCATGTGATGGACCTGGACGCGCTCACCGTGCGGGTCTTCTGGACGTACGAGGGCGAGGGCGGCCGGGTCGGCGAGCTGCACACCGGCAAGCTCCAGCCGGTCAGCTGACCGCCAGCCGCGGCGAGAGCCACTCCAGCGCGGAGGGCAGCAGCCGGCTCCAGGTCTGGAAGTTGTGGCCGCCCTCGGGCACCGTCGCGGTGGCCAGCGCCATCGGGCCGCGCACCGCGGCGGCGAACGCCCGGGTGTCCCGCAGGTAGTCCCCGTCACCGCGTTCGGCCCCGGCCAGCAGCACGGCGATCGCGGGCGGCGGGAGATTGTTCAGCCGCCAGAGCAGATCCGCCTCGTCGCGGCGCCGTCGGCTGCCCCGGAAGAGGTCGCCGGTCGAGGCGTCCTCGGCGGCCCGGTAGTAGCCGGACATCGAGACCGCGCTGGGGAACACCTCGGGATGGCGCATCGCCAGCTTCAGCGCGCAGTAGCCGCCGGTGGAGTTGCCCATCACCGCCCAGCCCTGCGGCCGCACCGACACCCGGTAGCCGGCGGCGACCGCCCGCGGCACGTCCTGCGTGAAGTAGGTCTCCGCCTGCACACCGCCGGGCACGTCCTCGCACTCGGTGTCGGCCGGCATCGCCGGGGACGGCCGCATCAGCACCAGCACGGTCGGCTGCATCCGCCCGTCCCGGTTCAACCGGAGGGCCGCACCGGGGTAGTTGAGCCGGGTCAGCAGGTTCCTGGCGTCCCCCGGGTAGCCGGTCAGCACCACCACGGCAGGGAAGCGGCGGTCCGCGTACGCGGGCTGGAAGTACTGCGGCGGCAGGTAGACGAACCCGTCGGTGCTCAGCCCGGAGCGCGGACCGGGGATCCGGACCGCCTGGATCTCGCCCGCGGACCGCGGGTCGCGCCCGCTCGGCCCGGCCCCCTGGACCGGCTCGCGGCCCAGTACCTGCACGGGCCCGGCCGGCCGGCCGTCGGCCCCGGTTCGGACGGTGACCGGACCGGGGTCACCGGTGCCCAGCAGGTCGTCCCAGCTGGTGTAGAAGGAGAAGTAGGAGTTGGCGGCGAGCCCGAGTGCGCAGAGCACGGTCAGCTGGGTCGCGAGCAGCGCCCCGATCCGGCCGAGCACCGCCGCCCAGTGCCGCCGCGCCAGCCGCGGCCAGCAGCCGACCGTCACGGCCATCGCCAGCAGCGCGGCGCCGACGGCGACCGCCAGGACCTTGTGGCTCGTCAGGCCCATGTCCGCGTTCCCGCTTCCTCTTCCTCGAACGACTCGGCTCGGATCGGATCGGCTCGGCAGGTCCGTCGGCTCAGGTCGGGTCGGCGGCGCTCCCCCGGGCCGCCCTGGCGTGCCGCGGTGTCCGGCGCACGGCCCGGCGGTTGCCGATCCACCGCACGGCCGCCGCCACCAGCACGAACGCGCCCATCAGCAGGGTGCAGGCGCCGGCCACCCGGCCGTAGCCGCCGCGCAGGTCCGGGTCGACGAAGGGGTACGGGTACCAGTGCACCAGCGGCCCCCGGAGCAGGGTGTACGCCAGGTACACCAGCGGGAAGACCAGCCACTTCAGTGCGGTGACGCGGCTCAGCCGGGCGACCGGCGGCACCATCAGCCAGTCCGCGAGGTAGACCACGGGCATCAGCCGGTGGACGATGTCGTTCACCCACGGCAGGAGCAGCCCGAGGTGGTAGCCCGAGAGCAGCACCGCGTAGACCAGCCCGGTGATCACCATGTAGAGCACGATCGCGCCGCGGATCCCGTCCGGTACGCCCGGGCGGCCGCGCAGCCCGAGCACGCCCCCCGTGATCAGGACGAGCAGGCCGCCGATGTTGCTGAGGTTGGTGAAGTAGCTGAAGAAGTCGGTGAGCGGCTCGCCCTCGCTGACGGCGTGGTAGCCCTGCACGGACAGGGCCGCCGCCGCCAGCAGGCCGAAGGCGATCCGCCCGAGGTGGACTGCACGTTCCCGCATGGTCCCGACCTCCGCGCCGCTGAATGATCATCAGTCGGCAACATCATCGGCCCGGCCCGCCGGAGCACTCGGGAGGCGGACCGGCGGCGCGGACGCCGTCACCCGTTCGGACCGGGCGTCCGCACGGAGCCCCGGCGAGACCTGCCGGAGGGGCCGGGCGACGTCGGCACCCCGGGCCGGCGGCGGCCGGCTCGGTCAGAGCCGCCGTCAGTCCGCCAGGGGCGAGCCGCAGGCGAGGTTCCAGCGGCCTGCGCCGCCGGTGAGGCGGGTGAGGGTGAGCGGCTCGACGTCGAGGCGCCAGAAGGCCTGCGGGGGCAGGGCGAGGGCGTGCAGGACGGCGGCGCGGATCACGGCGGGCTCGGCCACGGCGATGGTGCGGCCGCCGTCCAGGGCGGCGAGCCAGGTGCCGACACGGACCGTCAGGTCGAGGAGGGACTCGCCGCCGTGGGGCGCAGCGGCGGGGTCGGCCAGCCAGGCGCCGAGGGCCGCAGGGTCCGTCGCGGCGAGTTCGTCGAGGGTGACGCCGCGCCAGCCGCCGGTGTCCAGGTCGGCGAGGGCGGGGTCGCTCTGCGCCGTCAGGCCGAGTGCGGCGGCGGTCTCGGCGCAGCGGCGGGAGGGGGCGGCCGAGACCCGGTCCGCTCCCGGGGTCCGGGCGGCCGCCGAGCGGGCCCGGCGCAGGCCGGCCTCGGAGAGCGGGGCGTCGGAGCCGAATCGGGCCGCGCGCAGGTCTGTTGAGGCCGCCGGTGAGATCAGCATCACCCGGACCGTCATCGGTGCCCTCCTCCCGCCCGGCGGCAAGCCCGGCACGTACACGTACGGTTTTCCGGCGGCGCCGCGCGCCGTGCCGTGCGCCGTGCGCTCCTGCTGCAGCCCTTGGCCGAGCCGCCGCCCCACGGTACCGTCACCTCGACAATTGACGACGGTGTGACGGAAGCCGGTGAGATCCCGGCACGGTCGCGCCACTGTGTACCCGGTGCCCGACTCCTCGTCAGGTGCCGGAAAGTCAGACCCGACTCCGTCGTCCACTGCTCCATCGAACGGGACGCGAGTTCCCCCAGGAGGTCCGGTCATGGCTCACCCCATCGCCCCCGCCGCCGCTCCGGCGATTCCCCCCATCTCGCTGAAGGCGATCGCCCCGTGGGCGGCGTTCTTCGGCATCCTGATGCTGGTCGTCATCTACTTCGTCGGCGCCGAGCAGGGCGCCACCGCACTGATCTCCGGTGAGACCGTGCACGAGTGGGTTCACGACGGCCGGCACCTGCTCGGCTTCCCCTGCCACTGATCTCCACAAGGGGAAGCAACGCTCATGAACTCCGTCTCTGTCAGATCCCTGCTCGTCCGGGGCATGCTCGCGGGCCTGGCGGCCGGCGTGCTCGCCCTGGTCGTGGCCTACCTCCTGGGTGAGCCGCACGTCGACGCCGCCATCGGCTTCGAGGAGGCGCACGCCCACTCGCACGGCGACGGCGAGGTGGAACTGGTCAGCCGCAGCCTCCAGTCCACCCTCGGCCTGGCCACCGGCATCCTGCTGTACGGGCTCGCGTTCGGCGGCATCGCCGGGCTCGCGTTCTGTTTCGCGCTGGGCCGGATTGGCCGCTTCGGCCCGCGGGCCACGGCCGCGCTGCTCTCGGGCGCCGGGCTGGTCGCGGTGTACGTCGTGCCGTTCCTGAAGTACCCGGCCAACCCGCCGTCGGTGGGCGAGCCGGACACCATCGGCAGGCGCACCACGCTGTACTTCCTGATGATGGTGCTCAGCGTGCTGCTCGCGGTGGCGGCCACCATCCTCGGTCGCCGGCTGGCGCCGAGCCTGGGCAACTGGAACGCGACGGCGGTGGCGATCGTCGGCTTCGTGGCGGCCGTCGGTGTGGCCTACGCGGTGCTGCCGGTGGTGGACGAGGTCCCGGAGGACTTCCCGGCCTCGCTGCTGTGGCAGTTCCGGCTGTCCGCGCTGGCGATCCAGGTGACGCTGTGGAGCGGCTTCGGCCTGCTCTTCGGGCACCTCGCCGAGCGCCTGCTGAACCCGGCTCCGGCCACCGCGCCGGCCGCCCGGGCCGCTGCGGTCTGAACCGCGGTACGACCCACGCACGACCCTCGTACCACCCGAAGGCCCGGCGGGATGCCCGCCGGGCCTTCGGCGTTCCCGGCCCCCGGGTGCGCCCGGGGCCGGACCGGTGTTGCGGGTCAGGCCGGTACCACCGCGACCGGGCAGTGCGCGTGGTGCAGGACGGCGTGCACCGCCGTCCCCAGCCGCAGGCCGAAGTGCGGCGAGGGCTCGTGCCGGGAGACCACCAGCAGCGCGGCCCGGCGTGAGGCCTCCACCAGGGTCGCCGCGGTCGCACCGGTGAGCGGGCGGGCGTCCACCCGCACGTCCGGGAACTCCTCCGCCACCGGTTCGACGGTGTTCCGCAGCAGCTGCGCGTGCAGCCGGGCCTCCTCCCCCACCTCGTCGATCATCGGCGCCATGTGCGCGGCATCGGCCACCACGGGTGACCAGGTGTGCAGGGCCTCGACCGGCAGCCGTCGGTCGGTGGCCTCACGCAGCGCGAACCGCAGGGTCTCGCCGTCGCGTTCGTCGCGGATGGCGACCAGGATGTGATTGCCCGTGTCCGGGGCGCCCCGGACCACGACGACCGGGCACCGGGAGTGCGCGGCCACCCGCAGGCTGACCGAGCCGAGCAGCAGCGAGGCGAAGCCGCCGTGGCCGCGGGTGCCGACCACCGCGAGCTCGGCGTGCTCGGCGGCGGTGAGGACGGACTCGGCGGCGTCCCTGGGCACCACGTCCCCGGTGAGGCGCAGCTCCGGGTGGGCGGCGGCGAGCTTGCCGAGCGCCTCGTCCAGGACGGCCTGGGCCTCGCGCAGGATGAGGTCGGTGACGGCGGCGCCGGTCCGTGGGGAGAGGGTGACGGTGCCGGTGTTCACGGCGTGCACCAGGTGCAGTGCGCACCCTCGACGTTCGGCCTCCTGGGCGGCCCATTCGGCGGCGGCCGCGGCGGGCACCGACCCGTCCACGCCTGCCACCACGCCTGCGGGGGCTCTGTTGTTCATGACCGCCTCCGGGAACGATCCACGCCCTCCGCACCGGCCCCGGCCGGGACCGCCACGCAGGGCCCTGGTACCAGGATGCGCCTCGCGGCGGCCGTATGCCGTGGCTCGCCTCCCCGGCCCCGCCTCAGCCGCGGTCGGGCGGCAGGGCCCGGCACAGGGCTGCCAGGGCGGCGCCGTACGCGCGCTCGGGCGGGGTGGCGTAGCCCACCACCAGGCCGTGGGTGGCGGGTGCCGCGGCCGCCGGGTGGCGGAAGGCGGCGAGGCCGTCGACGGCGAGCCCCAGCCGGGCCGCCGCCGCGAGGGCGCCGGCCTCGGTGCCGGCGGGCAGCCGCAGGACGGCGTGCAGCCCGGCCGCGATCCCGGTGACCTCGATGTGCGGTGCGTGCGCGGCGAGCGCCGCGAGGAGCCGGTCACGGCGGTGCCGGTAGCGCTGCCGCATCCGGCGCACATGGCGGTCGTAGAGGCCGGACGCGAGGAACTCGGCCAGGGTCAGCTGGTCCAGGGTGCCGGCCCAGGCCTCGCGTTGCCCCTTGGTCGCCAGGACGGGCCCGACCAGCCGCTCCGGCAGGACCATCCAGCCCAGCCGGAGGGCCGGGGAGAGGCTCTTGCTCACCGAGCCGAGGTAGAGCACCCGCTCCGGGTCCAACCCCTGGACGGCGCCGACGGGTTCGCGGTCGTAGCGGAACTCGCCGTCGTAGTCGTCCTCCAGGAGCAGTCCGTCGCGGGTGCCGGCCCAGTCGACCGCCGCGGTACGCCGGGAGGCGTGCAGCGGCCCGCCGGTGGGGAACTGGTGCGCCGGGGTGAGCAGCACCGCCCGAAGGCCCCGGCGCGAGGCCAACTCCGCCACCCGGGCGCCCTGTTCGTCGATCTCCAGCGGTACGGTGCGCACTCCGGCCTGGGCCAGCAGGTCGCGGTGGAAGCCCAGCCCGTACGCCTCCACGGCCAACGGCCCGCGCAGGGGTCCGCGCCCGGCGCCACCGGTGCCGCCGAACAGCAGCCGCAGCGCGTGGGCGAAGCCGGAGCACAGGACGATCCGGTCCGGTGTGGTGCGTACGCCGCGGGCGCGGGCCAGGTACTCGGCGAGGGCGCGGCGCAGCTCGATCCGGCCCTGCGGGTCGCCGGGTCCGAAGGCCTCGTCGGGGGCGGCGTTCAGGGCGCGGCGGGCGGCGGCGAGCCAGGCCGTGCGGGGGAAGGAGGCGGCGTCCGGCTGGCCCTGCCGCAGGTCGTGGGCGGGGCCGGGCGCCTTCCGCGGCGCCTCGGCGGGCCGGTGGACGGGTTCGGGTGGCGCGGCGCGCTCGGCCACCCGGGTGCCGGAGCCCTGCCGGGCGGCGAGCCAGCCTTCGGCGACCAGCTCGGCGTAGGCGCCGGCGACGGTGTTGCGGGCGATCCCGAGGTCGGCGGCGAGCGAGCGGTAGGGCGGCAGCCGGGTGCCGGGGGCCAGCCTGCCCTCCCGGACCGCCTCGCGCAGGGCGCGGGTGAGGGCGGCCTGCCGGCTCCCCGGCCGGGCGAGCGTCACGTGGAGGTCGATGCCGATGCGTTCGGCGGCGTCGACCCAGGATTCGGACACGGGACCGGACCCTACCAGCGGGCCAGAGTGTCAACCAGGGTTGACAACGCCGGGGCGTCAACCTACGTTGACATCATGAGCGAGACCAAGGAGCTCGCGGCAGCCGCGAGCAGCCGCGACCCGGCCGTCGGACTGCGCGCGGTCCGCGCCCTGCGCGAACTGGCGGACCGGCTGGAGGACCTCCAGGTGGCCAACGCCCGCGGCCAGGGCTGGTCCTGGCAGGACATCGCGGTGTGCCTGGGCGTGAGCCGGCAGGCAGTCCACAAGAAGTACGCCCGACGGGGATTCCCCACGAACGAGGACGGAGGCTGAGCAATGTTCGAACGATTCACGGCTTCGGCGCGCCAGGTGGTGGTACGGGCCAGGGAGGAGGCCGCCGAGCTCGGGCACGGGCACATCGGCACCGAGCACCTGCTGCTCGCCGTCCTCGCCGACGCCGCCGAGCCGTCCGCCGCCGTCCTGGTCGACGCTGGCCTGGACCACGCCACGGCCCGCGAAGCGGTAGTGCGACTGCTGGGCGGCGGCATGGACGGGCTGGCGCTGGCCACCATCGGGGTCGACCTGGACGCCGTCCGCGAGGCCGTGGAGGCGGTCTTCGGGGAGGGTGCGCTGGACCCGCCGGCGGAGGAGCCGGCCCGGCGCCGCGGCTGGTTCCGCTCCGGGGAGGCCAAGGGCGGACGCGGCGGGCGCAGCCCGTTCACGGCCCGGGCCAGGAAGACGCTGGAGCTGTCGCTGCGGGAGTCGCTGCGCCTGGAGTCGGGCCGGATCGCCACCGGCCATCTGGTGCTGGGCCTGCTCCGCGAGGGCGAGGGCCTGGGCGCCAAGGTGATCGCGGACCACGGGCTGGACTTCGCGGCAGTCCGCAGGACCGTCGAAGCCACCCTGATCTGACCCCGGACGCCGGTCCGCCCGGCGGGGCTCGCAGCCCCTCCGGGCGGACCGGGCGGATCAGGCCGGCACGCGCTCGGGCTCGGGCTCGCGGGCGGGCGGCACCACCGGGTCGCCGCCGTGCTCGATCCGCAGCTCGGGCAGCAGGCGGTCCAGCCAGGCCGGGAGCCACCAGTTGAGCCGGCCCAGCAGGGTCATCGTGGCGGGGACCAGCACCAGGCGGACCAGGGTGGCGTCGATCAGCACCGCCACGGCCATGCCCACCCCCATCATCTTGACGGTGATGTCCGGGTCGATGGCGAAGCCGGTGAAGACCGCCACCATGATCGCGGCCGCGCTGCTGATCACGCGCCCGGTCGCCGACAGGCCGCGGACCACGCTGCCGCGCGCGTCACCGGTGGCCAGCCACTCCTCCCGGACCCGGGCGAGCAGGAACACCTCGTAGTCCATCGACAGGCCGAACAGCACGGTGAACATCAGGATCGGCACCCAGCTGGAGACCGGCACCGAGTGCGGCAGCCCGAGCGCCTTCGCGCCCGCGTCGGACTGGAAGACCGCCGTCATCACCCCGTAGGCGGCGGCCACCGAGAGCAGGTTCATCACCGCCGCCTTCACCGCGATCACCGGCGCCCGGAAGAGCACGGTGAGCAGGATCAGCGAGAGCGCGACCACGAACGGGACGACCACCCAGAGCCGGTCGGAGAGCCGCTCGGAGATGTCGGCGAAGGAGGCCACCACACCGGTCACCTCGGCGCCCGCGGGCGGCAGGAGCTCGCCGCGCATCCGGTCCAGCAGCCGGGCGGTCCGCTCGTCCTGCGGGCCGGTGGCCGGCTGCACCGACAGCACGGCGGCGTCGCCGGCCTTGTTCAGCAGCGGCGGGGCGACCGCCGCGATCCCCGGGTCGGCCGTCAACCTCTGCGTGATCGAAGGAAGTTCCGCGGCGGGGAGCCGGCGCAGGTCGACCGCGACCAGCAGCGGCCCGTTGGCCCCCGGGCCGTACGCCTCGGCCACCAGGTCGTACGCCTTGCGGGTGGTGTTGCCCTCCGCCTGGCTGCCGGCGTCCTGCGGCCAGGTGCGCATGCCCAGCATCGGGGCGGCCAGCGCCAGCAGCACCACCAGGGAGGCCAGCGCGGCGGCGGCCGGACGGCGGCCGATCAGCCGCGCCCAGCGCTCGGTCCTGGTCGGCCCGGCGCTCTCCGCCGGCACCGGGTCGCGGCGCTCGGCGCGACGCAGCAGCCGCGGCCCGGCCAGCGAGCAGAGCGCCGGCACCAGGGTCAGCGAGGCCAGCATCACGGCGCCGACCACGACGAAGGTCGCGTAGCCGAACGAGGAGTAGGTGGGCAGCCCGGCCAGCTTGAGGCCGAACAGCGACACCAGCACGGTGGAGCCCGCGACCACCACCGAGGAGCCCGCCGTCGCGGTGGCCTCGGCCGCCGCCGCCTGCCGGGTCAGCCCCTTGCGCAGGCCCTCCACGTGGCGGCTCACCAGGAGCAGCGCGTAGTCGATGCCGACCCCCAGGCCGACCATGCTGGCCACCGTCGGCGCGGTCGGGCTGATGTCGGTGACGGCCGCCAGCAGGGTGGTCAGCGCGGTGCCCGCGCCGAGCCCGGCCAGCGCCACCACCAGCGGAAGCCCGGCCGAGACCAGGGTCCCCAGCGAGAGCACCAGGACGATCAGCGCGGCCACGATGCCGATGATCTCGGCGGTGCCGTCGGGGGCGGCGAAGTTCTCCGGCAGCTGGCCGCCGAACTCGACCTCCAGGCCCGCGTCCTGCGCCGGGCGGGCCGCCTCGCGCAGCGCGTCCAGGCCCTCGGAGCCCTCGAACGCGGTCACCGGTATCAGGTAGTTGACGGCCAGCAGGGCCGTGTCACCGCCGGCGGAGAAGACCGGCGGGGCCACCGGGCCCGCGCCGCGGACCCCGCCGATCCGGCTGCTCACCTCGGCCAGGACCGACTCCGGGACGCGCTGCCCGGTGCGGTCGTGGACGACCACCCGGGCGCTCGCCCCGGACATCTCCGGGAAGCGCTCGCGGAGCAGGTCGAGTCCGGCGGTGGAGCGGGTGCCGGGCACCCGGTAGTCGTCGCGAGGGGAGCCGCCGAAGGCGGTGGCAAGCCCGAACAGGGCGGCGAGGAGCAGCACCCAGCCGAGCACGGTGTGCCAGGGTCTGGCGGCTGCGGCGCCGCCGAGGCGGCCGAGGAGGGAGGACATGACGGGCCTTTCGGCTGGTCCGGTGCAGGAGACCTGCTCAGCGTGGCCGGTCGGGCTTGGAGTCGACTTGGCGGGCACTTGGAGAGCGGTGCGGGGCCGGACCTGCGTCCCGCAGGCAGGTTAGAGGTCCGGGCCGAGTTCCGCCAGAGCCCGGAGGGCCTCGGCCTCCCAGTGCGGGGCCTCCCACCGCCGGGCCACCTCGGCGGCGGCCCGGAAGTGTTCGGCCGCCTCGGCCGCCAGCCCCAGGTACCGGGCCAGTTCGCCGCGGACCAGAGCCACCGGGCGCAGCGCGATCGAGGTGCTGGCGGCCCCTGCCACCAGGTGCTCCAGCTCGGCGAGTTCCGCCAGGAGTGCGGCCGCCTCGGCCCGCTCGTCCAGGGCGATCACCGCCATGGCCCGCAGCGCCAGGAAGAAGGAGCGGTAGTAGTCGAGCGTGATCGGACGCCCGGGGGTGCGCGCCGCCCGGGCCTCCTCGATCCGGCCGTCCTGGGCCAGCGCGAGCGCGAGGGCGTCGTCGACCAGCGGGCCGTAGATCGCGGCCGCGGCCCGGACCAGCGGCAGTTCGTCGCGCAGCCGGCCGCCCTGGATCGCCAGGGTGAGCCGGTAGACCGCGTCGAACCCGTCCGCGTGCAGCGACCCGCGCGAGCGCAGACCGTCCACCGCCCGCACGTACAGCGCCTCGGCCTCGGCCGGGCGGCCCGCGATCAGCGCCATCATGCCCTGCTGGCACAGCCCGACGTCGACCAGCTCGGGCAGCCCGTACGCCTCGGCGATCCGCAGGCCGGCGTCGATGTGGGCCCGCAGACCGGGCAGGTCGGCCCGGACGGCGGCCGCGGTGGCGTGCAGGTGCTCGGCGTGCCAGCGGTACGCGGGAAGGTCGAACTCCTGGGCCAGCTCGATGAGTTCGTCGGCGATCTCGGTGCGCAGGTCCAGGTCGTGCTCGTAGTCGTGCACCCGGGCCTGGGCGGCCAGCGCGCGGGCGAGCAGCCGGGGGTCGCCGACCTCGCGGGCGATCCGGACCGCCTCCGCCCCGGCCTCCCGCCCGCCGTGCGAGCCGCTGCAGTCGAGTTCGTAGGTGAGCGCGTCCAGCAGCCGGCAGCGGGTGACCGGCGGCAGGTCGTCCCGGCGCAGCAGGGCGGTGAGCGCGTCGATCGCGAGCTGGTCGACCGAGCCGTAGGGGTGTGCCACCCAGGGGGTCGGCTCGGTCCAGGCCGTCCAGGCCTCGATCAGCAGGTCCTCGCGGCCGCTCTCCCGGGCGAGGCCGACGGCGGCCGACCTGGTGGCCAGCGCGGCCGCGACGGCGCCGGCCCTGACCTGGGCCCGCAGCAGCGCGCCGAGCAGGGCGAGCCGCCGGGCCGGGCGGTCGTCGGCGCCTTCGGGTACCAGGTCCAGCGCGTCCAGGGCCTGCCGGAGCAGCGCGGCGCAGTTCTCGTGCGCGTACCGGCGCTCGGCGGCCTCGGCGGCCCGGACACAGTGGTCGACGGCCGGTTCGGCGGTGGCCGCGGAGGCGGTCCGGGAGTAGTGGTGGGCGAGCGCGGTCAGCCGGTCGGGGTGCAGGGTGCTCAGCGCCTCGGCGACCCGGCCGTGCAGCCTGGTGCGGCGCAGCGAGCTCAGGTCGGCGTAGAGGGTGTCGCGGACCAGGGCGTGGATGAACCGGACGGTGCCCGGGCGCGGTTCGGTGAGCAGGCCGCCGACCAGGGCCGCTTCCAGGGAGTCGAGCAGCCGCTCCTCGCTCTGGCCGGAGGCGGCGAGCAGCAGGTCCACCTCGGCCTCCCGGCCGACCACCGCGGCCAGCCGCAGCACCTCGACGGTGGCCCCGGGCAGCCGGGAGAACCGCCTGCGCAGCACGTCCCGGACGCCCTGCGGCACCTCCTGGACGGCGACCAGCGCGCCTTCCCCGGCGAGCAGTTGGGCGCTCTCCAGCAGGTAGAACGGGTTGCCTCCGGTGCGTTCGGCGAGCGCCCGGACGGTGCGCGGGTCGACCTCCGCCGAGCAGACCGACTCGATCAGCCGGCCGGCCTCCTCCTCCGCCAGGCCGGCCAGCGGCAGCCGGTACGGCGACCTGCGGGCCAGCACGGCCAGGATGTCGGTGAGTTCACCCTCCCCCGGGCGGTGCGCCACCACCAGCAGCAGGCCGGGCAGTTGGGCGGCGGCCAGCGCGGCGAGCAGGGCGCGGGTCTCCTGGTCGGCCTCGTGCAGGTCGTCCAGGAGGACGGCGACGGGCCGCTCGGCCGCCACCCGGCGCAGCCAGTCCTCGACGGCCCGGTGCAGGCGGAAGCGGCCGACCAGGGCGTCGGCGGGCTCGCCGCCGGCCGGGTGGGGCGGTTCACCGCCGAGCAGCGGGGCCAGCCGGCGGGCCACGACGTGCGGGAGGTGGGTCTGGGCGGCCAGCTCGCGCAGCGCCTCGGTCCAGGCCCAGGCCGGTGGCGCACCCTCGGTCTCGGGGCAGCGCCCGCCGGCCACCAGCCAGCCGGCGCTGCGGAGTTCACCGCGCAGCCGGCCCAGCAGGGTGGACTTTCCGGCGCCCGCCTCGCCGCTGACGACCGCCACCGCGTGTCCCTCGGCCTCGACCTCCCGGGCCGCCCGGCGCAGCGCGCCGAGCTCCTCCTCGCGGCCGACGAACAGCGGGCTGGGCGGGCCGTTCCCGCACCGGCCGCCGGCGCGCGGGGCCGGCTGGAGGGCGGCCGGCGTGGCCGGGGCGGGCGGCAGCAGGTCCGCGCGCTGGGTCAGGATGGCCGCCTCCAGGTCGACCAGTGCCGGGTGCGGGTCGAGGCCGAGCTCCTCGGTCAGCAGTGCCCGGGCGCTGCGCAGCGCGTCCAGGGCCTCGGCCTGCCGGCCCGCGCCCCACAGGGCGAGCGCGAGCAGCCGCCGGCCCTCCTCGCGCAGCGGGTACTCCTCGACCAGCGCCCTGGCGCCCGGGACGGCGTCCCCGGGACGGCCTTCGGCGAGTGCCGCCTCGACCGCCAACTCGCGAGCAGAGATGTGCAGTTCGCCGAGCCTGGCGATCTCGGTCAGGGCCCACGGCTGGTCCGCGAACTCGGCCAGCGCGGGGCCGCGCCACAGCTCCAGGGCGGCGTCGACCGAGTGGGAGAGCGGCTTCGCCCAGTTCTCCGCCACCTTCGCGGCGAACGGCAGCAGCCCCCGGGCCTCCCGGACGCCGGACTCGAACTCCCACGCGTCCACGGCGGGAGCCGCGAGATCCAGCGCGTACCCCGGGGCCCGGCTGACCAGCAGCCTGGCCGGTTCGCGCGGGCCGCGGCCGGGCTCCAGCAGGCGCCGCAGGTTCGACACGTAGGCCTGCAGCGAGGCGGCGGCCTTCGCGGGCGGGCGCCCGCTCCACAGGTCCTCGATCAGGCGGTCGACCGGGACCACCTCGCCGCGGGCCACCAGCAGCCGGGCCAGCACCGCGCGCTGCCGGGGGCCGCCGAGCGCGACCGGGCGCCCGTCGACCAGGGCCGTCAGCGGGCCGAGCACCGTGAGGGCGACCCGCTCGGCACCGTCCCCCGGGCCGGGCAGGGCTGCTCCGTGCACGGACGCCGAAGCTCCGCCGCCGTACCGCACCTGCCCTCCTCGCGCCCGCCGTTCCGGGGTCGTGACGAGCCTATGCGATCGGCCCGGGTGCGTTCGACGAGGCCGCCGGGGGTGCGGGCCGGCCGCGCAGCAGGACCACCGAGAGCGGGACGAACCCGCCCGCGCCGCCGTCCGTCCCCCCGCCCGAGGTGCGGCGCAGCATCGCCAGGGCGATCCGCTCGCCCTGCTCCTTGGCCCGGTCCGCCACCGGCCCCCGGTACAGCCCGTCCACGCTCGCCCGCCACAGCTGGACCCAGCGCCCGAAGTGCTCGGCGGTCATCGGCCGCTGCCGGTGCAGGCCGGCGTGCGGGGCGAAGGCGTCGCGCCGGTACTCGGCGCTGCGCAACAGCGCGCGTTCCCAGAAGTCGGTGATGTGCGGGAGGTGCGCCTCCAGGTCCAGGCCGGCGATCTCGGTGAAGAACGGGCCGATCAGCGGGTCGGCGAAGGCGGCCCCGTAGAAGCGCCGGAGCAGGCGGTCGAGGTCCGCCCGGTCGGTGATGTCGGGGCACATCGGCGGCTCCTCTCCCGGTGGTTCCCTCTCCCGGCCAGCCTACGTCCCACCGTGCGGACGACGCAGGCGTCACAGGCCCCGCCCGGCGGCCACCGCCTGGCAGGATGCTCCCCATGAGCTATCTCGCCGCCGACGACCGCTACCGCTCGATGACCTACCGCCGCGCCGGACGCAGCGGGGTGCAGCTGCCCGCCGTCTCGCTCGGCCTCTGGCACAACTTCGGGGACACCCAGCCGCTGGAGGTCCAGCGCGCGGTGCTGCGCAGAGCCTTCGACCGCGGTATCACCCACTTCGACCTGGCCAACAACTACGGCCCGCCGTACGGCAGCGCCGAGGCGAACTTCGGCACGCTGTTCGCCCAGGACTTCCGGCCGTACCGGGACGAGCTGTTCATCGCCTCGAAGGCCGGCTACGACATGTGGCCCGGCCCGTACGGCGACGGCGGCTCGCGCAAGTACCTGCTGGCCAGCCTGGACCAGTCGCTGAGCCGGATGGGCCTGGACTACGTGGACGTGTTCTACTCGCACCGCCACGACCCCGACACCCCCCTGGAGGAGACCATGGGGGCGCTGGACACGGCGGTGCGCTCGGGTCGCGCGCTGTACGCGGGCATCTCCAACTACTCGGCGGAGCAGCACCGCGAGGCGGTCGCGATCCTGCGCGAGCTGGGCACCCCGATGCTGCTCAACCAGGCGAGCTACTCGATCCTCAACCGCAGGCCCGACGAGGAGGGCCTGCTGACCGCCGTGGGTGACACCCGGACCAGCCTGATCGCCTACTCCCCGCTGGCCCAGGGCCTGCTGACGGACCGCTACCTCAGCGGCGAGGTGCCGGCCGGTTCGCGGATGTCGGTCGGCCACTTCCTGAAGGAGGAGGCGCTGACCGGCGCGAAGCTGGAGCAGCTGCGCGCGCTGAACAAGGTGGCGGAGCAGCGCGGCCAGAGTCTGGCGCAGCTGGCGCTGTCCTGGGTGCTGCGCGACCCGCGGGTGGTGTCGGTGATCGTGGGTGCCAGCAGCGCCGCCCAACTCGACCAGAACATCGACGCGTTGAACGGTGCGCCGCTGACCGACGAGGAGCTGGCGGAGATCGACCTGCTCAGCCGCTGAGGCCGGTCCGACGCGTCGGGGGGCGGGCCGGTGCGGCCCGCCCCCCGACGTTCGGTCAGGCCGCTGCCGGGGAGTACTTGTAGCCGACCCGACGGACCGTCACGATGGAGTCGCGGTAGGCCGCCCCGAGCTTGCGGCGCAGCCGCGCCACGTGCACGTCGACCGTCCGGCCGTCGCCGACGTGGCCGTAGCCCCAGACGGCGGAGACCAGGTGGTCGCGGGTGTGCACCCGGTGCGGGTGCTGGGTGAGGTGGGCCAGCAGCTCGAACTCCAGGTAGGTGAGGTCGAGCAGTTTGCCGTCGACGTAGGCGTTGCGCCGGTCCGGGTCGACGCTGATGCCGCGGCCGGAGGGCACCGCGGCGGGCCGGGCCGGGGCGGCGGGAGCCGGCGCCGGCTGCTCCGGCTCGGCCGGGACCAGGACCAGGTAGCCGACCAGCGGGTGCCCGGCGGCGGCGCCCAGCTGGGCGCCGTACTGGGCGAGCAGGCTCTGCGGGAGCGCGGACTGCGGGAGCGCCGCGACCAGCGCGCCCTCCGGCAGACCGGCCAGGCCGGCCAGAGCGACCGGTGCGGCGGGTGTGGCGGGGCGGGTCGGATGGACGGGCTCGCGCCGACGGTCGGCGCTCGACGGGACGGACCGGACCGCGCGCAGGTGCGGGGTCGCGGAGGGAACGGGCAGGGTGGCCGTGGAAGAAGACATGGTGCCGCTCTTTCGCGCGTGACGACTGGGGTGGAAGCGTCTGCGCGTCGAACCGGGCCGTGCGGGCGGAGCTGACGGAACGTCAGGCCGCGGAGCGCCGGGACGCGCGAGGCGAACCCGGACACGTCTGGT
The DNA here is from genome assembly GCF_041434935.1 of Kitasatospora sp. NBC_00374. Taxonomy (NCBI): domain Bacteria; kingdom Bacillati; phylum Actinomycetota; class Actinomycetes; order Kitasatosporales; family Streptomycetaceae; genus Kitasatospora; species Kitasatospora sp. NBC_00374. The sequence continues at coordinate 6,573,180 of NZ_CP107964.1, read as the reverse complement.
CGAAGAGGTGCGGCTGTCGGGACGGCCAGAACGGCTCAAGGTCGAAACGACCCTCAGCGCTGTCCTCGACAAGATTCATGGGGCTATTCAACCAGACGAACGCGTCCTTGCGCCCCATCAGATCGGACCTCACCCGGTGGCGTCCCTTTTCGCCCGGTCCGGCCGGATAACCGGGCCGGGCGGTCACCCGCGGGCGGCCCGGACCCGGTCGGCGGCGTGCTCGACCAGCCGGATCAGCAGCTCCTTGCCGTCCTCGCGGCTGCGGGCGTCGCAGAGCAGCACGGGCACCTCGGGGTCGAGGTCGAGCGCCGTCCGGACGTCGTCGGGCGCGTAGGACTCGGTGCCCTCGAAGCAGTTCACCGCGACCACGAAGGGGATCCGGCGCCGCTCGAAGAAGTCGACCGAGGGGAAGCAGTCGGCCAGCCGGCGGGTGTCGGCCAGGACCAGGGCGCCGAGCGCCCCGCGGGCCAGCTCGTCCCAGACGAACCAGAACCGGTCCTGGCCGGGCGTGCCGAACAGGTAGAGCGCGAGGCCGGGCCGCAGGTCGATCCGGCCGAAGTCCATGGCGACGGTGGTGGTGCGCTTGGCCTCCACCCCGTGGGTGTCGTCGACCGGGCGGCCGAGCTCGCTCAGCTGCTCCTCGGTGCGCAGCGGCCGGATCTCGCTGACCGCGCCGACCAGGGTGGTCTTGCCGACGCCGAAGCCGCCGGCCACCAGGATCTTCAGCGCGGCGCTCCCCCAGGGCCCCTGGGGGGCCGGGGTGGGCCCGGTGGCCGGGGCGGGGGCTGTCTCAGAGTGCGCGGAGGCCATTGATCACGTCTCGCAGCAGGCGCTCGTCCGGGAGATGGGCGAGCTGGACGGGTCGGGTGACGTCGACGAGCCGGGCGTCGTTCAGGTCGCCGAGCAGGACCCGTACGACACTGACCGGCAGGTCGGTGTAGGAGCCGAGTTCCGCGACGCTCAGCGGCTCGTCGCGGCAGAGCGCCAGGATGGCGTGGTGCTCCGGTGCCAGCGGGTGGTCGACGGCGGCCTGCTCGGCCCCGCTGACCGCGGTGACCAGGGAGATCAGGTCGAACAGGCCGTCGTCGGCGGGCCTGGCCCGGCCCCCGGTCATCGAGAACAGCCGCACCACCGGGCCCGCGTCGTCGTCGAACCAGCGGTCGTCCACGGGAGTGCGGGGCGCGAACAGGTCGAGCGCGGGCTCGGTGGCGGCGTCCTCGGTGCTCATCGGTCCCTCATCTCCCGGGCGGAGCGGGCTCGGTGCGCGGCTCGGCGGAGAGGTGCTCGCCGACCCGCTTCACCAGCAGGGCCATCTCGTAGGCGATCTGGCCGACGTCGGACTCGGCGTCGGCCAGTACGGCCAGGCAGCTGCCGTCGCCGGCGGCGGTGATGAACAGGAAGGCCTCGTCCAGCTCGACCATCGTCTGCCGGACGCCACCGACCTGGAAGTGCCGGCCGGCGCCCTTGGCCAGGCTGTGGAAGCCGGCCGCCACGGCGGCCAGGTGCTCGGCGTCCTCGCGGCCGAGGCCGCTGGACACCCCGGTGGCCAGCCCGTCGCTGGAGAGGATCACCGCATGCCTCAGGGTCGCCACCCGGCCGACCAGTTCGTCCAGGAGCCAGTCGAGGTCCCCGGACGGCTGTGCTGTTGCGGTCATGATTCGGTTCCTTCCGCCGGTGCGGATTGTGCGGGTGCTGCGGGAGCAGGTGCTACGGGCTGTGCGGATGCTACGGGTTGTGCCGATTCCGTGGGCGGCGTGGGGGCCGCGGGTGGAGCGGGTTCGGACGGCTGGGGGGCCGCCCGGGTGGGGGCCGCCGGGAGCGCGTACGGCACGGGGGCCGAGGGGAGCGCGATCCGGAGCCTGGGCGGGCCGGGCACCCGCTCGGGGGGCTGGGCCGACCGGTCGGCGGGAGCTGCGCCGGCCGGCTCGGGCTGCTCGCGGACGACCGTCAGGGAGGCCGGCTGCAACCGGTCGCCGCGGCCGCGCTGGAAGCCCCGCTGGAAGGAGGCGAAGGTGGCCCTGGCCTCCTCCGGCGAGCGCTCACGGGCCGGCTCGGCCGGCTCCGCGGTGGCTGCCTGGTCCTTCAACTGCGGTGCCAGGTTCGCCTGTCGGACCCGCCGCGGCAGCAGGCCGCCGGCCACCGGCGGGGCGGCGTGCGCGGGGCTGGTGGGTACCGGGCGCTCCTCGACCGGGCTGTCCGCGCGGCGGTGGCGGCCGCCGGATCCGTCCGGGACCAGGACCGGGCCGCCGGCCGCCCGGCGCCGCGGCAGGCCGCCGGGGGTGCTGGCGGGCTGGACGGGCGAGGGCTTGGGTCCGCCGGCCCGGCGGGGCGCGGAGCGGACCGGCTCGTCGGCGCCGAGCGGGGCCGCCGCGGCCCGGCCGTGTCCGCCGTCGCCGACCGGGGCCGCCGCCACCGGCTGGGCCGGCACCTGGTCGACCGAGAGCTCCGTCGCCTCGGCCAGCAGTTCGCGCGGGATCAGCACCACGGCCGAGGTGCCGCCGTACGGCGAGGGGCGCAGGTGCACCCGGATGCCGTGCCGCCGGGCCAGCCGGCTGACCACGAACAGCCCGAGCCGGTCGGTGTCGGCGAGGTCGAACTCCTGCTCCACCGCGAGCCGCTGGTTGATCTCCTGGAGGGCCTGTTCGCTGAGGCCGAGTCCGCGGTCGTCGATCTCCAGGCAGAAGCCGTGCGCGACCACCTCGCCCTGCACCGTCACCTGGGTGTGCGGCGGGGAGAACACCGCGGCGTTCTCGACCAGCTCGGCGATCAGGTGGGTGACGTCGGCGACCGAGCTGCCCAGCAGGCCGGTGCCCGGGAACGGGCGGACGATCACCCGGGCGTAGTCCTCGACCTCGCCGACGGCGGCCCGCACCACGTCCACCATCCGCACCGGCTTGCGCCAGGCCCGGCCGGGCGAGCCACCGGAGAGGATGATCAGACCCTCGGAGTGCCGCCGCATGCGGGTGGTCAGGTGGTCCAGCCGGAACAGGTCCTCCAGCTCCGCCGGGTCCTCGGTGCGCCGCTCCATGGTGTCCAGCAGGGTGAGCTGGCGGTGCAGCAGCACCTGGCTGCGGCGGGCGAGGTTGACGAAGACCGCGGAGACGCCGCGGCGCAGCTCGGCCTGCTCGACCGCGGCCTCGACGGCGACCCGCTGGACCTCGTTGAAGGCCCGGCCGACCTGGCCGATCTCGGCGTTGCCGAAGTTGAGCTGCAGCACCTCGGAGGCGGTGTCCACGCTCTCGCCGCGGCGCAGCCGGAGCATCACCGAGGGCAGCCGGTTGCCGGACATGTCGAGTGCGGCGTTGCGCAGCGAGACCAGCTCGCGGGCGAGCTTACGGCCGATCCGGTAGGAGATGAGGATCGAGGCGACCACGGCGGCCAGGCCGACGGCACCGGCGATGCCGCCGCGCAGCAGCGAGTTGATCGCGTAGGACCTGGCGCGGTCGCTGTTGGCGGCGTCCAGCCGGCTGTTCAGGCTGGCGAGGTCGGCCAGCACCCGGTCGGCGTTCTCGTGCCAGGGGTCGTCGGTGTTGCTCTTGACCTCGTGGATCCGGCTGTCGGCCTCCTCGAAGGCGCGTTCCGCGCGGGCCAGGGTGGTCCAGTCGATGCCGCCCTGCAGGACGCGGAAGTCGCCCTGGTCCTGGGGGTCCAGCTCGGGCAGGTAGATCCGGTACAGCGCCTGCTGGCTGTGCTGGTAGTCCAGGGCCGCCTGTACCTTGCGGTCGTCCGGGGCCGCGGTGAGCTGGAGCGCCTCCATCGCGACCGCTTCCTGGGAGAGGAACTCGCGGGCGCGGGTCAGCTCCACCAGGACGGTGCCCTGGCGGGCGAGCGGGCCGGCCTGGGTGGCGACGAAGGAGGACCGGAAGGTGAAGACCGGCTGGACCAGGCCGCCGTAGTCCGTGATGACGGTCTCCCAGCCGTCCCGGCCCTGGTTCGCGCGGCTGCGGATACCGGCCAGTTGCTCGGACACGCTCAGCACGTCGCGGAACTTGCGCTGCTGGTCGCTGTCGAGCTTGGCGGCGTCGGCGCCGTCGACCATGGAGCGCAGCAGCTGGAGATCGCGGTCGGTGGCGGCCTGGGCCGCCTGGTAGGAGTCCGCGGTGGTCCTGGAGCCGCGGTCGGCCACCCGCATCACGGCGGCCCAGCGCTCGGCCTGCAGGTCGCGGACGTACTGGTCGGAGGGGCTGCCGAACGCCTTGTAGGTGGCGTTGACGTCGAGCTGCCCCCAGACGTCCCAGGTGGTGACGAGTGTCGCGTACACCCACAACCCGGTCAGCGCCACGATGGGCACCATGAGCAGCGCGATGATCCTCGCGCGGATCGAGCTGCTGCGCAGACGCATGGGGTCCTCGGGAGGGGTGGGCCAGGCGCGGACAGGGGGTGCGGACGGGCGGCCTCGGGCCGCCACGTGAGGCGGGTGGGGTCGGTCCGGCGACAAGGCCGGGCCGTTGGATCTGCGTGAGCTTACTACTCCCTGACCACCTGTTCGAAGGGTGAATATCCATTGCTTTCGCGGCTGTCCGGATCATCCATATTTTTCCTTTGATGGCGTGTTCGACCTGCTGCGCTCCGACGGGCTTCGGAGGTTGGCACGTGCCGATCCCGATCAGGTCGGCGGCACCTCTGGGCAGCGATCCGGCGATCCGGTAACTTCGCTGCAGTCCGCCCCCCGGCCGACCCCTGGCCCACCCCGGGGCGGCCGACCGCTCGGACCATCGGATCGGGGGCAGCGTGCGCGAGTTCAGCAGCCCGGCCCTGGCCGAGGCCGCGACCGGCGGCCTCGCCGACAGCGTCTACGACGCCGCGGAGCGCACCCCCACGCTGGTCCAGCTGTCCCGTTGGCTGCGCGACGACTGGCAGCCGGTGACGGCCCTGCGCTTCCGCGACGAGGTGCTCGCCCTCGCCAAGGGACTGCTGACCCGGGGGGTCCGCTACGGCGACCGGGTCGCGGTGATGTCCACCACCCGGTACGAGTGGACGCTCTTCGACTATGCGCTGTGGTCTATCGGCGCCATCCCGGTGCCGGTCTACCCGACCGCCGCCGCCGAGCAGGTCCGCTGGATCCTGGCCGAGACCCAGGCCGTCGCGTGCGTGGTGGAGGACGAGGACCACGCGATGACGATCGGCGCGATCTGCGACGCGCTGCCCGACCTCACCGGCATCTGGCAGCTCGACCGCGGCTGCGTGGCGGCCCTGATGGAGGACGGCCGCAGCGTGCCGGACGCCCTGGTGCACCGGCAACGGCTCGCCGTCGGGCCCGACAGTGTGGCCACCGTCATCTACACCTCGGGCACCACCGGGCGGCCCAAGGGCTGTCTGCTCACCCACGCCAACTTCGCGGCCGAGGCCGATACCCTGCTGGCCGGCTGGGGCGAGGTGATCCGGGACGGCGGCGGCGCTCCCCCCGCCGTCCTCCTCTTCCTTCCGCTCGCGCACGTCTACGGCCGGGTGGTCCAGATCGCCGCGCTCCGCGGCGGGATCCGGATCGGCCACCACGGCCGGCTCTCCGCCGACTCCCTGCTGCCGGCGCTGGCCTCGTTCCGGCCGAGCTTCCTGCACGCCGTGCCGTACATCTTCGAGAAGATCCACCAGAGAGCCCGGGAGCGCGCGGAGAGCAGCGGGCGGCTCGAACTCTTCGAGCAGGCCTCCGAGGTGGCCGTCGCCTGGGCCACCGCCCGCGAGCAGCGCAGCCTCGGCCGGGGCCCCGGGCCCAGCGCGGCGCTGCGGATCCGCCACCACGCCTACGACCGCATGGTGTACCAGCGGCTGCGGGCCGTCCTGGGCGGGCGGGTGCGCAACGCGATGTGCGGCGGCTCCTCGCTCAGCCGCGAGCTGGGGCTCTTCTTCTCCGGCGTGGGGATCACCGTCTACGAGGGCTACGGACTGACCGAGACCACCGCCGCCGTGGCCGTCGCGCCGCCCGACAAGCCCAGGTTCGGCACGGTCGGGCCGCCGATCCCGGGCACCAGCATCGCGATCGGCGAGGACGGCGAGGTCTGGGTGCGCGGCGACACCGTCTTCGCCGGCTACCTCAACCACCCCTCCTGTACCGAACAGGCCCTGTACGACGGATGGCTGGGCACCGGCGACCTCGGTTCGCTGGACGAGGACGGCTATCTGACCATCACCGGGCGTAAGAAGGAGCTGATCGTCACCAGCAGCGGCAAGAACCTGGCGCCGTTCGCCCTGGAGGAGCGGGTCCGGGCCCACCCGCTGGTGGCCCAGTGCCTGGTGGTCGGCGACAACCGGCCGTACGTGGCGGCCCTGATCACGCTGGACCCGCAGGCCCTGGCGCACTGGCAGAAGACCCGGGGCCGCGAGCAGCTCGACCCGTGGGCCTCCCTGGTCGACGCGGACCTGCACGCCGAGATCCAGCGCGCGGTGGCCGCCGCCAACACCACGGTCTCCCGTGCCGAGTCGATCCGCGCCTTCCGGATGCTGCCCACCGAGTTCAGCATGGAGGACGGTCTGCTCACCCCGTCCCTGAAGCTGCGCCGGCACGCGATCGTGCAGCGGTACGCCTCGGACATCGAGGAGCTCTACACCGGCTGACGGGCCGAGCGGCGGACCGGGCGACGGGCCGGGCGGCGGGCCCGGTGACGCTCCGCATGGCGGCTCTTGACGGGGCGACAGTCCACAGCGCTGCGCCGAGTCGCGGCCTGCGCGGCGGGCGCCGCCCTGGCCGTCCTCGACCTCGCCGCGCCGGCCGCCCCGGCCGACCAGGCACCCGGCACCCGGCACCAACCTGGCCACCAACCCCGGCTTCGAGATCCCCACCCTGCCGCTCGCCGGCCAGGGTCGGGGCTGCGGCCCGCCGGGCCGGTGGACTACCTGCGCTGACCGGATCGTGGGGGAGCGGCCGGCTGCGGCCGGTCCCCCACGACTGCTCAGACCCCGGCGGTGAAGGCGGGCAGGTAGCCGCCCGACTGGCCGGCCGCCTTGGGGTGGTAGCTCTCGTCGACCGGGAGGGTGGTGCTGTTCAGCCACACCGTCCCGCTCGCGCAGATCTCGTGGCCGGTGAAGAGGCCTCTGACGTCCTTGAAGGTGAAGCCGGCGTCGGCGGCCCGCTTGGCGATCACGTCGTCCAGCGTGTCGGCAGCGCCGTTGATGGCCGCGCGCTTGGTGTCGCCGATGCCGAAGATGCAGCTGCCGCCGATCTTGTAGAGGTGCGGGTACCCGAGCACCACCACGTGCGCGTTGGGCGCCTTGCTGTGGATCGCGGTGTAGACCTGGTCGAGCTTGCCGGGCAGCGTGGTGGTGGCGTAGCTCTTCGCCGCGGCGACGGCGCTCAGGCAGGCGCTCTCGCTGTTCAGCACGCAGGTCTGCATGGTGTCGGCGAAGCCCGCGTCGTTGCCGCCGATGGTGATGCTGACCAGCGTGGTGGAGGAGTCCAGCACGGAGAGCTGGCTGTTGAGGACGTCGCCGGTGCGCGCGCCGGAGCACGCCACGAACGAGAAGGCGGACGGCCCGTGGGCGTTCTTCCACAGGTACGGGTACGCGTTGGTGCTGCGCTTGCAGCTGCCGCTGTCGCCCAGGTAGCTGCCGGCGCCGACGCCGGCGGAGTAGGAGTCACCGAGTGCGGCGTACCTGGCGCCCGCCGCACCGGCGTCGGTGGCGGCCGCCAGGGTGGCGAGCGAGAGCAGGACGGCCGTCAGGGCTGCGGGCAGGGCACGGCTACGGACACGGCGCATGAGCACCTCCGGGAGAGTGATGTGGGTCACATTCTGGATACCAGCCAGTAGCCAACCCGGATAGTGGTCATGCCAAAGTTGCCGTCGCCCGGAGGATGAATTTTTTCCCAGCGGCGGTCGACAGCCGGGAAGTTGACGTTCGGTCGAGGTCAGAGCGCCGGCCGGCCGGTCTTCAGCGAACCGTCAGCCGGCTCCCAGGAAAGCCGTCCTGAATTTCCGTCAGGCCACGACGATCTCCAACTCGAAGCCCTGCGCGTCGATCAGGTGCACCGCCTCACCGGTGTCCACCCGCTGCCGCCAGCCGGCCGACAGCGCCGCCGCCACCGCCGCACGCGACCCGTGCACCGCCAGGTGGTTGAGCCCCGCCCGGAGCCGCTCGTGGCCGCCGGGGAGCAGCGCCGGGGACTGCTCGAACACCAGGTACGCCGAGCCGAGCCGCCAGCTGCGCCCGTTCGCCCAGTGCTGGAACGGTTCACAGCCGAGCGCCACGAGCACCGGGCCCCACTGGGCCTCGGCCACGGCCAGGTCGTCGACCCAGAGCTCGACGTGGTGGAAGAGGCCGGGCTGCGCGGCGGGGCCGGTCACGGGTGTCGACTCCCGGGCTCGGGGGACGGGTGCGCACGACATCGTGCCAGAGCGGACGGCGTCGGAGCGTCAGAAGGTACGGCCGGCCTCGGGGAAGCGGCAGCCGGCCGCCGGGAGCTCCTCGATGGTCTCGTCGGCCACGGCGGGCACACCCAGCCGGCCGACGGCGCACGCCACCGCCGCCCGCGCCTGCCGCAGGCCCGGCGCGCCCCACCCCAGCAGCTCGACCGCCAGCCCCGGGGCGACCAGCAGCCGCCGGTAGTGCCGCCCGGAGGCCGGGTCCGGAGCGGTCGGGCCGACCCGGCGCAGGGCGGCCGCCATCCGGACCCGGGCGCACTCGTGCCCGCCGTTGGCCGAACCGACCCGGTCGTAGAGGTAGCCGAGGTAGTGCGGGCGGCCGATCTCCGCCTGCGCCTCCTCGGCCGACTCGCGGGCCAGCGCGGCACCCGGGTCGCCGCGGTCCTCCGGCTCCAGCGAGCCGCCGGGCAGGCTGACGATGCCGTCCTTCGGGTTGACCAGGGTGAGCACCCGCCCGTCCGGGGCGAACAGCCAGCCCCAGGACTGCTTCACCGGGAGCCCGGCCGGTACGGGCTCGCCGGGCCGCCACGGCCAGCCGGCCGTCGGGCGACGCCGCACGCGGCCGAGCAGGTCGGAGATCTCCGCGCTGTACTCGATGCGGCCCATGCGTCTCCCTTCGGGCTCGGGTCGCGGGCTCGGCGGCCGGCGGTCGGTGGGGCCACGACCGGCGCCGGGCCACGGAGTGGGCTCGGCGGGGCCCGCCTCACACTCCGCCTGTTGATCTTCCCCGAACAGACGGTCGATGAACAGTCCTGGCCGCCGCCCGGGGCACGGCCGGGCCGCTCCCGCGCCCCACAGCCGCGCGCACGGGCACGGGCCGGGCGGGCCGGCGCCGCCGGGCCGCCCGCGTCCGGGGACCTTACCGAACGCCGGCCGCGAGTGTCCCGATCGTCCCGGAACCGCCCGGCCTGTCGGTGGTTCCTGTGATACTCGGTGCTGGTCGGCCGGTCCCCGTGCCGACCCGGTGATCCGGAGGGAGCAGGGCGTGGCGCGCATGCGGGCGGAGGCGGTGGCGTGAGGCTGCTGCACACCTCGGACTGGCACCTCGGCCGTTCGTTCCACCGCGAGAGCCTGCACGAGGCCCAGCGCACCTTCCTGGACCACCTGGTCGCGGTGGTCCGCGCCGAGCGGGTCGACGCCGTCCTGGTCGCCGGCGATGTCTACGACCGCGCGCTGCCCGGCCTGGACGCCGTGGCGCTCTTCGACGACGTGCTCTTCCGGCTGGCCGGCCTCGGCGTGCCCACGGTGTTCATCAGCGGGAACCACGACTCGGCCCGGCGGCTCGGCGTCGGCTCCCGGCTGATCGACCGCGCCGGCATCCACCTGCGGACGGACCCGGACGGCTGCGCCGTCCCCGTCCTGCTCGCCGACGAGCACGGCCCGGTCGCCGTGTACGGGCTGCCCTACCTGGAGCCCGCGCTGGTCCGGGAACGCTTCGGGCTCGACCGCGGTGGGCACGACCGGGTCCTCGGGGCCGCCATGGACGCCGTCCGCGCCGACCTGGCCGGCCGGGAGGCGGGGACGCGGGCCGTGGTGCTGGCGCACGCCTTCGTCACCGGCGGCGAGGCCAGCGACAGCGAGCGCGACATCACGGTGGGCGGGGTGGCGAGCGTGCCCGCCTCGGTCTTCGAGGGGGTCCACTACGCCGCCCTCGGCCACCTGCACGGCAGCCAGACCCTCGCCCCGCACCTGCGCTACAGCGGCTCCCCCCTCGCGTACTCCTTCTCCGAGGAGCACCACCGCAAGTCGATGTGGCTGGTCGACCTCGCCGCGGACGGCTCGGTGGCGGCCGAGCGGATCGACTGCCCGGTGCCCCGCCCGCTGGCCCGGCTCCGCGGCACCCTCGCCGAGCTGCTCGCCGACCCCCGGCACACCCCGCACGAGCAGTCCTGGGTGCAGGCCACGCTGACCGACCCGGCCCGCCCCGCCCAGCCGATGGACGAGCTGCGCCGACGCTTCCCGCACGCCCTGCAACTGCTGTTCGAGCCCGAGGGCGGCGACGCCGACGGCGCGCTCTCGTACGCGGCCCGGGTCAGCGGCCGCAGCGACCTGGAGGTCGCCGAGGGGTTCGTCCGGCACGTCCGGCCCGGCCGGTCGGTCGACGCCGCGGAGCACGCCTGGCTGGTCGAGGGCCTGGAGTCGGTCCGGCGGAGCACCGAGCGCGCCCAGGAGGAGACCCGATGAGACTCCACCACCTGACCGTCACCGCGTTCGGCCCGTTCGCCGGCACCGAGCAGGTCGACTTCGACCGGCTCGCCGACACCGGGCTCTTCCTGCTGCGCGGCGCCACCGGCGCCGGCAAGAGCAGCGTGCTGGACGCGGTCTGCTTCGCCCTGTTCGGCGAGGTGCCCGGGGCCCGCAAGGGCAATCCGCTGCGCAGCGACCACGCCGATCCGGCCAGGCTCACCGAGGTCCGTCTGGAGCTGACCCTCGGCGGGCGGCGGCTGGAGATCACCCGCAGTCCCGAACAGCGTCGCCCCAAGCGCCGCGGCACCGGCTGGACGGTCGAGAAGCCGCAGACGCTGCTGCGCGAGGCGGTGGCCGGTCCCGAGGGCGGCGCGCCCGTCTGGCGGGCGCTGAGCAAGTCGCACCAGGAGGCCGGCGAGGAGATCCGGCACCTCGTCGGGATGAGCCGGGACCAGTTCTGCCAGGTGGTGCTGCTGCCGCAGGGCGACTTCGCACGCTTCCTGCGCGCCGACTCCAGGCAGCGCGCCGAGCTCCTCGGCAAGCTCTTCGACACCCGCCGCTTCGAGCTGCTGGAACGCTGGCTGGCCGAGCAGCGCCAGCAGCAGGAGGCCGCCGTCCGCGACGGCCGCCGGCGGCTGCGCGACCTCGCGGCCCGCGCCGAGGAGGCGGCCGGCCCGTTGGCCGAGCCGGCCGAGGAGTGGCTGCCCGCCGAGGACGGCCCGGCGGCCGGCTCCGCCGGACTCACCGACGCCGTCCTCGGCTGGGCGGCGGTCCTGCGGGTCGGCGCCGCCGAGCAGCTGGCCGTCGCCGAGAGCGGCCTGGCCGGTGCCGAACAGGCACACGCCGCCGCCCAGCACCGTCGGCAGCGGGCGGCCGGGCTGGCCGACCGCCAGCGCCGGCACCGGGCGGCCGCCGTCGCGGCCGCCGCGCTGGCCGGGCAGGCGGCCGCGCTGACCGGCGAGCAGGAGCGGCTGACGGCCGCGCAGGCCGCGGTCGGCGTCGAGACGCTGCTGCGCCTGCGGGCGAACGCCGCCGCCGCGCTGCGTACCGCCGCCGAGGACGACCGCGTCCGGCGGGCCGCGCTGCCCCTCGACGGCGGCCTGCGGGAGGCGGGCACCACCGACCTGGCCGAGGCCGAGCACCGGCTGCGGGCCGAGGTCGGCCGGCTGGAGGCCGCCCGGGCCGACGAACAGCGGCGGGCCACGCTGACCGGGGAGCTGGCGGGGCTGGCCGCCGAGCGGACCCGCGCCGAGGAACTGGCCGAGGAGGCCCAGGACTGGCTGGTCGACTACGACGGCCGGCTGAAGACCCTGCAGGAGGAACAGGCGGCCGCCCGCGCCGCCGAGGCCCGGGTCGAGCAGCTGGACAGGCGCCGCGCCGAGCTGACCGACCGGCTCGCCGCCGCCGAACGCCGGGACGCCCTGCGGGCCCGGATCGCCGTCGCCGAGCCCGCCGTGCTCGACCTGCGCAGCCTGGCCCAGGACGCCCGGGCCCACACCCTCGACCTCCAGGAGCGGCGGCTGGCCGGCATGGCCGCCGAGCTCGCCGGAGCGCTGCGCCCGGGCGAGGCCTGCCGGGTCTGCGGCTCCGCCGAACACCCGGCCCCGGCCCGTCCGGCCGGCGCGCCGGTGACGGCGGCGGACGAACGACGGGCCCGCGACGCCCAGCGGCGGGCCGAGGAGGAGCACGACGGCGCCGAGGCCGCCCTGACGGTCCTGCGGGTCGACGAGGCCGCGGCCGCCGGCTCGGCCGGCACCCTCGGCCCGGCCGGGCTCGCGGCCGAACTGGCCGAGGTCCGGCAGGCCAGGGCCGACGCGCTGCGGGCCGCCGACGGGCTCGGCCAGACCGGTCAGCGGATCGAGCAGCTGGCCCAGGAACAGCACGGCAGGCAGCAACGGCTGCGCGAGGCCGACGCGCGGGCGGCCGCCCTCGCGGCCCGGATGCAGGCGCTGGCGACCGAGAGCGAGACGCTGTCGGAGCGGATCGCCGCCGCCCGGGGCGACGCACCCTCGGTCGCCGCACGGGCGTGCGGGCTCGCCGCGCTGGCCGAGTCGGTGGCGGCCGCACTGGCCGCCGCCCACACCGCGGGCCAGGCCGCCGACCGGCTGGCCGAGGCCGAGCGGGAGCTGCACGAGGCCGCGCTGGCGGCCGGTTTCGACGGTGCCGACGCGGCCGCGGCCGCCGTCCTGCCGGCCGCCGAACGCGCCGCGCTGCGCGATCGGCTGGAGCGGCTGCAGGCCGACCGGGCCGCCGCCGAGGCCGGACTGGCCGACCCGGAGCTGATGGCGGCCGCCGCCGAACCGCCGGTCGACCAGGAGCTGGCCCAGTCGGAGCTGCTGCGGGCGACCGAACGGCTGCGCCGGGCCGCCGCCGAGGACAGCGCGGCCCGGGAGCGGTGCCTCGCGCTGAGCCGGATCGGCGGCCGGCTCACCGAGCTGGCCGCCGCCCTGGCCCCGGCGCTGGAACAGTACGGCCGGATCAGCCGGCTGGCCGGCCTGGTGGCCGGCGCGCCCGCGGACAACGCGCTGCGGATGCGTCTGGAGTCGTACGTCCTGGCGGCCCGGCTGGAGCAGGTCGCCGCGGCGGCCAGCGACCGGCTGGTGAAGATGTCGGGCGGCCGCTACACCCTCGTCCACAGCGACGGCCTGGTCTCCGGGAACAAGCGCTCCGGCCTGTCGCTGCGGGTGGTCGACGCCTGGACGGGCAGCGAGCGGGACACCGCGACGCTGTCCGGCGGGGAGAGCTTCTTCGCCTCACTGGCCCTCGCCCTCGGCCTGGCCGACGTGGTGACGGACGAGGCGGGCGGGATGCCGCTGGACACCCTCTTCATCGACGAGGGCTTCGGCAGCCTGGACGAGCACACCCTGGAGGAGGTGATGGACGTGCTGGACGGCCTGCGGGAGCGGGACCGGGCGGTCGGCATCGTCAGCCACGTCGCCGACCTGCGCAGCCGGATCCCCTCCCAGCTGCTCGTGCGCAAGCACCGGCACGGCTCGACCCTCCGGCTGGCGGGCCGCGAGGACGCGTAGCGCCCTCCCCGCGCGCCGCCGGCCGTGGACCGGGCGGGTCAGCCCGAGCAGGCGATCCGCTGGGCCTGCTGCCAGGTGCAGACCGGGCAGTAGGTGCTGCCCCGGTGGTCGGCCGGGTACTCGGTGGGCTCCCCGCACAGGACGCAGTCGGCGCGCGGCCCGGCCGGGTCGGCCGGCGCCGTCAGGCCCCGGGTCGGGTCGCCGGCGGGCGCGAGCTCGCACAGCGGGGCGGCGTCGGCGGGTGCGGGCTGGTCGGTCATGCCGTCTTCCTACCCCCCGCACCCGGCCGCCGCAAACCCCGCCCGCCTGCCGGGACGCCGGGCGACCGCGGAGCCCGGCCGGGGACCGTACGGCTCAGCCGAGGAAGGAGAGCCGGACCGAGCGCCGGGGATTGTCACCGTTGGTGTCGACCAGCACCACCGACTGCCAGATGCCGAGGGCGAGCTGTCCGTTGATCACCGGGAGGGTGGCGTGCGGGGCGACCAGTCCGGGCAGGACGTGGTCCCGTCCGTGGCCGGGGCTGCCGTGCCGGTGCCGCCAGCGGTCGTCGGCCGGCAGCAGCTCACGCAGGGTGGCGAGCAGGTCGCGGTCGCTGCCCGCGCCGGTCTCGATCACCGCGACCCCTGCGGTGGCGTGCGGGACGAAGACGTTGAGCAGGCCGCTGCGGCCGGCCGCGGCACCGACCAGGAAGGCCGCGCAGCGCTCGGTGATGTCGACGGCCGCCTCGTCGGAGCCGGTGGTGATCTCGAAGACGATGGAGTGGAAGTTGTCCGCCATGGCGCCATCCTGACGGATCATCGGCCCGGCCCCGGACCATCGCGTCCGGCGTGGCGACGGCGGCCGGACCGGCTCCGGACATGACTGAGCGAGGCATGGCCGTCAGTCCCCGGCCATGCCTCCGCGCCGTCGGCCCGCCGGGTTCAGCCCCGGCTGCCGAACAGACTCCGCCGGAGCCGGCGCAGCGGGGTCAGCAGCCGCACCCGGGCCGCCCGCCGAGGCGTGGCCGGGGTACCGGCGCCGCGCGGCGTCAGCTCCCTTATCAGTCCGAGCGCTTCGGCGGTGTCCACCGCCGGGAGCGCGGGTGCGCCCAGCACGGCGAGGTGCCGCTCGATCCGGCGGCCGGTCGTGCCGACACCGCACTGGACCGCGGGCACGCGTGGCCGCGTCCGCACTTGCATGTGTTCCATCAGTTTCCCACCCCTACGAGGCGCCAGGGCCGTGAGGCGAAGACTATCCGTGTGAGACGGAGTTCGCGCAACCGTCCTGGTGTGCTGCCACCGTATCGTGCGGCAGGAACTGACACATCACCAGGTACGAGTGGCCTGGGTCACGAGTGGGCATCGAAAGCGGGATTCACGCCCCCGGCCCGCGTCGGGTCAGGCGGGCCGCGCCGGGCGCACCCCGGCGCTCTCCTGCAGTTGGACCTCGGGGCCGTCCGCCTGTTCCGGTGGATCGATCAGCCAGGAGACCCCGGCACCCGAGAGCCCGAGCCCGGCGAAGGCGGCGAGCAGCAGGACCACCAGCCAGGCGCCCGGCCCGCACCAGTCGATCAGCCCGCCGTTGCGGAGCAGGCCGACCAGCCCGAGCAGGCCGGTGACGACCAGCGCGGCCATGCCGCCCAGCACCCGGCGCAGCTCGGCCTCCCACCAGCCGAGCAGCAGGGCGACGCCGAAGGCGAGGCACCAGGCGCCGAGCACCCGGACGTCCAGCGGCCGGACCTCCCACGGCCAGCGCCTGGCGGCGGCGTCCGGCAGGGCGTACAGCAGGAGGCCGGTGGCCGTGACGGTGAGGCCGCTGGAGAGGACCGGGGCGGCGACCCACCAGGGCAGGCGGGGCGCGCGGGGCGGCTTCGCGCCGGCGACCCGCCACTGTGCGCCCAGCGCGACCAGGCCGACGAGCGGGGCGGCGAGGTGGACGCCGAGCCAGCCCCAGGCGGCGGCGAAGGCCGGGAGCGAGCCGCCGGTGAGGTGGAGGGTGCGGTGGCCGAGCAGGCTGGCGCCGAGCATCAGCAGCATGAAGAGCGCGCTCGCGGCGGTGGCCACCCTGACCTTCTCCCAGGCCCGGGCCCGCAGGGCGAGGGTGAGCATGACGCAGGAGCCGCCGTAGCCCGCGCCGAGCAGGGCGGCGGTGACCGGGGACATCCGCCAGGCGAAGAGGCCGTCGGTGGATCCACCGAAGAAGGTGAGGGAGAGGAAGACGCCGCCGGCGGTCACCGCGAGGGGGCCGAGCACCAGGAGCCTCAGGGCGGGGCTGACCGGCCTGGCGGAGGGTGTCGGCCGGCTCATCGGGGCTCCTTTATGAGACTTCGCGTCAATATAGGAGCCGGGGGACACCCAGGGCAATGCCTGGGACATCATTCAGAAATTGAACACAGCGGAGGGATTGACGCGGCCGAAACCTCCAAGCAATATCTCTACCAGGGCCGCATCACCGGACAGCTCCCCCGAGCTCGTCGCTTGTGTGTTCGACATATGAATAATCTTCCGACACTGCAGTGAGTCACTGCTTGGCCGTCTCGACGCTGCGACGGTTCGACTCCCCCGCGGTGGACGGACCGGCGGTCGGCCGTTGAGGGTCGGCCGGACCGCCACACCGGGCTGCCGGTGCCGCCGCTCGCACGGCGCGGCACCGGCGGTCGCGTGTTCACCCCTCCTCCCCCTCCGCGCTGCGCCGCCGCACCCCGCGCCTGCGCGGTGATCGGCCCGGCGCCCCGGCTCGCTAGAGTTGGCCGCACCGGCGAACCTGCCGAGAGCCGTCCAGCACCGTCGCGGAGAACCCACGCGTGAGCCCCCTCCTGAGCATCGTCCTGCCGGTCCACGGGGTCGAGCGCTACCTGCCGCACTGCCTCGACTCGCTCACCGCCGAGCACGCCCGGCCCGGCGAGGTCGAGGTGATCGCGGTCGACGATCTCTCCCCCGACGGCTGCGGCGGGATCCTGGACGCCCACGCGGCCCGGGACGAGCGGTTCCAGGTCCTGCACCTGGCCGAGAACCAGGGCCTCGGCGGTGCCCGCGCCGCCGGCCTCGCCGAGGCGAGCGGCCGCTACGTCTGGTTCGTCGACAGCGACGACTGGCTGCCCCCGGGCACCCTGGACGCCGTGCTGACCGAGCTGCGCCGGGAGCAGGAGACCGAGCAGGCCGGCGGCCGCCCCGTCGACGTGCTGCTCACCGACTTCACCCACGTCTACCAGGACGGCAGCACCGAGCCCAACCCCTGGCGCCACCTGCTCTCCGGCCCCCCGCTGGCCGACGGCTGCACGCTGGCCGAGCATCCCGCCCTGCTCACCGCCGTGATGGCGGTCTGGAACAAGGTCTTCCGCCGCGCGTACCTGCTCGGCCTGGACGTCGCGTTCGGCCGCGGCTACTACGAGGACATCTCGGTCACCTACCCGGCCCTGCTCGCCGCCGAGCGGCTGCGCTACCTGGACCGCTCCTGCTACGCCTACCGGCGCGGGCGGCCGGGCGCGATCACCAACACCGCCTCCCCCAAGCACGCCGACGCCTTCGCCCAGTACGACGCGATCTTCGCCTTCCTGGACCGGCACCCCGGCATCGGCGCCCCGCTGCGCACCCTGGTCTTCGAACGCACCGTCAAGCAGGCCGTCACCGTCTACGACACCCCCGGGCTGGTCCCGACCGACCTGCGCGCGGAGTTCTTCGGCCGGATCACCGACCACTTCGAGCGGCACCGCCCGGCCGGCTACCGCTTCCCCGGCGGGGTCCGCGGCCTGCAGTACCGGCTGGTCGCCCGCGGCGCCCGCCGCTCGTACGCGGAGCTGCGGCGCACCGGGCAGCTGCCGCGCACGGTGAAGCGGAGCACCCGGGCGGTGGCGCCGGCCGTCCGCAAGGCCGTGCGGGGCAGTGCCCGGTTCACCGCCTACAACGCCTTCCGGCGCCTGCCGCTGGACCGGAACCTCGCCGTGTACGCGGCCTACTGGCACCGCGGCTACGCCTGCAACCCGGCCGCGATCTACGAGAAGGCCAAGGAGCTGGCCCCGCAGATCCGCGGGGTGTGGGTGGTGGAGGACCGCGCGCGGGCCGCCGCGCTGCCGCCGGGCGTCCCGTACGTCATCGTCAACACCCCGGCGTACCTGCGGGCGATGGCCACCGCCACGTACTTCGTGAACAACGTCAACTTCCCGCACACCATGGCCAAGCGGTCCGGCACCGTGCACCTGCAGACGCAGCACGGCACCCCGCTCAAGACCATGGGCATGGACCTGAAGAACTTCCCGGTCGCGGCGGACGGGATGGACTTCGAGCGGCTGCGCGAGGCCGTCGCCCGCTGGGACTACCTGGTCTCCTCCAACCCGCACACCAGCGAGCACTTCGCCCGGGCCTTCCCCGGCCGGTACGAGATGCTGGACACCGGCTACCCGCGCAACGACCGGCTGGCGCTGGCCACCCCCGAGGAGTGCGCGGCGGTGCGGACGCGCCTCGGCATCGCGCCGGGCAGCACCGCCGTGCTGTACGCCCCGACGCACCGGGAGGCCCAGGGCGGCTACGTGCCGCTGGCGGACCTGCAGGAGCTCGCGCACCGGCTCGGCCCGTCCTACACACTGCTGGTGCGCACCCACTACTTCCACGACGGCGGGGCGGGCGACCTGACGGCCGGTCCGCAGGACGCCCGCGTCCTGGACGTCTCCGACCACCCGGTGGTGGAGGACCTCTTCCTGGCCTCGGACGCCCTGGTCACCGACTACTCCTCGATGATGTTCGACTACGCCGTGCTGGACCGCCCGATCGTGATCTTCGCACCGGACTGGGCCGAGTACCGGCGGGACCGCGGCGTCTACTTCGACCTGATGGCCGAGCCGCCGGGAGCGATCGCCGGCGACCAGGACCGGCTCGCCGAGGCGCTGCTGGCCGGCGACCCGGAGCCGGCCGCCCGGGCGGCGTTCCGCAAGCGGTTCTGCCCGTGGGACGACGGCGGGGCGGCGGAGCGGGTGGTCCGCCGGGTGTTCCCGGTTCAGGAGGGCTGACCGCCCGGGGCGAGCTCCAGGTACTCGGCGACCAGGCCGTCGGGGTGCCGCAGGTGGCGGGCCCGGCCGTGCGGCATGGCCGGCAGGTCGCGGACGAGTTCGGCGCCCTGGGCGAGCAGGAGTTCGGTCGTCCCGGCGAGCGAGTCGACGGTGAAGACCACACCGACCGCCCGGGTCGGGGCCAGCGCCTCCTCGGCCCCGCTCAGTACCAGCACCGGCCCGACCACCGTGGCGCTCAGACCGGTGGCCGGCATCCGCAGGGTCGGGCCGGCGGCCGTGCCGGTGACGTGCTGGTAGAGGACCACGGTGTCGGAGTGCCGGTCCTCCTCCGTGAAGACCGGGACCAGGGCAGTGTTGATCGGCATGGCCGCCCCCCAGGGCTCGACATGTCTCGGCTCGGCGCGCGACCCGGCCCCGCGCGGTCCGGGCCGGCGTGCCTGCCCCGGCTCGGCGCGACCCGGTGATCCGCCTTCACACGCTAACCCGTCGGAAGTCGCCCGGTCCGGCTTCCGCCGGATCCGGTGCCCGGCCGGGCCGCCCGAGGGCCCCCGCCGGACCCCGATGTCGTCCGCGCGTGGCCGAGCCTGCGCGGGGCGTGACGGGAATCGCACCGGACTTCGGGCCGGAAGGAGTGGACGGGCCCGGGGGGCAGTGTCGTAATCTGCCAGCTGACCTCGGCTCCGCACGGGCCGAGCCCATGAGTCAGCCGGCCGGGGAGGGCCCATGATCAACCTCATCACCAAGCTCGTGCTCAAGCCGCTGGCGAAGTCGGTCTACCGGCCCGTCATCGAGGGGCTGGAGAACGTGCCGCGCAAGGGTGGGGTGATCCTGGCCAGCAACCACCTGTCGTTCATCGACAGCGTGGTCATCCCGCTGACCGCGCCGCGCCAGGTGTTCTTCCTGGCCAAGGCCGAGTACTTCACCGGCACCGGTCTCAAGGGCGCGATCGTGCGCTCCTTCTTCACCAGCGTCATCAACGCGGTGCCGGTCGAGCGCGGCACCTACCGCTCGGCGGCGGCCTCGCTGGAGCAGGCGCTGGAGATCCTCCAGGACGGCAAGGCCTTCGGCATCTACCCGGAGGGCACCCGCTCGCTGGACGGCCGGCTCTACCGGGGGAAGACCGGGGTCGCCTGGCTGGCGCTGACCGCGGGCGTCCCGGTCGTGCCGGTGGCGCTGGAGGGCCCGCAGGACATCCTGCCGGTCGGCCGCAGGATCCCCCGGGTCCGCCAGGTGACGGTCCGCTTCGGCAAGCCGCTGGACTTCTCCGAGCTGCACGGGCAGGCCCGCTCGGCCAAGGCCCGCCGTCAGGTGACGGACGAGGTGATGGCCGCGATCCAGGAGCTCTCCGGCCAGGAGGCCGCCGAGAGCTACAACGAGCTCCCCAAGGCGGCCTGAGCCGCCGTCGGGCCCTCGCCCGCCGGGAACTCCCGCATCCGCCGGCCGATCTCCCCCGCGCCGGTGGCGGGCACCGAGTGGTGCGAGGCCTGCGCCGGCACGTCCACCCGGACGTCGGCCCGCCGGGCCGGGGCCGGCCCGGCCTCAGACTGACACCGGGTGCTCGCGCCTGAGCAGCGCGGCGTAGCGCCCGCCGAGGGCGAGCAGCTCCTCGTGGGTGCCGAGCTCGGCGATCCGGCCGTGGTCGAGCACCGCGATCTGGTCGGCCCCGCGGACGGTGGACAGCCGGTGCGCGATGGTGATCGTGGTACGCCCGGCGGCCAGCGCGTCGATGGCCTGCTGGACGGCGAGCTCGGTCCGGTTGTCCAGGGCGCTGGTCGCCTCGTCCAGGATCAGCACCGGCGGGTTGCGCAGGATGGTGCGGGCGATCGCGAGGCGCTGCTTCTCGCCGCCGGAGAAGCGGTAGCCGCGCTCGCCGACCAGAGTGTCGTAGCCGTCCGGCAGCGCCGTGATCATGTCGTGGACCTGGGCGGCGCGGGCGGCGGCGACCAGTTCCCCGTCGGTGGCGGCGGGCTTGGCGAACCGCAGGTTGTCGGCGACCGAGGCGTGGAAGAGGTAGGTCTCCTGGGACACCACGCCGACGGCGTCGGCCAGGCTCTCGAAGGACAGCTCCCGTACGTCCGTGCCGTCGATGGTGACCCGGCCCCCGGTGACGTCGTAGAGCCTGGGCACCAGGTAGCTGAGGGTGGTCTTGCCGGACCCGGTCTCGCCGACCACGGCGAGCGACCCGCCGGCCGGGATCTTCAGGTCGATGCCGGACAGGGTGGGCCGCTCCTGGTCCGGGTGGTAGCGGAACTCCACGCCGTCGAAGGCCACGTCGCCGCGGACCGCGGCCGGGCGGACCGGGTGGGCGGGCTCGGCGATCTCGACCGGCAGGTCGAGGTACTCGAAGATGCGCTGGAACAGGGCCAGCGAGGTCTGCACCTGGACGCCGGTGGAGAGCAGGCTGACGGTCGGACGGAACAGGCCCTGCTGGAGCGAGACGAACGCGACCAGGGTGCCGATCGAGACGATCGGGGCGCCCCCGGCGGCGGTCAGTCCGGCGGCCCAGTAGATGAGCGCCGGCATCGCCGCCATCACCACGCCGATGGTGGACATCCGCCAGCGCCCGGCCATGCTGGAGCGCACCTCCAGGTCGGCGAGCTCGTCGGACTGCCGGGTGAACTCCCGGGACAGCGAGCCGGAGCGGCCCATGGTGCGGCCCAGCAGGATCCCGCTGACCGAGAGCGACTCCTGTACGGCCGAGCTCATCGCCGCCAGCTGCTTCTGCCGCTCGGTGGTGATCTTCTTGCGCTCGTTGCCCACCCGCCGGCTGATCCAGACGAACAGCGGCAGCAGCAGCAGCGAGACCACCGTCAGCCGCCAGTCGAGGGCGACCATGGCAACCACGCTGGCGACCACACTGGTCAGGTTGGACACCAGCGAGGTGGCGGTGGAGGTGACGGTGGACTGCATGCCGCCGATGTCGTTGGCGATCCGGGACTGCACCTCGCCGGTGCGGGTGCGGGTGAAGAACGCCAGCGACATCCGCTGGAGGTGGCTGTAGACGGCGGTGCGCAGGTCGTGCATGACGCGCTGGCCGACCGTGGTGGAGATCAGCGTCTGCAGCACGTTGAAGACGCTGTTCACCACGGCGGCGGCGATCATGCCGAGCACCAGCAGGCTGAGCAGGCCGGTGCGGCCCTGCGGGATCGCGGTGTCCAGGACGGCACGCAGCAGGAACGGCGTGGTCACCGAGACCACCGCGGAGGCCGCGACCAGCAGGCCGACGACGGCGAGGCGGCCGGCGTACGGGCGGAACAGCGTGGCGATGCGGCGCAGCTCGGCGGGCGGCGGCGGTTCGCCCTTGGGGCGTTCGGGTGGGGTCCAGTCGTTCCGGTCGGGTCGCAAGGGCAGCCTCCATCGGCGCGGGTGGGCGGGGAACCAGCATACCGAGCCTGGCTCATGATTAGGCAAACTAATAATGAGCCTCACAGTATTCCTGGCTCCGCGCGCCCGGGCCCGCGCCGACGTGCGGCCGCTGCGGCCGCTGCGGCGAGGTACGACCGCGGCGGTCAGTCCGTACGGTAGGTGCGGGCCGCCTTGGAGGAGACCCCGCCGAGCTTGCCGCTGGGCAGCAGCCGGGCCAGCGCCACGATCGCCTTGTAGCGCTTGCCGGGGACGGAGACCGAGCGGCCGCGGGCGAGGTCGCGCAGCGACTCGTCCACCACGCGGTCGGCGGAGAGCCAGCCCCAGGCCGGGACGTTGGAGGTGCCCATCCCGGCGCGCTGGTGGAACTCGGTCCGGGTGAAGCCGGGGCACAGGGCCTGCAGCCGCACGCCACTGCCGCCCAGGTCGCGCGCGACGCCCTGGGTGAAGCTCACCACCCAGGCCTTGCTCGCCCCGTACGTGCCGCGCGGCAGGAAGGCGGCCACCGAGGCGACGTTGACGATGCCGCCGCGCCCGCGCTCCCGCATGCCGGGCAGTGCGGCACCGGTCGTCCGCAGGATCGCCTCGACGTGCACCTTGAGCATGTCCAGCTCCTGCTGGAGCGGGACGGTGAGGTAGGCGCCGCGGTTCCCGAAGCCGGCGTTGTTGATCAGGATGTCGACGGGCCGCTCGCCGTCGCGCAGCCGGTCCTCGACCGCGCCGATCCCCTCGTCGGTGGCCAGGTCGGCCCGGAGTGTCTCGACCTGGACGCCGTACTTCTTGGCGAGTTCCTCGGCCGTCGCCGCCAGCCGCCCGGCGTCCCGGGCGACCAGGACGAGGTCCCGGCCGTCCTTGGCCAGGCGGCGGGCGAAGGCGGCGCCGATGCCGGCGGTGGCGCCGGTGATGAGAGCTGTGGTCATGGACAGACCGTACTGGCTGGTAGGCCGGGTGCGCACCGGCGCCGCCGGCACGCGTCCGTACCGGGCCCCGCCAGGCGGCCCGGTACGGACGGTCGGTGGCCCGCGCGGATCAGGCGCGGTAGGAGGCCCAGGAGTTGGTCATCCGGGTGACCTGGCCCGGGGTGAACTGGGTCATGCAGGAGTCGTAGGTGTAGTCCATGAAGTTGTGGATCGGGTCGACGCCCGTCGAGGAGCAGGTGTTCCGGCCGGTCGGGCACTCGAAGGCCGCACTGGCCTCCGCCGGGGTGTCGCTGACGGAGTCGCCGCTGCCGCTGCAGCCGCCCTGGAAGGTGTGGTAGAGCCCGAGCCAGTGCCCGACCTCGTGGGTGGCGGTGTCGCCCTGGTTGTAGTTGGCCGCCGAGCCGCCGGGCAGCGAGGCGTCCAGGATGACCACGCCGTCCATGGTCGGCTGCGACCGGTAGGAGCTCGGGAAGGTCGCCCAGCCGAGCAGGCTGTCACCGAGGTTGGCGGTGTACAGGTTGAGGGCGTTGGCACCGCCCTTGTGCAGCGCGGTCTTCATCGACCGCTCGGCGCTGGTGCCGTCGGTGATGCCGTTGTACCAGGCCGCCTTGTCGGTGTAGTCGGTGGCGACCAGCTGGAACTTGAACGGGGTCGCGGTGTTGCCCGACCCCTGACCCCCGTACGCCGCGTTGAGGACGGCGATCTGACTGCTGATCGCACTCGCGCTCAGCTTGCCGGTGGTGCCGCTGTGGATCACGTGGAAGTAGACCGGGATGGTGGTCGCGGCGAGACCGCCGTCCACCAGGCTGCGGGAGTCGGACGAGCGGCGCAGCTGCTCGACGGTGGACTTGAGGTCCGCGTCCATCGCCTTGACCTGTGCGGCCGTCAGCGAGTTGGGGTCGTGCGCGGTGGAGCCCTCGGCCTGGCGCGCGGCGGCGTCGGCGGCCGGGGCGGCCTGGCCGTCCACGCACTGGGTCTGGGCGGCCGCCGGGGCGGCGGCGAGCGTCGAGAACGCGGTGGGGGCCGCGAACTGGGTGACGCTGAGCGCGCCGGCCAGCGCGGTGACGCTGAGGATCCGGTTCGCGATGCGGGCAGCGGAACGGGCAGGACGAGACATCTGCTCTCCCGTGGGGGTGTGGGGGGTGGCGGATTGGGGCCGCCGAGCAGAGGTTAAGCACTGCCGCCGTGTACGCGTCAGGTCCGTTCCGGCCGCGAAATTGTCCGGACAAATGACCCAAGTACCGCATGTTTAACGGAGTTTGGGGCTCTCCAGATGGAGGCTTTACATCCGGGACACCTCACCGGAACACCGCCTACATGGCTGAAAACCGCCCCCTGCCGCTCCGGGGCCGCACACCCCCGGTCGCACCCGGGCGGGCGGCGGCCCAGCACACGGGGCACCGGGGGTGACCCCGGCGCCCCGGTCGGGCGGTGGCGCGTCAGCCCTGGCGCACGGCCGAATCCGCCTCGCCGCCGGCCCCGACCGGACGCAGCCGGTCCCCCGCGGTGGCCTTCAACTCCGGTGCGAGCTTCGCGACATCACGTGCGCCCACGGCCGCGATCAGGCTCGGCAGCAGCCACCGCACCGGCTGCATCCCGCGCAGCCACGCCTGGGCGTAGACGTGCGCGGAGCGCCGCTCGATCCCGGCCACCAGCCGGTCCACGGCCGGGCCGAGCGGGTAGGTCTTGTTGGCCGGCCACGGCAGCCGGGCCCGCATCTGCCGCAGCACGGTGTCCTGGTCCGCCCCGCGGACCATGTCGGTGTCGGTCCAACTCAGGTAGCCGACACCCACCTTGACTCCCTGATAGGCGACCTCCGCGCGCAGCGAGTGGGCGAACGCCTCGACCCCCGCCTTGCTCGCGCAGTACGCCGCCATCAGCGGCGCGGGGGTGATCGCGGCCAGCGAGGCGATCTGCAGCAGGTAGCCGCGGCTCTCGACCAGCGCGGGCAGGAAGGCCCGGGCGGTGACCACGCTGCCGAGCAGGTTGACCTCGATGACCCGGCTGAACGCCCGGTGGTCGCTGTCCAGCAGCGGCCCGCCGATCGCGATGCCCGCGTTGGCCACCACGGTGTCGATCCGCCCGTAACGGTCCTTCACGGCCCGCGCGGTGGCGCTCAGCGCCTCCAGGTCCGTGACGTCCGCCTCCCAGGACGAGGCCTCGGGTCCGCACTGTGCGGCGACCGCCTTCAGCTCCGCCGGCTCCAGGCCGACCAGCGCGACCCTGGCCCCGCGCTGCGCCAGCCTGCGGGCCGTCAGCGCCCCGACACCACGGGCCGCGCCGGTCACCACGACCACCTGACCTGCGATCGACGGGCTCATCCGACATCACTCCTCTGGTCTGCGGAAACGAGGTTGACGATGCGCCGGATCTCACCGGCCACCTCGGCCGGGCGCTCGACCGGAGCCATGTGCCCGACACCGGGCAGCTCCAGCAGGCCCTGCGGCGAGGGCAGCGCGGCGAGAATACGGCGGGCGTGCACCGGCGGGGTGAGCCGGTCGTGGGTACCGACGACCACCGCGGTCGGCACCGCCAGGGCGGCCAGGGCGGCGTTCAGCTCGACCGTCCGCAGCACCTGCGACCAGCCGTACCGGGTGCCGGTCGGGCAGGTGTGCACCACCCGGGCGCAGGCCTCGACCTGGTCGGCGGGCGTGGCGGGCCCCATCGTGGCGTACTTGAGCAGCGCCCGGCTGACCGCGTTGACCGGCCCGAGCGGCAGCCGGGACTCCAGGATCAGCCGGTGCAGGAAGCGGCGCAGCCGCACCGAGCGGACCGCGTCGGGCACCACCCTGAGCTCGGCCAGCAGATCGCTCGGACCGGTGCTGATCAGCACCGCGCCGCTGGTGCGGGCGGTCACCTGCGGGCGGTCGGCGGCGGCCATCACGGTCATACCGCCCATGCTGTGGCCGGCCAGCACGGCCCGCTCGCCGGCCGGGAGCAGCGCGGTGAGCACGGCCTCCAGGTCGTCGGCCAGCTTGGCGGTCGAGAAGCCGGCCGGGCTCGCGGGCCGGTCGCTGCCACCGTGGCCGCGCTGGTCGTAGGCGACCACCCGGTGGTCGGCGGCCAGCCGGTGGATCACCGGCGCCCAGAACGGCACGGCGCAGGTCCAGCCGTGGGCCAGTACCACGGTCGGCGCGCCGTCCGGACCGAACACCTCGACGTGCAGCCGGGTGCCGTCGGCCGAACGGACCCGGCGGGTCTCCACGGGCGCGGGCAGCACGTGCGGGTCGAGGGTCTTCGCCATACCGCTCACGCGGGGACCTCCTCGGCGGCCGGGGCCGCGACGGCCCGCTTGATCAGCTCGTACTCGGCGAGGTCGACCCGCCGGGTGGCGCGGCGGAAGGAACTGGTGGAACCGGGCCAGAGCACGGTGTTGCGGCCCGAGGCGTCCAGGTACCAGCTCTTGCAGCCGCCGGTGCTCCAGACCGTCCGGCCCATCCGGTGCTGGAGTTCGAGGTTCCAGTGCCGCTGCGCCCGGACGGTGGGCTGCAGGGCGGCGGCGCCGACGGCGTCCAGCGCGGCCAGCGCGTCGATCAGGTAGTTCAGCTGGGACTCGATCATCAGGATCATCGAGTTGTTGCCCAGACCGGTGTTGGGGCCGATCACGAAGAACAGGTTGGGGAACCCGTGCACGGTGGAGCCGCGCAGCGCCTCCATGCCGTCCTTCCACTCCTCGGCCAGCGCGCGGCCTCCGATACCGAAGACCCGCTGGGCGATCGGCATGTCGGTGACGTGGAAGCCGGTGCCGAAGACCACCGCGTCCACCTCGTGCTCGCTGCCGTCCGCAGCGACCAGGGTCGAGCCGCGCACCTCCCGCAGGCCGGCGGCGACCACCTCGGCGTTGGGGGCGGCGAGCGCCGGGTAGTAGGTGTTGCTGAGCAGGATCCGCTTGCAGCCGATCCGGTAGTCCGGGGTGAGCTTGGCGCGCAGCGCCGGGTCGGGGATGCTGCGGGCGATGTGCCGCTCGGCCAGCTGCTGGACCAGCCGCAGGGCGCCGGGGCGGCGGACGAAGGCGTCCACCTGGAGCTCGCGCAGCGCGAACAGGGTGGCGCGGCGCAGCGTGCCGGTCGGCGGGACACGGGTGTGCAGCCACTTCTCGACGGCCGAGATCTCCCGGTCGGCACGCGGCAGGACCCAGCCGGGGGTGCGCTGGAAGACGGTGAGCCTGCCGACCCTGGGCTGGATCGCCGGGATGATCTGGGCCGCCGAGGCGCCGGTGCCGACCATCGCGACGCGTTTGCCGGTCAGGTCGTAGTCGTGGTCCCAGCGCGAGGAGTGGAAGACCTTGCCGGGGAAGTCCGCGAGACCCGGCAGGTCGGGGATCTGCGGGTCGGCGAGCGGTCCGGCCGCGGAGACCACGGCGTCGGCGGTCCACTCGCCCCTGCCGGTGCGGATCCGCCAGCGGGTCGCGTCCTCCTCCCAGCGCAGTTCCAGCACCTCGGTGTCGAAGCGCAGGTGCGGGCGCAGGCCGAAGGTGTCGGCGACCTTCTCCAGGTAGGCGCGGATGTCCGGCTGGCCGGAGAAGCTGCGCGGCCACTCGGGGTTGGGCGCGAAGGAGAAGGAGTAGAGGTGCGAGGGGACGTCACAGGCGCAGCCGGGGTAGCTGTTGTCGCGCCAGGTGCCGCCGACCGAGGAGGCGCGTTCGAGGATGACGAAGTCGGTGACACCGGCCCGGCGCAGCCGGACCCCGGCCCCGAGGCCGCCGAAGCCCGAGCCGATCACGGCGACCCTGACGTGCGGGGTCCCGGCGGGGGGCGGGGCGGCGGGCTGCTTGCTGCGGGGAACCATGCGGCGGACCTCCTGCGGCGAGGTGTGGGGGTGCAAGACGGGTGTGCACGACAGGTGTGCACGGGAGGTGTGCACGACCCATTAAAACCTTGCCAGTAATCACTGGCACGATTGGCAGGGTAGCCCCTGCCGGCAGTTCCCGGAAGAAGCCGGACCACATCGGTTCGCCGCCGCCCCGCCCTATGCTGGCCGCGTGGCTGAGACCGAGGAGATCAAGCAGGGGGACGGCACGGCCGCGCGCCGGTACCGGGTCGAGGAACTGGCCGAGGCCGCCGGGATCACCGTGCGCACGCTGCGCTTCTACCGCGAGCGCAAGCTGCTCCAGCCACCCCGCAAGGAGGGCCGGATCGCCTGGTACGGCGAGGAGCACCTGGCCCGGCTGCGGGTGGTCGCCGAACTGCTGGAGCGCGGCCACGCCCTCGGCGGCATCGCCGAGCTGATCGGCGCCGGCGAGCGCGGACGCGACGTCGCGGAGCTGATCGGCCTGCAGGACGCGATCGTCGCCCCCTGGTCGGACGAGACCCCGGTGCACCTCGACTGGGCGGAGCTGCAGGCCGCCTTCGGCGACCAGCTGACCGAGGAGAACACCGCCGAGTCGATCGCCCAGGGCTACATCACCGTCGAGGACGACGGCATCACCCACATCAGCCGGCGGCTCATGGACGCCACCATCGCCCTGGTCGACGAGGGCGTACCGCTCGGCGCCGTACTGGCCGCCAGCCGCACGGCCCAGGAGCACGCCGACGCCATCGCGGAGTCCTTCATCTCGCTGATCGCCGACCAGCTGCTCCCCCCGCTCGACGAGGTGGACCGGCTGACGCCCGCCGAGGCGGGCCGGCTGCGCGACCGGATCCTGCGGATCAGGCCGCTGGCCCGGGCGGTGGCCGACACCCAGTTCGCCCTGGCGATGGACCGCCGGGTCCAGGCGGAGTACGAGCGGCTGGGCCGGCACTGAACCGGCACCGGCCGGACACTTGCCGGTGACACCCAATCAAGTTAGGGTTGCCTAAGCTTCACCGGCTGTGGCTCGCGCCTCGACGCGCGGGCCCCGGACCATCGACTTCGGTGTCCGCGCGAGGGGTCTCGCGGGCACCGGCGAAGCCACGGCCCCGCCCACCCGGTGACGGTCCATCGGGCGGGCGGGGCCGTCGGCGTTTCACCCAGGCCCCCTTGGTGGCTCCTCCAACTCCCCCGTACCCGCCGGCCCCGGCCCGCTGGGCGATCCGCCCCTTACCGGCCCGCCCGGCCCACCCGTACGGTCGAGGCTCACCCGCACGCTGTCAGACCAGCCAGGGCCGACGGACGGGAGGCGGGCACCCCGACGCGGCCCCGCCCCGGGGGGTGGCGGCTGATGGCCGCTGTCACACGTTTCAAGGCCGCCGTGCGGCTGACCGGCCGCAGCGTCCTGCTCTGGTCCCTGCTCGGCCGGCTGCCCAACGCGATGTGCCCGATCGGCAGTCTGCTCCTGGTCAGCCACAACTCCGGCAGCGTGTGGCGGGGTTCGGCCGTCACCAGCGCACTCGCGGTGTCCCAGGCCGTGGCCGGACCGCTGGTCGGGCGGCTCGCCGACCGGCGCGGCCAGCGGGTGGTCGGGCTGGTCGCCGCGGCCGTCAACGCCCTGGCGATCCTGGCCCTGGTCGCGGCCTCCGAACTCGACCTCCCGCTGCCGGCGCAGCTCGCGCCCGCCGCCCTGATCGGCCTGTCCGTCCCCCTGGTCGGCCCGCTCTCGCGCAGCCGGTGGGTCCGGCTCGCCGACGGCGACCGGGAGTCCGCCGCCGCGGCGATCTCGCTGGACGGCATCATGGACGAGATCAGCTTCACGGCGGGGCCGGCCGTGGTCGGCATCCTCGCGACGCTGCTCGACC
Source organism: Kitasatospora sp. NBC_00374 (assembly GCF_041434935.1). NCBI lineage: Bacteria > Bacillati > Actinomycetota > Actinomycetes > Kitasatosporales > Streptomycetaceae > Kitasatospora > Kitasatospora sp. NBC_00374. The sequence continues at coordinate 6,543,693 of NZ_CP107964.1, read as the reverse complement.
CGGCCGCCGGGCTGCTGCTCGCCGCCGCCCTGGTCGGCGTCTGCGGGACGCTGTTCGCCCGCCACCGCACCGCCCCGGCCGGAACCGCCGGCCGCTCACCGCGCTCCCGCGAGGCCCTGTCGACCACCCCCTTCGTCCTGCTGCTGGGCGGCATGGCGCTGCTCGGGGTCTGCTTCGGATCCGTCCAGGTCGGCGTCACCGCGACCACCGAGCACCTCGGCCACCCCGGCGCGGCAGGCCTGCTCTACGGGCTGCTCGGCCTCACCAGCTCCTTCGCCGGGGTGGCCACCGCGGCGCTGTCCGCGCGGTTCGGGCTGCCGCTGCGGCTGAAGGCCGGCACGGTCCTGCTGCTCTCCTCCTCCCTGCTGCTGCCCGGCGCCGGCACCCTGAGCGCACTCGCCGTCGGCATCGGCTGCCTCGGCGTCGCCGTCGCCCCGCAGATGATCACGATGTTCGGTCTCACCGAACGCGCCGTCCCCGCCGACCGCCTGGGCGAGGCGATGGCCGCCCTGGTCAGCAGCATCACCCTGGCCCAGTCCGCCGGCACCGTCCTGGCCGGCCGGCTCGCCGACCTGCACGGCCCGGCCGCGCCGTTCCTGGTCACCTGCGCGGCCGCGGCCGCAGCCGCGCTGCTCGCGCTCACCACCGCCACCGAGGCCCGCTACCGCCGCCGCGACCACCCGGCGACGAGGATCCCGCCCAGGGTCGCGACCGGGCGCTGAACGGACGGGCACTCGACCACCCGGGCCAGGGCGGAGCGGGACGAAACCCGCTTTCCAGCGATCGGGAGCACGGCCTAGGTTGGCCGGATGACCGAGGGAGACACCGTAGTGGCACCGGCAGTGGCACGGATGGACCGCAGGGCGCTCGCCGCCGTCTCGACCACGGTGGTGCTGTGGGCGTCGGCGTTCGTCGCGATCCGGGGTGCGGGCGAGCACTTCGGGCCGGGGGCGCTGGCGCTCGGGCGGCTGCTGGCGGGGTCGGTGGCGCTGCTCGTCCTGCTCGCGGTCCGCGGGGAGGGGCTGCCGCCGCGGGCGGCCTGGCCGGGGATCGCGGCCTCCGGGGTGCTGTGGTTCGGGGCGTACATGGTCGCCCTCAACTGGGGCGAGCAGCAGGTGGACGCGGGCACCGCGGCCATGGTCGTCAACGTCGGCCCGGTGCTGATCGCGCTGATCGGCGGCAAGGTGCTGGGCGAGGGGTATCCGCCGAGGCTGCTGGCCGGCATGGCGGTCTCGTTCGCGGGTGCGGTGGTGGTCGGGCTGTCGATGTCGGGCGGCGGCGGGAGTTCGGTGCTGGGGATCGCGCTGTGCCTGCTCGCGGCGGTCACCTACGCGGGCGGGGTGGTGGCCCAGAAGCCCGCGCTGCGGTACGCCTCCCCGCTCCAGGTCACCACGTTCGGCTGCCTGGTCGGCACGGCCGCCTGCCTGCCGTTCTCCGTCCAACTGGTGGACCAGGTCGGGCGGGCACCCCTGTCGGCCACCCTCGGGGTGGTGTACCTGGGCCTGTTCCCGACCGCGCTGGCCTTCACCACCTGGGCGTACGCCCTGGCCCGCACGACCGCCGGGAGGATGGGTGCCACCACCTACGCGGTGCCGGCCCTGGTGGTGCTGATGGCCTGGGCCGTACTGGGCGAGGTGCCGGCCCTGCTGACCCTGGCCGGCGGCGCGCTCTGCCTGGCCGGTGTGGCGGTCTCCCGCCGCCGCTGAGGGCTCCGCCAGGACGGGAGCCCCCGGCGGCGGCGGGACGTTCAGATCTCGCAGGCGGCGGCGAAGCCCACGAAGGACCGCCATGCCTCGGTGCCGACCACCAGACTCGGGCCGTCCGGATCCTTCGAGTCCCGGACCGGTACGACACCGCTGCTCAGGAAAGTGCGCGCCATCTCGACGCACAGTCCGCCGTTTCCGCCGCTATAGCTGCTCTTCTGCCACTCGGCCAGCTCCAGATCGACGTTCATTCGTGTGCTCCTCATATGTTCGGCGACATGAATTGCGTGCCCTCCCCTGCCTCCTGCGGGCTTTTCAGCCGTCCTCGGCCCGGGCGTGCTGCGTGTGTTCCCGGGCCGCGGCGTCGATCAGGGCCAGTGACGCCGCGGGGGTCAGGGCATCGGCCCTGGCCAGATCGAAGGACAGTTGGCACTTGCGAACGGTTGTCACGTCTTCCACCAGGATGGCGGCGTGCGGCCCTTCGATGTAGGCCATGTCGGGGCTGCCGTCCGCAAAGGACATCAGGCTCATTACACCCTCGAGCAATGCGTGCGGGCCTTGTTTGATCGGAAGGATCTGGACCACGGCCAGGTGCGACCGGATCAGTTCGCCCAGGAACCGCAACTGGTCGGACATGACGCCGTGCCCGCCCGCCGGTCTGATCAGGGCCGCCTCGTCGGTGAGCCACCACAACAGCGGTCGTGTTGGACTCCCGAGCAGGTGCTGGCGCCCGAGACGGTTCTTGACCTGCGCCTCGACCTCCTGCTCGTCGGCCACCGGCATCGCCGAACGGAACACCGCCCGCATGTAACCCTCGGTCTGCGCCAGGCCGGGAATGAAGTTTCCGGAGTACTCGGAGATGGCGCAGGCCCGCCGCTCCAATTCGGCGTACAACCGGAAGTAGTGCGGGAAGGAGCTGCGACCGACGTGCGGCCACCAGCGCCCGAAGATACCGCCCGTGTCGAGCGCGCCGTCCAGTCTCTGCGCGAACTCCTTGCTGGGGAGGCGTCGTCCGGTCTCCACCTGGCCCACCAGTGAACCGGTGTAACCGAGGACTTCCCCCAGGGCTTCCTGGCTGAGTCCGGCGGCCGTTCGGAATCGGCGTAGTTCGGCGCCGAAGAGTGCCTGCATCGATTCGGAGGGGTCGAGTTCTCGCGGGTTCGGCATGGACGGCCCCGGTCTGTCACTTGCGGTGTTGGACTTCCTGCTCTGGCGATCGTAACGCTGCGTGGCCAAGCTGTAACAGAAATCGGACCAAGTCAGGAGATTCGCGATGGACGAGCCGGCAGGGGTCGACGGGTTGCTCCGGAAACAGCGGGACGGATCGCGCCGGGTGAGCGCGATGACGATCCGGGTGTACCGGCTGACGCCGCACGGCGAGCGCAGCACTCTCTCCCGGTCGACCGTCCGGACCGACGAGGCGTCACGCGACCCGCTGCGCTGGGGCGACTGCCGCTGCCCGCGCTGCTGCGGGCGTCAGTCGCCGGACAACTGACCGCTCCCGCCGGGCGGTTGCCGGACCGCGCGGAGCGGCCGGGAGAGCAGGCCGCCGATCCCGGCGGCGAGGACGGCCGCCGCGCACAGCAGCGTGGCCGCGGCGGCGCCCGCCGCATCGGCGTACGCCCCCGGGGCGGACGCGGAAGGGCCGGCCCTCGCAGGACGGGTGGCGCGGTGTCGGGGGAGGCCACGGCCGCCGACCCCAGGAGCCTCGACCTGCTCGAGGGCAAGCCGCCTGCGGTGGGCGGGGCTCAGGCCTCCAGGCGGCGGACGCGCTCCTCGTCGCCGGTGCGCGGGCAGGTGACGCAGGCCTCGTCGGGGCGGATGGCGTAGTAGAGACAGCAGCCGGCCCGGGTGCGGGTCCAGTGGGTGCGGCCCCCGGTGCCGGTCAGGCGGCGGAAGTCGGCGGCACCGGGGAAGGGCGGGGTGTCTCCGGGCAGGAGCGCGGCCGCGGCCTCGACCGCGTGGTCCTCCTCGCCGAGCAGCTTCCCGAGGTGGCAGATGCCGGAGACCAGGTCGTCGGCGGCCATCCCCCACAGGGCGCGCGGGCCGCGTTTGACGAGCGGCTGGAAGGCGGCGAGCACCGGCCCGAGGTGGTCGGCGACCGCGCTGCGCAGCTGCGCCCCGCCGCCGGCCGCCCAGCGGCCCGGGCGCAGTGCCAGGCGGCCGTCGGCCGGGGCGATCCACAGGTCGGTGGCGCGCAGGTCCGGGATCCGGCCCTGGAGGTACCAGGGGCCGCTGACGAGGAGTGAGACCGACCAGAGGTAGTGGTGCAGGGCGCGGGAGGCGGCGACGTGGGTCCGCGGTACCCGGCCGTGCTCGGCCGCGATCCGGGCGCTCTCGCCGGCCACCAGCTCCTCCACCGAGCAGGCCAGGGTGTCGGCCCGGCGCCAGCCGGGCCCGGTCATCGGCCGACCGGTGAGCTCGACCCGGAGGGCGCCGTCGCAGGCGGCGAGGAGGAGCCGATAGGTCTCGGACAGTTCGTCCGTCCGGTGACGCTGATCGGCCGTCAGCTGGAGCATCGGGACTCCCGGCAAGGGATAAGGTGAGGCTTGCCTTGATCCACAACTGACGGTGCGTCCGATCAGTCGAGGGGGCGAAGCCGCAACTTGACGAGATAAGGTTCGCCTAACCTAACATGCGGTTCGTGCTGACAACCGCCCAGCCGGATCCGGCAACTCCGACGAGTGACGCCGAGCTGGCCATTCGGCCGCCGATACCGCGGCGCACACCACGGTCGACGGCACCGCACGGACCGGCGGACGCGCCCGGTCCGGCCGCCGCCGCGCGCCGGTCGGGCTGACCGGGATCCGGCAGCGACCGACGGTGTGACAGTGCGCCATCCGGGTGAAGAACTCAAGGTCACCCCCGGGCCGGGCCGGCCGGGACCCCACCCGCACCACCCGGCCCCCGCCATCACCCGATCCCCATCCGCCACGCCCGTCGACCACAGCGAGGACCATGAATGCGGCTCTACCTGCTCGCCCTGAACCCCACCGACTCCGTCACCCTCGGTTTCCTGCCCGCCGCCGCCCGGCTCGGGCTGACCGTCACCGTCCTCACCGACTGCCCGCAACAGCACCGCAGCGCCTACGCCGGGCTGGAGTTCGCCCCCGAGGTGCTGGACTGCGCGGTGCACGACTTCCGTGAGGTGATCGGGCTGATCTCCCGGCACGCGGCGCCGGACGCGGTGTTCAGCAACAGCGACCACCTGCAGACCCAGACCGCCCTGGCCGCCGAGTACTTCGGGCTCGCCGCCAAGGACTGGCGGGCCGCCCTGCGGACCAAGAACAAGGGCCAGCTGCGCCGCCACCTCACGGCGGCCGGCCTCGACACCGTCTGGTCCGCCGAACTCGCCCCCGGACAGGACCCGGCCGACCTCGACCCGCCCTACCCCTGCGTGGTCAAACCGCGGGAGGGCGTCGCCAGCGAGGACGTCGCCCTGGTCGCCGACGCCGGCGAGCTCCTGCGGCGGTGCGCCGAGATCCGGGGCCGCAGAACGGCCGCCGCCCTGGTCGTCGAGGAGTTCCTGCCCGGCCGGCTGTACACCCTGGAGACCCTCGGCGACGGCGCCGTCCGGCACGTCCTCGGCGGCTACCGCACCACGGTCTCGGCGCCCCCGCACTTCATCGAGGAGGTACTGGAGTTCGTCCCCGCCCACCCGGCCCCGGTGGTGGCGCAGGTGCTCGCCCAGCTGGACGCCCTCGGCGTCGGCCTCGGCGCCTGCCACACCGAGTTCGTCGTCCAGCCGGACGGCCGGGCCCGGCTGATCGAGGTCAACTACCGTGCCATCGGCGACCACTGCGACCTGCTGCTCGAACAGCTCCTGGAGATCCCGTACTTCGAGCTGGTGCTGCGCGCCCACCTCGGCGAGCGGCTCCCCGCCGACCTCGGCCTGCGCGCCGACCGCCGGGCCCGGATCGAGGCGGTCTGCGCCGGGCGCGCCGGCACCCTGACCGCCGCCCCCGGGCCGGTCGAGCAGGACCGCGCCGGCGTCCGGCTCGGCTACCGGCCGACCCGGGCGCTCGGCGAACGGCACGCGCACTACCGCACCAACCGCGACTACCTGGGCCTGGTCTGGGCGGTCGGCCCCGACCAGGACGCGGCCGACCGGGCCGTCGCCGGGTTCCTCGCCGCCAACCACTGGGAGATCGCACCGTGACCGAGGCCGAGTCGCTGACCCTGCGGGTGCTCAGCGCACTGCTGCGCGAGGACGTGGTCGCGCTGCGCAGCGCCGGCGTACCCGAGCAGCGGACGGACGGCACCTGGCTGCGGTCCGGCACGCTGGCGCTGCCGGTCGCCGAGGACGGGTACCAGAGCGAGTACGCCGCCAGGCTGCCGCTGCTGGAGTCCGAGGGCCACCGGCTCACCACCCTGCCGGAGATCCTCGGCCGGGTGGCCGAACTGGCCGACCCCCGGGACCGGCCGGGCCACCTCGACTTCGCCGAGGAGTGCCGCCAGACCCTGGCCACCATGCGGCTGCACTCGGCCTCCCGGGCCGAGGTGCTCGCCCGGCTCGCCGACCGGTACGGCCCGGACACCGCCGACTGGACCGGCCCGGCGGCCTCCCTCGCCTTCGACACCCTCGCCGCCTACCTGGACCACCCGGTCTACCCCACGGCACGCGGCCGGTCCGGCCTCACCGACGACCAACTGCGGCGATACGCGCCAGAGTTCCACCCGACCTTCGCACTGCGCTGGCTGGCCGTCCCGGAACGGCTGCTGACCGTCCACGGGACCGGCCCGCTGCCCTCCTGGTGGCCCAGCTCCCGGCAGCTGGGCCTGCGCCCGGGCCTGGCCGTGCTGCCCGTCCACCCCTTGACGGCCGACCACCACCCGGAGCGGCTGGTGCCCGGCGCCGCCCTCGCCGAGGCGCCCCGCCTCGACGTGCTGCCGACCCTCTCGATGCGGACCGTCGCCGTCGCCGGGGACCCGTCCTGCCACCTCAAACTCCCGCTCGCCACCGCCACCCTGGGCCTGCGCAACCGCCGCACCATCAAGCCCGGCACACTGGCCGACGGCGCCGCCGGGCAGCGGCTGCTGGCCGCCGTCGTCGCCCGCGAACCGCGCTTCGCCGGGCGGATCCTGCACGCCGACGAGCAGCGCTGGGCGCATGCCGGGCACGAACTGCTGGCCGTGCTGCTGCGCCGCTGCCCGACCGGCCTGTCCGGCGCCGTCACGGTACCGCTCGCCGCGCTGACCGCCACCGCGCCCGACGGCCGACTGGTCGTCGACCAGCTCGCCGACCGCTTCCACGGCGGCGCGGTGCTCGACCTCTACCGCGACCTGCTGACCCTGCTGCTGGACTGGCAGACCACCCTCTTCGGCTACGGCATCGCCCTGGAGTCGCACCAGCAGAACACCTCGCTGGTCCTGGACCGCCCCGGCGGCCGCACCCGGCTGCGCCTGCTCCTCAAGGACAACGACGGCCCGCGGGTCAACACCGCGAGGATCGGCGAACTCGGCCGGTTCGTCCGGGAGTTCGACGACCGGCGGATCTTCGGCGAGGACGACCTGGCGCTCACCGACCTGTTCACCACCATCACCGCCCACCTGTGCACCGCCGCACCCGCCTTCGCGCTGGCCGCCCACGGCCGGGCGCCCCTGGACCAGACCCTCGGCCTGCTGCGCACCGCCCTCACCGAAGCCGTGGACCGCCTCGGCGCGGCCGGCGAACCGCTGCGCACCCGGCTGCTGGACGCCGAGCGGCTCCCGGTCAAGGCCATGGTCACCGCCGGCACCCTGCTCAGCAAGGAACGCTCCGGCGCCGCCGACATCAACAAGCACTACACCACCGGCCCCAACTACCTCCGCCGACCAGGGATTCAGCGGTGACCGCCGAGGGCGTCGGCACCCGCCCCGCCCTCCCGGCCGCCCTCGCACGTCCGACCCGCAGGAGCCAACGATGACGACCCCCCGGACCCTCCGTCCGCAGCACCACCACGCCCCGTCGGTGGCGCCCACCACCCTGCCCACCGCCGAGCACGCCGTCGCGCACACCCTGCTCAACTGCCTGCTGCGCGAGGTCTCCGGGCCCGAGCACCAGACCGCCGTCACGGACGGCCGCCTGCTCCTGCGGCTGCCCCGGACCGGCGTGGTGCTCAGGGCCGCGCTGCGCCGCACCTCGCTCACGGGGGCACACCGCTTCACCGGGCCCGTCCTGGAGGAGACCCCGGACGGCCGTCGGGAGCTGGGCTGGCGCGAACTGGCCGAGCGGGTACAGGCCGAACTCACCCTGCGCAGCGGCCTGCGCAACCCCGAGTTCCTCAGCCAGCTGGCCTCCAGCCACGCGGGCGTCGCCGCCGCGCTCACCGACCGCCCCTCCCCCGGCCCGGACCGCTACCTGGAGTCCGAGCAGGCGCTGCTGTTCGGCCACCGCTTCCACCCGGCGCCCAAGTCCCGTACCGCCGAGCGCGGTTCGTGGGCCGACTACGCGCCCGAGGCCCGCGCCGCCTTCCCGCTGCACCACCTCGCCGTCCGCGGCGACCTGCTCGCCGAGGAGAGCTGCGAGCCGGCCGCCGGCGCGCTGCTGGACGGGCTGCGCCCGGTCCCGGACGGCTACCGCCTGTTGCCCGCGCATCCCTGGCAGTACGAGCTGCTGCGCGAGAACCCGCTGCTGCGGGCCGCGATCGGGCGCGGGCAGGTGCTGGACCTCGGCCGGGGCGGCGAGCCGTTCACCCCCACCGCGTCGGTCCGCACCCTGGCCGGCGCCGGGGCCTTCCTCAAGTTCAGCCTGAACGTGCGGATCACCAACTGCCTGCGCAAGAACGCCGCGTACGAGCTGACCGGCGCCGTGGCGCTCACCCGGCTGCTGGCCGGCCCGCTGGCCGACCTGGCCCGGCGCTTCCCGCACGCCGCGGTGCTGCGCGAACCCGCCTACCGCACCCTCGCGCTGCCCGGGCCGGACGGGGAGCCGGACACCGCGCTGTTCGAGGGCCTCGGCGTGATCGTCCGCGAGGGCACCGCGGAACGGCTGCGCCCCGGTCTCACGCCGCTGCTGGCGGCCGCCGTCGCGGACGAGTACCCGACCAGCTCGGCCCACATCTCGGTGCTGCTGGACGGCGCCGGCCCGCACCGGGCCCGCCGGTGGTGGGCCGCATACCTGCGGCTGCTGGTGCCGCCGGTGCTGGCCGCCTACTTCGACCACGGGGTGGTCCTGGAGCCGCACCTGCAGAACGTGCTGATCTGCGTGGACGCCGCGGGCCGCCCGGCCCAGGTGCTCTTCCGCGACCTGGAGGGCACCAAACTGCTGCCCGAGCTCAACGGCCCCGCGCTGGCCGCCCTGCCGCCCGAGGTGGCCGGCCCGATCGCGTACGACGCCCGGCGCGGCTGGGACCGGGTGGTCTACTGCCTGCTGGTCAACCACGTCGCCGAACTGCTGGCCGCCCTCGCCGACCGGTACCCGCAGCTGGAGGCCGCCCTCTGGGCGGAGGTCCGCGCGGTGCTGGCCGAGTACGCCTCGGCGCACGGCCGCCCGGCCCGGCTGGGCGCCCTTCTGGCCGGCGGGCCGCTGCCCGCCAAGGCCAACCTGCTCACCCGGTGGGAGCGCCGCGCCGACCGGGAGGCGGGCTACGTCCGGCTGCCCTCGCCGCTGGCCGAGCCCGTGCCGACCGGGCCGATGCCGTCCGGGCCGATGCCGTCCGCGGCCGGCCCGGTGCCGACCGCCCGGTGCCGGCAGGGGGCGCTGCGGTGAGCGGCCCGGTGCTGCGCGCGGCCGACGCGCTCGCGGCCGAGCAGCTGCCCGCCTTCCTCTACGACCTGCCGGGCCTGCGCGCGCACGCCGCGGCCGTCCGGGCGGCGCTGCCGGAGCGGGTCGAGCTGTACTACGCGGCGAAGGCCAACCCGGCGCCGCCGCTGCTGACCGCGCTGCGGGGCGCCGTCGACGGGTACGAGGTCTCCTCCGCGGGCGAGTTGGCGCACGTCCGGGCGGCCGTCCCGGACGCGCCGCTGGCCTTCGGCGGGCCTGGCCGGACACCGGCCGAGTTCACCGCCGCGCTGGCCCTCGGGGTGCACCGCTGGCACGTCGAGAGCGAACGGGACCTGCACCTGCTGGCCGCCGCCGCGACCGGCCCGGTCGACCTGCTGCTGCGGGTCAACCTCCCGGTGGCCTCGGGCACCCTGGACTCGGTGGCGCTCGCCATGGGCGGGCGGCCCACCCCGTTCGGGCTCGACCCCGACCGCGCCGCGGCCTGCCTGGAGCTGCTCGCCCGACCGGAGTACGCCCGGCTGCGGCTGCGCGGGGTGCACGCCCACCTCGCCAGCGGCCTGGCCGCGGCCGAGCAGCTCGCCCTGGCCGAACGGGTGGTCGAGTGGTCCGTCTCGCTGGCCGCCCGGCACGGTTTCGCCCTGGACGAGGTCAACATCGGCGGCGGCATGGCGGTGGACTACGCCGACCCGGCCGCGCGCTTCGACTGGACGGCCTTCGGCAAGGGCCTGGCCGACCTGCTGGACCGCCGTCCGGGCCTCACCCTGCGGATCGAGCCCGGCCGGGCGCTGACCGCCTACTGCGGCTGGTACGCGACCGAGGTCCTGGACGTCAAACACAGCCACGGCGAGGACTTCGCGGTGCTCGGCGGCGGCACCCACCACCTGCGCACGCCGGCCACCCGGGGCCACGACCAGCCGTTCACCGTCCGCCCGGTCGCCGCCTGGCCCCACCCCTGGCCGCGGCCCGCCGTCACCACCGGCCGGGCCACCCTGTGCGGCCAGCTGTGCACCCCGAAGGACGTCCTGGCGCACCGCGCCCCGGCGGCCGGGCTGCGTGCGGCCGACCGGGTGGTCTTCGCCATGGCGGGGGCGTACGGGTGGAACATCTCGCACCACGATTTCCTGATGCATCCTCATCCCGGCTTCCACTTCCTGGAGGGCGGCGAGGACTGACCGGCGCCGCCGCGGCGGCGCCCACCCGAGAGGAGCCCGGCCATGGACTGGAAGCTGGAGGTCGTGGTGGTGCCCGTCGTCGACCTGGACCGCGCCAAGCACTTCTACGCGGAACAGGTCGGCTTCGGGCTGGACCACGACACCAGGCTCGGCGAGCACGGCCGGGTGGTGCAGCTGACGCCGCGCGGCTCGGGCTGCTCGATCGTGCTGGGCGCCGGGATCCCGCAGTCCGCGCCCGGCTCGCTGCGCGGGCTCCAGCTGGTCGTGGACGACGTGGCGGCGGCCCGGGCGGAGCTGGCGGGCCGGGGCGTGGACGTCACCGAGGTCCGCCACCTCGGAGGCGACGGGACGTGGGCATCCGGGCCCGGGGAGCCGTGGAACTCCTTCATCTTCTTCGAGGACCCGGAAGGCAACAGCTGGACCGTCCAGGAGCGGCCCGCCGCCTCCTGACGACCCCGGCCCGGGGCCGCCCCGGAGGGGTCCCGCCGCAGGTCCGCGCCGCACGACCGTGCGAGAGTGGTACCTGGTGAAAGGAGCGGTCAGGTGCTGATGGAGAAGGTGGCGGAGATCCTCGCCGAGGCGTCAGCCGAGGCGGTGGAGCCCCGGTTCCGGGCCCTGGCCACCGGCGAGGTGATGGAGAAGGCCCCCGGCGAGGTGGTGACGGTCGCCGACCGCGAGGCCGAGCTGATCATCGCCCGGCGGCTGCAGGAACTGCTGCCCGTCCCGGTGGTCGGCGAGGAGGCGGTCTCCGCCGACCCCGCGCTCGCCCGGGCACTGACCTCCGAACCCGCCGTCTGGCTGGTCGACCCGATCGACGGCACCTCCAACTTCGTCGCCGGCCGGCCGGAGTTCGCGGTGATGGCCGCGCTGGTCCGGGACGGCCGGACGGTCGCCTCCTGGATCTGGCAGCCCTCCACCGGAACGGCCTACGCGGCCGAGCTGGGCGCCGGCGCCTGGCGGGACGGGCACCGGATCACCCGGGAGCGCGCCGCCGACCTCCCGGAGAAGTGGCACGGGCTGCTGAAGAGCCGCTTCCTCGACCCGGCCCTCCACCATCAGCTGCACACCAGGGCCCGGGCCTTCGGCCGGCTGGAGGAGGGCCTGCGGTCGGCCGGCATGGAGTACCCGCTGCTGGCCGACGGCGGCCTCGACTTCATCCTCTACTGGCGCACCCTGCCCTGGGACCACGCCCCCGGCTCACTCCTGGTCACCGAGGCGGGCGGGGTCTCCGCCCGCCTCGGCGGCACGCCGTACCGGCCGGAACCGCCCGGCTGCGAGGACGGCCTGCTGGTGGCCGCGGATCCCGCCCTGTGGGAGCGGGCCCGCGACATCCTCCTCGGCGTCGGGGGCTGATTCGGCCCGGACGGGCTACCAGACCACCGGGAGCCGCTCCGGGAGCCGCTTGATGAAGCCCGGGCGCCAGGCCAGCTGGTCGGCGGGCAGCGCGAGCCGCAGCTCCGGCAGGCGCTGGACCAGGGCCGTCAGGGCGATCTCGGCATGGGTGCGGCCCAGCGCGGAGGCCGGGCAGAAGTGCCGGCCGGCGCCGAAGGCCAGGTGCGGGTTGGCGGCGCGGTCGAAGTCGATCCGCTCCGGCTCCGGGAACACCGCGGGGTCGTAGTTGGCACCCTCGATCAGGACGAGCACCAGCTCGCCCTTCCTCACCAGCACCTCGCCGACCCGCACGTCCGCCAGCGCCAGGCGGGGCAGCGCGTCGCCGATCGACAGGTTGTACCGCAGCAGCTCGTCCACCGCCCGGTCGATCACGGCGGGCTCCGCACGCAGCCGCTCGGCCAGCTCCGGCCGCAGGGCCAGCGCGATGATGGCGTGCAGCAGGAAGGCCGAGGTGGAGACCGCGCCCGCGCCGAACAGCGAGAGCGCGACGGTGGCCAGCAGCTCGTCGCTGACCCGGTCCGAGACGTCCGGCGAGCGGCGCAGCTCGGCGAACCGGCCGAGCAGGCCCTCGGTGGGCCCGGGGTCGGCGTTCAGCCGGTCCAGCATGTAGCCGAGGTCCTTGTACCAGTTGGGGGCGGAGCCCTCGAAGGGCGCCGGGCTGGTGATGAACGCGACGTCGATGCCGGACATCAGCCGGCGCCAGTCGTCGGTGGGCAGGCCGAGCAGCCGGCAGTGCAGGGCGGCCGAGTAGGGCTCGGTGAAGGAGTCCCGGAGGTCCGCGGGCGGACCCTGCTCGACCAGCAGGTCGAGCAGCCGGTGCGCCTCGGCCTCCAGCCGGCCGGCCAACTCCCGGTCGGCGCGCGGGCTGAGGGTCTTCATCACGGCGTTGCGCAGTCCGGCGCTGTTGATGTTGCCCATGTTGTTGACGACCTCGGGCGGGATGGTCAGCGCGTACTGGCGCGGCACGCCGGGGTTGGCGGTGTCCTTCAGGCTGAACCGCTCGTCCTCCAGCACCTGCTTGGCCAGCGCGTAGGTGCTGACCAGCCAGGCGTCGTCACCGGTCATGGTGCGGACCCTGGCGATCGGGTGCCTGTCCCGCAGCAGGGCGGCCTCCTCGGGCAGCACGTCGCCGCGGCGGGAGAGCGGGAAGGTGAACTCGGGCTCGGCTGTGGTGGTCATGTGGATGCGCTCCTCGGCAGACGGTTCGGTCGGGATGGGCGGTTCGGTCGGGGTGCGCGGGCCGCCCGGGCGCGGGCGGCGGGCCGGCTGTGGGGGGCTCAGGCGGCCACGGGCTGCGGCACGGCGGCCGGCCGGACCACGGCGTAGCCCTGGGCGGGCGCCGCGCGCAGACCCTGGCCGCGGCCGAACAGCACCTCGGTGAGCGGGAGTTCGACGTGGTAGCAGGAGACGGACGAGTCCACCCCGAGCAGCGCCGGGGTGTCCAGGAAGAAGGGCAGCTCGGCGGCTATGTACTGGACTCCGGCGGCCAGTTGGACGGGCGTGGGCCCGGCTCCCTCGGCCAGCCTGGTCTGCAGGAAGCCGCGTGCCATGCCCTCGGTGGCCGCCCGCAGTACCGGGTCGGTGTCCAGTGCGGCCAGGACGGCCGAGTGCAGCCGCCGGTAGGCGGGCTGCGGGGTGAAGTCGGAGAGCGCGTGGGTGCCGACCCGGTCCGGGCCGGCGTCCTCGACGGCGCGGCGGATCCGCCGCTGGGTGGCCTTGACCTCCTTGGCGGCCCGGCGCTCGGCCTGCTCGGCGGGGTGGCCGCCGGCCAGGAACTGGGTGGCGACGTGCAGATCGGCGTGGACCACGTCCACCCGTTCGAAGAATGCCCTGCCCCAGCGGATGAGGTCGGCGAGTCGCTGGTGGCTGAAGTAGCTGTTGCCGGGGCTGACACCGATCAGCAGGTGGTCGCCGCGGTCGAAGACCGCCCGGCAGCGGTCCGAGAACGGGACGGCCTCGAAGGTGTCCGGTGTCGTGGTCGGAAGGGTTTCGCTCATACCGCGGCCTCCGCGTCGCAGGGCTGGATCCACCGGCCGGCGGCAGCCGGGCACGGTGGAGAGGGTCGGGGCGGTGCAAGGTGCATGAGGGAGTGCAGGGGTGACCGATGACGGTGCGGGAGTGAGGGGTGGTGCGGATGCCGCGGCGCGCGCAGCCGGGCCGTGATGCGGCCGACGGGCGGGAGGCGGCGGGGAACGCCGGGCCGGGGCAGGGTGCCGCGCCGGGCCGGTGGAGGGGTGGAGACGAGAGGGCCGGCGGATCAGCCGGAGACGGGCCTACCCGGTCGATCCGAGGGCGCGGTCGACGCCACGGGGCGGCAGGCCGCAGTGACCGCACGGACGCGGCGGCACATGGTGGATCCCCCTTGCGCCGCTAGTCCCTGGGTGCCGTGTGCTCCCGGTGTGGCGGCGGCTACCCGAAGTTACCGCTGCGGTTCCGCTTCCCCGCAAGCCGAGCCCCGGGGTTGGCGGGAAATCGCCTTGGTACGGCCGGAATCAGCTGGACAGATTGCAGGAAAGTATGTCCACAAAGGCTTCCGGATCACCGGCTCGCGCGGGCCGAAAACGCTGCGGATCCACCGCGCGCCAGTGTGTTTTCGTCCAGAGGGAAGGGCGCCCGACCTGCGGCGCGCTGTGTCACCGGCCAATTCCCGACGCGCCGTCCGAGGTCTCCGATTCCCGCCCGGCGCGGACGATGTCGGACAGGATCCGGGCGGTGTCGGCCGCCGTGCTGTGCGGATTCAGCAGGGTGAGTTTCAGCCGCACCCGGCCCGGTCCCTCGCCCGGCAGCTCGGTCCGGCCGACCACCGCGCGGCCCTCCCGCAGCAGGGCCCGTCGGAGCTCGGCGTTGACCCGGTCGGCCGTCACCGGGTCGCCG